>NZ_CM174395.1:4040000-4410000 GCF_057834065.1 Luteibacter sp. GL_149
AATTCGGGCACCGAAGCGACGATGTCGGCCATCCGCCTCGCACGCGGCGCCACGGATCGATCGAAGATCGTGAAGTTCGAAGGCTGCTATCACGGGCACGGCGACAGCTTCCTGGTGAAGGCCGGATCCGGCGCGCTGACCTTCGGCGTGCCGACATCCCCCGGCGTACCCAAGGCCTCGGCCGATCTCACGCTTACGCTGCCTTATAACGACATCGACGCGGCGCGCGTCCTGTTCGCCGAGCAAGGTAACGACATCGCCGGCCTCATCATCGAGCCGGTCGCCGGCAACATGAACTGCATTCCGCCGAAGGACGGTTATCTGCAGGCACTGCGCGACCTGTGCACGCAATATGGCGTGCTGCTGATCTTCGACGAAGTGATGACGGGCTTCCGCGTGGCACTGGGGGGGGCGCAGGCGCATTACGGCATCACGCCGGACCTGACCTGCTTCGGCAAGATCATCGGTGGCGGCATGCCGGTGGGCGCATACGGCGGCCGTCGCGACCTGATGCGGCAGATCGCACCGTCCGGCCCCATCTACCAGGCAGGCACGCTGTCGGGAAATCCCGTGGCGATGGCCGCGGGCCTGGCGATGCTCGAACTCATCCGCGAAGAAGGCTTCTACGAACGTCTCGCCGCGCGCACGCGTCTGCTTACCGACGGCCTGGTCGCCGTGGCTGCCGAAACCGGCACCCCTTTCAGCGTGAATCGCGTGGGCGGTATGTTCGGTCTGTTCTTTACGTCGGAAACAGTCGAGAGCTACGAGCAGGCAACGAAGGCCGATGTCGGCGCTTTCAACCGGTTCTTCCATGCCATGCTGGATCGCGGCGTGTATCTGGCGCCGTCGGCGTTCGAAGCTGGCTTCGTTTCAAGTGCGCATGACGACAATGCGATCGCGCAAACGCTGGATGCGGCGCGTGAGGCGTTCAGGCTTGTAGCTGCGTAACGCGACGACGAATGTCCTGTGGGAGCGCGCAGGCGCGCTCCCACAGGGATTGCCAGCAATCGGGCGGCCTTACGCTACCGCCGCCAACCGGACGAATTCCGCCAGCGACGCATCCAGCCGCGACAGGCCCTCGGCCACTTCTTCGTCGGTGATCGTCAACGGCGGCACGAAACGCAACACGTCGGGACCGGCCTGCAACACCAGCAGTCCGTGCGCGGCGGCGATATCCAGGATTTCGCCGGCACGCCCCTTATAAGCCGTGTCCAGTACCGCACCGATCATCAGTCCGCGGCCGCGGACTTCCGAAAACAAACGGTATTCGGTGTTGAGCTTCGCCAGACCGGCGCGAAGATCGTTGGCCTGACGCTCCACATTCAGCAGCACCTCGGGCGAGGCCAGCTTGCGCAGCGCCACGCGCGCGACGGCCGCAGCCATCGGGTTGCCTCCGAAGGTCGTACCGTGCGCGCCAAACTGCATCACTTCGGACACCTTCGGCCCCACCAGCATCGCGCCGATCGGGAAGCCGCCGCCGAGTGCCTTTGCCAGGGTGACGATGTCCGGCGTCACGCCGTCGTGCGTATGCGCGAACAACGTACCCGTGCGTCCCATGCCGCACTGGATTTCGTCCAGCACCATCAGCGCGTCGTTCGCGTCGCACAGCTCGCGAACCTTCGCGAGGAAACCGGTCGCGGCCGGCATCACGCCGCCCTCGCCCTGCACCGGCTCCAGCATCACCGCAGCGACATCGCCATGCGAGAACGCCTCTTCCAGCGCGGCGGCATCGTTGAATTCGACATAGCGGAACCCACCCGGAAGCGGCTCGTAGCCTTCCTGGTATTTCGGCTGCGCCGTCGCGGTAACCGCTGCCAGCGTGCGCCCGTGGAACGAACCACGGAACGTGACGATCACACGCTTGTCCGGCGTACGTCCCTGCGCGGTGGCCCACTTGCGCACAAGCTTGATCGCCGCCTCGTTTGCTTCCGTACCGGAATTGCACAGGAAAACGCGCTCGGCGAACGGTGCCGCGTTGACGATTTCCTCGGCGAGGCGCAGTGGCGGCTCCGAATAGAAAACATTGCTGGCGTGCCAGAGCTTATGCGCCTGGTCGACCAGCGCGGCGACCATATCCGGGTCCTGATGGCCCAGCGCGTTCACCGCAATGCCGGCGCCAAAATCGACATAGTCGCGTCCCTCGGTATCCCAGACTCGCGCGCCCTTGCCGTGGTCGAGCACCACATCGCGGGGACGGTAGACAGACAGCCAGTAACGCTTGCCGAGCCCGAGGAGGTCGGTGGCTTGGGGATCAGACATGGACAACTCCCGACTCCGGCTGCAGCGCCGGAATCTCAACAGGAACAAAAGCGGTCGCACGGTACGCTGCAGTCCGACATCGACCCGTAGGTCCCAGTACGGCGGTGCGCGTTGGGTCTGAAAGACCGCCCGGCACGGCGCTGGAACCCTCATCGTATAAGGAGGAGGACGCGACGACAACGCGTTGTCCATGTAACTGAGGCGCTGTAACAGGACTGAGACAGCGTCCCGGTGCCCCAAAACGCAGCCCTGACGGCCCTTGCGAGCCGACGGTGTAACAGGGGCGGCAAGGCACGACGTAGACCGCATGGCCTATGCCAGCCGGCCAAGAACCGTCAAATCAATTACTTACGCGAATGGCACAACGCTTGCTCGCTATACCTTGCCCCCAGCGTCGCGCGGAGGCCTGCTCTTGCGTGGCGAAAACGGTGTTTGTTCTCCCGACGACCCTGCCAAGCCGGGAGATCGAACGGGAACTCCCGGTCCTTACCGGACCGGGGGTTTCTCTCGGCGCAAGATCGACGCCTTGCTATCTCAGC
This sequence comes from Luteibacter sp. GL_149, assembly GCF_057834065.1. Taxonomy (NCBI): domain Bacteria; kingdom Pseudomonadati; phylum Pseudomonadota; class Gammaproteobacteria; order Lysobacterales; family Rhodanobacteraceae; genus Luteibacter; species Luteibacter sp. GL_149. The sequence continues at coordinate 4,042,799 of NZ_CM174395.1, forward strand.
TGGTCCAACGCCAGCTGGTGTTTCTTGCACAGGCGATAGACCGTTACGCGTGACACGCGCAGGCGGCGTGCGCACTCGCTTACGTTAAATGCACTGGCGCGCAGGCAATCCATGATGGCTTCGCGCTCGGCGGAAATACGCGCACTGCCCAGGCTGTCGTTCGTCCCGGTGAGCTGCTCGCCGGTCAGTTCCAGGTCTTCCGGCGTAATCAATGCGTCGTCCGCCACCACGGCGGCGCGCTGCACACGGTTCATCAGCTCGCGAACATTGCCCGGCCATGAGAACGCATTCATAGCCCGTCGCGCATGGCTGCTGAAAGCGCGCGCCCGGGTGCCGTAGCTTTCGCGGAAGGTCTCCAGGAAATGCTGGGCCAGCAGTTCGATGTCGCCCGTACGTTCGCGCAACGGTGGCATGCGCAAACGAAGCACATTCAGGCGATAGAACAGATCTTCGCGAAAACGCCCCTGCGACACGGCTTTTTCCAGATCGACGTGCGTCGCCGCCAGCACGCGCACGTCCACATGAAGCGACTGACAGCTACCGATGCGTTCCAGCGTGCCCTCCTGCAGGAATCGCAACAGATTGGTCTGCGCGTCCAGCGGCAGATCGCCGATCTCGTCGAGGAAAACGGTACCGCCATCGGCCGCTTCGAAGTGACCGATACGCCGTGCGGTCGCGCCGGTGAACGAGCCGCGCTCGTGCCCGAACAGTTCGGACTGAACGAGGTTCGCGGGCAACGCCCCGCAATTGATGGCCGCGAACGGGCGATTGCCCCTCGGGGACAGGCGATGCAGCGCGCGCGCCGCCATCTCCTTGCCCGTGCCGGTTTCGCCCGTAATCAGCAGAGGTAATTCCACCGGCGCGAATTTACGAACGTTGCGGGACAAGGCATGGATCGCCGGACTGCTTCCGGTCATTACCGCTAGCTGCTCGTCGTCCGCGGTGGGCGGCACGACAGCCAGTCCTATGGCGCGGGCCAGCGCCTGATTGAGCACCGCCATGCCCGCCGGACCGACGATCAGTTCGGCCGCCTCCGTAAGGCGCCGATCGACACGTAGATCGCTGCGCGACCGATGGGCGCCGACAATGGCGACCCAGGGCAGGCTGCGACCGTCCAGCACGCGATCGAGTACGGCGAGGGCTTCGACCGCCGCGGAGCGCAGGTCGACCACCACCAGTACGGCGTCCGAACAGCCGTTTGTTTCCGCATCGCCCCGACCGGGTTCGGCAACCAGCGTTCGCCATCCAGCACGAATCAGACCGAAGTGTTCTTCGGCGGACGGCCTGCCAATCCAAACGACGCAACGCCCCGAGACTACCTCGCGCGACATGCCTGCTCCTCGCCCGACGCGGCCTGCCGGCGTCACGCGGGCACATCCTAGACCTGCCGCCGGTATCCCCTGTTACACCGGCCAGCCCCACCCCAGCACGAGTGCCAACCACTCGTCGCCATGGATTTTGACGTTATACCCAATCGTGTGAACGCGGCCATACGCCAAAAGCGCTAGCCATCAGGTTTCGCCATCGACATTAAGGTGTAAGGAAAGGGCGTCAGAGGAACAAATCGGGAAGTAGCGGCTGACCGGGAGAAACGGCGTAGCGATCGAAATCCACGATGCCGCTTTCGCGAAGAATGGCTTCGTCGATGCAGAACTGACCGGTGAAAGATATTGCGGGGCGCGTAAGTATCGCGTGTGCGGCGTCGGCCACGATATCCGGTGTACGGCAGTTTTCCGGGCGAACGCCGTCGATCATGGCGATCGCGGCGGTAGCGATCACGGTGCGCGGCCAGAGCGCGTTGACCGCGATGCCCATGGGCGCGAACTCCGGACTCATGCCGAGCACGCATAGGCTCATGCCGAACTTCGCGATGGTGTAAGCCGTGTGCGGCGCGAACCATTTCGGATCGATGCTCGGCGGCGGCGAAAGCATCAGCACATGCGGATTGTCCGACTTCTTCAGATACGGCAGACAGGCTTGCGTGGTCAGGAACGTGCCGCGCGTGTTCACCTGCTGCATCAGGTCGAAGCGCTTCATCGGCGTACCTTCGACACCCGCGAGCCAGATCGCGCTCGCGTTGTTCACGACGATGTCGATACCGCCGAAGTGCTCGGCAGCCGCCGCAGCCGCAGCCTTCACTTCGTCCTCTTCGCGGATGTCCACTTTCAGCGGCAGCGCATGGCCGCCAGCGGCTTCGATCTCGGCCGCCGCCGTGTGGATGGTGCCGGGCAGTTTCGGATTCGCGACGCTGCTCTTGGCCGCAATGACGATGTTGGCACCGTCGCGCGCGGCACGCAGCGCGATCGCCAGGCCGATACCGCGCGATGCGCCGGTAATGAAAAGGGTCTTGCCCGCCAGGGTGGACATCGGGATGTTCCTTATCGTCAGGGCCGCTGGAAGCGCGGCAGGATGTCGCGCAATTCCGCGAGCCTTTGCAGGGGGTCGTCGAGTTCCAGCATGTGCTGGCATTCGTTCGGATCGAGCGGAAGCAATTCGGAAAGCCGGAACCCGACCCAGCTAGCATCGTCGTAGCGGTTGCGGTCGGTCTTCTGCCAGGGCGGCGCCATCTGCTCCGCGAGTCGCTCGAGGATGGTAGGCAACAAGCCGAATTCCGGCGGCACGGGAATCAGTTCTTCATCCGCCCACGGACTCACGTCGCCGCGCACCAGGCCATCCGAACGCACCCGCGTGCGGGTGACGCGAAACCGGCGGCCACCGTCGGCGACGATGCCGAGCAAGCCGTCCTCACGGGAATGGAAGTCGGTAATGGTGGCCAGCGTGCCAACGGCGGCCGGCACGGCGGGCAACCCCGCTTCGCGGCCTTCCAGGATCATGCATACGCCGAAACTTCCGCCCGTCCGCGCGCATTCGCGCACCAGGTCGAGGTAACGGGGTTCGAAGATACGCAGTTGCAGCTGCCCGCCCGGAAACAGGACGCTGGACAGCGGGAATAGCGGTAAGTCGAGCGCGGGCGTGGTCGCAGCCATGCCCGCCAGTCTAACCCGCCTTCAATGCTTCGAAGAAGCGTCGCGGCGCACCTTCGAACCCCCCGTTGGACATGAATACGACCTGGTCGCCCGGGCGTGCTTCGGTGACCAGTCGCGCCACCAGCTCGTCGACCGACGGTGCCGTATGACCGCGACCGGCGAGCGCACCGGTAACCTTCCCCGCATCCCAGGGAAGCTCGGGTCGGTGCAGGAACACGACACTGTCGGCATCGACCAGCGACGGTGCGAGTGCGTCGGCATGAGCGCCCAGCCGCATGGAATTCGAACGCGGCTCCAGCGCCACGACGATGCGCGACGTGCCGACCCGCGCGCGCAATCCGGCCAGCGTCGTCGCGATAGCCGTCGGGTGATGCGCAAAATCGTCGTATACGGTGACGCCGCTTCGCTCGCCGATGAGTTCCATACGGCGCTTGACGCTTTCGAAACGGGCGAACGCGGGAAGCAGCGCGACCGGATCGGCGCCTGCCGCCGTTGCCGCAGCCAGAGCGGCCAACGCATTCATCATGTTGTGCCGGCCGAGCGACGCCCAGCGGATCTCGCCCAGTACGACGCCACCGCGCAGCACGCGGAAGTGCGAGCCGTCCGCGGCGATCGCCTCGGCACGCCAGTCGCCACTGTCGATGCCGAAGGTTTCCACCGGTGTCCACGCGCCCATGGCCAGCACTTCCGCCAGATAGGGGTCCTCGGCGTTAACGATCAGCCGGCCGCTGCGCGGCACCGTGCGTACCAGGTGATGGAACTGGCGCTGGATAGAGGCGACGTCGGGAAAGATATCCGCGTGGTCGTATTCGAGATTGTTGAGGATCGCGATGCGCGGCCGGTAGTGCACGAACTTCGAACGCTTGTCGAAGAATGCCGAATCGTATTCGTCGGCCTCGATCACGAATGCCTTGCCCGTCCCCATGCGCGCGGACACACCGAAGTTGCCGGGCACGCCGCCGATGAGGAAGCCGGGAGCGAGCCCAGCGCTTTCCATCAGGTGCGCCAGCAGACTCGTCGTCGTGGTTTTGCCGTGCGTGCCGGCCACGGCCAGCACCTGCCGGCCGCCCAGCAAGGTTTCACCCAACCACTGAGGCCCGGAAACGTAAGACATGCCTTCGTCGAGCATGTATTCGACAGCCGGATTGCCGCGCACCATTGCGTTGCCTACGACGATCAGATCGGGCGCGGGCTTGAGATGGTCGGCGCTATAGCCCTGCATCAGGCCGATGCCGAGCGCCTCGAGCTGGTCGCTCATGGGCGGATAGACGTTGGCGTCGGAGCCTTCGACGGTCAGGCCGAGTTCGCGCGCTAGCGCGGCGACACCACCCATGAACGTACCGCAGATACCGAGGATGTGCAGACGCATGCTTGTATGCTTTCCGAAATATCCGGGCGCCGGGTCGCGCTCCGGAGAACGATCCGCCGCCCTGGGCGACGGATCGTGCGATCAGCCGTTGGCGGCTGCGGTGCCTGTCGCCAGGACGCCGAGGATACGCTGCGTCACTTCGTCGAGTTCGCCGACGCCGTTCACTTCCTTCAGCTTCCCGCGCTGGGCGTAGAAGTTAGCGACCGGAGCGGTCTGGTCGGCGTAGATATCGAGGCGCTTCTTCACCGTTTCCGGGTTGTCGTCGGCGCGGCCTTCCTGCTCGAAACGGATCTTGCAGCGATCGATGATCGCCTCGCCCGGCACTTCGAGCTTGATGACGACGTCGAGCGGCTGTCCGATGCTGGCCAGCAGGCTGTCGAGCGCATCGGCCTGTACCAGGTTGCGCGGATAGCCGTCGAGGATGAAACCCGGTTTGGCGTCGTCCTGCGCGAGACGCGACTTCAGCATGCCCAGCAGGATTTCGTCCGCGACAAGGTTGCCGGCATCCATGATGGCCTTGGCTTTCAGGCCCAGGTCCGTCCCCGCCTTCACCTCGGCGCGAAGCAGATCGCCCGTGGAGATGTGCGGAATGCCGAGCTGGTCTTTGAGGCGGGTAGCCTGGGTGCCCTTGCCCGAACCGGGTGCACCGAGTAGCACGAGTCGCATAATGCTCCATAACGTCGACGGCCAGGCTTGCCGGTCGCCGAACCCAAGAAAATGGCTGTCAAAGTAACGGGAGCGCCTGCCCCCCGTCAAACCGTTGTCTTGTAGACGTGCTGTCGCGCTACCCTCGGCAGGACTCTTCCACTCTCCCGAAAGGAACCGACGCATGGCCCAGGGAAAACTCCTCTACGCCCAGTCCGGCGGCGTTTCCGCCGTCATCAACGCCACGGCGGCCGGCGTCATCGAAACCGCCCGGGACAAGGGCATCAAGGTCTATGCCGCCCGGAACGGCATCCTCGGGGCGCTGCGCGAAGACCTCATAGACACGTCCAAGGAGGCGAAAGCGAACATCGCCGCGCTCCGGCACACACCGGGCGGTGCGTTCGGCTCGTGTCGTTACAAGCTCAGATCGCTGGAGGAAAACCGGGCCGAGTACGAGCGCCTGATCGAGGTGTTTCGCGCGCACGACATCCGCACCTTTCTTTATAACGGCGGCAACGACTCGGCGGACACCGCGTACAAGGTCTCCCAGATCGGCCACTCGCTGGGCTACGACGTGAACTGCATCGGCGTCCCCAAGACGATCGACAACGATCTGGTGGTGACGGATACCTGCCCCGGCTTCGGGTCGGTGGCGAAATACACCGCGGTATCCGTACGCGAGGCGAGTCTCGATGTCGCATCCATGGCCGAGACCTCGACCAAGGTCTTCATCATCGAGGTCATGGGCCGGCACGCGGGCTGGATCGCGGCGGCGGCGGGGCTCGCCGGTCAGGGGGCCGACCAGGCGCCGCATATCATCCTGTTCCCCGAAAACGTCTTCGACGAGACGGCCTTCCTCGCGAAAGTCAAAGCGACCGTGGAGCGCGTGGGCTACTGCACGGTCGTGGTTTCCGAGGGCGTGAAGAATCCGGAAGGTACGTTCCTCGCCGAATCGGGCGCGCGCGATGCGTTCGGCCACGCGCAGCTGGGCGGCGCCGCGCCGATCCTTGCCGCGCTGGTGCGCGAGAAGCTTGGCTACAAATATCACTGGGCCCTCCCCGACTATCTTCAGCGCTCCGCGCGCCACCTGGCATCGAAGACCGATGCCGACCAGGCCTATGCCGTCGGCAAGGCGGCGGTCGAATTCGCGGCCGAAGGTCTGAACGCCGTGATGCCGGTCATCGTGCGTCTGTCCGACGAGCCGTACAAATGGAAGATCGAAGCGGCGCCGCTGCAGAAAATCGCCAACCATGAAAAGAAGATGCCGAAGAACTTCATGTCGAAGGATGGGTTCGGCATTACGGCGGCCGCGCGGCGTTATCTTGCGCCGCTGATCCAGGGCGAGGCACCGCCTCCGTATGGACCGGATGGCCTGCCAATCTATGTGACGCTACGCAATACGCCGGTGCCGAAGAAGCTGAGGGCGTTCAAGGCGGGGTAACCGTCGAAAAGGTTCGTGTGGGAGCGCACGCGACGCTCGCACCCTACATTCATCCCCACATTCGACAAAGCTTGAGCCCATGGACCTGATCCTCCGTAACGCCACCCTCCCCGACGGCCGCACCGGCATCGACATCGGCATGCAGCAAGGACGGATCGTCGCGGTGGAACCTTCGTTGCCTGCCACGGGGACGGAAGAAATCGACGCAGCGGGCCGCCTTGTCACGCCACCTTTCGTCGACGCGCACTTCCATATGGACGCCACGCTGTCCCTCGGCCTTCCGCGACTGAACGCGTCGGGCACGCTGCTGGAAGGCATCGCGCTATGGGGCGAACTGAAACCCGACCTCACCGTCGAAGCTATCGCCGCGCGCGCCATGGCTTATTGCGACATGGCGGTCGCGCAGGGGCTGCTCGCCATCCGCAGCCACGTCGATGTCTGCGACGATCGCCTGCTCGCCGTCGAAGCACTACTGGACGTCAAACGTCGGGTCGCGCCGTGGATCGATCTGCAACTGGTCGCATTCCCCCAGGACGGACTGCTGCGCTCGCCGAACGCGCAACGCAATCTCGTTCGCGCACTGGACATGGGTGTAGACGTGGTCGGCGGCATTCCGCACTTCGAACGGACCATGGCCGACGGCGCCGCATCGATCCGCTGGTTGTGCGAACTAGCCGCCGAACGCGGCCTGACCGTCGATATGCACTGCGACGAATCGGACGACCCGATGTCGCGGCATATCGAGACGCTTGCGGCGGAAACCGTACGCACGGGCTTGCAGGGTCGTGTCACCGGATCGCATCTGACGTCCATGCATTCCATGGATAACTACTATGTCTCGAAGCTGCTGCCGCTGATCGCGGAAGCGGGCGTACACGCCATCGCCAATCCACTCATCAATATCACGCTGCAAGGCAGGCACGACACGTATCCGAAGCGCCGCGGCATGACACGCGTGCCGGAACTGATGGACGCTGGCGTAACCGTCGCCTTCGGGCACGACTGCGTGATGGATCCCTGGTACGGCATGGGTTCGGGCGACATGCTCGACGTGGCATCGGTCGGTTTGCACGTCGCGCAGATGACCAGCGAACGGGGCGTGCGGCGCGCATTCGACGCCGTGACCGTCAATCCTGCCCATATTCTCGGACTTACCGACTACGGTCTGGAACCGGAGTGCCGAGCGGACCTCGTGCTATTACAGGCCAGCGATCCGTTCGAGGCGATTCGCCTGAAAGCGACGCGGCTGGCGGTCGTTCGTGCGGGCCGCGTCGTCGCACGGACTCCCGAGAAGCGCACGGCACTAAGCCTCGACGGCCGCCCATCGTCACTGTCGCTCGAGTTCCGTCCCGGCTCGATTCGCTGAACGCCTGTTTTGCTAGCTGACGTTTAAGTAAAGGCGCGTCGCAACTTCTTGCTCCTCGTTCAGGTTGGCATTCCTAGGATGCGAATCGCCGGTCATCGCGACCGGAAGGAGAGACTCCGGATGAGCATTCTGCGTACCGCCCTTGCCAGCGTGGCCCTTTGCGTCGCCGCCGTTTCCGCAGCGAACGCACAGCCACGCGACGACGACCACGGGCGCGGTCACGACCGGCATGGATACGATCGACGCGACGACCGCCGTGACGACCGTCGCCACGATCGCCGTTACGACGACCGTCGCTGGCGTCACGACGGCTATGCGCACCGTCCGCCGCCGGGCTACTACTACAACCGCCCGCCTCCGCCGCGTTATTACGGCCACTATGGCCATTGGGAACGTGGACATCGCTATGACGGTCCCCGGTATATCGTTTACGACTATCGGGGCTACCGCCTGCGTCCGCCGCCGCGTGGCTATCACTGGGTGCGTTCGGACAATAACGATTTCCTGCTTGTCGCCATCGCGACGGGCGTGATCCTCGATATCGCTACCCGCTAAAGCGGGTTTATGGAGACATCGATATGAAAATGCTTACCCGTGCTTTCCTCTGCCTTGCCGTCGTCGGCGCCGCCGCGCCGGTCTTCGCCCAGGACCGCCCTCAGCAAGACCAGGATCAGCAGCGCGGCGATCATCGCGACGACCAGCGAGGCGGTCAGAGAGATGATCAACGAGGCGACCAGCGAGGCGATCGCCACGACAACGGCAATCACAACGGTGACCGGCATGACGAGCGCTACGACAATCGCGCCGAGCGCCGGGGTCCGCCGCCCGATCATGGCGATCGTTGGGAGCGCGGCCATCGCGCCCCCGATGTGTACCGTCGCGACGACTACGTCGTGAACGACTATCGCTCGTACCGGCTGCGTGAACCGCCTCGTGGCTATCACTGGGTGCGTTCGGACAATAACGATTTTCTGCTGATCGCGATTACCACGGGCATAATCGCGGATATCGTCTCGCAGTCGCAGTAAAAGCCGCTGCAATCGGTTCCCTTCGCGGCGTCCTTCGGGGCGCCGCGATTCGTTTGTCTTGCGCAGCGCACAACACCCCTCCCCGCCTCCCCTGCCTATACTCGGACCAGACGTGCCATGCGCACGGCTCCGGGCCCCATGCGGGCTCCTACAATTCGGGGAGGCTTCGATGCTGCAGCAGTACGGTTTATGGATCGCGCTGGGATGTGCGGTCGTTGCGATTGTGTACGGGGCATTGTCCGTACGCTGGGTGCTGGCGCAATCGCCCGGCAACGAGCGAATGCGGGAGATCGCCGACGCTATCCAGGAGGGCGCGCGCGCCTACCTCAACCGCCAGTACGCCACGATCGGTGCCGTCGGCATCGTCTTGTTCCTGCTACTGGGCGTCTTCCTCGAATGGGGAACCGCGATCGGGTTCGCGCTGGGGGCGCTGCTCTCGGGAGCCGCTGGCTACATCGGCATGAACGTTTCGGTTCGTGCCAATGTCCGTACCGCAGAGGCCGCCAGAAGCGGCCTTTCTTCTGCCCTGACCGTCGCTTTCCGCGGCGGTGCCGTCACCGGGATGCTGGTGGTCGGCCTCGGTCTGCTGGGCGTCGCGGGTTACTACGGTGTGCTGCGCCATCTGGGCTATGAACAGACGCACGCCCTGCATGCGCTCGTCGGCCTGGCATTCGGATCGTCGCTGATTTCCATTTTCGCGCGCCTTGGCGGCGGCATCTTCACCAAGGGTGCCGACGTGGGGGCCGATCTGGTCGGCAAGGTCGAAGCAGGCATTCCCGAAGACGACCCGCGCAATCCGGCCGTGATCGCCGACAACGTGGGCGACAACGTCGGCGACTGCGCCGGCATGGCCGCTGATCTGTTCGAGACCTATGCGGTGACGCTGATCGCCACGATGCTGCTCGGCGGCATCATGGCCGCGCAGACCGGCCCTTCCGGCGTGCTGTTTCCGCTGGTACTCGGCGGCGCATCGATCGTCGCCTCGGTCATCGGTACGTTCTTCGTGAAGACGCGCGGCGGCAAGATCATGAATGCGCTTTATGCGGGCGTGTTCGTCTCGGCACTGCTTGCCGCCATTGCTTTCTGGCCCATCACGAAAGCATTGATGAGCGATTCGGCTTATGGCGTAGGACACCTCTATGGCTGCGCGCTCATCGGTCTGATCCTGACCGGTGCCATGGTCGTCATCACCGAGTACTACACGGCGACCGAGTACGCACCGGTACGTCACGTCGCACAATCGTCCACCACCGGCCATGCGACGAATATCATCGCGGGCCTGGGTGTATCTATGAAATCCACCGCGCTTCCGGTACTGGCCGTCTGCGCCGCGATCTGGGGCGCGTTCGAACTGGCCGGTCTTTACGGTATCGCCATCGCCGCTACGGCCATGCTGAGCATGACGGGTATGATCGTCGCGCTGGACGCTTACGGACCGATTACCGATAACGCCGGCGGCATCGCGGAAATGGCCGACCTGCCGCCCGAAGTACGCGGTGTGACCGATCCGCTCGATGCGGTCGGCAACACGACGAAGGCCGTCACCAAGGGCTATGCGATCGGCTCGGCCGGTCTGGCGGCACTGGTCCTGTTCGCCGACTACACGCACAACCTCAGCGAACACTTCGGCGGTGCGGAAATCCGCTTCGATCTGTCGAACCACTACGTCATCATCGGTCTGCTGATAGGCGGCCTGATTCCCTATCTGTTCGCCGCCATGGCGATGGAGGCCGTCGGTCGCGCGGCGGGATCGGTCGTGGAAGAAGTCCGTCGGCAGTTCCGCGAGATCAAAGGCATCATGGAAGGCACGACGAAGCCCGATTACTCGCGCGCCGTCGATATGCTGACCCGCTCGGCCATCAAGGAAATGCTGATCCCGTCGCTGCTGCCGGTGCTGGTGCCGGTGGTCGTCGTCTTCGGCTTCAAGGCCCTCGGCGGCGCGGAAGCCGGTGCGCAGGCGCTGGGCGGCGTGCTGATCGGTACGATCGTCACCGGTCTCTTCGTCGCCATTTCCATGACCACCGGCGGCGGTGCATGGGACAACGCGAAGAAATATATCGAAGACGGCCATCTTGGCGGCAAAGGCTCCGACGCACACAAAGCGGCGGTAACCGGCGACACCGTCGGCGATCCGTATAAGGATACGGCCGGCCCGGCAGTGAATCCGTTGATCAAGATCATCAACATCGTGGCGCTGCTGCTGGTGCCGTTGCTCTGATCCCGATCCGTGACGAAGGCCGGGGAGACAGGCGTCTCCCCGGCCTTCGTTTTTTCGGATGCCATGGGTAGACGTAGCGTGGGCCGCCCATCCCAAAAGTCATGGGTAAAGTCCGCAGCGACTCCGCTATCGTTGGAATTCCGCCCAAATACGGAATCACCATGCACCGACGCTGGATTGCGCTGGCCGTCGCCCTTACCTTGGGTGGCATGACCCACGCACACGATGCCCCGAAAACCTCCTCCGCCCCGGCGGCCACGCCCGCGAGCGACGATCCCAACCTCTGGCTCGACGATATCGACGGCGCGAAGCAGCTCGACTGGGTCAAGGCACGCAATGCCGACACGGTCGGCAAATACGCCTCCGGCCCCGAATTCTCGACATTGCAGTCGCGGCTGCTCGAAGTGCTGGACTCGGATGCGAAGATTCCGATGGTCAGCAAGGTCGGCGACCACTTCTACAATGTCTGGCGCGACAAACAGCATCCGAAGGGACTGTGGCGGCGCACGACGCTGGCGGAATACCGCAAGGACAAACCCGCCTGGGAAACGGTCGTCGACATCGACGCGCTTGCCGCCAGCGAGAAGGAAAACTGGGTGTGGCACGGTGCGCAGTGCCTGAAGCCGGATTACCGCCGCTGCCTGGTATCGCTGTCGCGCGGCGGTGCCGATGCGGACGTGGTGCGTGAGTTCGACCTCGTCACGAAGACCTTCATCGCCGACGGCTTTACGCTACCCGAGGCCAAGAGCCAGGTCGCATGGATCGACGAAGACCACATCTACGTGGCGACCGATTTTGGCCCCGGTTCCATGACGACGTCGAGCTATCCGCGCATAGTCAAGGAATGGAAGCGCGGCACGCCACTCGCGTCCGCCACGACGGTATACGAAGGCAAGCCGACGGACATGTCGATATCCGCCTTCCGGGATCGTACGCCTGGCTTCGAACGCGACTTCGTCCAGCGTGCGCTCGAGTTCTACAACAGCGAGACGTATGTTCGCGGCAAGGACGGCAAGCTCACGCGCATCGACGTGCCGAACGATGCGACCACCGACGTCCAACGCGAATGGCTGTTGATCGAACCGCGCACGGCATGGACCGTGAACGGCAAGACGTACGCGTCCGGCTCGCTGCTGGTGGCGAAATTCGACGATTTCATGGCCGGCAAGCGCGATATCGCCGTCCTGTTCGAACCCGACGCCCATAGTTCGCTGGCCGGCTATTCGTGGACGCGTCACCACCTGCTCGTCAACGTGATGCGCGATGTGGTCAGCAGCATCGAGGTACTCACGCCGGAAGCGAACGGCCCGTGGAAACGCGAAACGCTGGGCGGCGCGCCAGCGCTCAGTACGGTGCAGGCGGGCGGCATCGACGCTGACGATACCGACGAGTATTTCCTCACCGTGAGCGGCTTCCTCCAGCCCACGACGCTGTACTACGGCACGCTCGGCCAGGGCAAACAGGAAGCGCTGAAGCACAGCCCGGCCTTCTTCGATGCGTCGAAGTACGCCGTGAGCCAGCACTTCGTCACATCGAAGGACGGCACTCGCGTGCCCTATTTCGAGATCGCACCGAAGTCGATGAAGGCCGACGGAAACAATCCGACGCTGGTCTACGGCTACGGCGGCTTCGAAATTTCGCTGCAACCCGCGTATTCGGGCAGCGTCGGCCGCGCCTGGCTGGACAAGGGCGGCGTCTACGTCATCGCCAATATCCGCGGCGGCGGCGAATACGGTCCGCGCTGGCACCAGGCGGCGCTGAAGGCGAATCGTCCGCGCGCCTACGAGGACTTCGCAGCGGTGTCGCAGGACCTGATCGACCGCAAGATCACCACACCGAAGCACATGGGCATGATGGGCGGCAGCAATGGCGGCCTGCTGGCCGGCAACATGCTGACGAAGTATCCCCAGTTGTACGGTGCGGTGGTCAGTCAGGTCGCCCTGCTCGACATGAAGCGTTATACGCACATGTCGGCGGGTGCCTCCTGGATGGCCGAGTACGGCGATCCGGACAAAGCCGACGAATGGGCCTATATCCAGACCTTCTCCCCGTACCAGAACGTGAAAGCCGGCACCAGGTACCCGCCGGTCCTCTTCACGACCTCGACCCGGGACGACCGGGTAGGTCCCGTCCACGCCCGCAAGATGGCCGCGGAAATGCAGGCCATGGGCTTCGACGCCAGCCTGTACGAGAACATCGAGGGTGGCCATGGGGCTGCGGCGGACAATAAGCAGGCCGCGTTTATGTCGGCACTGGCGTACACGTATCTCTGGGATCATCTGAAGTAATTGGAGGGCGGGGCGCTTTGGGGTGCCCCGCTTCTGGGAATGGGGGATGGGAAGTGGGGGCGCACAGTTGCACAACGCGACAAGAGTCGGCGATACGTCCACAGCAACGTCACCAGTGCCCTCAGGCATCCGAAGCCGCGCGCCCACTTCCCACCCCCACCCCCCGCTCTTGGTATCCTTATCGGCCAATCTTTAGCCACTCCGATCAAGGATCCCCCCATGGGCCTCCATCTCGTTCCAGCCGGCCGTGACGTGCCGAACGAAATCAACGTCATCATCGAGATTCCGAAAGACGCCGAGCCGGTCAAGTACGAAGTCGACAAGGAAAGCGGCGCCATCTTCGTCGACCGCATCCTTTCGACCCCGATGCGCTATCCCTGCAACTACGGCTATGTGCCGGGCACCCTGGGTGGCGACGGCGATCCGCTGGACGCGCTGGTCATCCTTCCCCTGCCGCTGGTCCCGGGCTCGGTCATTCGCTGCCATCCGGTCGGCATGCTCAAGATGACCGACGAAGCTGGCGCCGACGAGAAGCTGGTCGTCGTGCCGATCTCCAAGGTATTCGCGGGCTATTCGCACATCAAGGACATCAAGGAAGTTTCCGGCCACTGGCTGGAGCGCATCGGCCACTTCTTCGAGCACTACAAGGATCTGGAGAAGGGCAAGTGGGTCAAGATCGACGGTTGGGTCGGCGCCGACGAGGCGAAGGCCGAGATCGAGGCCGGCATGAAGCGCTATACCGCTGACAACAAGTAACGAAAAGGCGTCCACACGGGGCGCCTTTTTTTAGGTTCTTCTGGCATTAGCGGGGACGGCTTGACGTGTCTTGTCGAGCTTCGGTCGGGGACAGTCGGCTCACGCTCGTGTGTTGGGGAAGCCGCGACCGGGTTGGCCCTTGGGGCCTTCGGCGCCGTCCCTGCGGGAGCGGGCCGTAACCCCATTTTCGCTCCGTCAGTGGGTGATCGCGGCCCTCGGCTAAGGCGGCCCCAAGGGCCAACCCGGCCACGGCACCGTCGACTGCGGTTTGTTGTGGGCAGAGCACGAGCTAAGCAGGTGACGGACGGGACCGGATGCGGCCATGACGGGTCACGCGTCACGCGCTGCTTTCCCCCACGCAACCGCAACCCCCGGAAGAGCCGTCGGCCACCGCCCTCGACGCGACTTGCGGAACCGAGCGCGGCGGGCGGAAAAGGCCCGAAGGGGGCGGACCAGGACGGTCCGCCGTTTTCGCTGAGGCAGGAGCCGAATCGAAAACCCCCGCCCGCCGCGCGGGCGCGACGGGGCGCAGCCATTAAAGCACCAGCCGCGCAGCGGCTATCCCTCCCCGAGCGACGGTGGAGACGGCGCGTCGAGGGCGGTGGCCGACGGCTCTCCTCGAAGCGTCCCAGCGCTACGGCAATAGCGATGGCAAAGCCGAGTCCTCTTGAAGAACCTCTCTCAGGGTTCCCACGAAAATCCGGAGACCGAAGAGGAGTCACCCGCGCGCCAGCAACGCCCGCAAGTCGATGATCGCTGCATTGGCGCGCGAGATGTAATTCGCCATCACGAGCGAATGATTGGCGAAGAATCCGAACGGCGAACCATTCAGCACCACCGGACTGCCCAACGCTTTCTGGGACTCCTCCAGTTCGCGGATCACCTGCTGCAATCCGGCATCGGCATTCTTGCTGCGCAGGATCGGCCCGAAGTCCTGGCGTATGGCTTTCAGTTGTTCGAGCAATGCCCAGGTATAGCCACGGGCTTCATAGAAGTTGTCGTCGATCTTGCTCCACGGCGTCCGGACGATCTGAGCGCCGGCGGGTATCGGCTTGCCGGACGCATCGACGCTGGGCGCCGCATCGATCTGCAACTGGCCCACGCTCGCCGAAAGCCGCTGCGACAGCGAGCCCAACCGCGTGGAGACGATCTGCAGGTAGTCGGCGAGATTGTCGGCACGTGCATAGAAATGCGCGCCAGCACCTTCCGCGTCGCCCAGGCGGGACAGATAACCCTCCAGCCGGTCGATCGCTTTGCCGTACTGCGATTCGGAACTCGGAAGCAGCCAGCGATCGTTCGGGCTGGACAGCAGCGGATCGGCTTCGCCCAGGTCCTTGTCCTCGATGGACTGGGTCTGCGAACGGCTGAAGTCGTTGCGCAACGCCCGGACGAGATCGCGCGAGGCGGTCAACGATCCGAATTCCCAGTTGGGCATGTTGTCGAGGAACACGCCGGGCGGCAGTTTATCGTTGCTGATATAGCCGCCACGCTTGTGCAGCAACGTATCCACAGAGCGGATCAGCGTATACGTCGTCACCGCGCCGGTGCTCACGGGCCGGTCGATGGATTTCATATGTTCCGTCGTGACGGCTACCGGATCGAACTGCGGCGGCTCGGTATCCCACCACCACATGAATCCCAGGGTGAGAATCGCGAGGACGAAGATCACCGCGACGATCAACGTCGCCAGCGGACGACGGCGCCGGGCCGCGGTATTCGGGGTGGACGCTTCCATGGGTCTTCCTTCGTACGGTGAGGTCGAACGGAAGCTTATACCGCAGGCACCGGCGCCGCTTGGAATCAGTGTTTCGCCGCTTTGGCCGGCTCGCCCTTCTTGCCGAGATTTTCCAGCAGAGTCGACATATCCTCGGCGTGCTCTTCTTCTTGGGCCAGGATATCTTCCATCATGCGCCGCGTGGTCGGATCGTCGTTGCCCAGGTACTGGATAATTTCGCGATAACTGTCGACTGCGATGCGCTCGGCCACCAGGTCTTCCTTGATCATGTCGACGAGGTCTTCGCCCGGCACATAATCCGCATGACTACGACTCAGCAGGCCTTCGGGGCTGAAATTCGGGGTGCCGTTGAGCTGCGTGATGCGCTCGGCGATGCGGTCGGCATGCACCTGCTCTTCGTTGGCGTGCTGGAGAAATTCGGATTTCACGCTCTGCGAATTGATGCCCGGTGCCATGTAATAGTGATACTTGTAGCGCAGCACGCATACGATTTCGGTGGCAAGCGCCTCGTTGAGCAACTTCACGACCGTCGCGCGATCTGCCCTATATCCGTCGGTAACCGCACCTTTGTCGATATGTTCACGGGCACGCTTGCGGATACTTTCGATGTCTGTCTGAAACGGCTTGCTGACGGCCATGACCTGCCTCCTCGCGATGAGTGGGTTGGGCTCTCGGTGACCGTCGAACGTTAGGGACTGGCTTGGGAAGGTTGGGTGAAGAGCGGCGATCTTGCGAGAACGCTTCCTATTTCCGTGGGAACACAGCTGCACGTTCCCACGGAGAACAGAGCCGGATGCGGCTAGGCTTTGCGATAAACCTCCGAGCCCATCGCGCGGAACTCTGCCGATTTCTCCGCCATGCCTTCGTCGATGGCCTCGAATGCTTCCGTGCCGTGTTCGGCGGCGTAGTCGCGGACGTCCTGCGTGATCTTCATCGAACAGAATTTCGGTCCGCACATCGAACAGAAATGCGCCGACTTGTGCGCGTCTTTCGGCATCGTTTCGTCATGGAATTCGCGTGCCTTATCCGGATCGAGGCCCAGGTTGAACTGATCTTCCCAACGGAACTCGAAGCGGGCTTTGGACAGCGCGTTGTCCCGTACCTGTGCACCGGGGTGGCCTTTGGCCAGGTCCGCGGCATGGGCGGCGATTTTGTAAGCGATGATGCCGTCGCGAACATCCTGCTTGTTCGGCAGGCCAAGGTGTTCCTTCGGCGTGACGTAGCAGAGCATCGCCGTGCCGAACCAACCGATCATCGCCGCGCCGATCGCGCTGGTGATGTGGTCGTAGCCGGGAGCGATATCGGTCGTCAGCGGCCCGAGAGTGTAGAACGGCGCTTCGTGGCACTTCTCGAGCTGCCGGTCCATGTTCTCCTTGATGAGATGCATCGGGACATGCCCCGGCCCCTCGATCATCACCTGCACGTCGTGCTTCCATGCGATCTGCGTCAACTCGCCAAGCGTATCGAGTTCGCCGAACTGCGCGGCGTCGTTCGCGTCGGCAATGCAGCCGGGACGCAGGCCGTCGCCAAGACTGAAGGACACGTCGTATGCCTTCATGATCTCGCAGATGTCTTCGAAGTGCGTGTAGAGGAAGTTTTCGCGGTGATGCGCGAGGCACCACTTCGCCATGATCGAACCGCCGCGCGAAACGATGCCCGTGACGCGTTTTGCGGTCAGCGGCACGAAACGCAGGAGTACGCCGGCGTGGATCGTGAAGTAGTCGACGCCCTGTTCCGCCTGTTCGATAAGCGTGTCGCGGAAAATCTCCCAGGTGAGGTCTTCAGCCACGCCGTCGACTTTTTCCAGCGCCTGATAGATGGGCACTGTCCCGATCGGAACCGGCGAGTTGCGGATGATCCATTCGCGCGTTTCATGGATGTGCTTGCCGGTCGACAGATCCATGACGTTATCGGCACCCCAGCGGATCGACCACACCAGTTTTTCCACCTCCTCGGCGATACCCGAACTCACGGCGCTGTTGCCGATGTTCGCGTTGATCTTGGTAAGGAAGTTGCGGCCGATGATCATCGGCTCCGCTTCCGGGTGGTTGATGTTGGCGGGAATGATGGCGCGGCCGCGGGCGACTTCGTCGCGCACGAACTCGGGTGTAATCAGCTTCGGCAGCGCCGCACCGAAGGATTCGCCAGGGTGCTGGTTGCGCAGCGTACTGTCGCGCAACGCTTCGATGCGCTGGTTTTCACGGAGGGCGATGTATTCCATCTCCGGCGTGACGATGCCGCGCCGCGCATAGTGCATCTGCGTGACGTTGGCGCCAGCCTTCGCACGCAGGGGCGCGCGCAGACCGGTGAAACGGAAGGCCGCCAGCTTCGGATCGACGGCACGGGCGCGGCCGAATTCGGAGCTCAGGCCGTCAAGGCGCTCGACGTCGCCACGCTCGGCGATCCAGGCGGCACGCAGCGGGGGCAGGCCCACGGCCAGATCGACGGCGTAGTCCGGATCGGTATACGGACCGGACGTGTCGTAAACGGTGATCGGGGGATTTTCCTCGCCGCCGAACAGCGTCGGGGTCTGGGCCTGCACGATCTCGCGCAATGGCACACGTAGGTCCGGGCGGCTGCCCTGGACATGGATCTTGCGGGAGCCCGGCATCGGGCGGGTGACGGCTTCGGAGAGTTCCTGCGCGGCACGCGCGAGATCGGAAGGCATGGCATTCATCGGCTTGCGTCCTCTGGGGGGAGTAGACGAAGCGACGGCACCGCGCACGGCCTTACCGCTAGGGCGCGGGCCGTGGACGAAGCTCCCTACACCGGTGCTAACCGGATCAGGTTCGAAGGGACTCTCTCAGCCTTGGTAGGCACCCCCGCTTCAACGGCTATTCAAGCACGAAGCGGGGTGCGTAAGCGAGGGCCAAGGGAAACGCTTAAGCGCCGTCGCGAGGTGCGTATGCCCGCAGGAACATATCGACGGCGGCCATGGCGTTGGAGGTCACCTCATCGGCGAACTGAACCACGCAGTCCTCGCAACCGAACAGACGGCGCAGCACCAGATCGCCCTTCAAAAGGGAGAGGAACTGCGTGGTTGCGCGAGGAACGTCGGCGATCTCCAGTTGCCCGGCTTCGACGGCGCCCTGGATGAGCCGCTGCAATAGCGCATGCATGCGAGCCGGACCCTCTTCCCACAGCAGACGCCCGAAGCGCGGATTACCACCCTGCTGGCAGTCGGAAAGGATGGCGCGGAAGGTACCCACCGACTCGGAATTCGTCTCCATCGCGGAATGGCGGCGCGCGATGCTGGTGAGCGTGGCCCGGATGTCGGTGCCCGGCGGCGCGGAGAACAGATCGTCGGGCAGGCGATCCTGCACGTGCGAACGGATCACCTCGCGGAACAGGTTGTCCTTGTCGCCGAAGTGACTATAGACGGTGAGTTTCGAGACACTAGCTGCCGCGGCCACGGCATCCATGCTGGTACCGGCGAAGCCGCCCTGCGTGAAAAGCGCCTTGGCGGCTTCGAGAATGGCCGCGCGCTTCTCCATATCCTTTGGACGCCCCGGACCCTGGGTCTTCACTTTCGGGCTGGCGTTCATGGTCGCACCTTCACAAACAGGAAACATGGTTTTATTATACGCGTCGGTTTAGTTATTTCCATAACACCAGCCAAACAGCCTGGCGACCTATTTACTATGTCAAACACCACTTCGGAACTGACCTTGAGCCCGGCCTACCGCCAGTCGCAACGCGCGCTGTCGGCTTGGATCGAGCAGACCGGAGCGGGAGCCCGCCGCCATGCCTTCACAGCGCGGTCCAGCCTCAGCGGACTGGCCGCTTTCGAGCGCGGCCGCCTGGCAAGGTGGATAGCGTGGCTCTGTATCGCGGGCGAATCCCGCGGCGAGCCCTCGCTTATCGGTCGGTTGCGCCGCCTGGACGGTGCGCTGTACACAAGTGTTTACGAAGCGCTCGACCGGTTGCCTGGGGCAGTGACCGGCATAGCCGGACGGGTCCGGCTGAGTGCCTGATTACCTTATCATTGGTGGGGGCGTTCACGGGCCGCTTCCATAGGTCGGCGTTTCGTCCTACAACTCCGTTCAGGTGTCTGACGCACCAATCGGACCGCCCCATGAGTACGGGCATGACTTCCGTCAGGTTGCTCCGATGACTTCCGGCACTTCGTCGGGAGTGTTGCAGGCCGCAGCCTTATCTATAGGAACTCGTGCCCTAAGCGCTTATCCTTTCAGCCCTTTTTTCCGATTTCGCAAGGCACCGACATCATGGCGATGAATTTCGAGCAGGCACGGCAGAACATGGTGGAAAACCAGGTTCGTCCGTGGGAAGTACTGGATTTCCGCGTGCTCGACGCGCTGTCCCACGTGCGCCGCGAAGACTACGTGGCTGCCGGACATCGCAATATGGCGTTCGCGGACCTCACCCTTCCGCTGGGCCACGGCGAAGTGATGATGAAGCCGGTCGTCGAAGGCCGCGTACTCCAGGCCCTGGAACTGCAGCCGACCGACGACGTGCTGGAGATCGGCACGGGCTCGGGCTTCCTCACCGCCTGCATGGCGCACCTGTCGCAGCGCGTGACCACGATCGACATGCACGCGGACTTCGTCGAAACGGCACGCGAGCGCCTTGGCCGTGCCGGCTTCGCGAATGTTCGCTTCGACGTCGCCGAAGCCGTCAACGGTTACACGCCGAACGCCGTTTTCGATGCCATCGTCGTCACGGGCGCAGTGCACACCGTTCCTGAAAAATTTGTCCGCTGGCTGAAGGTCGGTGGCCGGATGTTTGTCGTACGTGGCGATTCTCCCGCGCAGACGGCGGTTCTCCTCACCCACGAGGGTGATGGCCGCTATCGCGAGGAGTCGCTCTTTGAAACGGACCTTCCCTATCTGGCGCATGCTGCGCCGGTGAAGCGCTTCGTGCTTTGACCCCACGATTTCCCTACACCATTCACGAGGCGACCCCATGCGTTTGAAGCTCCTTACCGTCGCGCTGGCACTGGCCGCGAGCCCGATGCTGGTTCACGCGGAAGATCTGCTGGACGCCTACCGTCAGGCCCGGGCAAACGATCCGGTGCTGTCGCAGGCCGATTCCACCCGTCTGTCCGTTGGCGAAAACGTCGTGCAGTCGCGCGCGTTGCTGCTTCCCCAGGTCACCGCCCAGCTGTCGCTGAACCAGACCCAGATAGCCGGGCCCACGCCGAGCACCGATGCCGCGGGCAACATCGTGACGCCGGACACCGGTAACTCGCGCAACCGCAGCCTCAACGCAACGGTGTCGCAGAGCGTCCTCGACTTCAGCAAATACGCCAACCTCAAGGCGGCTCATTCGACGGCGGATGCACAGACGGCGACGTACGAAGCAGCGGTACAGCAGCTGTCGACCCGTGTCGCCACGGCGTACTTCAACGTGCTGACCAATGACGATGCACTCACGTTCGCCAAGGCGAACGAGCAGGCGCTGGCCCGGCAGCTCGAGCAGGCCCAGCAGCGCTTCGACGTAGGCCTGTCCGCCATCACCGACGTGCAGGACGCGAAAGCGCAGCACGACTCGGCGGTCGCCTCCGTCATCACGGCCGAGAACACCCTTTCGGATGCCCGCGAAGCGCTGACGCAAATCACCGGCAAGCCAGCCGACAACCTGAAGAAGCTGCGCGAGCAGTTGCCGATGGACGCCCCGGCACCGAACGACGCGAAGGCATGGGTGGACCAGGCGGTCCAGCACAACCCGACGATCCTGGCATCCCAGTTCAGCGTCGAATCGGCCGAGCACAGCATCAGCGCCGCGCGCGCGGGTCATCTGCCGACCATCGATGCCACCGCCCAGTACGGCAAGTCGAGCACCTGGAACGAGAACGGCGGCCTGAGCTCCGTCGCGCGGGCCTCCAACGGACGCGGACAGACGACCGTCGGCCTGACCCTCTCGGTGCCGATCTTCTCCGGTGGCGCCACCCAGTCGCGCGTCCGTCAGTCGATCTACGACCGCGATTCGGCGCAGGACTCGCTGGAATCGACCCGCCGCCAGGTGGTTCGCAACACGCTGAACTATTTCCGCTCCGTGGTCGCCGGTATCAGCAAGGTCGAAGCCACGAAGGCCGCCGTCGAATCCGCCGAAAGCGCACGCGATGCCACGCAGGCTGGCTTTGAAGTCGGTACGCGAACCATCGTCGACGTGCTGATCGCGCAGCAGAACCTCACGCAGTCGCTGAGCAACTACTCGCAGGCCCGCCACCAGTTCATCCTCGACAAGCTGCTGCTGAAGCAGAACGCCGGTTCGGTGGATATCAAGGATCTGGAAGCGATCAACTCGCTGCTTCAATAGAGCCCGCAAGTCATAGCAAAAAAAACGGCGCGTAAGCGCCGTTTTTTTTGCTTGAGATCGACGGCATCCACCCACCGCGGTCCTGCCCTATTCGCATGGCGAAACGAGTACCCCGCCTACGCACGAAAGCCTGCTTCGACGATGCCGCCCCTCCGGCAAAGGAAAGAGACTGACGGCACCTTAAGGGCTCGTCCTTACGGTACCCCTTCACTTATCCCCTGGAGACATCATGAAGAAGATTTCGCTTATCGCCACCACGTGTCTGGCGCTCGCGTTCGCGGGAACTGCCAGCGCAGCCACCCATGGCCAGGATGGCGTATCGGGCGGCAACGGTGGGAACAGCAATTTCTCCGACAACAGCGACGGCTTCTCCGGTGGCAACGCCAACGCCATTACGAACGCATTTACCTATCGGCTGCAGGGCCGTGGCGATTCGACAACCGGAGCCTTCCTCGACATGCAACAGCGTGTCTCCGACGAGTGCGTGGCTGCCAACGGTACCGTTACCAACATAAGCATTGCGTACTTCGCGACTTTCGGCGGCGTTCGACCAGTGCGTGCAAACGGGACCGTGACGTGCGAAACCCGCACTCCCTGACTATCTTCCTCCGCACCCGGCTCCTTATTCGGCGCAGGCAACCGCAAACCGCAGCGGGGATCTTTCGATCCCCGCTGCGGCATAGGGTCAGGCTTATTCCTGCAGCAGGTTATCCACGAGTTTCATCACGCGCTCGACAGAACCACGCTCGCTGTCGAACACCTTACGCGCGGCCTCGCCCATGCTTTTTCGACGGACCTCGTCGCGCAACAAACGAAGCACGTCCTCACCGAGCGATTCGGGCGTAGCGACACGCTCGCCGCCACCGGCATCCAGTAGCGCCTGAGTGATTTCTTCGAAATTGAACGTATTCGGCCCGACCAGGACCGGCTTGCCCAGCGCAGCGGGTTCCAGCACGTTGTGTCCGCCGATGGGCACCAGACTGCCGCCGACGAAGGCGACATCCGACGCCGCGAAGAAACGAAGAAGCTCGCCCATGGCATCAATGACGAAACATTGGGTGTGCAACGACGGCACGCCGTCGCCACTACGGGTTCCTGTCTGGAAGCCCAGGCTGCGTATGGACGCCTCGACCGCGCGGAACCGCTCCGGATGTCGCGGAGCAATCAGCAGCAACGCATCGGGGATGCGCCGGAGCACTTCCAGATGCGCTTGCAACACCGCCAGTTCCTCGCCCTCGTGCGTACTGGCCGCGATCCAGACAGGCCGTCCCGCGCCCCAGGTCGCACGCATCGTCGTGCCATCGGCGAGGGCATCGCAGGGAACCGGCATGTCGAACTTCAGGTTGCCGCATACGGTGAGTTGGCTGGGTTCGGCACCCAGCAACCGGTAGCGGGCGGCATCGGTACGGGACTGGGCGGCGATATGGCTCACGCAGCGCAACGCCTTGCGCACCAGCGAACGCATGCGCGCGTAGCCGCGCAGGGATCGTTCGGACAAGCGCGCGTTGGCGATAAGCAGGGGGATGCCATGCCGGCGACAAGCGAAATAGAGATTCGGCCATATCTCGGTTTCGACGATAATGGCAAGTCGCGGACGCACGCTACGCAGGAAGCGCCGGACCGCGAAAGGCAGGTCGTACGGAAGGTAGACGCTGTAAACCGAATCGCCGAAAAGCTGACGCACACGTTCGGATCCGGTAGGCGTCACGGTCGTCACCAGCAGCGGCGCCTGCGGGTAGGCCACCATCAAGGCCTTTACCAGGGGCTCGGCCGCATTGACCTCGCCCACCGATACCGCATGCACCCACAGACAGCCATTCAACCGGGGCGCCGAGAACGTGCCGAAGCGCTCGCGCCAGCGCAGGTGATAGTCGCCGTAACGCATGCCACGCGCCATCAGCCGCAGCATGACCAGCGGCGTGAACAGGTACATGGCGAGGTTGTACAGAAGGCGCAAGAGGAGGTTCCGCGTCGGAAGCCATGGATTATAGCCCGCGGGGCGAACCGTACCCGCCCGAACGCGGCACGTTACAATGGCAGGTCATGCCCGGTACCCCACGCCCCACGTTCGATCGCCGCCTGCTCGCGCCCCGTCACTGGGCGGCGTGGATCGGTGTAGGTGTCATCTGGCTTATCGCCCACCTGCCCTTTCGTGCGCTGCTGGGACTCGGCCGTATGGCCGGTGGCCTCGCCCTGCACCTGAACTCCGGGCGCCGTCGCATCGCCGCTATCAACATCGGCCTGTGCTTTCCCGAACTCAGTCCCGGGGAACAGAAAGCCCTGGTCACGGCGAACCTGCGCGACGTGGGCATGATGCTCGTGGAGTTCGCACTGGGTTGGCTGGGGACGGATCGCGCCATCGCGAAGGTGCCCGTGACGATCGAAGGCCTGGAACACCTGGAAGCCGCACGCGCCGCTGGCCGCGGCGTGCTTCTGGTCGGCGGCCATTTCTCGCATCTGGAACTGTGTGCGCGACTGGTCTCCCAGCGCATCCGCATCGCGGGCATGTATCGCAGGATGGATTCGGACGTGTTCGAGTGGACGGTATTGCGTGCCCGCCTGGGTTACGCCGACGCCATGTTCGACAAGGACGACCTGCGCGGCACCGTGAAGTACCTGCGGGCCGGCGGCACGCTCTGGTACGCGCCCGACCAGGACATGCGCAGCAAGGACAACGTCTTCGTCCCGTTCTTCGGCGTGCCGGCCGCGACGATCACCGCCACGCATCACTTCGCGCGCCTGTCCGGCGCGGCCGTCATCCCTTTCTTCCATCGTCGCCTGCCCGGTACCGGCGGCTACGTGCTGCGGCTCGGTGCCCCGCTGGAAGATTTCCCGGGCACGGACGCCGCGATCGATACCGCCCGCGTCAATGCCGCCATCGAGCAGATGGTGCGGGAAGCCCCGGAACAATATCTGTGGGTGCATAAGCGCTTCAAAACGCGACCGCCCGGCGAGCCGTCCGTTTACTGAATCGGTGTCGAGACAGCTTTCTAAAGAAAGCTTCATGAAAACATCGGCGCGTAAAACGTTCGTATCCCCATTTGGTTGACGGATCTTCCAATGCTGTCGCTCTCCCGCTTCATCCGCTCGCTACGTGGCAGAAGCCAGTGGCACAGCACCCGCCTGCGCGGCGCGGAAGCTGCTGTCAAATATGCCGCCCGCTGCCTGCGCGCCTGGAAGCCCCATGGCCGCTGGCTGGCTTTCCTCGAAGAAACGCCCGGCATGGCCGGCGTCGCTGTCGCGGACCCGACGCTGGTCGAGCGCTACCAGCATCGATTCATCAGCCGCAGCCTACGCACCCGTCGCAGGCTGGCGATCCTGAGCGATCACTACGCCTTCGCCGTCCAGCACTTTCCGCGGGAACTGTTCGACGCCATCTATCTGCGCCGTACCGTGGACATCGGCGCCATCGCCCTGCGCGATGGCGGAGCGCTCCGGATCGTACTCAAAGCGCCAGCGCTGCGTGGACGCGAGGGCGAGCTATCTATTTACCTGTTCGACGAAAACGGCCTGCAGCTGTCCTTCGCCACCGTGACCATCGCGGACGACGGAAGCACACTGCTGATCGGATGCATTCAGGGCGCCGCAGCGGGTGCGGGGCGCGAGGTTATCCGCGATCTGACGAAGCAGTGCCACGGCCTGCGTCCGAAGAACCTGCTGCTGTCGCTGATCTATGCGCTCGCCGAAGGATTCGGCATCGAACGCATCCGCGCCGTGGGCAACACGGTGCATCCGTTCGCCGGCATCGCGAACAAGATCAAGGCCGACTACGACGGGTTCTGGTCCGAGAATGACGGGATTCTTTCGGACGACGGCCTGTTCGACCTGCCGCCTTTCGAGCCGGTACGTTCGGAACTCGATGTAGAAAGCAAACATCGCAGTGCGTTCCGCAAGCGAGAGGCCTTGCGTCGCCAGGCGTGCGCCGTGATGGCCATGGCTTTCGAGCATGCCGTCCGCGACGTGCCGATGGCCGCCTGATCAGCCGCGACGCCGGCGCTCGTACAACTTCGCGTACTTCAGGAACGCGTAGAACGCATGCACCCGGGCGGCGACGAAGCCCGCCCAGCCTGCGCGATAGTGACCGCGCAGCAGGTAGTAACGAATGAACGCGACGGTGGGATAAAACACCATGCGCAGCCTGAGGAAACGGGGCGTACGGGTGTGGCGGTCATCGACCTGAAGTGTGGAGTAGCGGTTGGCTTTCTCGACGCGGCCGGCAATATCGCGTTCGCCGTAATGGTCGATGGTGGCGTCCAGCTGCGCGACGGGCCCGTCGACCACCACGCTTTCGTGCACTTCGTGGCCACTCATGCGCGCGTGAGTGCGATCGAACAGGCGCACATAGTGATTCAGGCGCGTCCGTCCGGCCTGCCAGCGCCAGAAAACCCATTCGCGACGCCACAGCTCGAACCCGGCCACGGCAGGGTTGGCCAGTGCCTGCTGGATCGCCTCGACGGCAACCGCGGGAAGCGCTTCGTCCGAATCCAGCAACAGCACCCAGCGATGACTCGCCAGATCGATAGCCGCCTGCTTCTGCGCACTGTATCCCGCGAAGGGCTGCACCCGGACCCTGGCACCGTACGAGTCGGCGATGGCAAGCGTACGGTCGGTAGACCCCGAATCCAGTACCACGATCTCGTCCGCCCAACGTACCGACGCAAGACACGCGTCCAGCGTGTCCTCGTTATCGAACGTCGTCACGACAACGGACAGCAGCTCACGCATCCGCGGGCTCCGCATCCGGCACATCGGCATAGAGCGCCGCGCACCACACCGCCAGCAACCACCAGAACAGCAATCCCCACCACGCGGAATAGAACGCCATGTGCGTATTGAGCGGGAACAATATGGACGCCAGCGCGACGGTTGCCGGGAAAGCGCGCTCACGCCCGGCGTAGCCAACGCGTCGCCATGCGCGCCATGCCATGACCACAGCGGCCAGCCAGCACGCCAGACCGATAACGCCGGTTTCCGTCGCTACCTCGAGGATCACCTGATGGGCGTGACACGCGCCCTCGCCCTCGCTGCATTTTTCGGCCGTGACGAAATGATCGTTCGCCGTCGTATAGGACGGATAGGCATAGCGGAACGAGCGCACGCCGACACCGTTGATGGGGTGATCCGCAAACATGCGCAGGCTGGTTCGCCAGATATCGAGACGCCCGGTCAACGCGGCATCGAGAGACGCGGTCGAACCCTGCGCGACCACCAGTGTGCGTTCGATGCGCTCGTGGATGCGAGGCGACACCTGCCAGGCGAGCGCCCCGGCCAGAAACAGGGTCACGCAGCCGCCGGCACAGAACGCCAGGAAACGCAGTGGTGTGCGACTCTCGCGCCATAGGAACGCAACGCCGACCAGTCCGTAACAAAGCCATGCGGCGCGCGAACCTGCGAGCAACACCGGGCCCAGGGTCAGCAGGTAAGTAGCGACAAGACCGCGCCAGCCCCAGCGTTCGCGAGCGGCCCACAACAGGAATGGCGCGCACGCCGCCAGCGCGGGACCGAGCTTCAGGTTCTCGGCACCGAACAGCCCGGACAGGCGCTCGGCATTGGACAGACCGCGCAGCCCCCAGCCCGTCAACGCCTGCACCCACGCGTCCAGTACCCACAGCGCGACCACGGCGGCCGTGGCGACATACAGCGCCTGCACTTTGGACGGTCGCCGCATAGCGAAACATGTGTAGATACCTAGCGGCGCAAAGCGCAGCAGGCCCGCCACGGTGCTCCAGCTGCGGCCCGGCGCCACGGCATCGACCGCCGAGACAAGCGCGGCGACAACATATGCCCCGAACAGCCAGAGGAATAGCCGGGCACCGGCGTGGGTTTCCAACGCACGCGGCTCGCGCACCAGCAGCAGAACGGCACCCACCAGCGCAAGAAACACACCCAGCTCGGCGCTACGGCCGAAGGGCAGGAGCGCCGGCACCAGCCAGATCGGCAGAAGGGGCGAGCGGAGCGCAGCTTTCAGCGACATGGGATGACCGGTGCAGAGAAGGCCCGATTATAGACGGGCGCTTGCGAGGCGTCGGTAAGCGCGGATCGTAGGAGCCCGCTTACGGGCGAAATCCAACAGGGTGAGGAAAATGGAGGCTCACATCCGCGAGCCCGTTCTGTGGGCTGCGGATGTCACGCATGGCATCGCCGCTTCGTTGGCCTTCGCCCGCAAGCGGGCTCCTACACACGCAACACCGGGCCAGTTGTTCTACGAGCCAACCACCTCGCCATACAGCGTCAGCGTCGCCGTTTGCATATCCACCAGGCGATAGCTGCGCGGCGGCGGGATTGGCGGCGCGAAGCGCAGCAGTTCCGCCGCGCGCTCGACCAGTTTCTCGCGATCGCCCAACGGCACCCGGCCTGCCGGATAGAGCTCAGCCAGCAGCTCGCCGACGCCGCCGTGGGCATAGCCCATGACCGGCCGGCACAACGCCAGGGCTTCGACCACCGTCCGCCCGAAGGACTCCGGCCGGATCGACAGTTGCAGGATCAGGTCGGACATGGCGTAAACGTCGCGCACGTCCGAACGGGTCGGCGAGATGACGACCTTATCGTCAAGCCCGCGCTCGTGGATCAGTTCGCGAAGTTCCGCAACATAAGCCTCGCGCCCCGGCTCGTCGGCCCCGAGCAGGAGCAGACGCGCATCGATGGCACGGTGTTCGAGGTCGGCCAGGAGTTCGATGGCATCGCGATGCCCTTTCAGGCGCGTGCCACGGCCGGGCAGCGTCAACAGCGGCGCGCCGGCCAGTTGCGGATACTGTTCGAAAAAGGCCTGCTGCCAGCTGTCGTCGGGACGATAGCCATAGGGAAAGGCTTCGGTGTCGATGCCCCGCGGAACGACGGCGATGCGCGCCGTATCCAGTTTCGGGTAATGCCGCAGCACGTAGTCCCGCAGGGTCTGCGACACCACGATGACCCGCTCCCCACGCATCAATACGGCACTGTAATGCCCCGGACTGTTGAGCCCATGCACGGTGGTGACGAAGTGCGGACGCGGCTTCACCCCGCGCATCGCCCACCAGCCGATCCACGCCGGCAGACGCGAGCGCGCGTGGACGACATCGGGTTTCAGCTCGCGCAGAACCCGGCGCAGCTTGCCGACGGTAAACAGGGTGGAGAACGATTTCCGGCCGATCGGCAAGGCGATGTGCCGACTGCCTTCCGCCTCGAGCTGGGCGACCAGCCGTCCGCCAGCCGACACCACGACCGAGCGATGCCCCGCCTGGACGAGCGCCCTGGCGATTTCCAGCGTCGAGCGTTCCGCTCCCCCGGCATGCAGCGCGGGGATCAGCTGAACGACCGTCATCGCCTTCGGGCTTTGGGTAACTTCGGCGGCCAAGGTGGGGTATCCGGAATGGTCTGCCGAAACGGCAAGCAGGTTACGTGCCGACTTTCGTCGAATCAGTCACGCAGGATGTAGCGGGCACCGCAATAGGAACAAACCGACTCGCCGCCATCGTCTTCGATAGGCAGATACACCTTCGGGTGTGAATTCCACAGATGCATGCCAGGCATCGGGCAGGACAACGGCAGATCCGCGCGCGTCACTTCGTAACGATTTTCGGCGTTTGCCAGTTTCAGCGGCAGGGCCGCGTCGGTCGTAGTCATGAAAAGTGCTCCGAAGAAAGCGATTCGGTCAGGGCGCAGATGTTAGCAGGGCTGGAAGGGCGAAAGAGCGGGGATGGGGGATGGGAAGCGGGGGCGTAAATCCGGCGCTCGCCCGAGGGCCCGATATTGTCCGGCGGATGTAGCGCCTGCGGGGCGCTTGCCGTCCCCTCAAGCGATCGCCGGAAACGCGCGCCCACTTCCCATCCCCCATCCCCGCTCTTTACCCAGGCAAAAAAAACCCGCGCCGTCGCCGGCGCGGGCTGAAGCTGAGGCTACGGGAGCCCCTGAAACTTACTTACCGCCCATCTTCGCCTTATAGGCTGCCGACTCGAGACCCTCGGTCGTGATGCGGATCTTGATGTCGTCGGAAACGTTCGGCACATAAGCGCCGACGCCGAAGTCGGAACGCTTGATGGTGGCGGTGGCGTCGAAGCCGGCGGCCGGGGCCTTCAGCATCGGGTGTTCGCCGACCTTGTTCACCGTCACGGCGAGGACGACCGGCTTGGTGACGCCATGGACCGTCAGGTCGCCCGTGACGTTCAGCTTGTCCTTGCCGGCTGCCACGACCTTCGTGCTCTTGAAGGTGACGGTCGGGTACTTGTCGGCGTCGAAGAAGTCCGGCTTCTTCAGGTGCTCGTCGAGGGCCGGCACGTGGGTGTCGAGGCTGGCCAGCGGCAGGGTTACGTCGACGGACGACTTGGTCGGCGCCGCGGCGTCATAAACCAGCGTGCCCTGGACGCCGCCAAGGTTGGCGGTCGGGTTCGAGTAACCGAAGTGGTTCCAGCTGAACAGGACCATCGTGTGGCCCGGGTCGAGCGTGTAGGTAACCGGAGCGGCCTGAGCCGAACCGGCGGCGATCAGACCGGCGAGAGCGAGGTAACGGATTGCGCGCATGGTTTTCTCCAGCTGCGGGTGGGTACTGCCAGGGATGGGCGGATGCCGGGAGGCGCCCGCCTGGAATCAGGCGATGGTAACGGCTTCGTCGAAATCCAGACGCGGAAGGCGTCCGAAAAGATTCGTGCTGGCGTCGCCGTAGCCGATATTAACGAGGAAGTTGGACTTGATCTGGGTGCCTGCGAAGAACGCCTTGTCCACGGTTTCATTGTCGAAACCGGACATCGGACCGCAGTCCAGACCGAGCGCACGGGCCGCTACGATCAGGTAAGCGCCCTGCAGCGAACCGTTGCGGAAACCGGTGGACTGGATCGACGCGTCGTTGCCGACGAACCAGCTCCGTGCGTCCGTGTGCGGGAACAGCTTCGGCAGCTTTTCGTAAAACTCGAAGTCCGTGGCGACAATCGCCGTGACCGGAGCCACCATCGTCTTAGCCCTGTTGCTGTCCGAAAGCGCCGGCTTGAGCTTCGCCTTGGCTTCTTGCGACTTCACGAACACCACGCGCATCGGCGACGAGTTGGCGGAGGTCGGACCGAATTTCACCAGATCGTACAGACGATGCAGTTGTTCGTCGGTCACTTCCCTCGGCAGCCACGCGTTGTAGGTGCGGGCGGCCAGGAACAACTGGTCGAGGGCGGCGTCGTTCAGCGGAGCACTCATGGGTATCCTTTGGGTCTGGTCTGTCGTTGCCGATCCGGTCGGCATCCGGACAGTGTAAGCGCGACAATGCCCTCGTGAACCATGGCTCCAGGGAACGTAGTGTGCGAAATACGATAACAATCGCCCTGCGAAAGGGTTCCGGAAGGTGACGATTCCAGGCGAATGCTGGGTCGTCACCGACGGCGCGGCGGGCAACCGGCGCCAGGCGCTGGCGCTGGCCGAAGCGCTGAACATGCCTGTGCGCGAACTTATCGTCGCCTTACGCGCCCCCTGGTCATGGTTCGCCCCGCGCATGCTCCCCGGCGTGGACGTTGCCTGCCGGCGCGACGGTTCGCGCTTCTCCCCTCCCTGGCCACCGGTCGTCATCGGCTGCGGGCGGGCTTCGGCCCTGCTCACCCGGCGCCTGCGCGTCCGTTCGGAGGGACGGACGTTCGCCGTACAGATTCTCGATCCGCATATTTCGCCCGGGCACTGGGACATGGTGGTCGCCCCCCGCCACGACGGGCTCGAAGGACCGAATGTACTCACGCCGATCGGATCGCTCAATCCGGTCGACGATGTCTGGCTCGACGACGGACGCGAAGCGTTCGCCTATCTGACCGACCTCAAGGGCCCGCGTCTGGCCGTGCTCCTCGGAGGCCCCCGTCGCGGCATGCCATTCGACGGACGCACTATCGCCGGATTCGTCGATGCCGTCACCAGACGACACATTCTCGACGGCGGCAGCGTCATGGCCGTCGCGTCGCGGCGCACGCCACCCGACGCCATCGCCGCACTGCGCGAAGCGCTCGACGGATTGCCGGGCTTCATCTGGGCTAACGAAGGCGACGGTCCGAATCCCTATCCGGGCGTGCTCGGCTGGGCCGACCGGTTTCTGGTGACGCCCGATTCGGTGAACATGCTGTCGGAAGCCTGCGCGACGGGGCGGCCGGTACATACGATGGCCAGTGGGACGTTGCCTTCGAGGATCGCGCGGTTCCACGACGAACTACGTGCAAGCGGACGACTGCACGACGTGGGCGCGGCCACGTCGGCGAGCCAGCCGACGCTGAGAGAGACCGAAGCTATCGCCGCCACGGTGCGAGCGAACCTTCGGACCCGGCATGAGGCGACCTCACGTTAGACACAACGGCTACAGGCACCTGGCCACGTACCCGCAGCACGATCAGCCACGGCCGATACGGCCAGTTCGCATCCCTGCGTAATTTCGACGTGCGCGGCCTTCCGGCCGCGCGCGAATGCGCAATACCGCGCTTCGTCCACGTCGAGAGAAACATCATGCCCATTGTCTCCTCATGTCTCAGAGCTTCCGTTGCAGCGATACTGGCAACCGCGGCGTTACCCGCACTGGCTACACCGTCGATGCCGCAGACAGCGCATCGCACCTACGCCGCACACATCGATGCATCCGGTGCCGTCGAAAGCGGCGCCGACTGGATCGAAGGAGTGGACACCGCCTTCGCCGACTTCCGGCCGTCCACCTACACGCTCCGGATCGCACCGGACGTATTTTCCCGGGCGCCTGTCTGCAGCCTTTCGAAAATCGATCTCGACGACGTGGAGAGGGCCAACGGGAATGTCGTCGAGTTCACCGCCGCGACCATGGCCGATCGGTTGCTCGTAAGAATCGCGTCGACGACGCTGCTTCCCGACTATCCCGCCGATCGGCAGAACCGCCAGGACTTCGACCTCATCTGCGTCGAACCCGCCCGTTGACGTCTTCTGGCCAGGCCACTCCTACAGCCACGCCGCTCTCCTGCACAAGGACCCCACATGAAACGTTCCATGCTCTTCCTTGCCACCCTTCTTGCCGCACTTTCCGCGAACGCGCAGAGCAGCGGCCCCACGCTGACGCCCTCCGGCATGTTGTTCAAGGCACATATCATGGCGGATGGCACCTTGACAGCCGGTAGCGGCTGGATCGACGCCGTCACCATCGAACGCCATCCTCTTCGCGGATCCACGTACCACCTTCGCGTTCACGACGGAAATTTCCAGACCGCACCCGTCTGCACAGTCAGCGGTATCGTCAACGATAACGATAGCGCCCTGAAAAATACGGCACAACTTCGGACAACCGATAGCACGCGTGTCAGCGTGAATGTCAAAAGCGGATACCGCTCTCCGTACTATCCAGACGACAAATTCGACGTACAGGATTTTTACCTGATGTGCGGCGAAGCCTGACTGAACACGGGAGTCGTCGCGAACGGCTCCCGTTGCCGCTCAGGCATGCACATACCGCGCAGCATCCCCCACCCACCGATCGATCAATCGCTCACACCGCGCGGGATGATTTTTCATCATCGCTTCCGCCACCCGCTGCACTTCGGGCATCAGATGCGCGTCGCGGGTCAGGTCGGCGATACGGAACTGCAACTGCCCCGTCTGCCGCGTGCCGAGCACTTCGCCCGGACCGCGCAGTTCGAGGTCTTTCTCGGCGATGCGAAACCCATCGTTCGTCTCGCGCATCACCTGCAATCGTTCCTTCGCCAATCTCGACAATGGCCCCTGATAGAGCAGCACGCAGTTAGACGCGATGGCACCGCGCCCGACGCGGCCACGCAGTTGATGCAGCTGCGCCAGCCCCAGGCGCTCGCTGTTTTCGATCACCATCAGGCTGGCATTAGGTACATCGACGCCCACCTCGATCACCGTGGTGGCCACCAGTACCGCCAGTTCGCCCGCCTTGAAGGCGTCCATGACGGCCTGCTTTTCCTTCGGCTTAAGACGCCCATGGATCAGTCCCACCGCCAGGTCCGGGAGCGCCGCCGTGAGTTCGGCATGCGCGACTTCCGCCGCCTGCGCGTTCAACTGCTCGGACTCCTCGATCAGAGTACAGACCCAGTAAACCTGCCGCCCTTCGGCACACGCGGCATGGATCCGTTCGATCACTTCGCCGCGACGGCTGTTCGACAGGGCGATGGTATGCACGGGCGTGCGCCCCGGAGGCAGTTCGTCGATCGACGAAACATCGAGATCGGCGTAAGCGCTCATGGCCAGCGTGCGCGGGATAGGCGTAGCGGTGAGCACGAGTTGATGCGGCACGAGATCGGCTTCCGCACCTTTGTCGCGCAAGGCCAGCCGCTGGTGCACCCCGAAACGATGCTGCTCGTCGACGATGACAAGTCCAAGCTTCGAAAACGCGACGCCTTCCTGCATCAACGCATGCGTACCGACAACGACGTGCGCGCCGCCGTTGGCGCGTTCCAGCGCGGCTTTGCGCGCCCTGCCCTGCACCTTGCCGGCCAGCCAGACGACCTCGAGACCCAGCGGCTCCAACCACGCGCGGAAGTTGCGCAGATGCTGTTCGGCCAGCAGTTCGGTCGGTGCCATCAGGGCGACCTGATAACCGCTTTCGACGGCGGCCAGCGCCGCCAGCGCCGCGACGACGGTCTTGCCGCTGCCCACATCGCCCTGCACGAGGCGAAGCATCGGATGCGCGCGGGAAAGGTCGCGTGCGACTTCTTTCGCGACTCGATGCTGCGCGCCGGTGAGCGCGAACGGCAAGGCATCCAGAAGACGATCGCGCAACGTTCCGGCACTCTTGAGCGCGGGTGCGCGACGCCGCTTCACAGCAGCACGCATACGCCGCAACGTGAGGTGCTGGGTCAGCAGCTCTTCGAATGCCAGCCGTTGCTGTGCCGGATGACGGCCGGTGCCGAGCTGGCCCAGATGGGTATCCGGGGGCGGCCGGTGCACGTATAGCAGCGCTTCGCGCAACGAGACCAGGTTGAGCGAACGACCGATATCCTCGGGAATAAGCTCCAGACGATCATCCGGAGGCAGGCGGCTCAACGCCTTGCCGATCACGCCCGCCAGACGCTTCGGGCCCAGCCCTTCGGTCGTCGGATAGATAGGGGTCAGCAGTTCGTCGACGATGACCGCTTCGTCCGCCTCGATGCGCTGATACTGCGGATGGACGATCTCCAGTCCCTGTGCGCCATAGCGCACTTCGCCGAAACACAGGATGCGCGCACCGACGGCGAACTGGTCGATCTGCGCTTTGCGGAAATGAAAAAACCGCAGCAGCAGCGAACGCCCGGATTCGTCGCTTATAAGGACCTTCAGCTGCGGGCGATAACGAAATCCGCGCTCGACTGCTTCCACCGTCCCTTCGACCTGCGCCCGATCGCCCGGGCGTAAATCGGCGATGGGCAACACGTGGGTTTTGTCCTCGTAGCGCAGCGGCAGGTGGAACCAGAGGTCCTGTACCTCGCGCAGGCCAAGTCGCCCGAGCGTTTCCGCCAGCGCCGGTCCGACACCGCCCAGCGACGTGAGCGGCGCGTGTCCGGGATCGCCGGACAGGGATGGAGACGGCGGCACGCGCGCGATCAATCGATCAGGGCAGGACGAGGATCGCGTCCACTTCGACCTGCGCGCCCTTGGGAAGGCCGGAGACTTCGATGGTGGAGCGCGCCGGGTACGGCTGCTGGAAATAGTCGGCCATGACGGCGTTGACCGCGGCGAAATTGCCCAGGTCGGTGACGTAGATGCCGACGCGCACAATGTCGGAAAGCGAGCCGCCAGCAGCCTGCGCCACGGCGGTCAGGTTGTCGAACACGCGACGGGTCTGCGCGGCGATATCGCCCGTGACGAGTTCGCCGGTCGCCGGATCGAGGGGAATCTGACCGGAGAAATACACGGTCTGCCCCGCGCGTACCGCCTGCGAGTAAGGGCCGATGGCGGAAGGAGCTTTGTCGGTGGCGATAATGCTGCGGGTCATGAGGGGCTCTCGAAGCGGGCGTGATGCCCGAGTTTAATGGAGAGAAGCCGCTCGCGCTTTCATCGTGTAGGAGCCGCGCTTGCGGGCGAAAGCCAACAGGGCGAGGACGCTGGATGCTCACATCCGCGAGCCCGATCTACGGGCTGCGGATGTCACGCACATCTTCACCGCCCTGTCGGCTCTCGCCCGCAAGCGGGCTCCTACAGGAAGCGGTTCCCGGCAAACGAACCGACGGGTTGTTTACAACGGATGCCGATACACGCCACTGACGACGCCCGTGCGGCGAACCCGACGCATCACATCGGCCAGATGCTTGCGGTTCTTGACCTCGATCGCGAACAACAACGTCGCCGCCGTGCTGTCGCGCTCGATGTATTCGACATTTTCGATGTTCGATTCGGCGGCCGCGATCGCCGCCGCGACCGTCGCGAGCACACCGGGACGATTGAGCACCTCGATACGCAGTTCGGCGCGGTAATCGCCGGTAACGTCGCGGCCCCACTCGATGGCGACGCAGCGTTCTGGCGACTTGCGGAACTCGACCACGTTCGGACATTCGACGCGATGGACGACGATACCCTTGCCGGACGAGAGATAACCGATGATCTCGTCGCCGGGCAACGGATGGCAGCAGTTGCCGAAACTCAGCACGCCGCGTTCCGCACCGCTGATGCGAATCTTTTCCGCCACGTGCGTGGACGTATCCACTTCCTCGCGCGGCCCGAGCATGGCGACCAGTTGCGCGGCGACCTGATCGGGCATGCGATTGCCGAGAGCAATTTCCGACAGCAGTTCCTCGAGCCGTTTCAGCTTGGCTTCCTCGAGGAAACGATCCAGTGTTTTCGCAGGCACGGCATCGAGGTTCATGCCGCGCGCATCGAGCGCGCGATCGAGCATGCGATGACCGAAGTCGACCGCGTCCTCGTGCTGCAGGTGTTTCAGGTACTGGCGAATCGCCGTACGGGCTTTGCCCGTGACCACCGCTTCCAGCCACGCCGGATTCGGCACAGCGGACGGCGCGGTAATGATTTCGACCTGCTGACCCGAGGTAAGACGCGTGCGCAGCGGCACCAGCTTCTTGTCGACACGCGCGGCGACGGCGTGATCGCCGACGTCGGTATGCACGGCATAGGCGAAGTCGAGCGCGGTGGCGTTGCGCGGCAACGAGAAGATTTCGCCGCGCGGCGTGAACAGATAAACCTCGTCTGGGAAGAGGTCGATCTTTACGTTTTCGAGGAACTCGGACGCCGACGGCG
Source organism: Luteibacter sp. GL_149 (assembly GCF_057834065.1). Lineage (NCBI taxonomy): Bacteria > Pseudomonadati > Pseudomonadota > Gammaproteobacteria > Lysobacterales > Rhodanobacteraceae > Luteibacter > Luteibacter sp. GL_149. Next base: position 4,080,049 of record NZ_CM174395.1, read on the forward strand.
TATTGGCCTGGCTATCGGCCAGGGCGGAAAGCCATTCGCGGGCACGCGCCTGCGCGCTGTTCGCGGGACCCGAATCGCTCTTGTACGCCCAGTGCGCCGCCACGCCGCGCTCGGCGACCGACTCCATCTCCGACGTGCGGATCTGGATTTCGATCGGCGCACCGAAGGGGCCCAGCAATACCGTGTGCAGCGACTGGTAGCCGTTGGCCTTGGGAATGGCGATGAAGTCCTTGAAGCGACTGTCCACCGGCTTGTACAGACCATGCACGGCACCGAGCGCCTGGTAGCAGTGCATGGCCGAATCGGTAATCACGCGGAACCCGTAGACGTCCATGAGCTGCGCGAACGTCTTGTGCTCGTTGCGCATCTTCGAATAGATGCTCCACGCCGATTTGATCCGGCTGACCGCGCGACCGGGAATCTTTTCCGCGGCAAGACGCGCTTCCAGCGCCATCTCGATCTTCGCCATCGCCTCGCGACGATTGCCCAGCGCGGCGCGGATGCGTTCGCCGATCACGCGATGGCGGTCGGGATACAGCGCACGGAAGCCCAGGTCCTGCAGCTCGGCCTTGAACTTGTTCATGCCGAGGCGTTGCGCGATGGGGGCGTAGATTTCCAGCGTCTCGCGCGCAATTCGGCGGCGCGATTCGGCGTCCTTCGCTCCCAGCGTGCGCATATTGTGCAGACGGTCGGACAGCTTGATCAGGATGACGCGAAGATCGCGCGCCATGGCCAGCAGCATTTTGCGGAAACTCTCCGCATCGGCTTCCTGCCGGCTGCTGAAGCGCATCTTGTCCAGCTTGGTGACGCCGTCGACCAGTTCCGCCACCGCCACGCCGAACTCGCTTTCCAGCTCCGCGCGGCCGAGCTTGGTGTCTTCCAGCGTGTCGTGGAGGATGGCCGCGATGATCGTTTCGGCATCGAGGCCGAGCTCGGCCAGGATATGCGCGACGGCAACGGGATGCGTGATGTACGGCTCACCCGACTTACGCGTCTGCCCCGCGTGCGCTTCGGCGCCAACGATATACGCGCGGCGGATGCGCATGACCTGCGCGTGCGGCAGATAACCGCCAACGCGCTCTTCCAGTGCCTGCACATAGGGCGGCACGGGTATGTCGTCGACGGGAACGATGGCGGGGATAACTTCCACGGGAGGCCTCGCGTCGCCCGTCAGGCGACGGCCTCCCCGGATGCGCGCGGCGAAACGCGCCGCGCGTCGAGATGTCGTGCGGTATTAGATGAAGTCCTGGGTCGACAGCGACCCGGCGCCATCAGTCATCTCCGCCCTTCGAGAGGTCGTCGTCAACTTCGGTCGCGGCCCACTCGAGGGCTTCGCGCTCGGCGCGCTCGCGAGCGGCCTTGTCGATTTCCTCAATCATTTCGTTGGTGACGCGACCCTCGGCGATCTCGCGCAGCGACAGGACGGTGGGCTTGTCGTTGTTCGGATCGATGGTCGGCTCCGCGCCCCTCGACAGCTGGCGGGCGCGCTTCGTCGCCATGAGCACGAGCTCGAAGCGGTTGTCGACTACCTCGAGGCAGTCTTCGACAGTAATACGGGCCATTTCAAATCCTTGACAATAAAGACACTTCTGGCCGTGCAGTTTAGCGGTCCGGGCCGTTGGCTGGCAATTGGCCTAGGCGTATGATGCCCGGTTATCGCTCGCCAGGACGGCCTCAGTGCAAATTAAAGAACCACGCGGTACAATAAAGTGGTCCCCCTCCCCCATTCAAGCCGCCAGAATGCCAGCCACCGCCATTTCGAAAGCCTTCCGCGCTGCTTTACCCTTATTGGCGATAGCCCTGCTGGCGGGCTGCACCATCGCGAAGCCACGTACGGACGATCCGGCCCAGAAGTTCAACCGGACGATGTACAACTTCAACGATTCGGTCGATAAGGCGGTCATCCGCCCGGTCGCCGTCGGCTACCGGAAGATCACCAATCCCCCGGTGCGTCGCGCGTTCAGCGATTTCTACACCAATATCCGCCTGCCGATCACGGTGGCCAACGACCTGCTCCAGTTCCGCCCGAAACAGGCGGTCCAGAGTACCGGGCGCTTCCTGGTCAACCTGACGATCGGTGCGGCTGGCTTCATGGATCCCGCGAGCCAGCTCGGTATTCCGCTGGAAGACAACGATTTCGGCGTGACCCTGGCTCGCTGGGGCGTCCCCGAGGGCGACTACCTGGTCCTGCCGCTGATCGGCCCGACCACGGTTCGCGACGTCTGGCGCCTGCCGGTCGACAGCTACTTCTTCGACCCGCTCAGCATTTACGCGCGTAACCACGACTACAAGTTCGGCCAGCAGTACCTGCCGCAGGTGCTTTACCTGGTAACCCTGCGCGCACGCGCCATCGACGCAGAGAGCTTCCTGGCCTCCGCGTACGATCCGTACGTCTTCATGCGCGACGCCTACCGCCAGCAGCGCCTGTACCAGATCTACGACGGCAATCCGCCAGCGGAAGTGATCGAACAGATGCAGGGCCTGAACGAAGAAAACTTCGATCCCGACAAGCTGCTGGACGAGCAGCACAAGTGGGAACAGAAGAACGACAAGCCGTAAGCGACCCGGCTTCTTTGCAGGAGCGCTCTCGAGCGCGATCTGGCCGGAGCGAAACGCAGGAAGAAACGAAAAACGCCGCCGGTCCTCTCGGACCGGCGGCGTTTTTCGTTTAAGGGGTGAATCGGCGATCCTTCGCATTCCGCTTCGCGTCGGATAACGCTCGAGAGCGCTCCTACAACAACACGGGCTCAGACCAGTTGATCTACGCCGGAGACCTGCGCCAGGGCATGCAATCCGGCCGGCACGTTCGACACCGTCAAGGTACGGCCCTGCGAGCGGGCGCTGGCCAGAACCGCCAGCAGGCAGGCAAGCCCGGCGCTGTCGGCATGGGTAACCCCTGCCAGATCCAGCGTCGTCTGGCCGCCCCGCGTCAGTTCGGCGGTGGCAGCTTCCAGCGCCGCCGCCGCAGTGGCGAACGACAGCGCACCGGTCACCGCAAGGGTGTCCGGTGCGCGGGTCTCTAGCGAGAAAGCGCCGACGCTCACTTGCCCTGACCGCCTTCCTTCGACAAGGTGTCGATGGCCTTGGCGCCCTGGGTTTCCAGGTCGGTCGTCAGCTTATCCAGACCTTCCTTCTTGATTTCCGCATCGACCTGGTTGCGGTAGTTGGTGACGTAGGAAATGCCTTCGATGATCACATCGAAAGCCTTCCAGTCACCCGACTTGCTCTTGCGGAAGGCGTAGTCGACCGAAACCGACTTGCCATCGTCGAGCATGACCTGCGTCCGGACGATGGTGCGCTTGTCGTTCATATCGCCAGTGGTCGGCAACACCTTCACGCGGCCACGCGTGTAGTTGACCAGGCCTTCCGCATAGCGGTGCGTAATGGAGTTGTAGAACGCCTTGGCGAAGCGCTCGCGCTGGGCCGGAGTAGCCTTCGAGGCATTCTGGCCAAGCACCAGGATCGACGCGTAGTCGATGTCGAAGTGCGGCAGGAAAACGTCGTCGATGACGGCGATCATCTTGTCGGGATCCGCCTGCAATTCCTTCTGATGGCCTTCGACGGCCTTCGACAGCTGATCGGCGATGACCTGGACGATCTGCGTCGGCGCCTGCTGGGCGCTGGCGGTGGCCTGTGCCTGCGCGAAGACAGGAGTGGCAACCGCGCCGCCAAGGGCGAGCGCGAGGGCCAGAGTAAGTTTACGCACCATTGAATCTTCTCCTGGTACCGGCTTTCTACTTGCCGGAGGATGCATCGGGCTGGCCGCCGCTCTTACCGGCGCCATTCTTGTTGTCGCTCGGCGAGCCGTTCACGAGGAACTTGCCGATCAGGTCTTCCAGCTGCAATGCCGACTGGGTAAGGACCATCTCGTCGCCTTCCTTCAGGAACTCGGGCGAGCCGCCAGGCTGGATCGCAACATACTGGCTGCCGATCAAACCGCTGGTGAACACCGCCGCTGCCGAGTCATCAGGTATCTGGGCATAGCGCTTGTCGATAGCAAGGGTCACGAAGGCATCGAGATGCCCCGGCTGGATCACCACCGTATCGACGCTGCCGATCGGCACACCGGACATTTTCACGGCCGCGCCGGCCTGCAACGAGCCGACGTTGGTGAAATGGCCGGTGACCTTATAGGTACCGCCCAGGCGATCGGCCGCGCTGCCGCCGCCGAAGAACTTGCCGATCATCTCTTCCAGCTGCTGCGCCGGACGGGTCAGGCCAATGGTGCCACCTTCGGCAAGCGCCTTCTTCGACTGACCGAACTGGATGCCCACGTACTGGTCGCCGAGCAGGCCGCTGGTGAAGATCGTCGCGACGGAATCGTCGGGAATGTCCTCGTGTGCCTTGTCGATGGACAGCGTGACCTTCGCCTCTTCCTTGCCCGGAACGAGGTCGATGGCCTGTACCGAACCGACGCGGACGCCGGCGATTTTCACCGGCGCGCGGGCCTTCAGCTGCCCGACGTTGGCGAAATGGGTTTCCAGCGTATAGCTGTCGCCCTGCCGCGCGTTGGCCACCGAGGTGGTCTGCGTCGCCAGATAGGCGAGCGCGGCGAAGCCAAGCACGATGAACAGACCGGTGCCGACGGCATAGGAACGTCTCTGGGTCACGGCACGATCCTCGAATGGGAAAACGGAAGATGGGTAAGCGTCATGGCGAGGTCTCCGTCGCTCAGATCAGGAACGAGGTGAGGACGAAGTCCAGCGCCAGAATGGCGATGGACGAGGCGACCACGGTGCGGGTGGTCGCATAGGCGACGCCTTCGCTCGTGGGTGGCGTGGTATAGCCCTGGTACACGGCGATCAGCGAAACCACGATGCCGAACGCGATGCTCTTGAGCAGTACGCCATTGATGATGTCTTTGTGGACGTCGACCGTCGCGGTCATATTCGACCAGAACGTGCCGTTGTCGATGCCGAGCCAGGTCACGCCGACCAGGTGTCCACCGAACACGCCCATGGCGCAGAACACGACGCCCAGCAGCGGCAACGCCACGATACCGGCCAGGAAACGCGGCGCGGCGACATAGGCGATCGGATCGACCGCCATCATTTCCATGGCGTCGAGCTGGTCCGTGGCACGCATCAGGCCGATCTCGGCCGTGATCGACGTACCCGCGCGACCGGCGAAGAGCAGCGCGGTGACCACCGGCCCCAGTTCGCGGTAAATGGCGATGGCCACGACCGTACCCGTCGCCGACGTACCGCCGAAGATCGACAGCACGTCGTACAGCTGCAGCCCCAGCACCATGCCGACGAACAGGCCGCAGGTCATCACGATGGTCAGGCTCATCGCACCCACGAACCAGATCTGCCGCACGGTTTCGCGACCGTAGCGGAAGCTGCGCGGAATGGCCGCCAGCAGCGTCAGCAGGAACAGCCCGCATGCGCCGATCTGCGCCAGGCTCTGGGTGACAACGCCGCGATCCATACGGGCGCTCATAGGGAACCTCCGGGGAAACCGAGTGCCGTGCCGTAATCGCCGGCCGGATACTGGAACGGCACGGGACCGTCCGCTTCGCCGCCGAAGAACTGCCGCGTCCACGGCGATCCGTCGTTGGCCAGCGTGGCCGCATCGCCCTGAGCCACGACCTTGCCGTTGGCGATCAGGAATACGTGATCGGCGACGTGCTGCACGGCGGCCAGTTCGTGCGCCACCAGGATGCTGGTGATGCCGAGCGTCTTGTTCAGTGTGCGGATCAGTTTCAGGACCTGGTTCAGGGCGATGGGGTCCAGACCGACGAAGGGTTCGTCGTAGAGAATCAGCGCCGGGTCGAAAACGATGGCGCGCGCCAGCGCCACGCGGCGAGCCATGCCGCCGGAAAGTTCGGTCGGCATCAGCCGCGCCGCACCGCGCAAACCCACGGCCTGCAGCTTGGTCAGCACGATGTTGCGAATCAGCACTTCCGGCAGCTTCGTATGCTGGCGCAATGGAAAGGCCACGTTTTCGAAAACGTCGAAATCGGTCAGCAAGGCCGAATTCTGGAACAGGTAACCGATGCGCTCGCGCAGACGGAACAGGTTCTCGCGGGACAGATCCGGCACGTTCTGGCCATCGACGGACACCTCGCCGCGATCGCCGCGCATCTGGCCCGTGATGTGCTTGAGCAATGTCGTCTTGCCCGTGCCGCTGGGGCCCATGATGGCCGTGATCTTGCCGCGCGGAATATCGAGATCCAGCGAATCGAAGATCGTCTTGCCGTTCAGGACCGTGGTGAGCCCGCGCACGCGGACGATCGTGTCGTCGGAACGGGAACTGACGGGGTCGGTCATGGGCAGGTCATTCGCATGGCAAGAGGACAAAGTAGCGGAAGCCGTCCGGGCAAGCTATCCGGCCGGTGATGGGACAGGTCAGGGCGCAAGCAGTTCCTCGATCAGCGATTCGTGGCGGCGCCACTGCAACGGTGCGCGTTTGCGCACCGCATGCACGATGGAGCGCAGGTCGCCCAGGGCGTCCTCGAAGCGATCGTTGATGATGATGTAGTCGAATTCGTTGGCATGCGCGATTTCCTCGCGCGAGTTGAACAGCCGGCGTTCGATGACTTCCGGTGCGTCCGAACCCCGTCCACGCAGGCGGCGTTCCAGCTCCGGACGCGAGGGCGGCAGGATGAACACGCTGACACAGTCGGGTTTGCGGGCGCGCACCTGACGGGCCCCCTGCCAGTCGATTTCCAGCAGGACATCGGCACCCGACCCGAGCTTGTCGTGCACTACCGTGCGCGACGTGCCGTACAGGTTGCCGTGGACCTCGGCATGCTCGAGAAAGATGTCCTCGGCGATCTCGCGCTCGAACTCGGTGCGCTCGACGAAGTAATAGTGCCGGCCGTATTCCTCGCCCACGCGCGGCGGCCGCGTCGTATGGGAGATGGACAGCGAAATATCCGGCTCGCAGTCGAGCAGCGCGTTGACCAGCGTGGATTTGCCGGCGCCCGAGGGGGCTGCGACCACGAAAAGGGTGCCTTCGATCATTCGATATTCCGCACTATCCGGGGTCGGGTTTCGTGGGTGGCCATGGATTATAGCGGGGTAGCGGCTTCCCTGCCCTCTCGCTCGATATTGCACCTAAACCCGAAGTACATTCACTAAATCGCACTGCAACGCAAGACAGTGGCATCGGGGGATGGCTATGAAGTTCAGGGCAAGCAGGGTACTGCGAAGATCGCATGGGTCGCCCGTCCATGCGGACCCATCCGGCAACTGCAACGAGTCTCGAATGAAGCGAGTGGCACTGGCATGCATACTCGCCACGGCCACCATCGCAGCGCCATCGTATCCAGCCACGCCGGCTCGCGATGGTGCGATCTGGCTGGGCGAATACGTTCCCGGCGCCTTTCCGGCGCGCCTGCGATCCGGCATGCCCTTCAGCGATAGCCAGGACCCGCCGGGGCCTGGCGCGCGCATCACACAGCCGCTGTCGGCACTGCGACCATGGGGGTTTCTTCGCGATGGGCGGTTCGCCGGCGTCGGCGCACCGCTGCGCGAGGAGGCTATGGATGCTTACGGCAAGGCGCTTTCGCGCTGTGCCGCGGATAAGCCGGACACGCGCGCCGCGTGCCGCCTTGCGGTCGCCGAAGGGAAGTTTGGATTCAACGCACAGGGGCTGCATGGCCTGACCTGGTACTGCGGCGCATACCGGACCGACACGCGAGATGCTACAGCCGCCTTTCAGGACAGCGCGGATGGCGTGCCGACCGAGGTTCCGGTGCGCGAGCTGTCGCTGGCGGCGACCACCGTCGACTGCGGCAAACTAACGACCTCGGGCTTCTCAGGCGACCCGGCGATTCCGGTCAGCACCTCCTCGCATGCCAGCGTCCAGCCCTTCCGACCGTTGGAAGACCTCATGCCGGGCAACCGGATCTCCGCCTTGCGGCAAAAACTATGGCCGATGGTTCGCCAGGCCCTGGTGGACGAGACGCGCGCGCAACTGGCCGATGCTTCCGCGCGCGCTGCCTATGGGCGGCAATGCCGGCAGCCGGGCATGTCCGGCCGCGACGTGCAGTTCGCGCCGATCGCCAATCTGGCGGAGGCAACCCTGGACGACTATACCCGCAGCGGTGCCGATGCCGCCCGGATGTGGCAGCTCGCTGGCGTGGACGACAAGCGGCGGCTCATTTTCGTGGCGCTATGGGCCAATGTCTTGCTGCCCGGCGTCACGCGGGACGGCTGTCCGGCGACCGTGCGCGCCAACGCGTGGATCGTCGAGGACGGCTCGGGCGACGAACATCGGCTGCGCGGCCCCGCAACCGGAGTCTCCGCGCCGGATGCGCTGCTCCATGTCGAGGACGGCGTGTACGTTGTAAATCGGCTCGATGGACATCTCGACCTGGGCATGCCGGAGAACGATGACGTGCCGGCGCCGCGGCTCTCTATCGAACAGCTGACGCCGGAAGGCCTGAAACGTCTCGGCTATCCCGGTTATGGGCCGGACAATCCGCAGCCCGACCACGGCTTGCCCATAGGATACGCGCACTGATTTTGCAGTACCGGCTCAACCAGGAATCTTGCTTGCCCATGCTTCGATCGAATCCCATATCCATTCTCACCTCGCTGCTGGCAGCGTTCGGGCTCTGCTTATCTCTCGCGTCGCCCAGGGCGGTCGCCGAGGAAGCGCCGGGCGGCATAGCCTGTTCGCACGCCGGCCAGGGTGTGGAAGCATCGATCTGCTCGCGTCCCGAATTGCTGGAAGCGGATCGGCGGATCGCAGTCGCCTTCGGCCGCTTGCGAGCGGCCTTTAAAGGCGTGGATGCCGGCAGCTTCGTCGCCGGTCAGAAACTCTGGCTGGTCGAGCGCAACAATTGCGCCAATGTCCCGGCGACCGGCGAGTTCCCGGATGTCCGCAGCTGCCTCGCCAGGCAAATGGAGGAAAGGGCCAGCTTGCTCGAGCACCTGGTGCCCACCCACGAGGCGCTGATGACCACCGTGGCGAGCTATCGTTTCGTCGAACCAGCCTACATTAACCAGTTCGCCGAACCTTACGAGAGGCGCAAGGTCAAGGCGTTCGGCTCCTTGCAGTTGGATGCCTGCGACATCCGCTACGCGACATCGCTCGACGGCCGCATTCAACACAAGGGTGCCATCCTACCGGTGCGCTTCGCCCAACTGGAGCAGGCACAGATCGAGACCCTGTGCCATCAGAAGCCCTTCGCATGGTGGTCGGGCACAATCCAACGGGAGCACGGCAAGCCGTACCTACTCATCGACGAAAGCCGATGAGACATCCGCATGTCGGTCGCAGACCCCTCATTGAGGGTCCGGTTCCGACCTGAAGTGGATTCCAGGAAAAGTCATACCAGTTCGGACGACCTTGAACATTACTCAATATTCTGAACCTGCTCGCGCATCTGCTCGATCAGCACCTTGAGCTCAACCGCGGCATTGGTCGTGCGCGAGTCGATGGACTTGGAGCCCAGCGTATTGGCTTCGCGGTTGAACTCCTGCATCAGGAAGTCCAGGCGGCGACCCACCGGCTCCTTCAACGCCAGCACGCGGCGGGCCTCGAAAATATGGGTTTTCAGGCGATCCAGCTCTTCGTCGACGTCGACCCGGGTGATCTGGAGTACCAGTTCCTGCTCCAGCCGGCCCGGTTCGACCGGCTGGCGCACATCGGCCAGCCGCGTTTCCAGGCGGGCGCGCAGGGCGGTGCGGATCTCCGGCAGCCAGCCGCGCACGTCGCCGACAATGCGTTCGATCTGGTCCAGGCGCTCGGCGATCATCTCCCCCAGCTTCTGGCCTTCGCGGCCGCGGGTATCGGCCAGCGCGACCAGCGCGCGGTCGAGAACGTCCATCAGCGCCGCCTGCAACGCGTCGGTATCGGTTTCCGTCTGCTGGAGCACGCCCGGAAAACGCAGCAGTTCGGTGAATTCGATCGACATGCGCGGAAACCGCGCCTCCATGTCCAGCGCCAGCTCGGACAGACGCGCCAGCACCGAGCCGTTGATCTTGAGGGTATCGGCGGCCAGGCCCTCGCTGCGCAGGCGCACGGTTACGTCGACCTTGCCGCGCGACAGGCGGCTGGCGATCCGCTCGCGCAGCGCGCCTTCGAAGTTGCGCATGTCCTCGGGCAGCCGGGGGCTGATTTCGAGGTAACGGTGGTTCACCGTGCGCAGTTCGCAGGTCAGGGACCCGGAAGGGCCGGCGTGCTCCGCGGAGGCGTAGGCGGTCATGCTGCGAATCATCGGGAAGCCTGCTTGCACGGAGGGAAAGGTGGCAATGGTAAACTTTCCCACCCGCCGCCCCAACTCAAGCCATTCCTATGACCGTCTCCCGACCCAGCGGACGCGCCGCCGACCAGCTGCGCGCCGTCACCATCGAGCGCCACTACACCCGCCACGCGGAGGGTTCCGTCCTGGTCTCCTTCGGCGACACCCGCGTCCTGTGCACGGCCAGCATCGAAGAACGCGTGCCACCCTGGCTGCGCGGCAAGGGTGAGGGCTGGGTCACGGCCGAGTACGGCATGCTCCCCCGCGCCACCTCCGACCGCACTCAGCGCGAAGCCGCGCGCGGCGGCCAGGGCGGTCGCACCATGGAAATCCAGCGTCTGATCGGCCGCTCGCTGCGCGCCTGCGTCGACCGCGCCGCCCTCGGCGAGCGTGTCATCACGCTCGATTGCGACGTGATCCAGGCCGATGGCGGCACCCGTACCGCCGCTATCACCGGTGCGTACGTCGCACTGGTGGATGCCGTCGCCACGCTGACCAAGCGCGGCGCCATCAAGCGCAATCCGATCCTCGGCGCCGTGGCGGCCGTCTCGGTCGGCATCTACCAGGGCATGCCGGTACTCGACCTCGACTACGCCGAGGACGCGAACTGCGATACCGACATGAACGTTGTCATGAACGACGGCGGCGGCTTCATCGAGCTGCAGGGCACCGCCGAAGGCCATGCCTTCCGTCGCGACGAACTCGACGCGCTGCTCGAACTGGCCGGCAAGGGCGTCACCGAACTGGTCGTCGCCCAGCGCGCCGCACTGGAACTGCCGTAATGGTCGATATCCGCGCCGCTACACCAGACGACCTCGAAGGCATCGCCGCGGTACACCGCGCCGCGTTCGGTCGCGATGGCGAGGCGAATCTCGCGATTCTTCTCCATGAAGCCGGCCGGGCCACCGTTTCGCTGGTGGCCGACGACGACGGCGCCATCGTGGGCCATGTGCTGTTTTCGCCCGTGACGATCGAACACGGCGACGACGGCAAATCGCTCGGCCTCGCGCCAGTCGGCGTGTTGCCCGAACTCCAGCGCCAGGGCATCGGCCGCTTGTTGATCGAAGAAGGCATCGGCGCCTGCTTCGTCGCGAATGCGCGTGCGATCTTCGTGCTCGGCTCGCCGGTGTATTACTCGGGCTTCGGTTTCGGTAAAGCGTCCGCGCACGACCTGCACGACGCCTACGAAGGCGGCAACGCATTCCAGGTCATGCCGCTGACAGTCGACGGTCTCGGCGACTATCGCGGACGCGTCGAGTACGCGCCCGAATTCGCCTCGCTCGGAACGTAATCGCATGCGTATCGTCCTGGGTTCCAGCAATGCCGGCAAAGTGGCCGAACTAAACCAACTGCTCGATGGCAGCGGCATCGACCTGGTCACCCAGTCCTCGCTCGGCGTTTCCGACGCCGACGAAACGGGCCTGACCTTCGTCGAGAACGCGCTGATCAAGGCGCGTCACGCAGCGCGCGTCACGGGTTTTCCCGCGCTGGCCGACGACTCCGGCATCTGCGTCGACGCGCTCGGGGGCGCCCCGGGACTTTACGCGGCCCGCTACGCCGGCACGCATGGCGACAACGCGGCGAATAACGCAAAGCTGCTACGCGAACTCGACGGCGTACAACCCGAATTCCGTCGCGCGTACTTCATCGCCGTACTGGTCCTGCTGCGCCATGCCGACGATCCGGCGCCGCTGATCGCCGAAGGACGCTGGCATGGCCGCATCCTCGAAGCGCCGCGCGGCGAACAGGGCTTCGGTTACGACCCGCTCTTCCTTCCCGACGGCCACGACGTCAGCGCCGCCGAACTCGATCCGGCCACCAAGAACCGGCTGAGCCATCGTGGCCAGGCGCTCGAGACCCTTCGCGCGCGCTTCGCGGAATTCTGATGATCCTCCGGCCGCCGCCGCTTTCGCTTTACGTCCACATGCCGTGGTGCGTAAAGAAGTGTCCTTACTGCGATTTCAATTCGCACGGGCTGCGCGGTGCGCCGCCTTACGACGATTACATCGCCGCGCTGCTGGCCGATCTGGATACCGATCTTCGCGACTTCGGCGAAGCTGTGGAAGGCCGTCCGATCGAAACGGTTTTCTTTGGCGGCGGTACGCCAAGCCTGTTCTCCCCGGAACTAGTCGCGCGCTTCCTCGATGGCGCGCGCGAACGTCTGCCTTTCGTCGATGCCGCCGAAGTGACGCTGGAAACCAATCCCGGCACGGTCGAGCACGGTCGTTTCGACGGTTATCTCGCCGCTGGCGTGAACCGCATTTCCTTCGGCGTACAAAGTTTCGACGACGACGCATTGCGTCGCCTCGGACGCATCCATTCCTCGGATGAAGCAGCCGACGCGGTTCGCAAGGCGCAGGATGCCGGTTACGACAACATCAATCTCGACCTGATGTACGCGTTGCCGAAACAAACGCTGGATGGCGCACTGAACGATGTCGAGCGCGCCATCGCACTCGCGCCCACGCATATCTCGCATTACCAGCTCACGCTGGAGCCGAACACGGCATTCGCGGCCAATCCGCCGCCGCTGCCCGACGACGACGACGCATGGGCGATCCAGGAAGCCTGCGAGGCGCGGCTCGCCGCGGCAGGTTACGGCCAGTATGAAATCTCGGCTTATGCCCGGCCGGATCGACGCTGCGCGCACAATCTCAACTACTGGCGCTTCGGCGATTACCTCGGCATCGGCGCCGGTGCGCACGGAAAGATCAGCGATGCGAACGGCGTACGCCGGCGCTGGAAGACGCGCCATCCGAACGCGTATCTGCAAACGCCGGGACAACCCGAACGGATCGGCGGCGACACCGTCATCGACGCATCCGACCTGCCCTTCGAATACATGCTCAACGCGCTACGTCTGATCGACGGCGTGCCGCTTGCCGATTTTGCGCAACGCACGGGCCTGCCGGCGGACACCATCGCCACGGATATCGCCGCATGCGTCGCCCGGGGCTGGCTCCAGAACGATCCGGAAGCGCTGCATACCACGGCGCTCGGCCAACGATTCCTCAACGACGTCATCGGCGCGTTCATGCACTAACCGGTCCGGTCTAGGCCGGATGGTGGATGCGGGTCGCGCTGGCGCGCCTACGGCGACGCCCTTAGACTGCATTGAAGGTCGGGGAGGACCTTTAATGTCATGAGCGCAGAGCCGCAGGCCCCTTCTTACAGGCAACGGGCGACCCGGGTCGCTCTTTCCGCGCGCGCGGAACACGAGGTCGGCGAAGGACTGAGCCTGTGCCTGCACTGGTTGCAGATGCCATTGCGCGAATCGTTGCGCGACTTCGATCAGCGCCTGTTTTCCCGGGCCGAGAGCATCCGCGACCATCTCGATCAGCAGGCATGCTTCGACAGCCGCGCCGCCATCCAGCGTGAAGCCGGTGGCTTCCAGGAACGCTTCGCAGCGTACGTAGTGCAGCGTTTCCGTTCCCTGGGCGATACGCCCGAAGAACACACCGCTCCCACCGAGCACCTGGCCCTGAGCCTCGTCGACCCCGTCGAACAGGAACAGGGCGACGCGCTGGCCAGCATCGCGGCGCGTGGCGAGGCACGCAACGCGAGCACACTTTTCGAACTGGGCTATCGCATGGCCGTTCTGGCGGGCACGCCACCGCTGGAAGGCGACGCGTTGCCGGTCGGCCCGCGCGCTCTTGCCGCCGCCCTGCGCGTCGCGGCCGAGCCGATCGAGCTGTCGGCCGCACACAGAATCCTGCTTTTCCAGGCTGTCGACAGTCGTCTGATAACCGCGGCGGATTCGCTCTACGGCGCACTCAACGAGTACTACAAGACACGCGGCATTCTCGCCGGGTTTCGTATTTTTCCGCATGCGCGCGTGGCATCCACGCCACGAGCACGCATCACGGAAACCGCGGCGCCGGGCGATAACGCGCATACGCCCCTCGCGGATGCGGTAACCCGTCAGAACATCGGCGTACTGGAAAGCCTGCGCGATCTGCTCGCACAACGCGCGCAACACGGCCATGCACCGGTAGCGACACAAGCTCGCCTGGCGACCGACGACGAACTGCAGACGGCGCTTTCGGCCTTGCAAGGCCATCTGACCGATGTCGCCGACAAGGCGTCGCGCGAAATCCGCAGCGCCCAGCGACTGCGCGACGAATTGCTCGCCCAGCTCGACAGTGTTCGCCCGGCCGGTTCGGCGCCCGCCGAACTGACGCCGGAACACGGCGATACCGTCGAACTGACCGCGATGCTGTTCGAGAATCTGGCGCGCGAACTGCAGACGCACGGCGCCGGCCGCTCGGTACTGGGCGGTCTGCAATGGCCGATCCTGCGGGCGGCCGTGAACGATCGCGGTTTCTTCGACCAGCGGGAACATCCCGCGCGTCAACTTCTGGACACCGTCGCGGAAGCGGCCCACGACTGGCTCGATCCCGCCGACGGCGAAGCCGACCGCGGGCTGGTCGACCGTCTCGAACGTCTTGTCCTCGACGCCGGACAGGGCCAGGTCATCGATCCGGCCTGGCGCGCCGATATCGAACAACAGGTCGCGCAGCTGAAGCGCAAGGCGCATGTCGCCGAACGTCGACAGATCGAAACGATGGAAGGACGCGACCGCCTGGATCGGGCGCGGCGTCGCGCCGGCGAACTGATGCGCGAACGCCTGGGTTTCGGGCCGGCCGCGCCGCGCGGTGTGCTGCGCATCCTGCTGGAACGTACCTGGTCCGACGTGCTCGCGCTGCACATCCTGCGCGGCGGAGAAACCGGCGAAGCCTTCGCCGCCTGCCTCGATGTCACCGATCAGCTGCTTGGCCGGCACCCGGTCGTCGATGCCGAGCGCCTGCGCACGGATGTCGAAGCCGGGCTGGAACACCTCGGCATGCATCGGGACGAGGCGTCGCAGGTAGCGCGCGGCCTTCTGGAAACGCCCGACGCGCCCACGGGGAATGCCGAACGGCTGACGCCTACCGATGTTGCCATGCGGCTGAAACAACGGCCGCGCCTGGGCGAAAGCAGCGTCTCCGGACACGAGCCCGCGCCGGATGTTCGTCCGACACCGCTGGACCCGCGGTCCAAACGCATTTACGACGGCTTCGCGGATCTTCGCTTCGGCACCTGGTTCGAATTCCGCTATGCCGATGGCACGGCCACGCACCGCAAACTCG
Source organism: Luteibacter sp. GL_149 (assembly GCF_057834065.1). Taxonomy (NCBI): domain Bacteria; kingdom Pseudomonadati; phylum Pseudomonadota; class Gammaproteobacteria; order Lysobacterales; family Rhodanobacteraceae; genus Luteibacter; species Luteibacter sp. GL_149. The sequence goes on from NZ_CM174395.1 coordinate 4,095,376, forward strand.
CCTGGTTCTCGCCGGCGACGGGACGCTGTCTCTTCGTGAATGCGCGCGGCGTGCGCTGCGACGACATCGACCTGACCCGGCTCGCACGTCTCGTCGCCAGTGGCGAAGCAAAGGAATGGACCGACCGGCGCGCGTCCTTCATCGATCGCGCCTGGGCGGCCGTGGCGCGCAACCTCCGCAGGGCGGGCCTGCGTACCGATTCCTTGGCGGACTCCGCATGAACGAACTCGAACAGCGTCGCGCACCGCGAAAACGCGCCACATCGCCCATGCCCGTGGTCGACGTCATGACCGATCGCGTCGTCGGCCAGCTGGGCAATCTTTCCGCCACGGGAATGATGCTCATCGGACTCGAAGCGCCGCGCATGGCCGGCATTTACCAGGTCGCCTTCGCGCTGCGCGATACCCAGCATCGCGAGCACCGGGTCGAGATCGGCATACAGGAACAATGGAACGAACCCGCCGCCACGCAAGGCCAGTTCTGGTCGGGCTTCCGCATCGTGGCGGCCAGCGAAGACGATATCCGCGCCATCGACGAGTGGATCGGCCCGGCGACGGACTAGACCGGGCGCACTCGCGCGCGCACCATGGCGCGCCTGATGTTACGTATAGCGCCATGACCGACGACACCACGATCCTCGTGGACACCCAGCTCGAACGCGAAGACGCTGCCGCCGCCGCGATGGACCTCTATCGCCGGCTGGTAGGCGACGGCACGCTTGGCGCGCAGCCGAGCGACGAGGTGTCGCCGAGATTCAGGACGCTGGACGACCGGCTCGCGGGAACCGGGACCGGCATCCATGCCGTGACCATCCACGCGAATGGCCATCGATGGGTCGCCGACGACCGGGGTGGCGCCCGGCTGGTCGACGGCGGTCGGGAAAACGGGATTTTCTGTCGCTACGATGGCGGCTTCGTCGTGCAATGTCCCGACTGCCATTACGATCTCTCGCTGGGCGACGAAGGCAGCGAAGCGCTGGAAGAAGCGCTTGCCGTCTGGTGCGACACGCCCGATTCCGCCTATGTGGCCTGCCCCGCCTGCGCCACCTGGACGCCGCTCACGACATGGCGTTCGCCCCGGCACGATTTCGCCGTGGGGCACTTCGGCATCTCGTTGCATGGGCGGCAACTGCGCGAACTGATCCATTCCGGAGGTACCCATGCCAGCTTCGCTCTGCGCCACCAACTGGGCGATCTGGCCGGCGAATACACCGTGATTTTCAGCCGGGGCTAGCCCCGGACGCTTGGCTCCGGCGGCCGGGAGGCGCACCATTAGCTCTTTGCCTTTCGCCCACTTCCCCCGGAGTCAGCCATGATCGATACGCTTGCCGCGCTATATCCCCAGCACCTTGCCACGCTGCGCGAGCGCACCGACACCGCCCTGGCGCGCGGTGGCTTCGACCACTTAGTGGTGCCCGCGGGCCGGCCGATCACCAAATTCCTCGACGACCTGGACTACCCGTTCATCGTCAACCCGCATTTCAAGCACTGGCTCCCGCTGACCGATGCGCCGGGCAGCTGGCTGGTCTATACACCGGGCGAAAAGCCGAAACTGATTTTCCTGCAGCCGCGCGACTACTGGCACGTAGTGCCCGAAGCGCCGACCGGCTACTGGGTCGATGACTTCGACATCGTCATCGTACGCAAGCCGGCCGATGCCATCGCCGAGCTGCCCTCGGGCACGGCCCGGAGCGCGATCATCGGCGACGATCACTGCGCCCTGCAGGACGTCCGTCCGAACAACCCGCAGGCCGTGATCGATCATCTGCACTATCACCGCGCCTATAAGACCCCGTACGAACTGGAACTGATGCGCGAGGCCAGCCGTCGCGGCACGCGCGGCCATCGCGCCGCCGAGCAGGCGTTCCGCGCCGGCGAAAGCGAGTTCGGCATCCATATGGCGTATCTGAAGGCCGTGGTCCAGACCGACGCCGAACTGCCTTATGCCAGCATCGTCAGTCTCAATGAGCATGGCGCCGTGCTGCATTACACGAACTTCGATCGCTCGGCACCCGCGCGCGGCCGTTCGTTCCTGATCGATGCGGGCGCCAGCGCCAGCGGTTACGCCAGCGACATCACGCGCACCTATGCCAGCGCGGATGCCGGCGAATTCCAGGCCCTGATCGACTCCGTCGATGTCGCCCAGCGTGGTTTCGTCGCGCGCGTGCGTGCAGGACAGAGCTATCCCGAACTGCACGTCCATGCCCACCACGTGCTCGCTGGCGTGCTGCGCGAGCATGGCTTTATCCGCATGAGCGCCGAAAGCGCCGTGGAGTCGGGCGTTACGTCCGCATTCCTGCCGCACGGCCTGGGTCATGGCATCGGTATGCAGGTGCACGACGTCGGAGGGTTCCAGGCATCGGAAACGGGCGGCACGATCGCCAGGCCCGAAGGCCACCCCTTCCTGCGCCTGACGCGTCGCCTGGAAGCGGGCATGGTCGTCACGATCGAGCCGGGTATCTATTTCATCGACATGCTGCTGGCCGAACTGAAGAACAAGCCGTTCGCCGGCGACATCGACTGGGCGAAGGTCGACTCGTTCCGCCAGTACGGCGGCATCCGCATCGAAGACGATGTGGTGTGCACGGACGGCGAGCCGGAAAACATGACGCGGGATGCATTCGCGCAGCTGTAACCCACGTTTCTTGTAGGAGCCCGCTTGCGGGCGAAAGCCAACGTAGCGTAGATGCCATGTGTGACATCCGCAGCCCGTAGACCGGGCTCGCGAAGGTGAGCATCCGCCCTCCTCGCCCTGTTGGCTTTCGCACCGTCATTAGATATTTTGCTTGGCACAAGCCCGCTTGCGGGCTCCTGCAAATCGGCGCGCGTCACACTTTCAGATAGATCTTCCGCGCATCCATCCCCCGCACCACGATCCACCACACGGCGACAAATGCCAGCCCATACGCCACCGACGGCACGTACGGTCCGAAGCGCGGCGTCATCCAGCCGGCGAAAACGTGCTGGTACAGCGGGCCGTCGATGCCCAGCCCGATCAGCAGATAAACCATCAGGCCCGAACCCGCGTACGCCGCAATGGCATTGACGCCGAACGCCCTGCCGACCGCGGGCCAGCCGCGACGGTCGATCAGTACGTGCGCCGCCGCGAGCGCCAGCATCGCCCACCCGCCGGTCCACAGGACGTACGACGACGTCCACAGATTCTTGTTGATCGGCAGCCAGAACGAGGCACACCAACCCGCGATCAGCGCAACGACCGCCCCAGCCAGCAACGCACGCAAATTGCCGCGACGCAGCCAGTCGCCGGCACGAAGTCCGAGCAGGGTCGTCGCCAGCGAGGGAATGGTGCTCAGCCATCCTTCGGGATCGTGCCCACGGCCGCTCGCCGGATCGGTCACATAGACGAAGTGACCCAGCACCGCACTATCGAACCGGCTGACGATGTTCGACCAGGGCTCGAGCGAGCCGCCCGCCCACAGCAACAACGCATAGCCCAGCAGCAGCACCGCAGCCAGCAACCACTGCGTACGCGGCCGGGTATAGATGGCGAGCATGGCCGCTGCCGCGAAACACAGCCCGATCCGCTGGAGCACGCCGGGCAAACGCAGATGGCCGTCGGGTATCGCGATCCACGCGGCGACATTGAGTAAAAGCCCTAACCCGACGATGCGCGAAGCACGCCAGAGCGCGGCACGGCGGATGGGTGCGCGATCGGCACCCGCTTCCAGCTTCGGCACGATCGCCAGTGTGATCGATACGCCGACGATGAAGAGGAAGATCGGAAAAATCAGATCGGTCGGCGTGCAGCCGTTCCACTCCGAATGTTCCAGCAGCCGATAAACGTGACCCCAGTCGCCCGGGTCGTTCACCAGCAACATGGCTGCCACGGTAAGACCGCGCAGGGCGTCGACTGAGGCGTAGCGCACAGCACGATCGATCATGGACAGACAATCTTCGGGTCATGGAATGAGATAGGTTAGCTCGCGGACGGTCGCTTGCGACAATCGGCCATACCGCGAATTTCACCTGCCGGCGTTAGGATGTCGGCCAAGGGGAGACAACCGGAGCCGTTCGATGGACGCATGGGTTCAACGACGTACGCGACGCTGGCGCGATAGGCGTCCTCTTCCGAGGCTTGCTCTCGAGCTGGCCGTCATCGTCGTCATCAAGCTCGCCGCTCTCATGCTGATCTGGTACGTCGCCATCCGGCCACTGCCGCGCGCCGACACATCGCCCGACGCCATGGGCAAGGTGCTGGCTCCCGCCTCTTCCGCTACCGCCATCCAAGCCAAGGAACACCAACCATGATCGTCGATCCCGATGTCGTCGGGTTGTCGCGGCTGCAGTTCGCGTTGACCGCGCTTTATCACTTCCTTTTCGTGCCGCTGACCCTGGGCCTGGCCTTCATGCTCGCCATCATGGAGAGCGTCTACGTCATGACCGGCCGCGAGGTCTGGAAGAAAATGACGCAGTTCTGGGGCGTGCTGTTCGGCATCAACTTCGCCATGGGCGTCGCCACCGGCGTCACGATGGAATTCCAGTTCGGTACGAACTGGGCGTATTACTCGCACTACGTCGGCGATATTTTCGGCGCGCCGCTGGCCATCGAAGGCATGATGGCGTTCTTCCTCGAAGGCACGCTGGTCGGCCTGTTCTTCTTCGGCTGGGATCGCATTTCCCGCGTGAAACACCTGCTAGTAACGTGGTTCCTGGCGCTGGCGACCAGCCTTTCCGCGCTGTGGATCCTGATCGCGAACGCCTGGATGCAGAATCCCGTCGGTGCCGCCTTCAATCCCGAAACAATGCGCATGGAGGTCACCTCGTTCAAGGATGTGATCCTGAATCCGGTGGCACAGGCGAAGTTCGTGCACACGGTAAGCGCCGGCTACACGATGGGTGCGATGTTCGTACTCTCGATCAGCGCCTGGTACCTGCTGCGCGGGCGAAATATCGATTTCGCGAAGCGCTCGATGACCGTCGCCGCCAGCTTCGGGCTGGCCGCCGCGCTGTCGGTCGTCGTACTCGGCGACGAATCGGGCTATTCGGTTTCCGAAAACCAGAAAATGAAGATGGCCGCCATCGAGGCCATGTGGGAAACCGAGCCGGCGCCCGCTTCGTTCACGCTATTCGGCCTGCCCGACGTGAAAACGCACGAAACGCATCTGGCCATCCGCGTGCCCTGGTTGATGGGTCTGATCGGTACGCGCTCCATCGACACACCGATTCCCGGCATCCGCAACCTGGTCGACGACGCGAAGATCCGCATCGGCAACGGTATCCGCGCATACGACGCCATGCTCGTCCTGCGGGAAAACAAAAACGACGCACAGGCACGCGCCATTCTCGCGCTGCACGACAAGGACATGGGGTATGCGCTACTGCTGAAGCGCTTCATGGACGATCCGCGCAAGGCCACACCCGAAGATATCCAGAAGGCTGCCGACAGCACCGTTCCGAATGTGCCCGTGCTGTTCTGGTCGTTCCGCATCATGGTCGCGTGCGGCATGTATTTCATCCTGCTTTTTGGCTACGCCTTCTGGCGTGCCAGCAAACGACGCCTCGACGGTCGCGGCTTCCTGACCATCGCCTTCTGGAGTCTTCCGTTGCCCTGGGTGGCCGCCGAACTCGGCTGGATCGTCGCCGAATACGGTCGCCAGCCCTGGGCCATCGAAGGTGTGCTGCCGACGGCACTCGGCGCCTCGTCGCTGACAGCCGGGCAGGTATGGATATCGCTGAGTGGGTTCGTGCTGTTCTATACGGCGCTGGCGATTATCGACGGCTACCTGATGCTGAAGTTCGCACGTAAAGGACCGGATGGGCTGGGCCTCTGGCCGTCACGTCCGGATGCCATTCCCGTCACCGCAGCCACGACCTGAAGGAGAACATCATGTTCGACTATGAAGTGCTACGCGTGATCTGGTGGGCGCTGATCGGTGTGCTGCTGACCGGCTTCGCCATCATGGATGGCTTCGATTTCGGTGTCGCGGCACTGCTGCGCGTGCTCGGCCGCACCGAGGACGAACGCATCGTATTGCTGGAAACCATCGAACCGACATGGGAAGGCAACCAGGTGTGGTTCATTCTGGGCGGCGGCGCGGTATTCGCCGCATGGCCGCTGCTGTACGCCGCATCGTTCTCCGGACTGTATGTCGCGATGTTCGTGTTGCTGCTCGCGTTCATCGTGCGACCCGTCGGCTTCAACTTCCGCGAAAAAGTGGAGAATCCCCGCTGGAAGCTGGTATGGGACAGCGCGCTTATCGCGTCGGGGGTGATCGTGATGCTGGTATGCGGCGTCGCGTTCGGCAACCTGTTCCTCGGCCTGCCGTTCCGTTTCGATGCCGACCTGCGCATGGCATGGGACGGCGGTTTCTTCGCGCTGTTCAAACCGTTCGCGCTACTGACCGGACTGGTCAGCCTGTCGATGCTTACCGCGCATGGCGCCACGTGGGCGGCGATGAAGGCCGATCACACGATCGCCGCGCGTGCCGCGCATGTGGCCCGTATCGCATCGCTTGCCTATGTCGTGCTGTATGTCGCCGCAGGCATCTGGTTGGCCTATGGCATTCCGGGCTTCGCGATCTCGGGTCCCGTCGTTACCGACGGCGTCTCCAATCCCCTGGCGAAGCAGGTGGCGATGGGCGGTACGTGGTTTGCGGGCTATCTCACGCATCCCTGGTTCTGGCTCGCCCCCGTCGCCGGCATTCTCGGCGCTATCGGCGTGCAGCTCTTCGTCGGTCGCCGTGGTTTCGCGGGGTTCGCGTCGAGCACCCTGGCCGTGGGCGGCACGATTGCGTCGGCGGGTTTCGCGCTATTCCCCTTCCTGATGCCGTCGACGCTGGACCCCGTATCCAGCCTGACGATCTGGGACGCGTCGTCGAGCCGGGGCACCTTGCTGACGATGCTTGTCCTCGCCGCCATCTTCATGCCGATCATCATTCTTTACACCAGCTGGGTGTATCGGGTGATGCGCGGCCGGGTTACGCTTGAGCACGTGCGCAAATCGCACGGCATGTACTGAAAGGAGCACGATGCCATGTGGTATTTCGCCTGGATTCTCGGACTCGGACTCGCCTGCGCATTCGGCATCCTGAATGCGATCTGGTTCGAGGTAAACGCGGACGACGAGGCACACGCGGCGAAGGATCGCCGCTAGCTGCTCTGCGTGCAGGAGTGCGCTTCAGCGGCTTAGCAGACCTTCCAGCTCTTCCGGAAGCTTCGGTACCGCCGCCGTCAGTACTTCGGGCGCGGACTTCGTCACCGCCACATCGTCTTCGATGCGGATGCCGATGCCGCGCCAGCGCTCGTCCACCTTGCGGTCGCCGGGCGGCACGTAGATGCCCGGCTCGACCGTGACGACCATGCCTTCTTCCAGCACGCGCGGTTCTCCGTCGATGCGGTAATCGCCGACGTCGTGAACGTCCAGGCCGAGCCAGTGGCCGGTCTTGCTGGGGAAGTACTCACGGTACGAACCGTCCGCGATCGCACTGTCCACGCTTCCCTTGATCAGACCCAGCGAGCACAGGCCCCGGGCGATGACACGAACGGCCGCATCGTGCGCGGCTCCGAAGGAACGTCCGGGACGCACCTCATCGATAGCGGCAAGCTGCGCGTCCAGCACAATGTCGTACAGCGCACGCTGTTCGGCCGAGAAATGTCCGTTGACCGGAAAGGTGCGGGTGATATCCGAGGCATAGCACTCGACTTCGGCACCCGCATCGATCAGCAAAAGGTCGCCCGAACGCAGCGTGGCCCGGTTGGCCTGATAGTGCATGACGCACGCATTCGCGCCGCCCGCGATCGTCGGCGGAAACGCCGGGACCGCACCGCGACCGCGCATGACGCGCAACATTTCGCCCTCGACTTCGTATTCCGCGACGCCAGGACGCGCGACGTCCATTGCCGCCAGATGCGCCGCCGAGGCAACTTCGGCGGAACGCCGCATCAAAGCCATTTCGTCGCGCGACTTGAACAGCCGCATGTCGTGGAGAAGATGTCCCAGCGCGACCAGATCCTTCGGCACCACCCCGCCGCCACGCGCGGTGCGCAAGCGGCGCATCCACGCCAGCAACCGCGCGTCGAAATCGGGCTCGCGGCCAAAATGACAGTACACGCGCGCCCTGCCCTCGATCATGCCGGGCAGGATGTCGTCGATATCGTCGATGGGGAACGCGTCGTCGACCCTGAACTCGCGCACGGCGCGGTCCGTGCCGATGCGCTCGCCGTCCCAGCGCTCGCGTTCCGCGTCGCGTTCCCGGCAAAACAGCACCACTTCCCCATGCGCACGGCCCGGCATCAGCGCCAGCACGGCCTCGGGCTCCGGAAAACCGGTCAGATAGTGGAAATCGGAATCCTGCCGGTACGGCCAGGGTGCGTCGGCATTGCGCATGCGCTCGGGCGCGGCGGCCACGAGGAGGACGGCGTCCTCTCCCGCCATGCGCATCAGTTCCCGGCGCCGCCGGACGTATTCGGCGGGAGCGATCAATGCAGCGTGTCGCTGGCCGGCCGTTCCACGTTGCTCAGTTCCGCATGCAGGAGAAGCGCCCCGACGCGGACGAACTCGGTGATTTCGATCAGCGAGTCCTCGTCTTCCTCGGAGTCCTCGGCGAAATCGAATTCGGTGCTGGCGATGGTGGCCATGTCCTTCAGGACTTCCTGCGCCTCCTCGCTGAGCTTTCCCTTGGCTCGTGCCGCGCCGCCCAGACCGAGACCGCCCAGGAAGCCGCGCGTCCACTCCACCAGCGCTTCGGCGCGCTCGGTCAACGACGAATCGTCGTCGGGCAGCCAGGGCTGGAAGATGAGGTCGGAATTGTCCAGGTCCTTTTCCGTTTCGCCACGAAAACGACTCAGTAGCTTCAGGTCGTCTTCCGTCGCTGTCGTGCCGGCTTCAAGATGAAGGGCTTCGAGTACGCCACCGGTATGGAAACGGCCGCCGCCGCTGATGAATCCCGCGAGCGAGCCATGCAGTTCGCTTACCGTGGTGGCGAGCTTCAGGCGATTCACGAGGTCGAAGATGTCGTCGGGTTCGACGGACGGATTGGCCGGCATGGCACGGCTCCGGTAAGGGCGAAAGGGAGAGTTTAATCCACCCCCGGATGTGGTGCCTTCGCTACCTGCTGACAAGCCCATACGTCCTGTTATAGTTCGGCGCATGACGACACCGGACACGGTCAAAGCAGAAATCGAGGCCCTGAGCTCCACGCTCGACCGGCTCGTGGAAACCGTTCGGCGCCTGACCGAAGAAAACCGAAGCCTGCGACACAGTCAGGAACAACTGGCGCATGAACGTGCCGGCCTGATGGCGCGCAACGAGCAGGCTCGCAGTCGCGTCGAAGCAATGATCCAGCGCCTCAAGGCGCTCGAAAACACCGGCTGAGAGACCTCATGAGCACTACGACGAGTACCAGCGAGCCGGTCGCCCTGCGCCTCCTCGACCGCGAATTTCACATAGCCTGCGCTCCCGAAGAGCGCCCGGGCCTGATCGCCGCCGCCCAGTTCCTCGACGGCAAGATGCGTGAAGTGAAGTCCAACGCCAAGGTTCCCGGCTTCGACCGCGTGGCCGTTCTGGCCGCCGTCAGTATCGCCCACGACCTGCTCGTGCTCCGAAAGGAGCACGACTCCCAGGAACAGGTGCTGACTGACGGCCTGGCTTCTTTGCGCAGAAAACTTGATGGCATGCTCGACGCGTCTGTAAAATAGATTCCGGGCGTTCCCTGCGGTGTTCGCCAGCGCACTTTACATTTGCCTTGTTCCTACATACGACCCCGGGTCGGCTTTTCATGACGGTTGTGCATGTCCGCCACGTGCGGAAAGCCTCGAAGTCATGTGGTCCTCCCACCTGATCCTTTGGATCAAGGTCGTTTGGTGCGCAGCGGCATCGCGGAGAACGCCTCTCCTTTCAAGGCCGACCGGCCACCCACGTGGCCGGTCAGCGCTTCATCCGTCCTCTGGATGCAGCGGCTAGACGGCAACCCCACCTCTCACCCCGGGTAACCGACCCATGCCAAAGCAGTCCGAGAGAGGCGAAATCCGCGGCAATCTCGTCCAGCGCCGTCGTCAGCTCAAGCCCGCCGAACGCGTCGCGGCCGCACAGGGTCTGCGCCATTCGCTGGAACAGCTCCCCGAATTCCTCACCGATGTCCACGTCGCCGGCTACTGGGCGACGGGCGGCGAGCTGCCGCTGAACATGGCCATCGCGCCGCTCGCCAGTCGCGGCCAGCAGTTCTACCTGCCGGTGGTAGGCACCGATAAGCGCCTGACGTTCGAACCCTGGGCAACCGGCGACGACATCAAGCCCAGCCGCCTGGGCATTCCCGAGCCGACGCCCAGCGACAAAGGCGTGGGACCGGAGAAGCTCGACCTCGTGCTCGTCCCGCTGCTCGGTTTCGACCGTCGCGGCAATCGCCTTGGCTTCGGCGGCGGCTATTACGACCGCAGCTTCGCCTTCCTGCGCGGGCAGACGCGCCCGACGCAGCCGCTGCTGGTCGGTATCGGCTATTCGTTCCAGGAGCTGGACGACATCGTCACGGCCGAATGGGACGTCAAACTCGACTACATCGCCACCGATAAAGAACTGATCGACTGCACCGGTACCGCCGAATGAAATACTGGTTGATGAAGTCCGAACCGGATGCGTTCTCCATCGACGACCTCAAACGCAAAGGCAGCGAACCCTGGGACGGCGTCCGCAATTACCAGGCGCGCAACTTCATGCGCGACGGTATGAAGGTCGGCGACAAGATCTTCTTCTACCATTCGAACTGCGACATCCCCGGCATCGTCGGCATCGCGACGGTGGCTTCGCCGGCTTATCCGGACGAAAGCCAGTTCAATGCGAAGAGCAAGTATTACGACGAAAAAGCCACGCGCGAAGAACCGCGCTGGGTGCATGTGGACGTGAAGTTCGAACGCAAGCTCGCGCGCACCATCTCGCTCGACGAACTCAAGGGTCGCGACGAACTCGCCGATATGGCCCTGGTGCGCAAGGGCAACCGTCTGTCCGTCATGCCCGTCGCCAAGGGCGACTGGGATTTCATCCTGTCACTGGAAAAGAAATGAACCAGGCGAACGAGAAGCGACTGGCCGGCGAAGCCGCGATCCGCTTTGTCGAAAAAGGCGTCATCGGCGTCGGCACCGGCTCCACGGTCAACTACTTCATCGACGCGCTGGCCGATGTACGCGACCGCATCGAAGGCGCGGTTTCCAGCTCGGAGCAATCCACCGAACGCCTGAAGAAGTACGGCATTCCGGTGCTGGACCTCAATGCCGCCGGCCCGCTGGCGCTTTACGTCGACGGTGCCGACGAATGCGATCCGCACAAGCGCCTGATCAAGGGTGGCGGTGCCGCGCTGACGCGCGAGAAGATCGTCGCCGCCGCGTCCGAGCGCTTCGTCTGCATCATCGATTCGACCAAGCTGGTGGACGTGCTCGGCACGTTTCCGCTACCGATCGAAGTCATTCCGATGGCACGCAGCCATGTGGCGCGCGAGATCGCGCGTCGCGGCGGTCAGCCGGTCTGGCGCGACGGCACGCTCACCGACAACGGCAACTGGATCATCGACGTGCACGGCTGGCGCATCACCGATCCGGTAGCGCTGGAAGCCGATATCAACCAGATCACCGGCGTCGTCGCCGTGGGTCTGTTCGCCAGGCGTCCCGCCGACGTCGTGCTGGTAGGCAACCGGGAAATCTGATCATGGCCCGTCCGAACTACATCGAATTGCCCGCCGCCGATATCGGGGCCGCCCAACGGTTCTATACGGATGTGTTCGGGTGGGACATGACATCGTTCGGGCTGAGCTACGCCGCCACCACGACCGGCGATGTGGATGTCGGACTTCAGGGCGATGCCGCCGAAGCGACGCGTGCGCCGCTGCCGGTGATCGAAGTCGACGATCTGGAAGCGACGCTCGCCACGGTCATCGCCGCTGGCGCGACCATCGTCCGGCCGATCTTTGCGTTTCCGGGTGGTCGGCGGTTTCATTTTCTCGATCCGAACGGGAACGAGCTTGCCGCGGTGGTTGCTGCGCACGGGTAAGAGCGGTCGGGAGTTAATCGCCTGCCCTGCGTGGTCGCTCTGGGCCCCTGCTTGCGAGGTATACAGAAACGCGTCAGTAACCCTCGGCGTCGTTCCTGCGCAGGCAGGAACCCAGTGCGAGGCGACCGGTTATCGCCGCTCACCACCGATACCGTGCCGAAGCCGTCATCGTGCGCGGATACCCGTAATAGCACCAGATTCCGCTGTTACACGCCGTGACATAATTCCGGCCGAACAGATTCGCCGCCGTCACCTGGAACGTCCAGCGCTCCTTCGTGTAGTGCGCGTTCGCATCGAACAGCACATAACCCCCGGTACGCCAGTCATTGGGCGCATCGCCGTAGTGCTCGCCGATATAGCGAATCCCGCCACCGAAGCCAAACCCGTCCAGCACGCCACCATGCAGCGAATAATCGGCCGATACCGACGCCTGCCGCTTCGGCACCAAGGCCACCTGTTTGCCACGTGACGCATCGTTCGCTTCCACGACCTTCGCATCCGTATAGGCATACGCCGCGGTCATCGAGAAGTTGTCCGTCACGGCGACATTGGCTTCGATCTCGCCGCCACGCGTACGCGTCTTGCCCTGCTGCAACGAGAAGAACAGGTGATCCGGATCGACCGTCAGCGCGTTGCGCTGGGTCAGCTGGTACACCGCCGCGCTGATCAGCGTGCGGCCGTTCGGCGTCTGATATTTCACACCCGCTTCGTACTGGTCGCCCGTCGTCGGCTCGAACGCCTTGCCGTCGAAGGTCTGGCCTACGGTCGTTCTGAACGAATGCGAATAGGCCAGGTAAGGAACGATGCCGATGTCGGTTTTGTAATTGACGCCAAGACGGCCCGAGAGCGCATTGTCCTTCTGCGTGCGCGACGTATCGGCCAGCACGTCCTTGATATCGTTGGTCACCCAGTCCTTGCGGCCACTGGCAACGATGCCCCACTTGCCGACCTCGATCTGATCCTGCACATACGCACCCAACTGCTTCAGCGTCGTATCGGTATGTGTCGACACCGGCGCATCGGGGATAGGCACACCGTAGACGGGATCGTAGATATTCAGGGACGGCGCGCTGCCGAAACCCGAGCGGTAATTGTCGTGGTTGCGCTGATAATCCACGCCCATCAGCACCGTATGCGCGACGCTGCCCGTGGCGAATTTCGCTTCGGCCTGGTTATCGACGGCGAACAGATGCGTCTGGTCGACCAGCGGGAAGTTGTAACGCGAGATCGTGGTCAGGCTGCCGGGCTCGAAGCCGAGGCTGCCGATCGACCTGTGATCGACGCTGGCGCTCTGCACGCGAAGGTCCTGCCGCAACGACCAGACATCGTCGATGCGGTGGGTGAATTCCCAGCCGATCGATTTGTCCTTCTTACGATACGAGTCGTAATCCGGCTCGCCGGGATTCACGTTGCGTGGAATCTGGCCATTCGGGTTCGGATAAAGCGTGCCGACAGACGGCAGGAACCCGCCCACGCCATCGGAGTAGGTCTGGTGCCAGCGCGCAAGCAGCGTCAGCGACGTGTCGTCGTCCGGCTTCCACGAAAGACTGGGCGCGAAGTAGTAGCGATTGTCTTTCGAATGATCGAGCGCAGCGTCGCCTTCGCGCCCCAGTCCGACGAGGCGATAGAGAACCTTACCTTCGGAATCCAGCTGACCGCCCACGTCGGCGGCGAGCTGGCGCTGGTCGAAACTGCCGACCGTGGCTTCCACTTCGCGCGGCGCTTCCAGACTCGGACGCTTGCTGGTCATATCGATCATGCCGCCAGGCGGCAGCTGGCCATACATGGCCGACGACGGGCCTTTGTTCACTTCGACGCGTTCGAGACCGTATGGTTCGACGCGCGAGTCGGACGTCCAGCTACCGCTGGGCATCGGCAGACCATCGAGGTAACGCGCCGGATCGTAGCCACGCACCAGAATCCAGTCGCTGCGCGGGTCCGTGCCGTAGCCGCCGCTGACCACCCCGGCCAGATAGCGCACCGATTCGTCCAGGCCCTGTACGCCATAGGCATGCATGCGATCGGGCGTCACGGCGCTGACCGACTGCGGAATAGCCACGGCGGCGGTGACGGTCTTGGTGCTGGAATAGACCACGTTGACGGCGTCCAGCGGGACGGCGGCCTTGCTGTCGTCCTTCTTCTGCTGGGACGGCTCGTCCGCCGCTGCGGCGGTCTGGGCGAATGCAAGCGTGAGCGCGACAAGGAGCGCGCGCTTTGTAAGCGATACGGGCATGGATGCGACCTGATGAGACGAAACGGTGGCTATCCCTGCCCCTGAGCCGCCCGAAGGCAGCGAAGTAACGAATGATAATGGTTCTTATTCGCTACGCCCAGTCCCGTTTCGTCTCATCGGCCCGTCGATTGCGCCCCGCTCAGTCCATCAACGAACCGAACAGCGCCTTATCCGCCGAGCCCAGCCGATCGCTGGCCGTCAGCAGCTGATGCCAGTACGGATAGAGGATCGGCGGGGCGCTGACGTCGTCGAGGCGCTGGCGTTCCTCCGCCGTGAGTTTCAGGTCGGCAGCGGCGAGGTTGTCCCGGAACTGGGCCTCGGTCCGGCCGCCGATAACCAGCGACGTGACGGCGGGACGTTCCAGCAACCAGGCCAAAGCGACCTGCGCCGCGGAAACGCCGTGCGCGGCGGCTACCGAAACCAGCGTGTCGACGATGCGCCACAGACGCTCCTCGTCGCGAATCGGCGGCTCGGTCCAGCCGGAAAGCTGACGTGAGCCCTCGGGTGCTTTGGCATCGCGACGATGCTTACCGGAAAGCAGGCCACCGGCCAGCGGGCTCCATACCAGTACGCCCAGGCCCTGGTCGACGGAAATCGGCAGCAGTTCGTATTCGGCTTCGCGCGCCTCCAGCGTGTAATGAATCTGCTGGCTGACAAAGCGCTGACGATGTTCGCGCTCGCTGATGCCGAGTGCCTTCATAAGATGCCACCCGGAATAATTCGAGCAGCCGAGATAACGCACCTTGCCCTGACGCACCAGCGTATCGAGTGCTTCCAGCGTCTCTTCCAGCGGCGTCTGGCCGTCCCACTGGTGGACCTGGTACAGATCGATCACATCGGTGCGCAGGCGTTTCAGGCTCGCCTCGCACTCGCGAATGAGGTGATAACGCGACAGGCCGCCGTCGTTCGGGCCGCTGCCCATCGGAAAGCGCGCCTTCGTTGCAATCAGCACGTCACCGGGGCGCTTGCCGCCCAGCACTTCGCCGATGATTTCTTCCGACGCGCCATCGGAGTACACGTTCGCGGTATCGATCAGGTTCACGCCGGCATCGAGGCACATATCGATCAGACGACGCGCTTCGTCGACACCCGAACTACCGACGGATGCAAACTTGCCCTGGCCGCCGAACGTCATCGTTCCCATGGTCAGCGTGGAAACTTTCAGGCCCGAGCGGCCGAGTAGCCTGTACTGCATGGTTGTCACCTTGGGGAGGGAGAGATGGATCTCCTACCTTAGGCGTCCGAACGGGCATCGTAAAATGAAGAATTATTACGAGAGGCAACCTCAAATTCTTTGCTACGCGAGGGGAGAAGCCAGTCGCGCAACCGGAGGAACGGCTTTTCGACGGCGTAATGCAGGACCGCGCCCGCGAACAGCGAGGGAATCGCATAGGCCAGAAATGTGACGAAACCACGATGCGCCAGCCATTCGGGCATCGACGCGGCAACCATGCCGAACACGGCCTTATGGACGAGGTACAGGCTGTACGACGTCAGCGCGAGCCAGCTCGCACCGGGAATCCGGATACGCGCGACAAAACTTTGCGGCGCCGTCGCCGAGGCAACCAGTAACGCCATACCCAGCGACAGCAGCGGGTAACCGACCACGGTGGCGAACAAGCCCGCGCGGTTCGAGAACACGATGCACGACGCCACGAACACAGCGATGCCCGCAGGCAAGAGCACCGTATTGGCGCATGCCTGCATCCACACCCAGATACGTGGCCGGAATAGTTCCAATGTCGCCAGCAGCACGCCCGCGAGCAAACCGTCGAGCCGGTTATAGGTCGGAAAATAAATCAGTTCGACGAAGTGGTCGTTGCCTTTCCAGAGCAGGCCACGAAGCAGCATGCCGCAAAGTACGATGACGACGCACGTGGCGACGACGGCGGTGGCGGAACGCCGTCGCACGAGGAACCAGGCCAGCCACGGAAAGACCAGATAGAAATGCTCTTCCACACACAACGACCAGACATGCGAGAACGCCTGGTTGTGTTCGTAGTCGATCAGGAAATTGACGGTATAGGTCAGGAATTGCCATAGCGGCTGGATACCCTCCCTTTCACGAAACCCGGGCACGCAGAAATACAGCGTCAGCACCACGAGATAAGCGGGCAACACGCGAAATGTCCGGCGCAGATAGAAACCGCCGAAATCCAGCGGCGCGCCGGCGGCGAGCGGTCGCAGAAGCTGCGCTCCGATCAGGTAACCGCTGAGCACGAAGAATAGGTCGACACCCATCCAGCCGTAGTTCTGCACGCCCTCGAACTGTGCACCGAGACCGCCCACGAGCCAGGCATGAAACAACATCACCCATACGATCGCGATCGCGCGCAGCAGGTCCAGCCCCGGTAGTCGACTCATCGTGCCCCCCGATAATCCAACGGATTCTACGCAGGGGTATGTCGCACGGCAGGCGATATGAGGCGGTACGGTGGCAGGATGCGGCAAGCCGTGTGATGGTCCTGCCTGGATGTACCAATCGGCACACAAAGTCGCCCTATCTCAGGACGCCCCGTACTTTGCGCCTGCATCGTCAGATCGAAAGCGCCTAAACACCTGCAACGGCAATACCGTCAAGGCGATCCAACCATGCCGAGAAATGAGGGCATGCCCTTCGAACGGCTACCAACCCTATTCTCTGAACAACAGTCGGTCCATGTAGCCTTTTCCGGTAGCCCGGAAACATCGACAACACGCGTTTCGACGGCGCGAGCTCTGGCCTGTCGTTTATATGCTCTGGCGACTCGAACTCGTCGATGATCGACGTCATCTTCTGTACGCATTCCGGCGCACTCATCGTGTTGGGCAGCGCTTCTGAATCGGAGAATAACCACGCCTCAAACTCATGCAGCGCAAGAAATGGAAAAAATTTCTTCGGCAGCGCGAAATGCCGCCGCATTTCCATTTCGACATGAAGAACACGATCACGCGGAGAGGCACCTGCCGGACGCGTAGCCATTCCCGGAAAATCATCCGGAAGAGCGTAGTAATCAAGCAATGTCGTCACCCAAGCACCTCCGCTATTAAGAAGCGGCAACAAATCCTTGTTGAACTTCGCAAAGCTGGAAACTCCGCCCTTGAAATTCGGTCCGTCTTTGACCTTCTTCGTAGTGAGAATGACAGGAGTAATGTCCAAACCA
This sequence comes from Luteibacter sp. GL_149, assembly GCF_057834065.1. NCBI lineage: Bacteria > Pseudomonadati > Pseudomonadota > Gammaproteobacteria > Lysobacterales > Rhodanobacteraceae > Luteibacter > Luteibacter sp. GL_149. Next base: position 4,112,746 of record NZ_CM174395.1, read on the forward strand.
CGCGGAGAATATTCGGGAACCAGAACATCCTTGACGAAGCGCTCCTCTGTCTGGCCCTCGACGAGAATGAGCATACGAGCCATTAGGGACGTGCTCCAAGCAAATTCTTTTCCCAGAGTTCACCCATCGAATAGTCTTCAAGCCACGCATCCATTTCAACACCGGCCAGATGCCTGAATACTGTTTGTCTTTCGTGCCTGTCCACAGCCCAAAGCACTTCCGGTCCGAACTGGTTGACTAGCGTCACCGACTGCGTGGCCGCGATCACCTGCGTCCGGGTCGATGCCGCAGAGAGAAGCTCTGCCAGAAGTGTGATCGCGGCAGGATGAAGTCCAAGCTCCGGCTCATCCAGAAGAATCATTCTCGGCATCGTGGGTTGCATCAATAGCGTAGTAAGACAGATGAATCGAAGAGTTCCATCGGAGAGACTATGGGCATTGAAGTACGCATCACTGCCCTTTTCACGCCACTCCAGACGAATTTTTGACTCGTTCAGACGAGATGGTTCGAGCTGAAAATCGTCAAAAAAAGGCGCGACCTGTCGAATTGTCGCGACAATGTTGTCGTATACACCAACGTGCTTTTTGCGCATCCAGTACAGAAACGCAGCTAGATTCTCAGCTTGCGGACGGAGGAACCTATTGTCCTCGACGTCGCACAATTGTTTCACTTCGGCCACATCACTTGTGTCATGAAAGTGATATACGCGATAGCTCTCAAGATCAGCCAATGCCTGTTTCGCGCATAAATGCGCATGGTCCTTAAGCTTCGATTCCTTGCTGACCGAAGCAACATGGAGGTCATAAGGCTTGTCGGCGTACCTCTTCCGATCATGGTAGAAGGCTGTTTCTGACCGGATAGCCAGCAAATCGTCGTCTGTCGGAAGCAACTGAACCTCGTACGCATTGGCTATATCGCCCGCGGCAAACTCCAGTTTGAACGACATTGTCGGAGACACCCGACGACCGAAGTAGAGAAGCGAGTCCGCACCACCCTTTATCGATGTATAGGCACCGAGGTTCTGCGTGACGATTTCCTTGAGAAAACGGAAGGCCGATATCAGGTTCGACTTTCCCACACCATTCCCGCCAATAAACAAGTTCAGCGACGCCAACTCCAGCGTTTGATCCCGAATCGACTTGTAGTTCTTGATCGTTATCTTTTCGAGTTTTCGCATGATTCCCGGTCCAAAGCGGCCGTACGGTTTATCCATGTTACAGCCTTGCTGCGCTGACTGACATCAGGTCGACAACAGGGGGGCAAGACTGCCGCCGTCGCTGGAATACGTGCCACTAGCGCGGGCTATGTTGCGCAGCGCCAGAGTCCGCCTCGCACCATCGGCCAACGTCAGTTCAACCTTCGCACCCTCCTGCGCACGCCTAAAGCATCATCGCTCGCGCTTACCCGGCGACGGCTTTTTCCGGCGGAAAATCAGCCAGACGATCAGCAGAACGACGATCGCTGCTGCGGCGAGAAGATACGGCGTCAGACGCAGCAGCAACGGTGTCGGGCCGCCGGCACGGATCAGTGCCACTTGCGCCGTCGTAGTGACGACGCCCGGATTTCCGAAGTGCTGACTGACGTAGTTCGCGACCGCCGCGACCTGCGCGTCGTTCAGATCGCGATCGAAAGCGGGCATGAGAACATGCATGTCGGCACCCTCGCGATCGATGCCATGCAGGATGGCCATCACGAGATTGTCGGACGTCGACATACCCACCGCGCGGTTGTGGCTGAGCGACGGAAAGTACTGATCACCGGTGCCCTTGCCGCTGGGCTGATGGCAACTGGCGCAGGCGCCGCTGTAAAGCACGGAGCCGTCGGTAGAGCTGGCATCTTTTGCGAAGTTCGGATCGCGGGTGACATCGGGGCGCTGCGGTTCCAGCTTTGTTATCGGCGGTAACGGCGTACCGCCCGCGTATTCGTATGCCGGTTTTTCATCGGAGGCTAAGCGAATGGCCGGCACCGATTTCAGATACGCGCCTATCGCATGAAGATCGCTGTCGGGCATATAGCGCAGGCTTTGCTCGACCGCCTCGGCCATGCCGCCACCCGCCTGCCCTTTGCCATTGACGTGACCATTTTTCAGATACGCCGCGATCTCTTCAGCCGACCAGCCGCCGATGCCGCTCACGGGATCGGATGTAATGTTAGGAGCGATCCAGCCGTCGACGTTCGCCCCACCGAGATACTTGCCGGACCGCTCCGCCATCAGCAGGTTGCGTGGTGTGTGGCACGAACCGCAGTGTCCGAGCGTATCGACGAGGTAGCGGCCGCGATCGATCTCCTTGCTGTCCGGAGACGATCCTTCGACCGTACCCTTCTTCAGGTATAACGCGTTCCAGACGGCCATCGTCCAGCGCATGCTGTACGGAAACGACAGCTTCGTTGGCGGAACGGCGTTGTCGACCGGCGGCACCGCCTGCATGAAGTAGACATACATCGCGTGCATGTCTTCATCGCTGATTCCCGCATATGCCGTATAGGGCATCGCCGGATAGAGATGACGACCTCTGGCGTCGACGCCGCGACGCAACGCGGCAGCGAACTGCTCCGCGGTGTAGTTGCCGATGCCGTTCGTCTTCGAAGGCGTGATGTTGGAGGCGTAGATATTGCCCAGGGGCGAACCGATGGGCCGGCCGCCCGCGAAAGGCGTGGCTTTATTGTCCGTGTGGCAGGCCGCGCAGTCGCCGGCAATGGCGACGGCCTTGCCGTGCGCCACGAGTGCGTCGTCGGTTGCAGCCTGTGCGTGAACCATCGACACGAAGCCCACGGTGGCCAGCATCAGGCCCTTCAATATCCATCCACGGGTGTGCACAATCGAAATCATCGTCATGGCGGGCCCTTAGATTTCTTTGTTGATCGTGTCGGCGATCCGGATGGACAGCGCCACCCCGGTCAGCGTCGGGTTGATGACGCCGGATGCCGGAATCACGCCCGTGGTCGCGAGGAACAGGTTGTCGTGATCGTGTGTGCGGCAATCGCCGTCGACGACGGAATCCTTCGGATCGGACCCCATGATGACCGTGCCCATGATGTGGTCGCGGTTCTGCCAGCCGGTTTCGTCCTCCACGATCTCCGCATCCAGAAGCTTCGCGAATTTCGCGAAGTCCTGTTTCGCAATCACCTTGCCGGCTGCCGCGTAGTCGTCGACATCGTAGTTCACGCGAAGCATCGGAACGCCGAGCGCGTCCTTCTTGTCGCCTGGCGTTATGCGGTTGTTCGCGTGTGGAAGCATTTCGAAGACCGTCGACACATCGACCCAGCGCGACGCATCGTGGCGAATGCGCTCATCCAGTTCCGGGCCAATCACACCTTGCTTCAACAGGCGCTCGGTCACGGCCGGGTTCGGCACCATATTGGTCATGGCATGCTTCACCGCCGAGTGATTCTTGCGGAAGTCGCCGTCGCGCCAGTTGAAAATGCCGCCCTGCTGCACGGCGCCGCGACCGGGCCACACCGGGTCCTTCGCGATCATCGTGAGACCGATGCCCGTGTGATCCATGAGATTGCGCCCGACCTGATCGGACGAATTGGCCACCTCGGAAATCAGCAGCAGCTTGGGCGTTTCCAGTCCGTGCGCCGCGACCACGAAATAACGCGCGGTGATGCGGACATCCTCGCCCGTGGGTTTCTTGTAGTGCACGGCGACGATTTTGCCCTTCGGACCTTTTTCGAGCTTGTACGCGGTGGCTTCGACGATCAGCTTCGCGCCGGCACGCTCGGCATGCGTCGCATGCACATCGCCGCTATACATGGCACCGATGGGACAAACCGGCATGCAGTTGTTATTGCCGCAACACGCCGGCCGGCCCTCGTACGGCTTCGACGCACGCCCATTGGGCTCGTGGATATAATGGTATCCCGCCGGCGCCAGACGTTCGTTGATGCGCTGGGTCATGAATGTCGTGCCCTCGGGGGGCAGCGGATAGGGTTTCGACCGCGGCGGCCATGCCTTGCCGCCCTGCCCGCTCTGGTCTTCCTGATCGTTGCCCGAGACGCCCAGCGCTTCTTCGGCACGCTGGTAATACGGCTCCAGTGTGTCGTAATCGATGGGCCAGTCGCGCCCCACGCCATACAGCGTCTTCAGCTTCATATCGTTCGGCAGGTAGCGCCAGCATGCAGCGGCCCAGTGCCAGGTCGTACCGCCCACCAGTTTCAGCATCCCCGGCAAAAACTTGAACGAGCCGGTGTTCTCGATGTAGTCGGGCTCTTCAGTCGTATGCGCCCATGGCTGGTTCGGATACGGATCGTTGAAGTTGTGCTTACGCGGCGACGTACGGTAGTTCTCGACGATCTTCCAGCGTGGGATGCGCGAGCCCGCTTCCAGGATGATGACCGAACGGCCTTTCTTCGCCAGCTCGTATGCGGCGTTACTACCGAGTGCACCGGAGCCAATGACGATAACGTCGGCGTCGTATTGAGTATCCATGGGAACCTTCGGTCTGTGGATAGATAGAGAGGCATGGCACGGCTGGCGCCGGGGCTAAAGCCCGTCGCCACGTGCGATCCGTTGCTCGTGGCGACCCTTAGTCGGTAGCGATGCTGGCGGGCGACTCGGTCCAATAGTTGGTACCGGCACGGGCATAGGTAGGTATCACGGTGACATCCTGCGTCGACTCGTACATGAGCGCGCCGGTGTACGTGATGAACGTCGCATCGTCGGTGATGCCGCTACCGGGCGTACCCGTGTAGCCGAGATACCACGCGTGTACGATTTCGATGGCCAGCGCCTTCATCGAAGCATCGCTGGCGACAACGGACTCGTTGAACTTGCGCATATCGGAGACGTTCGCGTCATCCATCGCTTTGGTAAGCGCGGCGACTCTGGGACCAAACGCCCGATCGCCGGCACTCAGCGCGACGTAGATACGTTCCGATACACCGGCGTCGAGGTTAGTACGCGACGTCAGACGCTTCGAAAGGGCCAGGAAGCCGGCGAGTTCGGCAGCACTCGCCTGGGCTGGCGCCTGGGCATAAGCCATCTTTGCCCAGGGCAACAAGGCCCCGGCGGCGGCGATCATGCCAGCGGAAACAAGAACGCGGCGACGACCCGGATTGGCGAGGTCAGACCCGCCCTGCGGAGATTGAGGGGATAAGGACATCGATAGCTTCCTCTTGGCGATGGCTGGAGAAAGAAGCGCACCGGAACGGCGCTCATAAGGTTTTACCCCAAAACCAGGCCGCTGTCCTGTCCGGACAGACTCAGCACATGCGACGCAAGGTCTTTACAATGCGCCCCCTCGCCGCTTTCCGGACCCCGCGCCATGGACATCGTCATCAATGAAGAACTCAAGGCCTATATCGATCCACTGACGCCGGACGAACACGCATCGCTCGAAGCCAGCATCCTCGCCGAAGGCTGCCGCGATGCGCTGGTGCTATGGGGCGACGTCCTCGTCGACGGCCACAACCGTTACGGCATCTGCAAGAAGCACGACATTCCGTTCCAGACAGCGCAGAACACCCACTTCCAGTCCATGGACGACGTCCACCTGTGGATGATCGACCAGCACCTGGGCCGACGCAGTGTGTCGGACTTCCAGCGCGGCGTGCTCGCGCTGCGCAAGCGCGAAATCCTCACCGAACGACGCGTTCGCGCTGCGGAAGCCGAAGCTCCGGGGGAGACGTCCGCCGATCGCGAAGGCGGGGCCGCCAGCGCGGAACCCGCCGCCACTGCCAAGGCAACGAAGCCCGCGCCGCTGCCCAGCCGCGAAGATCTCGCTCGTGTGGCCCGCCTCAGCAGCAATCAGGTCGGCCTGATCGAAAAAATCCAGAAGGAAGCAACACCGGAAGTCGTGGCGGCCGTGAAATCCGGCACGATCTCTATCAATGCGGCGGCGGCCGTGGCGACCCTGCCGGAAGAAGAACAGCGCGCCGCCGCCATCGCCGGCGGCGATGAGCTCAAGCAGGCGGCCAAGCGTGTGCGCGATGCCAAGCGCAAGCCGCGCGAGAAGGTTCCCAAAGAGGAGACCATCGAAGAGCACGAGGAAATCCACGAGCTGAAACTGCGTGTCGCGGAACTGACGGCCGAGAACGAAGCGCTTCGAAAAGAACTTGCTGAACTGCTGGCGACGGAGAGCGCCTGAACGCGTCGTGCGACAAGGAGCCGGTGCGGTCATGCACCGGCCCTTTCCGTTATCTCAGCCCTCGCAAGCCGGTTCCGCTGCCGGCGCCGCTTTAACGGTACGTACTGTGTGCCGCGCTGCTGCGGTACTGGTGGCGACAACACCGGTTCTGACAAGCGGACGGCGATGCGCCGCCGCTGGCTTTTTATTCCCTGCGCTCGCCACTGTGGCCGTCTTCGCATGCCTGATCTTGCATTGACCGCCCGGAGCGGCCGCGCGCGGCACAGGAGCGGCGGCAACCGGGGAAGCCGTCGCCGCACTGGCGACCACCGCTGACGCCGCACCCACGGCAATCGCCGTCTGCGGCGGGTTCGCGACCGGTGGACTGTAATGCGTAGCAACGGCATTGGCCGGTACCGCGGTGGATTCGACAATGGCGGGTGCCGTTTGCCGGTTCGGCCTGAAGCTCAGGCCGGCGGCCGGCGCACCGAAGGTCCAGCGCACGCCGAGGTTCACCGCATTGCCTGTGCCGTGACTGGCGATGTCCGCGTTGTAGTAAACGAATGCACTGGCTGCCGGCGTGATGTCGAAACTGAAACCAAGCGCGGCTTGCCAGTGGTTCTTTACCGGCTGCAGGCCATCGGCGGTGAAGCTGCCGATGCTGCCGCCATTGACGAACGCATTGTTGGCCGTGACCGCCTGGTCCTTCGTATTGTGCAGATAACGCACCTGAAGGATCGGATGCAGCTGGGTGCCATCGGGATTCCTCGCGAAATCGCCGACCAGTCGCGCACCCACGCCGTACTCGAGACTGGTTGCGCTGGTGCGGCCGACGGAAAGCGCGGCATCGCCGGCGCCCTGTTCGGTGAAGCCGTCGTACTTCACTTTGGCGTAGTAGGCTCCGACGAACGGCTCCAGATGCCACTGGTTGAACTGGAAGCGATAACCGCCCTCCAGTGCCGCATTGACCGATGAGCCGCTATAGCGAGCGTTGGCATTCGCGTCGAACAGCGAGCCCACCTGTATCCGGCGATCGCTTTCGGCACGCTGGTGGCCATAGGACACGATGCCTTCCGCCCACCATTGCTGCGGATTGAAATAAAGCGCATGCAGGCCGACCGCGTATTGATCGACGTCGACCCGGTCGTCGCGCTGGTTTACCGATGTACGCGAATTGGCGAAGCTGGCATGGGCACCCAGGCGCAGATCCTGCACAACCTGCGCATCGGCACCAACGATCAGGCCACGGATACGGTAATCGGTCTGGGCGACGTTGTTCGTGCCGTCGAAACTGGTCGTGGCGGTGAACGGTTCGGCCCAGACGGCCGTCCCCTGCTCGCCGGTGTCGCGCGCCAGTTTCATCCGATAGAGCACGGTGTCCTGATACTGGCTCTGGCCGTACAACTCCGCTTGCGACGCCGAGGCGTAGGTCTCGCCGGTAAGCGAATCGAACGATCCGATCACCTGATCCGAGGTAAGACCGCGCGCATAGCCGAGCAGCGTAGGCATGCGCGTCGAATGGGTGGCGATGTTCTGCAGCGCGGCGGCCATGGCGACCTGATTGCCGTTGAGACCGGGGAACTTGTCGAACGGCGTACCGCCGGTGGGATCGCCGCCCGGATTGCCACCGGTGCCCGCTTGCGTAAGCGTCAGCACCAATTGATTGCCCTGGTTCGTCACGCTGGCATTGAGGAAGGGCAGCACGTTCTGTGTCACGCCGGCATAAGCCCCGGCGATGCCGCCGCTGGCGTTGAGAATCGTGTAGTTGGTAACTGCCGCATACGAACCCGCCGAGGGTAAGGCGACCAGTTGGCCACCCAACGAAGCGGTACCGTTGACCTGAATATGGTCGCTGGTCCCACCGCCGTTGGCGCGCACCTGCGTGGTCGAGCCTGCCGTCGTCGTGAGGTCGCCGACGGTAAGCGTCGTACCCGGCGCACCCGTGCCGGCTGCCGCTCCGCTGCCGCCCGTTCCGCTCGGCGACAACGTGCCGCTCACGGTGACGGGACCCGAAATGCTGCCGCCGCCCACCAACGCACCGCCGCTGCCGATGGCAACCGGCCCACCGAGACTGCCATTGACCACCAGGTTGCCGCCCGCCGTCGTGCCGTTAGAGAACGTGGCGCTCGTACCGGTGCCGACCACCAGCGTACCGGCACCGACATTGAGGTTCGAAACATGGGTAATGGACGCGCCCGGCAGCGTGGCTTCGCCGCTGCCGGTGATGTTCAGCGTGGTACCGCTGCCTGTGCCATTCACCGCGCCGGTGATACCGGCCAGGTTGCCGTAATCGACATTCAGACTGGTACCGGCACCAAGATTCAGCGTGCCGGCGATCGGACCGTCCGCAGTGGCTGCGCCACCGCTTCCGTTGAGATTGGCCGTTGCGCCGACGCCGACCGCGATGCCACCGTTATACGGATTGCTGGCATTCAACACGCCGCCGTTGACCGCGAGCGAACCGTTGAAGCCTGCGAGTGCGCCGTCCAGGGTCAGCGTGCCGCTGCCCAGTTTATTGACGATGCCGGTGCCGCCAAGGCTGCCGCTCAGATCCAGATTCTGCGTGCCTTCCACGGTGAGGCCACCCGCACCGACGGTGACGTTATTGCCGACCGTCAACGCCGCGCTCGTTTGCAGACTGCCGCCGTCGACAGTCAATGCACCGCTGCCGAGTGCCGACGCATTGCCCAGGATCAGACCACCGCCGCCATTGACCGTGGTGCCGCCGCTGTAGTTATTGGCACCGTTCAACGTCAACGTGGCCGGACCATCCTTGATCAGGCTGCCGCTACCGGAGAGTTGACCGTTCAGAGTCAGCGCCTGACTGCCGGTATCGGTCAGTGCCGCACCGAGTGCGATGTTATTGGCGAGATTCACCGCCACGCTCGCATCCAGCGTCCCCGCATTCGCTACCGTCAGCGTACCGGTGCCCAGCGCGGCGTCGTTGCCAAGCACGAGTCCGCCGCCCGCCAGGGTGACGCCACCGCCGAAAGTATTCGCGCCAGTCAGCGTCTGCACACCGGTGCCGTTCTTGGTCAGGCCGCCGCTACCGCTGATGACGCCGCCGAAAGTCAGATTGCCCGCATCGCCGAAGCCCAGCGTATTCGCGCCGAGATTCACCGCGCCCGCACCAGCGAGTGAACCGATGGCCTGATTGCCACCCGGCGACAGATCCAGTGTTCCCGCCGTGCCGACCGTCACCGCACCGGTGTTCGACAAGCTGCCGCCGGCGCCGAGTGCCAGCGTGCCCGCATTGATCGCAGTGCCGCCGCCGAATGTATTCGCACCGGTCAGTGTCAACGTCGAGGTGCCGTCCTTGGTCAAGCCGCCCGCACCGGAAATCGCGCCACCCAACGTGAGTGCACCGCCGACACCGGCCACGTCCAGGTTCGCGCCTGCATTAAGGGTGACGTTGTTGGCGAGAGCGACCGGCCCGTTCGCATCCAGCGACACCGGACCGCCGACCGTCAATGCACCAGTGCCGAGTGCAGCGTTGTTGCCGACCACCAATCCACCGGCATTCAATGCCACGCCGCCACCGAATGTATTCGCGCCACCCAGCGTCTGCACGCCGGCACCGGTTTTGATGAGGCCACCACCGCCAGCGATGCTGCCGTCAAAGCTGGTATTGCCCACGCCACCGAGCGTGAGCGTGTTGCCGCCAAGGTTCACGCTGCCGGAAACACCATCGATCGCGCCGATGGCCTGATTGCCGCCAGCTGAAATATCCAGCGCGCCGGTGCCGCTCACGTTGACCAGGCCCGTCGACAACAGACTGCCACCCGCACCGACGGCCAGCGTGCCGTCGCTGATGCTGGTGCCGCCGTTGAAGGTATTCGCGCCCGTAAGCGTCAAGGTCGAACCGCCACTCTTGCTCAGGCTGCCGGTACCAGTGATCGCGCCACCCAGGGTAAGTGCGTTGCCGCCCAGTACATTCAGGCCCGCGTTGCCGGTCAGGTTCACGTTGTTGCCGAGAGTAACCGCCGCATTCGAATCCAGCGTCGCCGTACCGCCGACTGTCAGTGCGCCGGTACCCAGCGCGCTGTTGTTGCCGACGATCAGTCCACCCGCATTCAATGCCACGCCACCACCGAAGGTGTTCGCGCCGCCGAGCGTCTGCACGCCGGCGCCGGTCTTGATCAGGCCGCCCGCACCGCCGATAACGCCATTGAAACTGGCGCTGCCAACGCCACCAAGCGTCAGCGTGTTGCCGCCTAGCGTGACGTTGCTGGCCAACACACCGTTCAATGCGCCGATGGTCTGGTTGCCACCACCGGCGATATCGAAGCCCGCGCCGCCCGCGGTCAGATTCACGGCACCCACGGCCGACAAACTGCCGCCCGCGCCGAGAGCCAGCGTGCCCGCGCCGATCGTCGTACCACCGGTGAAGCTATTGGCGCCGGTCAACGTTTCGATGCCGCTGCCCACCTTGGTGAGAGCACCGGTGCCTGCGATCGACCCGCTGAATATCCCGTTCGTCGCGCTGCCCAGCGTGAGGTTGTTGGCACCTATATTGACTGTACCGCCACCGATCAACGTACCGAACGTCTGCGTGCCGTTACCCGCGGAGAGATCGAATGTAGCGCCCGTCGCCAGATTCACCGTACCGGCACCCGCCAGGCTGGCACCCGCGCCCAGCGCCAGCGTGCCGCTGTTGATATTGGTGCCACCGGTATAGGTGTTGGCACCGTTCAAGGTAAGCGTCGCCAGTCCATCCTTGGTCAGGCCACCGCCGCCCGACAGCACGCCGTTCAAGGACAATGCATTGCTGCCCTGGAACGTCAGTCCGCCGTTGAGCACGATGTTGTTATTGACGGTAAGCGCGCTGCTCGCATCCAGCGTGGCGTTCGCGCCGGCACCGACGTTCAGCACACCGGTACCCAGTGCGCTGTTGTTGCCGAGAATCAGGCCAGCGCCGGTATTGAGGGAGACACCGCCACCGAATGTATTCGCACCGCTAAGCCCCTGTACGCCACCGGCGATGGTCAAGCCACCGGCACCGCCGATCACGCCACCGAACGCGGTACTGCCCGCACCGTTCAAGGTCAGCCTGTTGCCGCCCAGGTTCACGTTGCCGGACGCGCCACTGAGCGAACCGATGGCCTGGTTGCCGCCAGCGGAAATATCGAAGGTACCCGTACCGCTCAGCGATACCGCACCGGTCGACAGCAAACTGCCGCCTGCTCCTATCGCCAACGTGCCCGACTGGATGTTGGTGCCGCCGCCATAGGTATTCGCACCGGTCAGCGTCAGTGTGGACGTGCCGTTGAGCGTGAGGTTGCCGGCACCGGAAATGGGGCCGCCTAGTGTCAGTGCGTTAGCGCCCTGCACCGTCAGACCGGCGCCCGCCGACAAGTTGATGGCATTGCCCAGATTGATTGCGCTGTTGGAGGCAAGCGTTGCCGCACCTCCCACGGTCAGCGCACCGGTGCCGAGTGCATTGTTATTACCGACGATCAGGCCGCCGCTGTTCAATGCAACGCCGCCACCAAAGGTACTGGCGCCGATCAAGGTCTGCGTACCGGCGCCTGACTTGATCAGTCCGCCAGCACCGCCGATCGCGCCATTGAAGCTGGCATTTCCGGCGGCATTGAGAGTCAGCGTATTGCCGCCCAGCGTGACGTTGCCACCGGCGATGCCGTTCAACGCACCGATGGTCTGGTTACCACCCGCCGCAATGTCGAATCCGGCACCGGCACCTCCGAGGGTTACCGCGCCGCCCGCCGCCAGACTGCCGCCAGCACCGAGTGCCAGCGTGCCCGCCGAGATGTTGAGGCCGCCAGTGAATGTATTGCTGCCGGTCAGTGTCTGGGTACCGGTACCCAGTTTGACCAACCCGCCGGTTCCGCCGATCGCGCCGCCGAACGCTGCGTTGCCCACGCCGCCGAAGCTCAGCGTATTTCCACCCAGCAACAGGTTCGTGCCTGCCACGCCTGTCAGGTTGCCGATGGTCTGGTTGCCGGCGGCCGAGAGATCGAACGCCGCACCGATACCGCTCAGATCCACGGCACCGGTTGCCGCAAGGCTGCCGCCCGCGCCAAGCGCCACCGTGCCACCCGCAATTTGCAGCCCACCCGAGAAATTATTCGCGCCGTTCAGAGTCACGGTGCCTGCACCGTTCTTGATCAGGCTGCCGGCGCCCGACAGCACACCATTGAACGTCAGCGGTTGACCGCCGAGCAGATTCAGCGAACCACCGGCGCCGAGCGCAACGTTGTTACCCAGCGTCAGTGCAGCGGTGCCATCCAGATTGATCGCGGCGCCACCGCCAATCGTCAACGTGCCCGTTCCCAGCGCCGCGTTATTGCCAAGCAACAGGCCGCCGCTATTGACCGTCAAGCCACCGTTGAATGTATTGGCGCCATTCAAGGAAAGCGTCGACGCGCCACCCTTGATCAGGCTTCCGGCACCCGACAACACACCGTTGAACGTCAGCGGTTGGCCCAGAAGATTGAGCGAACCACCGGCACCGAGTGCGACGTTGTTGTCCAGCGTCAGTGCGGCGGTGCCATCCAGGTTGATCGCGGCACCACCTCCAATCGTCAACGTGCCCGTTCCCAGCGCCACGTTATTGCCAAGCAGCAGGCCGCCGCCATTGACCGTCAAACCGCCGCTGAATGTGTTGACGCCATTCAAGGTAAGCGTCGACCCACCACCTTTGATCAGACTGCCGGCACCCGACAGCACACCGTTGAACGTCAGCGGCTGGCTGCCAAGCAAATTGAGCGAACCACCTGCGCCGAGCGTGACGTTGTTGGTCAGCGACAATGCCGCAGCGCCATCCAGCGTGGCCGCACCGCCCACCGTCAACGCACCGGTACCCAGCGCACCGCTATTGCCCAACAACAGACCGCCACCGTTGAGCGAAAGACCGCCACCGAATGTATTCGCGCCATTCAAGGTAAGCAGCGATGCGCCGCTCTTGATCAGGTTGCCGGCCCCCGACAGCACGCCGTTGAACGTCAGCGGTTGACCGCCGAGCAGATTAAGCGAACCGCCTGCACCGAGCGTGACGTTATTGGCGAGTGCGAGGGGAAGGGTTCCATCCAGCGTAACGGCACCACCCACACTCAGAGCACCGGTACCGAGCGCACCGGCATTGCCCAGCAATAGGCCACCCGCATTCAGCGCCACGCCGCCGCCGAACAGGTTGAGGCCGCCCAGCGTCTGCACGCCCGTTCCGATTTTGATCAGGCCACCGGTACCGGCGATGACACCGCCGAAACTGTTATCGCCAACACCGGCCAGGGTAAGAGTGTGCACGCCAAGGTTAACGTTTCCACCGAGCCCACCCAGCGAACCAATGGTTTGATTCGCCGCCGCCGAAAGGTCGAGGTTGGTACCCGCGGAAAGATTCATGGCCCCCGTGGGGGACAGACTGGCACCGGCGCCCAAGGCCAATCCGCCTCCGGTGATGGAGAAACTGCCGCTGAGACTGTTTGCGCCGCCAAGCGTAAGCACGCCGCTACCACTCTTGATCACGTTGCCGAGGCCCGACAGCGAGCCGGTCAAGTTGAGCGCGGTGTTGCCGATCAGGTTCAACGAACCGCCGAGATTGACGACGATATTGTTGTTGAAGCCGGCCACTCCGGGGAGGGTATCGAGAGTAGCCGAACCACCTATCGACAGGTTGCCGAGACCCAGCGCACCGGCATTGCCAAGCAGCAGGCCGCCCGCATTGAGAGCGACGCCGCCAGTAAAAAGATTGGCGCCACCCAGCGTCACGACGCCGGTGTTTGCGATCGTCAGTCCACCCGCACCCGACAGTACACCGGACAACGAGAAAGCATTGCTGCCGCCAAGGGTCAGGTTGCCCGCATTGAGCGAAAAACTATTGGCCAGCGACAGACCGGCCGTCGCGGCGGCGATAGCGCCGCCGTTGACGTTGAACAGGCCACCGCCGAACGCACCGGCATTGTCGAAAGTCACCAGGCCATCGTTGAGCGTGGTGTCGAGACCGGCGACGGCGCCCTGCAAATTCCAGGTGCCGCTGTTCACCGTCAGGTGCTGGAAATTCACATAGGTGCCCGCGCCAATGTTGGTCACGGTGCCACCGGTGCCCGAACCCACGCCTGTCGCCGAGTTCTGCAGGATCAACTTATTGGCGGTGCCGGTGCCCCCGTCCACCTTGCCGGCAGCGGCAAGCTTCACGTTGATAACAGAAAGGGAACCCGCTGGAGAGTTGCCGTTGTTGTTTACGCTGGACCCGGACACCGCCGTGAAGGTATTGCCCGCGGTGCTGTCGCCCAGATACACGCTGCCGTTGATGGTGCCCGCATTAAGAAAGGTATTGCCGAGACTGGCCGTACCCGGCGCGTTAAAGCCGATACGTCCAGTGATGCTGGAGCCACTGTCGTTGGTAAAACTCGTCTGGCCACCGCCATAAGACACGATGGCCGGCGCATCCGCCGCCGTGAACAGAGCGACGCCGAGAATCGACATCCCCACGGTGCCACTGTTCTTGATCGTGGTGAGGCCGTTGGTACCGTTTTGCACTACCAGCGCCTGACCGCCGAAACCGAGCAGCGAACCGATATTGACCAGGCCATTCATCTTGCCGCCGGCCAGGTTGTCCACATTGATCGTATTGGCACCGCTATTGCCAAGGATGGTGCCCGACGCCGCCAGGCTGAATCCACCGGTGATCGTCGGATCGATCGAGCCCTGGTTGTTCAGCGTGATGCCATTGCCGCTGAGTGTCAGCGCGGTACCGCCGAGAAGAGGAGGAACGCTGACAACCGCACCGGTTTGTACATTCACCGTCACACCATTGGTGGCATCGACAACCGTATTCGTAGTGGAGCCGGTAGGACAGGTGATCGTGGTTCCAGCCGTCGTGCAGGTCGCATAGGCCGTACCCGTAAGTAAAGGCATAGCCATGATCGGCGCAAGGGCCAGAAAGATTCCTCTGACCAACGACGTACGACGAACACGATCAAGACGATGCTGATGCATGACAGCCCTCCGGTTCAATGCGTGCAATTCCATCTACGTGGCGAAGCAACCCGACAGTCCTTCGAGAAAAACGCATACGCCTCCCGTCGTCATGGAAGACGACTGAGCGGACACCTCGGGCGAACCCCTTAAGATGGTTTGAAATATGTCTCGGTATTTCGACTGGCAGCGTACGACTGCTATCGATTGCACCGATACACAGAACCGGCACCATCACATCGACGTAAATCGTTGTGAAACACACGATTCGCGATGCGAAAGAACGTGCACCGCGGTACCTGACGATCGGCTCGCAAGAGCCTCTATCCGTCGGACGCCGCAGCCAGAGCCGATGTCCGCGTTCCCGGTCGCGGCACCAGACAGACGAACGTCACCAGTGCGGCGACGAAAGTAACGACCGCGAGGATCAGAAGCAGCGTTTGGAAAGCGTATGCAAATTCGGCGATCATCGATCCGCTGCTCAGTTCCGGGAATATCCGCTGTGCGCCGGCAAGGTCGCCTGCGGCCAGTTGAATGCCCGCCTCACCCGCTCGTGCCATCGTGTCGTCGCTGACACCTCCCGCGGTCGCCATCAACTTCCCCTGCGTCAGCGTCGCAAGTACGGCGGTGACAATCGCCAGTGCGATGCCCTCGCCCGCTACCCGCGTCGTACTGAAAATGCCGGTGGCCATGCCCGCCCTGTCTTTCGGAACCACGGTCATCGACAGACCATCCATAAGACCCCACGGAAAGCCCGTACCGCAGCCGATAACCAGCATCGGAAGCATCAGCGCCTGTCCCGTTTCGGTCATGGGCACGCGGCTAAGCAGATAGAGACCGAAGGTCGCCGCAAGCAATCCAAAACCTGCAAGCATGCCCGGTGCGATCCATCGGGTAAGCCACGCCGCAAGCGCAGGCACGACGAGCATCGGCGCACTGAGCGAGAGCATCAGCAGACCCGCGTCGATTTCGCGCATGCCGTTGATCCCGATGAACCGAAGCGGCAACAGCACCAGCAAGACGATGTAGCAGTAGCACGTCCCGATCGGCAGGATTTGCACGCCAACGAAACGGGCATAGCGGAAAAGGCTGAGGTCTAGCATGGGGCGGGCGACCCGCAGTTCTGTCTGGACGAAAACCGCCGCAAACACACACGACATGCACAGCAAACCGACGACGAGCACACTGCTCCAACCGCTGGCGGGCCCCTGCACCACCGCATACGTAAAACACGCCAGCGCCGCGGTAAACGTAAGCGCGCCGGGCCAGTCGAGACCGGAGGCATTCGGGTCGCGGGACTCGTGCATCCGTCGCGCACCGAACGCGAGTGCCACGACACCGACCGCCGCGATGCACAGAAAGATCGATCGCCAGCCGAAGCGACCGATCAACACACCGGCAAGTAACGGGCCGAAAGCGAGACCGACGCCAAAACTGGTACCCAGCGCACTGAATGCACGCGTCAAAGACCTGCCGTGGAAAACCTGGGCCAATGCCGCCGAGCCACCGGAAAGTGCGGCCGCCGCAGCGAAACCTTGCAGGCCGCGCAGCACGTCGACCACCAGCACGCTCGATGCGAAACACAACGCGAGCGACAACAACGTAAGCGCGCCGACGCCACCGACGAACAATCGCTTGCGTCCGAACTGATCGGCGAGAGCGCCCGCCGCCATCAGCGAACTGCCGAAGGTCAGCATGAAGGCGTTGGTAATCCAGGCGAGATTCGCCGCGCTGCCGCCCAGCTGACGACCGATTGCGAGCGTCGCGACGGCACCAGCCGAAAAATTCAGCGGAAGAATCAGGGCGGCAAGGCAAACGGCAGCCAATACGGGTAAGCCGCGCGTGGCGGCTGGTGCGGTTGAGTCAGTCATGGGAATCCGGTCGCGTAGAGAGCATCGGCGGGGCCGGTCTTGTGGACCGCCCAGGGTTGCGCCCATGCTACGGATGCCGCAATCGAAGATAATCAGCCCCGAATTCCACGCATACCGGAATATGACGCTTGAATCCGTCCGCCGAAAACCTGGCCCGCATCGTCACCTTCGTCCAGACAGCGGAGTCGCTCAGCTTCGTCGGTGCCGCGCGCCATCTGGGGGTCTCGGCATCGGCCGTCGGCAAGACCGTGGCAAAACTGGAGAAGACACTCGGCGTCCGCCTGTTTCAGCGCAGTACCCGAACGGTTCGCCTCACCGACGAGGGTCGCCTCTTCTACGAACGCTGCCGGAAAGTGCTGGACGACCTGCACGATGCCGAAGCCATGGTGTCCGAAGCGGCGCAGACGCCGCGCGGACGTCTGCGCGTCAGCCTGCCCACCATCGGCTACCGCTTCCTCGTTCCGCACATCGCGGAATTCCATCGCCTGTATCCGGATGTCGAACTCGACCTGGACTTCAGCGACCGCCTCGTCGACATCATCGAAGACGGCTTCGACGCCGTCATTCGCA
Organism: Luteibacter sp. GL_149; assembly: GCF_057834065.1. Lineage (NCBI taxonomy): Bacteria > Pseudomonadati > Pseudomonadota > Gammaproteobacteria > Lysobacterales > Rhodanobacteraceae > Luteibacter > Luteibacter sp. GL_149. The sequence continues at coordinate 4,130,189 of NZ_CM174395.1, forward strand.
GCGGCGACTTGCCCGACTCGCGATTGATGTCCCGATTGCTGGGACCGTTCCGCTTCGTTCTGTGCGCCGCGCCGGCGTATCTCGCCATACACGGCATGCCGAAAACCATCGCCGACCTCGCCAACCACGCGTGCCTGCAATTCCGCTTTCCCACCAGCGGCAAAATCCGCGGCTGGCCCTTCGCCGACGCCAGCCCCGGCACGCAGGCAAACAGCCCACTGACATGCAGCAACATGGAAGCGATACGCGCGGTCACCGTCGAAGGCCTGGGCCTTGGCTACATGCCGGACTTCCTTGCCCGCAGCGCGATCGCGGACGGCACACTGAAACACGTACCGCTGGATCTTCCCGCCGATGAAGGCCGCTTCTGGGTGCTATGGCCTTCCAGCCGGCAACTGTCGCCGAAGATTCGTGTGTTCGTGGATTTCGTGTGCGAGCGGTTGTTCAAGGACTGAGCCACCACTCAGACTAATCTGAAAATTCGCGGGATAAATCCTCAACGGGTTGACCCTCCGCGCTCTTGCCGCGATTCTCTCCGCGTCGCCGCACATCGGCGATCGGGAATAGCATCCTGTGTTTTGCAACTGGCGCGAAAAAGTATCGTCTCAAACGCTGCTTTTTCGCGTCGTCTAAGCTCGCATCCTTTGAGGCGGGCGTGTCGGGCGGACTTCGGTCCGGCCGGGTTCCAGTTGCACCCGTAATGCTATCTCGGCACGCCCGCCACCCGCGTCCTGCGGGTGGCGGTCATCCCACGGAAGAGGATGCCGCCATGAGTAAGCACAGTTCCACCACCATCACCGCCCACGACATCCCCGTCGCCTGTCCGCTCTGCAAAGGCGATCGCAAAGTGCGTCTTGGCGATATCCACGAGAGAATCACCGAACACCTTTCCGGCATGCGCGGCGCCACCGATCTGTTGATCGATGTGCCGATGATCGATGCGGAAGAAGGCTCGGTCGCACAGACGGCGCGCTTGCTGCGGAATCTTATCGACGAGGTGACAGAGCTTTATCGGGCGATGAGCTTGAGTGTCACGCGCGATACGGGAATGCAACTTCAGTAAGCCACGAGTACAGGCGCATGGCGGTTCGATACGAGACATCCGGCCACGGGCGTTCCATTGGCGGTCGCCAATGGAACGCCCGCACGTTACGCCATGACGTCGATCCGCATACCTGATCGCAAAGCCTCGATAACGCTCTGCAATCGCGTTACCGCCTGAGCTGCGCACGCATACTCTCGGGCCGTTTCGCCCGCATATTCCGCGGAACTGACGCGCCACTTTGCCGCTTCGGAAACCATGAACGTTATGGCATCGATGGGATCGTTTCCATCAGCAGGAAGTACATAAAAAATACCGGCTGCCCTGTCTGAGATATGACCTTCGATATCGAGCCTCCACATGACCTTCGCCAAGTCCTTAGGACGTATGTCGTGCAGATTCACGCTCTTCAAATATTCTTTAGTAGATTCCGACATCGAGGAAATGGCTTGCGTAGACGACGAAAATTCTACGGGATTGTCGACATAGCCTTCGACGCTTTTCTCGACCTGCATAAATTTGAATCCGTTCGACCCATAGACCGGAGTATGTGACGGAGGGACGTTCATTTTCACCTCGGGCCTGATTAACTGAATGAAGCTTGCGTGGATTTCCTGCTGAGCGCGATCCACAGTCCGGCGCTTCCACATGTCGGTGGAAGCCACCCCTAATGTCAGGTGCCGAGAAACTCTTTCCTGTCTTTCTTTTCTTTACGTAGTCCACGCCATCGCCCACTGCCAGCCCATCTAAATTTCCGCAACGTGAGCGATATGTTCATCCGGCGCAACGACGCGCGAAGCGAAGGAGGAATCATGAAGATTTCAGGATTGGTAGCGACCGGCTTGATCGCTGCATCGGCGATCTCATCTGCGATGGCACAGTCGGCAGGAACCGCCGAGCTAGCAACAACTTCTCTGGCCGAGGAGCGTTCCTCTTATGCGGATCGCGCATGCCCACTTCGTATAAATAACGGGGAGGCCATTGGAAATCTTGGTGTAAGTGAAGAGCGCGAAGCATTTCGATGGACGACAAGTTGTACCGGGTTCGTAAACGTGCGGATTACCGCCAGCGCCATGAACTTCAAACTTCAGCTTGCTACAAACGGGGGATGGACGACTGTCGCTTACAGTAAAAACACCGGAACGAATACCTATCTTCCATCTGTTGGCCCGGGGACCTACCGGATCGTGGTCATCAATGATGGGATTTATAGAAATGACTATAAGGTCGTTTACAACTACGGCATAGGTTGATTGCCTGACCGGCAACAAGAGGGTCGCGCCATTTACGTGACGCGACCCTCAACCAGTATCAAATGCCATGTCCACTTCCAGTCGAACATCCCGACACGTCGGTCTCGGACAAAGTCGCTAGAATCAGCCCAGGGATAAGGGGAAGGGGCAGCAATGAAACGAATGCTGGCAGGATTGGCGTGTCTGGTGGCGAGTTTGTTTTTTTTGCTCATCGCCGCTTTTGCGTGGGGGCGTCTTCGCCCTTCGACGGCAGAGCAGGCGCAAGCACTGTCCACGTTGAAGGCTGACTTAAAACCGAAGCAGGGCACGAACGCCTTTCCCCTGCAATGGTTCGCTGACTTTGACGTGCCTTACGATCAGCTCGACTCTCTTTATGCAAAAGATCTGGAGCGCACGAATGCCTGGATAGGCAACCTGCCCAAGGGCGGCATCTCGTCAGTCCCAGCACCGACAGCTCAACCGCCTTTTCCGATGTTAGAACCGATAGGCAAAGACAGAGACGTGCTCTGCGCCACGCGCGAAGGCAATTGCCTGGACAAGGTCCGTGCAAATCGCGACATGGTGCGTGCCGTGCTGGTCAAACATCTCGTACGGCTCGAGCGCGATGAAGCGCTCAGCCGCTATGACTACACGTGGAGCGATTTGCCACCGAATCCGCTGATGACCATTCCCCCATACGGCGCTTCGATGGGGTTATGGACGAGCGCCGCCGCGCTGGATTTCGTCGATGGTAACGTCCCGCGTGCATTGGATCGCATATGTACCAATGCACTCACGGCGCGCCGACTCCACGCACATAGCAATACCCTGATTGGTTCAATGGTCATGGCGGGCCGCTTGCGAGGTGCCACCCAGCTCTTCCTGCAAATGCTGAGCGAGGCATCACCCGAGCAAGCCATACCGGAAAGTTGCGCCGTGGCCTTTGCGGCGGTTACCGCCGACGATCTGGATATGTGCGCCAGTATGCAGTCGGAGTTCAAGACAATGTTTGGATCCGGCTTACTGGATATTGATGCCCCCTGGTACGAGCGCTGGAAAATATCGAACACGGGCATGCAACGTTTAGCTGCGCAGGCTTACGGCGTGTCCTGCACAGATGCCGCTCGCAAGCAGCTATTGGCCGATCAGCGACTCCCCAACGATTCAATGCTCCCCAAAACCGATATTTTTGATTGGATATCCAATTCGTTCGGCAGCGTGCTCGTGAACATATCGGGGGCAACCTTTAGTAACTATCTGAATCGACAACAAGACGCCGCGGCCAGTCTTCGCCTTGGCGCCACCATGCTCTGGTTACGCGAAACGCGCGCCAATGGGCACCCCCTGGCCGAGCGGTTGAATCAGCGACCGGATTGGATGCACGTAGCCGATGACCGCGCACTGAGACTGTCACCGGACAATCGCAGTCTGCTCATGAGACCCCACGATGAGGGTTCGCATTGGCCAGAGACGTGGCCGCTATCCAGGGAAATTTGAGCGTCCCCGGTGCGACGGGCCGGATGTTGGGCCGTCGCACAGGCAGTCCGTATTGAATCCAGGATGAAATATGCATGCTGAAGTACTGGATATTCTCAGGGGACCGATCACGTTCCTGCTACGAACCATCCTCATAGAGGTCGTGCTGTTCTGGCTCGGACGAGTGTCGCTTCTGATCGGTCTTGTCTTGACGGGCAAGACCACACTCATGAAGCCAGCGGCAGTACACCCGACGCGGCGCGATAGCGCCCATAGACGCTGGACAGGAAGTAAAAGGTCCGGGTCGTCCGTTCAATTCGCCAACGGCTCGGACACCAGCGCCCGGCGTACGCTCAGGGCTGTGCCCGCTGCCGCCACGATGATCGCCACAATCGCCAGCCATTGCAGCACGCTCAGATGCTCGCCCAGGAAAACCACGCCAGCCACCGCGGCGACGGCTGGCTCGATACTCAACAAGGTGCCGAACGTGCGAGCCGGCAGCCGGGTCAATGCGATCATTTCCAACGAATAGGGCAACGCGGAACTGAGAACGGCCACACCCAGCGCCAGGGGTAACAACGCTGGCGAGAACAAGGCGGTGCCGGCATGCGCCACCCCGAACGGAATGGCCACCAGCGCCGCGATCGAGGTACCCAGCGCCACCGCGTCCGCGCCATAGATCGCTCCGGCCTTCTGCCCGAACACGATATACAGCGCCCAACCCACCCCGGCGGCCAGCGCATACATCACCCCCACCGGGTCGAGCGTCTGCACCTGTCCGCGCAGCGGCAACAGCAAGGCAAGCCCCGCCACCACCAGCGCGATCCAGACGAAATCCAGCAACCGGCGCGAACCGAAGAGCGCGAGCACCAGCGGCCCGGTGAATTCCAGCGCTACCGCGATACCCAGTGGGATCGTGCGCAGCGACATATAGAACACCAGGTTCATCGCCCCCATCGAGAGGCCGTAACCCCATAGCGCGCGCCAGTCGCTCCCCTTCCGCGACGATCGCCATGGCCGCCGCAGCAGCAACAGGATCAACGCCCCCAGACCCAGCCGGAACGCGGTGGCCCCCTGTGCGCCAACCAGCGGAAACAATTGCTTGGCCAGAGCCGCCCCACACTGATACGACACCATGCTGATCAACAACACGCTAACCGCTAGCAGGACCGGGGCAACGGTGGCGCGTGAGGACATGGGAGGGAGTCGCAGCGACAAGGTAAGGGCACTCATGATGCCCGCAAGCGCGGGTTAAACCCACCCTATAGAGCCTCTTGCCACCACCGCTACTGACCCAGCGTGGCAGCAGTCTGCATAGTTCAAACCGTTGGGGCCGCGAATCGGCACTTTGCCTGACAACGTCTTGCCACTACGCCCACGGAGGTCAATCATGGGAAAGAAGCTATTCGGAACGATTCTGGTCTTACTGTGCGGCATAGTCCATGCGCAGCAGGAGAAAGTGACCTACTTCTACACCGACCCACAGGGCAATGTGCTGGCGGAAGCAGACACACAAGGTAACGTCGTCACCACACATGACTACAAACCCTATGGAAGTTCAGCCATGAACCCGCAGCTCGATGGCCCCGGCTATACCGGGCACGTAAACGACCAAGATACCGGCCTCGTCTACATGCAGGCGCGGTACTACAGCCCAGAAATCGGGCGATTTCTTAGTGTGGATCCATCCAACCTCAAACCAGGAGATGTCTACAACGCCGATCGGTACGCCTACACACAAAGTAACCCCTTGCGCTACGTCGATCCGGACGGACGCTACGCATGCGGCAGTTCAGACAAAGCAACTTGTGGACAAATCAACAAGTTTGTCAGCACGATGAATAGCGCGATTGGTCGCCTCCCAAAGGGCTCGGATGCCAGAAACAGACTGGCCGCCGTATCTACTCATGTAGGCACTCCCGGCGACAACAACGGTGTGACGTTGAATGCAGGGGAATTGGGTAAGAATGTAATCGCCGTGGCGAATAGTGCGACGATGATGACTATCGACGTGAAGCAGGCATCAACACTGTCGGCGCCCTTTCGACAGTACAACCCAGGAATGAGTTCTACAAATCTGGCCAATGCTTTTGGCGCTAGCGCGATCGCACATGAGGGCCAGCATCAACTCGATTACCTGACCGGGGGTTACCCAACGGATCGTGTTTCCGAGCGCGCGACGGAAATGAACGCCTACAGCACTGAGCTGGGTGTTGCGAAGGGGCTTGGGATATCCAACGACCTGTATGCGCCAGGCGCCCTTCCAAAAGACGTTAACGCGCGGGTGAATGAAGCAGCAGATACATCGACGAACTATTGGTGCAAGGAAAACGGATGCTGAGACCGTATTTGTTTCTAATCCTGCTACTGGCTTTTACCGCATTCGACCCAGCTCAATCGGTCCTCGCTACCAATACAGTAAGCGACACGACGGTTTGCGAACTCTACGCCGCGCGCATGTCCCCGCCGAATGGCAGAGTGCGCGTCAAGGCAACTGCATGGATGGCTCCCCGACACGGAGCAATGCTATTGGATCCAAATTGCCCCGAAGCATCCATAAGCTTTCGATTCAAAGAGCATTTGCCACATCAATCCAATGCATCGAAGTTCGACCGTGCGTTGACTGGTGACGTCATGGACTTGTCGCTTCGCAAGTTCGACGTCGAAGCAACTGGCATATTGTCCGCCCCCACGGCGGCCACCCCCGGCGGGCTGTTTTACATTGACCACGTTGGCTGGTTCAAACCGCAAAAAGAGAATCACGAACACTGATCGGCGCAAGACACTCTCGCACAGAGGCTGGTGTTATTAAGCGGAGCGAAACTGGCTAATGCCGACGCAGGTGAGTCGAGGCGGGAGGCCTCTGGAATCTTCCGAGTGTCGCTTCGCTTCGGATTGCGCTCGAGAGCGCTCCTACACAAAATCGGGGGCGGACGGGATTTGGAGGCCCGCGATCCCGGGGGCGAGAGGGGGGGCTTGGCCCCCTGCACTGCCCTGCCTTATTGGGTGGTGCTACAGTTTGGTTCCTGCCGTGGGTCGTTACCCTCGAATTGACGCTGGAAGCCAGCGGCCGATCCCGACCGCCATTACCGACTATAGCTATATTGCTGGGCACTGAATCGGCAAAGTTGTAAAAACTGCTTAGGAGTTGGCGACGTCGTGGCGGTCGTCAAGGCTAGCCTGGCAAGGATGCAGGGCTGCAAGGGCGGCTCGAGCAGCTCCATTACGCCATAAACAAACCCGGATCCGGATCCCCAGACAGCGTGCTTTTCGCAGAACCCAGGAGGTGAGTGTGGAAGGAGCCAACAGCAATCACGTTTCCTGGGCGCGCATGGCAGCCGTGGCAGCCGCTTATGCCGCCTGCTATGAACTGGCCCGATACTTCTCGTTCTCGCACTGGATTCTTCCGGCCGGCCTGCGGCTGGCCTGTCTGTTCCTCGTCCCCAGACGGTTCTGGCCCGCGCTGGCCATCGGCGAGACGCTTCCCGTCGTCGAAAGCGCCGCACTTCACATACCGGACTTCGGCGTGCCCTGGGCGTTTGTTGCCTCGATCCCGCTGATTGTGGTGTGCATGCCTATCGTCGCGAAGATCAGGCAACAGGCGGACCTGTACCGGGACAATGGCGACCTCAATATAGCGATGATCCTGGCCGCCACCGTGGTCTGCGCGCTGCTTACCGCTGTCCTTACCTGTGCCGCGCTGATGGTTGCCCTCGCTACGGCGCCGCCAGGGGCCTGGCCGGAAATCGCCGTGGTCCCTTATTTCTTTGCCTACCTGCTGGGAGCCTACCTCGGGGCGCTGACGTTGACCCCGACGGTACTCGCGCTACGCGAGCGCGCCGCGCGGTACGAACGCGTGACGTGGTCGCTGGTCCGCACGAGCCCGCTCGCCATCGAGGTGGTGTTTGGCGTCACGCCTGCCCTGCTGGCCATGGCTGCGCTCGCATCGACTTCGGACGGGATCATGCTCCAGATTTGTCGCATGGCTATGGTCCTGCCGGTCCTCGTCCTCACCCTACGGCACGGCTGGCACGGCGGTGCCGTCGCCGGCATGCTCGCCAGCATTGCCATGGCATCGACCTCGACCGTCCTTCTGGACCCGGCCATGATTCACGCCCAGGTCGTGCTCGCATTTGCGATCTCTGGTGCTTTGATGGTGGGCGTACCCATCACCCGTCGCGCCAGAGCGCGCGCGGCGGGTGCGGGCATGACCGACGCAAGTCACCACTGACGAACGGACGGCTTCCGGTTCGTCATGGATACCCCGTCACTGGAAGTGGACACTGCACTCCGCCGGGTTCTTGCAGTCGTTGCTGACGGCTTGCATCAAGGCAGTCCCATCGGCCTGCGGCTGCACCGTAATCGTCACGCTGGCGTCCTGATAGACGGTTTCGGCGGCGGTGGTGGCAGCCGCTGGCGACGCGGGCAGAGGTTCGGTGGGCGTGGCCAGACGCGCCGCGTCGACGCCAATGGGCAACCCCATAATGTCGCTGCCCGAATAAGCAAAAGCGCCATGCACGGTGCCGTTGAGGTCATTGACCTGCACATAGCGCACGCCCAGACGCTCGAAGACATAGACGTGGTAATGGGGACTGGCGCTGACATCGGCCGCATTGGGCCACGCTTGTCCGAGACCGGTGGACGGAGGCGCCCCATCCGCCATGGCGGGAAGGACGATGATCGGCAGTGAGAGCAGGCCGGCGAGCAAAAGCTGGATTGAGCTGCGCATGTTAGTCCCCTAGCAGGATGAAGGTTGCCGCCGCACCCTATCTCAGGAAGGTGACGGCGATCACAACATTACTTGCATCCTGTCGCACGGACTGCGCCTGAGGGCGTCCTTACACCTGCCGGCGTAAGCTTTGCCTGCCTGGAACCGGGAGTCGCGAATCCGCTCCGAGAACGTGACATCCCGAGCCGGCACAACGCGATCGAGCCCCTGATGCCCAAGACCTCACACGCACACCGGGTTGCATTCACCGTGCTTTTAGTTGCGTGATCGCGTCACCACGGGCGGTGTCGTATTTCCATAAGGCAGCACGGGATGATCGTCGCTGGTGAGCAGGCGAATGAAGTTCGGATGGGTGAATACCTTTTCCCGCCCGACCCTGGTCTCGCTCAGCATCCCGATCCCGGTGAGCTGCTTGAGATAGACCGATGCGGTCTGGCGCTTGGCGATTCCCGCCTCGGTGAGGTTCTGGATACGCGCATAGGGCTGTACGAACAGCATGTCGACCAGTTCACGAGAGTAAAGCTTGTTAGCGCGCGCTTTGACGAAGGTCACCGCCGACGCCTGTAGTTGCTGGATAGCCTGGATCTTTACCGTTGTCCAACGAGCGGTTTCGGTGATAGCGGCCAGCATGAAGACAATCCACTCTTCCCAGGCTCCCTCGGCGGTTACGGCCAGAAGCCTTCGGTAATACTCTGCGCGATGCCGAAGGATGTACCGCGACAAGTAGAGGACGGGAAGGTCGAGAAGGCCCTGCTCGATCAGAATCAATAGATTGAGCACGCGACCTGTGCGTCCATTTCCATCCGCGAAAGGATGGATGGCCTCGAACTGGTAGTGCGCCACGGCCATACGGATGACCGGATCGATGTCCTCGGCCTCGTGGATGAAGCGCTCCCAGTTCGACAGCTTGTCCATGAGTAACGCCTCGCCTTCTGGCGGCGTATAGATGACATCGCCGCTGGCTGCGTTTGCTAGCGCGACGCCAGGCACCCGGCGTATCCACATGTCCTTGTGCTTGATGCGGGAGCAAACCAGAACCGCCGTGTTCGTTCCAAGCGGACGATCCGACAATGAATGGAATCCGTCGTACAGGGCACCGCGATATCGCAGAGCCTCTTTGGTCGCAGGATCGGTGGCCTGACTTTCGAGCTGGGCGAAACGAAAGAGCTCATCGCTGGTCGTAACGATGTTTTCGATTTCGCTACTAGCCTGGGCTTCAAGCAACGGGATGGTATTGATCAGCACGGACTGATTAGGGATCAGGTCTCCGGCGCTCTTCAGCTCCGCCAATGCCGCTCGCGCCGCGATGCACGCTTTGAGTATCGACTTACTCTCGATATCGGCCTTTGGCGGCAATGTCGGCAGGTCGTTGAACGGTTTGCTGGGATCAAAAGCCATGGTCAGGGATCGCTTCTGCATCGACATGTCGGCATCGATATGTCGTTCGCGTCGACATTAAGCCTCTATATGTCGAAAATCAACGAAATAATCGACATACTCCGGCGAGATGTCGATGACATCGACATCTCGCCGGAGTATGTCGATAAAATGCCCATTTATCGACATATCGCCCCAATGGATCGCCAGAAACAAAAAACCCGCCACAAGGGCGGGTTTTTTGCGTTTGGCTGGGAGACTAGGATTCGAACCTAGATAAACAGAGTCAGAGTCTGTTGTCCTACCGTTAGACGATCTCCCAATAAACCGGGAATCGGCGCGCTCTGACCTTGGAGCGCCGAACCTTGAAGCGCTGACTCTAAAGCAGAGATTAACGCTTCGAGAACTGCGTCGCGCGGCGGGCTTTGTGGAGACCGACCTTCTTACGCTCGACTTCGCGGGCGTCGCGGGTCATGAAACCAGCCTTGCGCAGCGGCGACTTCAGCGATTCGTCGTATTCGACGAGCGCGCGGGAGATGCCGAGGCGAATGGCGCCGGCCTGACCCGTGATGCCGCCACCGGCGACCGTCACCATGATGTCAAACTTCTCGGTGTTCTCGGTCAGTTCGAGCGGCTGGCGCACGATCATGCGCGAGGTCTCGCGGCCAAAGAACTGGTCGAGAGGCTTGCCGTTGACCACGATGCCACCGGTGCCCTTGCGGAGGAACACGCGGGCGGCGGAGGTCTTGCGACGGCCGGTGCCGTAATTCTGCTGAGTCGCCATCATGATTCCTTAGAGTTCCAGCGCCTGCGGCTGCTGTGCGGTATGCGGATGCTCGGAGCCGCCGTACACCTTGAGCTTGCGATACATCGCACGGCCCAGCGGGTTCTTCGGAAGCATGCCCTTAACGGCGATTTCAATCACGCGCTCCGGGTGCGTCGCCAGCAGGTCCTTGAGACTCGTGGTCTTCAGGTTGCCGACGTAGCCGGTGAAGCGGTGGTACTTCTTGTCGTCCAGCTTGGCGCCGGTGACGGCCACCTTCTCGGCGTTGACCACGACGATGTAATCGCCGGTATCGACGTGCGGGGTGAACTCCGGCTTATGCTTGCCGCGAAGGCGACGCGCGATCTCGGTCGACAGACGGCCGAGGGTCTTATTCGTGGCATCTACCACGAACCAATCGCGCTTGACGCTTTCAGGCTTGGCGCTGAACGTTTTCATTTCGGAATACCTAGTCTGCCGCCGTGGGGCGGAACACGAAATCGGTGAATCAAAGGCGCGAGAGAATAGCTGAACTTTCCCTCATCACGCAAGCCCACCGATCGGTGAGCTTTGGGCCGACGATGATAACATGACTTTTATGCCTGTCGACAACCGCGGAAACATTCTTGCTCTCGCGGACCAGTGCGTCATGTGCGGACTGTGCCTGCCCCAGTGCCCCACCTACCTGCTGGATGCGCAGGAAGCCGAGTCGCCCCGGGGCCGGATAGCCATGGCCGCCGCGCTCGCGAAGGGTACGGTAAGCGCCACACCGGCGCTGCGCCTGCATCTGGACCACTGTCTCGGCTGCATGAGTTGCGAGAAAGTCTGCCCCGCGAAGGTCGAATACGGCGAACTGCTCGTGGAGACGCGCGCGCTGCTGGGGCCCTCGCCGGAACGTCCGGATACGCTTATCGGTGTACTGAAGCGCCCGGTATTGTATCGCGGGTTGCGTGCCGTCGCACTTATCGGGGCGGTTCGTCGGCTGCTGACGCGGATGGGCGGGTGGCTTTCAGCCCGGTCGCCCTGGCGGGTCGCTCTGGGGATGCTTCCTCGCGGGAACATGGTGAAGGGGAGTCCCGGGCCTTTCGCTTCGCAAGGATCGCGCTCTGGAGCACCCCTACAGGGGCAGGCCCCTGTCCGTGGGCATGTGGCGTTGTTTCCCGGGTGTGTCGCCAGTGTCGAGGATGCGGCCGCTCAGGCGGCCGCCCAGCGGCTTCTGGTCGCGGCCGGGTTCACGGTTTCCGCGTTGCCCGCGTTCTGTTGTGGGGCAATGGATGCGCATGGCGGAGTCGCCGCTGGCGCCGAGACCTCGGCGGAGGCAGTGCGGCGTGCTTATGTCGCATCCGGCGCCACCACGCTCGTCACGGCGACGCCCGGATGTCTTTCGACGCTTCGCCGGGCCCTCCCGGGCGGGGTCGCCCAGGACGTCATGTCGCTGCTTGCCCGGCACGCCGACGATCTGACGTTCCGCCCGCTGACCGAGCGCGTGGCGCTGCACATCCCCTGCACCCAGACCAACATCGCCCGCAGCGATGCCGACCTGCGTCGTCTTCTTGCCCGCATTTCCGGCCTGGACGTGGCCACCATGCCCGCCCAGCCGACCTGTTGCGGCGCGGCCGGCACGCATATGCTCGAATTCCCCGAACGCGCCGCGACATTGCGCGACATGAAGCTGCGACAAGTGACCGCGTTGGCGACCTCACGGTTGCTGTCGTCAAATGTGGGCTGTCGCCTGCATCTGGCGGCGGGCATGGCCCCGGAAACCGCCATACCCGATCTGCATCCGCTTACCCTGCTCGCCGAACAACTGGAGTCCCCATGACCGTCCGCACTCTGAGCCCCCTCGACCGACTGCTTTCCGGCATCGAACGTGCGATGGAAGCCGTGGCGGGCTCCCCTGAGGCGGGGCGCCGCTCGCCCGGCGACGCGGTGGCGGATGTCGATATGGACGACGCGGATCGCCGGCATGCCGCGGGATTGATGCGAATCAACCATGTGGGCGAGGTCTGTGCGCAGGCCCTCTATGTCGGCCAGGCCGCCCTGGCGCGCACGCCGGAGACCCGCGAGCACCTGATGCATGCGGCGGCCGAGGAAACCGATCATCTGGCCTGGTGCGCCGAGCGGCTGAAGCAGCTCGACAGCCGCCCCAGCTTGCTGAACCCGCTCTGGTATGCCGGCAGCTATGCCATCGGCGTGGCGGCGGCGGCCGTCGGCGACCCGATCAGCCTGGGCTTCGTCGTGGAGACGGAACGCCAGGTGGAGGCGCATCTGGCCGAGCATCTGGAACGCCTTCCCGCCGAAGACGAACGCTCGCGTGCGATCCTGCGACAGATGCAAACCGACGAGATTCGTCACGCCGAAAGCGCCCAGGCACGCGGTGGCGTCGACCTGCCCTGGCCGATTCCCGGCGTGATGCACGCTGCTTCGGCCGTGATGAAGGCCGTCGCTTACCGGATCTGATCTCGACACATCGGGTGCTATTAAGAGCGCTTCGTTATGACGAGAGGAGACCCTCGGCCGCCGCTGCGCGGCTAGTCTTAGGCAGTTTCCGACCTCACCGCTCCGTTGGCTTTTCGCGCGCAAGCGCGCTCCCACCGAGCCCGTTCCATCAGGAAGCCCCGCAGTGGCCCCATAACGCGAAAGCCCCGCTTTCGGCGGGGCTTTCCAGGCGATTACATCAGGTTGCGGCCGTGGAACAGTTCTTCGATTTCCCGGCGCAACAGCGATTCGATGCGCTGACGCTCCTTGAACGAGAGATCGTCGGCCTGAGCCTCGAACAGGTAGGTGTCGAGGTCGAAGTCCTTGATGTGCATCTTCGTGTGGAAGATGTTTTCCTGGTAGACGTTCACGTCGAACATCTCGTACTTCTGACGGATGTGCTTGGCCAGGTAGTCCTGCACCGAATTGATCTTGTGATCGATGAAGTGCTTCTTGCCCTTCACGTCGCGCGTGAACCCGCGAACCCGGTAGTCGGCGATGACGATGTCCGACTCGAAGCTGTCGATCAGGTAGTTCAGTGCCTTCAGCGGCGAAATGACGCCACAGGTGGCTACGTCGATGTCCGCGCGGAAGGTGGCGATACCGTTGTGCGGGTGCGTTTCCGGGTAGGTATGGACGGTGATGTGGCTCTTGTCCATGTGCGCCACGACGGCGCCCGAGATGGTATCGCGGCCGAGTTTTTCGACCACCGGCTCCTCGGAAATGAGGATGGTGACCGACGCACCCTGCGGATCGTAGTCCTGACGTGCGATATTGAGGATGTTCGCGCCGATGATCTCGGCGACGTCCGTCAGTATCTGGGTCAGGCGATCGGCGTCATACTGCTCGTCGATGTATTCGATGTAATTCTGACGCTGCTGTTCCGAGACGGCATAGCAGATGTCGTAGATGTTGAAGCTCAGGGCCTTGGTCAGGTTGTTGAAACCCTGCAGGCGAAGGCGAGGAAGCGGTTTAACCACAGCGGCTCTCCGAGGCCGCGTGGCGGCCAGCAGTAGACGCGGGTTAGCTACATGGGTCCCCGCAAGATGGATAGAGGCGTCGAACGCTTTAAGTGTCCGCGACTCGTGTTACCGGTTCGCGACCCGAGGGGCCGCCGTCCGAAGGGGGGAAATTATGGGGCAAGATGCTCGAAATTTGAACAAGCAGGTACAGACATCATTGATCGCCCTAACTCTGCAATAATCCTCGATGGACGTGGCGGATGGATGCTACCGGTCACTCGACCGGCCCATCGAAGGGGCCGCCACCCCCCATTCGGATGACGGAATCAGCTGTGGCTCAACTTAAATATCTGCTGCAACAGGCGTTCGAACGATCACAGGCACCCCTGGGCTTCGCTCCCGATCCCGCATCGATGGAGCGTTTTCTCGAGGCTTGTCATCGTCGGCGCTATCCCGGAAAGACCGCAATCATCCGACCCGGCGACCCGGCGAATACCCTTTACTACGTCGTCGAGGGCTCTCTCGCCGTGTGCACGGAGGACGAGGAAGGCCGTGAGCTGATCCTTGCCTACATCAACCGCGGGCAGTTCATCGGGGAGATGGGCTTGTTCGTGGAGCAGGCGCAACGCGAGTCGCTGGTGCGTACGCGAACCGCCGTCGAGATGGCGGAAATCAGCTACGAGCGCCTTTTCCAGCTACTGGAAGGCTCGTTGGCGGCCGAATGTCCGAAACTGCTGTTCGCCATCGGTTCACAGCTGACCCAGCGTCTGCTGCGCACCTCGCGTCAGGTCAGCCGCATGGCGTTCATGGACGTCACGAACCGGGTGTCCCGCACCCTGCTCGATCTGTGCACCGAGCCGGACGCCATGTCGCATCCGGACGGTACGCAGATCCGCATCTCCCGTCAGGAAGTCAGCCGCATCGTGGGTTGTTCCCGCGAAATGGTCGGCCGCGTCCTGAAGCAATTGGAAGAAGAGCGGATGATCGACGTCGCCGGTAAGACAATCGTCGTTCGCGGCACCCGCTAAGCGCTTCCGGTCAGCCCTTCCAGATCATGTAGACGTCGGCTCGCGCGTAATGCGAGCCGGCGCGTACCTGCGCCTGGCGCTCGAAGCCCGCGCGTTCGTACATGCCCAGCGCGCGTTGCAGCACGCTGTTGGACTCCAGGAATAATGTCTGTCCGTCGAGACGCCGGAACTCGGCGATCGCCGCATCGAGCAGCTTCCGGCCGGCACCCAGGCCCCGGTAGTTCTCGTCCACGCCCATCTTCGAAAGCTCGTAGACGCCTTCGGATTCGCACAGCAGCGCGCAGGTACCGACCACCTCGCCGGCGAACAGCGCGAAGAAGATGGCACCCCCCGGCGCCAGCACGGTATTTTCGGGGTCGGCGAACATGGCGCGATCCACGTCCTCGACGGCGAAATGCCGTTCCAGCCATTGCTGGTTGAGGCGGCGGAAATGATCGCGCAACGCCGGATCGAACGGCACGACCTCGATCTCCAGTTCGGCCAGCGCCTGCCGGTGGGCGAGGATGGATGAAACCAATGGCCGCTTGGCCAGCGTCTGCTCGCAGCCCTCGATCGCTTCGAGCAAAGCCGCCGCCTGCGGCCCCAGCGAACCGACGATCCCGCGACGAATAGCCAGCCAGACCGGACCCAGTGCCGCCAATGCGCGGTCGGCCTCGTCGGTGAGAGCCAGCACACTGCGCCGCCCGTCCTGGGGATCGCGCTGACGCGTGACCATGCCGGCCTCGACCAGGCGGTCGGCAAGCTGGCTGACGGCCGAATGCGTCTGACCGATAGCGGAGGCCACATCGGTCACCGTGCTGGGACCGGCGTCGCGCAGCAGGCGCAGGACGGGAAACCAGCGCGATTCGATGCGGGCATCGCACGCGCGGTAAACCTCGTCGACGGCCTGGTAGAAGTGGTCGCTTAATGCCTTGAGACGACTTCCTAGCGCGAGTTCACGCAATGTGGGGAGATACATGTATGCCCGATCGTTCCCTGTGGTCGGTCTAAGCTAGCTGCGGGCCTTCGCTATACGCAAGCGCCATCCTTCATCCCGTGTACGCATCGTTCTCGTTTATGTTGGTGCCGCGCTCTCACTATCGTTGCGACACTTATGGACTGGACCCAATTTCTCATCTTCGTTGGCGTCGGCCTGCTCGCCCAGTTGGTCGACGGTGCGCTGGGCATGGCTTATGGGCTGGTGTCCAATGCCGTATTGCTTTCGATCGGCCTTCCACCGGCCGTAGCGAGCGCGACCGTGCACACGGCCGAGGTTTTCACCACGGGCGTTTCCTGCGGCTCCCACGCGTTTTTCGGCAATGTCGACTGGAAAATCTTCCGGCGCCTTGCCATTCCCGGCGTGATCGGCGGCATCGCCGGCGCCTGGTTCCTGGCCAGCGTGCCGGGCGAGGCCCTCAAACCCTTCGTCTACGCCTACCTTCTGATCCTTGGCATCGTCGTTCTGCTGCGCGCCTTCGGCCGCGCGGTCTCGCACCACCGGGTACGCCACAAAGGGTGGCTCGGCTTCTTCGCAGGACTGCTGGATGCCATAGGCGGTGGCGGCTGGGGACCGATCGCCACGTCGACACTGCTAGCCCGCGGTGGCGCGGTGCGGACCACCATTGGCTCGGTCAACGCCGCGGAATTCGTGGTGACCGTCGCCATTTCGGCGACGTTGATCTTCCACATCGGCATCCCACACTGGCCCATCGTGGCGGGCCTGCTGACCGGCGGCGTGATCGCGGCACCCGTCGCCGCGTGGCTGGTCAAGCACCTGCCGCCACGTGGCGTGATGGGGGCGGTAGGCGTGCTGATTATCGGTATCAGCCTGTACCAGCTATCCGCGCACGCCCTGAAATTGCTCTTGTAGGAACGGGCTTGGGGCTCAGAACCAGTGCACCACTTCCAGCGTCTTGCCTACCGCTTTCGCCGCCTTCCTCGCCAGCTTGGGCGTCGGATTCACGATGAACGCCGTTTCCGCAACACGCAGCAACGGCACATCGGACAGCGAATCGCTATAGGCGATAGCCGCGGGCAATGGCACGCCGGCCGATTTCAGCGCCGCGACCTTGGCCTTGCCCACGTTATGGAAGGTCATCCGCATGCCGAACAGGCCACCGCGGGTCCGCGACGTCAGTAACTCGACGCCCGAAAGCCTGACCTCGTCGAGGATCGCCTCGATCAGGATCGGGTCGTTACCCGTCACGATGACAACGCGATCGCCCGCATCGACATGGCGGCGCATCGTGGCAACCGCATCGCGCAGGAAGACGCCCGGGCGACGTGCGTAGGCGCGACCGAATTCCGCGGCGCGGCGACGGTAGACGGCTTCGCTGCGACCGAAAGTCGCCACGCGCAGGAAGACCCGCGCCAGGAACCGGTTGCCCGCCGGAGACGGCAACAGCAACGGCACGAACGGAATCAGCGGCAATACCGTAAGCAGGCGCCAACGGCCTCGCGCGATGCGCTCGCGAATAAAGAGCTCGAGCGTCTGGTGACGCACGATGACGCCGTCGAAATCGAACAATACGACGCGCTGCGCGTCGGCGACCGCTTCGGGAGCGGCCGCTTCGAGCATCCCCTGGTCCATGTCGTCAGCGCGGGCCGAAGAGCTTTTGCAGCTCCGCACCCGGGTCGGCGGCACGCATGAAGGCTTCGCCGACCAGGAACGAATCGATGCCCGCCTTACGCAGCCGGCGAACGTCTTCATGGGTACTGATGCCGGACTCGGCGATCAGGACGACATCGTTACCGACGTATTCCTTCAGCTTTTCCGACGTACCTAACTCGGTCTCGAACGTGCGCAGATTGCGGTTGTTTACGCCGAACAGGGGTGCCGGCACCTCGAGAGCGCGTTGCAGCTCTTCCAGGTTGTGCACCTCGACGAGGACGTCGAGTTCGAGTTCGGCCGCCAGCATCGTGAGATTCATGAGCGCGCTGTCGTCGAGCGCGGCCGCGATGAGCAGGATGCAGTCCGCGCCGATAACCCGCGCTTCGTACACCTGGTACTCGTCGATGATGAAATCCTTGCGCAGCACGGGCAGCTTGCAGGCTTCCCGGGCGTTATGCAGGTAGTCCTCGCAGCCCTGGAAAAAGTCGGCGTCGGTCAGCACGGACAGGCATGCCGCGCCGCCCGCTTCGTAGCTGCGCGCAATGGCGACGGGATCGAAGTCCGGTCGAATGAGCCCTTTGCTGGGGCTGGCCTTCTTGATTTCGGCGATGACCGCCGACTGGCCAGCATGCAGCTTCGCTTCGATCGCCGCGGCGAACCCGCGGGTGCCGGGAAGCTTCTTGGCTTCTGCAGCTAGCTCGGCAAGAGGCCTCCGGGCGCTGCGCTCGGTGATTTCCTCTCGCTTGCGAGTGAGGATGCGGTCGAGAATATCGGACATCGGGAAAGCTTCCTTGGGGTATGCGGGAACGAAAGGAGGCGTCCGTTCCCGTCTACGACATCAGGCGCCGAGCCGCTGGGTTGCGGCCACGAACGCGTCCATTTTTACACGAGCCGCGCCACTGGCAATGGTGACGCGTGCCAATTCGATGCCCTCGGCGATCGATGTGCTGACATCGGCCGTGTACAGGGCCGCGCCAGCGTTGAGACAGACGATGTCATGAGCGACCCCCGGAACGCCAGAGATGGCTTCCAGAAGCATGGCCTTCGACTCCTCTGCGTTCTCCACGCGAAGGTTGCGGCTGGAGGCCATGGCAAGCCCGAAATCTTCCGGTTCGACCTCGTATTCCCTCACTTCTCCGTTGCGAAGCTCACCTACAAGCGTAGCAGCGCCCAGGGAAATCTCGTCCATGCCGTCACGCCCCCACACGACCAGCGCGTGCTTCGTCCCCAGGGCCTGGAGTACACGCACCTGGATGCCGACGAGGTCGGGATGGAACACACCCATGAGGATATTCGGAGCGCCCGCGGGATTGGTCAGCGGCCCAAGGATGTTGAACAGCGTACGCACGCCCATCTCGCGCCGCACCGGCCCGACGACCTTCATCGCCGGATGGTGGTTGGGCGCGAACATGAAGCCGATATCGGTTTCTTCCATGCAGGTGGCGACCTGGGTGGGTGAAAGGTCGATACGCGCTCCCAGCGCCTCCAGCACATCGGCGCTGCCCGACTTCGACGACACGCTGCGTCCACCGTGCTTGGCGACGCGCGCGCCCGCCGCGGCCGCGACGAACATCGACGCGGTGGAGATGTTGAACGTGGACGCCCCGTCGCCGCCCGTGCCGACGATATCGACGAAATGCGGATGCGGCGCCGTATCGACCGTGGCAGCCAGCTCGCGCATCACACGCGCGGCGCCGGTGATCTCGCCGACGGTTTCCTTCTTCACGCGCAGGCCGGTCATGATGGCCGCCGTCATCAGCGGGCTGACGTCGCCGCGCATGATCTGACGCATCAGCTCGATCATCTCGTCGTGGAAGATCTCGCGATGTTCGATGGTGCGCTGGAGCGCCTCGGAGGGGGTGATCGGCATGCGGGACACTCGGAATCAGGCCGCCAGCGGAAGAGGCAGGCCCAGGAAATTGCGCAGCAGGTCGTGACCGTGCTGGGTGAGGATCGACTCGGGGTGGAACTGCACGCCCTCGATCGGCAACGTGCGGTGACGCAGGCCCATGATCTCGTCGATCGAGCCATCGTCGCGCTCGGTCCATGCCGTGACTTCGAGGCAATCGGGCACCGAGGTCTTTTCCACCACCAGCGAGTGATAACGCGTGGCCTCGAACGGATCGGGCAAGCCGGCAAACACCCCCTGTCCGCGATGGCGAACCGGCGAGGTCTTGCCGTGCATGATCTCGCGGGCCCGGATGACCTTGCCGCCGAATACCTGGCCGATCGCCTGATGCCCCAGGCAGACGCCGAAGATGGGGATCTCGCTGGCCAGCTCACGAAGAATATCGAGCGATACGCCAGCATCGTCGGGCGTGCCCGGCCCCGGCGAAATCATGATGCGTGAAGGCGCCAACGCGCGGATGTCCGCGACGGTCAGCGCGTCGTTCCGCATGACTTTCACTTCCTGCCCCAGCTCGCCCAGGTACTGGACGAGGTTGAAGGTGAAGCTGTCGTAGTTGTCGATCATCAGGAGCATGGGCAGGCACGGCACAGGCAGGAACGATCGGCGATTGTAGCCCTACCGGCGCATCTGGCACCCTCTGTCGACGCACCATCCTGTCATCTCAAGGACTTCCGATGCTCCGACGGGTAGCCGCCTTCTTCTTGCTCGCCCCTGCCCTCGCCGCCGCCCAGACCGCGGATCGCGACTGGGCGCAGGCGCTTCGCCAGGACGCCAGGGCCCTGCACGACGATGTCGCGGCCAATCACCCGGGGCCAGTCGATCCGCTGAACCCGCGCTTCGCCGCCGCGAACGATGCGGGCCTCGCCATGGCACTGGACCGGGCGAAGCGTACGAAGGACTTCGCCGGCTACTGGTATGCCATGCGTGCGTACGCCGCCGGGTTCGACGACGGGCATCTCAATTTCTCCGAGGCTAAAGGCACGAAAGTTCCGGTGATGGCATCGCGCTGGCCGGGTTTCCTGACCGCCTTCGACAACAAGGGAAAGCAGCGCGTCGTAACGCGCGACGACCGGGCGCCCCTCCCGTTGGGCGCCACTCTGCTGGCCTGCGATGGTCGGCCCGCCGACCGGCTGGCGGCGGAAAACGTGGGCGCGTTCACCGGTCGCTGGAACCTCAAGGCACAGCGCGCATGGGCCGGCGGCCGGCTCTTTCTCGACAACGGCAACCCATGGATCGCGCGGCCATCCATATGCACGTTCGATGTCGCGGGCGTGCAACGCTCGGTAACGCTGACATGGATTCCCATCGACCAGGCGGCACTGAAGGAACGGCTCGCTGCCACTTCCCGTCGTGCCCACGACCCCATCGGCATGCGCAAGCTTCCCGACGGCACGGTCTGGCTGACACTGAGCGACTTCGATGGCGATCCCAATGGGGCCGCTGCGAAGGCACTCGTCCCTTTGATCGCCGATCTGGCGAAACAGCGCGACGCGATCGTCGCCGCGCCAGCCATCGTGCTGGACCTGCGCGGCAACAACGGCGGCTCGTCCGACTGGAGCCTGCAGATCGCGCGCGTGCTTTGGGGCGCGGCACGCGTCGATGCGGCGAACGTCGACTCGACCACCGTCGAATGGCGCGCCTCCGTGGCCAACATCGCGACCATGAGCGAACTCGCGGACAAACTTCGCGCGAGCCCCGATGGGTCGCATGAAGTCCTTGCCTGGGTGGACAGCACCGTCGCCGGCATGACGGCGGCGAAGAAGAACGGACAGGCGCTCTGGCAAGCGCCGAAAGAAGCCGAAGCAAAATCTGCCGCACAAGCTCCGGTCGCGCCGCCACGCGCCCGCATCTTCATGGTGACGGACGCCGGCTGCGGATCCGCCTGCCTCGACGCCGCCGATCTCTGGCTTGCCCTGGGTGTTGTCCACGTCGGCGAGGAAACGAGCGCGGATACGCTCTACATGGACATCCGCAAGGACGACCTCCCGAGCGGCATCGGACGCGTAGTCGTCCCGATGAAGGTGTACCGCGGCCGCAAGCGAGGCGCGAACGTGCCCATCGTTCCCGCCCACATTTTCCCCGGCGCAGTGGCGGACACGCCCGCACTGGAACGTTGGATAGCGTCCCTTCATTGAAAACAGGGCATCGGGCGTAACCAAACGCCGTCGCGACGCATCAGAAGTATGCGCCTTCCCATTCATCGGAGTTCCAATGAACCGCCCCACCGTTATCGTGTCCGCACTTTTGCTTGGCCTGGCCGCTATCTCGCCTCCTGCCGCCGCCCGCGACACCCGTACGGCCACCCCCGCGAAGATGGACGAGGTCCTCAACAAGCTGGGCTCGGACGCCGTGAAAGCGAATATGACCGATGCCTTATCGATCGCTGTAGTGAAAGACGGCAAGACCCTGTTCTACAACTTCGGCTCGGTGTCGCGGGAGAAGCCGCAGGTACCGACGGAAAACACCATCTACGAGATCGCCTCGATCACCAAGGTATTCACGTCGCTAATCCTCGCGCACGCCGTCGCTGAAGGTAAGGTCAACCCTCAGGACGATATTCGCCGGTATTTACCGGGCGACTATCCGAACCTGGAGTTCGAAGGAACACCCGTCCGGCTGATCGATCTCGCGAACACGACCTCCGCCCTTCCCGACAACCTGCCAGACTTCCCGAAGATCGTCGAAAAAGCCGGACCCGACGAAGCGCCCTTTCTCATCAGCGCCGCCTTGCAGCAATACACCGACGCACAGCTACTCGTCGATCTGAAGTCGGCCGCGCTCGTCGGTAAGCCGGGTACCCAGTCGCGCCATTCGAATCTCGCGACGGAACTGCTAGCCATCATTCTCGAGAAGGTCTACGGCGAACGTTACGAAACGTTGCTGGCGCGCTATGTGGAGAAACCCTTCGGCATGGCCAGCGGCACCGGCAACGCGCGTTCGGCGCTGCTCGCGACGGGCTACGACAAGAAACACGTCGTCATGCCTTCGCTGAACGGACCGTCGATCCTGGCTGCCGGCGGACTGCGTTACAGCACGTCGGACATGGCCCGGTTTCTGGTTGCCGAACTGGCCGCGCCGGACGCAGCGATCCGGCTCACCCAGAAACCGACATGGGGCGATACCGACGACATGGCGATCGGCTACAACTGGACGCTTAGCCGGACGATCGACAGCAAACTCCGGCTGCGCACGTCCGGAGGCGCCTTCGGATATTCCAGCTATATCGAAATGTATCCGGACCTCGGATACGGCATCGTGCTGTTCGCGAATAGGCCAGGCGAGACACAGGGCCAGCTCCAGCAACTGGCGGATAAGGCGCTGGAAGATATTTTCGGCAAGCCGGCCGTGTTGAGCGCACTCGAAAGTGCATTGGAAAAAGGAAAGTACGTGAACGTCGGCGCCACCGTCGCCACGATCCAGCGCGACCACCCCGAATTGCGCCTGACGGAATCCTTCGTCAATCAGTGGGCCTACCGCTTGCTTGCCGAAAAGCGCCCGCAGCAGGCGATTGGCCTGTTCCAGTACAACACGCAGCAATGGCCCAAAAGCTGGAACGCCTTCGACAGTCTGGCCGAAGGCTACGAAGGACTGGGCGATACGAAGGAGGCCATCGCGAACTACCGCCGCTCACTGGAACTCAACGTCGGCAATCAACACGCCGTCGACCATCTGAAGAAACTCGATCCGACAGCTAAGTAGGCATCCCAGCGGCACGACGGCAACGTCGCCGTCGTGCCGGCAGGATCAGTCCTTGCTCTCAAGCAGGTAGCGATAGATCAAACCACCCACGATGCCGCCGACCAGTGGCACCAGCCAGAACATCCACAGCTGCTGGATCGCCCAGCTCCCCTGGAATAGCGCCACGCCCGTGCTGCGCGCGGGATTCACCGAGGTATTGGTGACGGGAATGCTGATCAGATGAATCAAGGTCAGGGACAGACCGATCGCCAGCGGACCGAAGCCCGCCGGTGCGCGCTTGTCGGTCGAACCATGGATAACGATCAGGAAGAACGCGGTCAGCACCAACTCCGCCACCATGCATGCGTGCAGGGAATAACTACCGGGCGAATGGGCACCGTAGCCGTTGGACGCAAAACCGAGGCTGGCGTCGAAATTGGGTCCGCCGCTCGCGATCGTATAAAGCACCGCACCGGCGGCAATGCCACCGACGACCTGGACGACGATGTAGGGAACGACGTCCCTGGCCGGAAAGCGACCACCCGCACAGAGCCCCAGGGTGACCGCGGGATTGAAATGTCCGCCTGAAATATGACCCACGGCGTACGCCATGGTCACGACGGTCAGACCGAACGCCAGAGCGACACCAGCGAAACCGATGCCCGTATCGGGAAACTTCGCGGCCAGGACCGCGCTGCCGCAACCACCGAAGACCAACCAGAAGGTGCCGAAGAACTCGGCGCCCAGACGCTTGCCCATACTCATGACAGCTCTCCTCGGATACGTAGGGAAGGTACGAAAAACTTCCGTGCGCTACGTCCATGTAGGGACTGCTATGTCGGCGCTGAAGCGGAAAGGTCCGCGGACGCGGGAGCAGGCTAGCAAAAAATGTCGCTCGACGTCTCCGGTAGCTTTACCGTTTACACGGATGCCGCATCAGCGACGTGTCGCGAGCGCGGTCGCCAGACTTCGAAGTGCGACCACGGCCCCATCGACGTCGATACAGCCAAACCCGAAAGAAACACCGCTCGCGGTCGGCGTCGTTTTGCCGAAATCGCCCATCGATTGCGCGCCTGGCGCATGACGACGGATATGCGGAAGCATCCAGACCGCATCGTCGGCATCGCGATAGCGAACCGACAAATGGATGCCTGCTTCCGATGCAATGGGTTCGAACCACGGACTCAGCTCGGCGGCGAACACGTCGAGCATCGCCGTGCGACGTTCGGCATACACCTTGCGCATGCGTCGCACGTGACGCAACAGGTGACCTTCGGCGATGAAGTGCGCAAGCGCATCCTGCACCTGTACATTCCCATGGCCGTCGATGCATTGTTTCGCGGAGGCCAACGCATCCCGCGCCCATGGAGGTGCCACGATGTAGCCGACGCGCAACGCGGGAAACAGGCTCTTGGAAAAGGTACCCACGTAAAGAACGCTGGCATCGCGATCGAGTGTCCGCAATGCGTCCAGTGGACGGGCGCCGTAGCGGAACTCGCCGTCGTAGTCGTCTTCGATTACGACGGCGCCACGCTGGCGCGCGAAGTCGAGCAACGCTTTGCGGCGATCCATCGACATCGCGACACCGGTCGGAAACTGATGGGATGGCGTGACGCAGACGACGCGTACATCATCGGCAAGACGGTCCACGCACAGTCCCTCGTCGTCAACCGGCATGGGAACCAGCTGCGCGCCAGCCGCCGCCATCGCACTACGCAATGGCGGATAGCCGGGGTCCTCTACGGCGACGCGGGTTTCTCCCGGCGTCACAAGAACGCGCGCCAGAAGATCGAAAGCCTGCTGGGCACCGCTGGTCACGACGACATCGTCGGCGTGACAGGCCACCGCGCGTGCGAACGACACATGCCGGGCAATACCCGCACGCAGTTGCGGGTGTCCCTCCGGCGCCTGATAGCCCAGCGAGGCCGGCGATGCAGGGCCCGACGCCCGCATAAGCAACCGGCGCCATACGTCGAAAGGAAATTGCCGGCAGTCCGGCATGCCGAGATAGAAGCCCGGTTGCCCGTCGCTGGCATCGCGGGTGGTTGGCCAGACAGGCGCGCGCCATGCGGAAGCGAGACGCATGTCCTCCATCGGATGGGCAACGCGAACCCCACTCCCCTTTCCCATGGCGACGTCCGCCACGACGGCGCGGGCACCTGCCCGCGTCAGCAAATAGCCCTCAGCCATGAGGAGGTCGTAAGCGGCGATGACGGTGTTGCGTGCGATGCCATAGCCCGCAGCCACTTTCCGGGTGGACGGCAGCTCCGCGCCGGGCAGAAGACGACGATCCAGGATGGCGCCTCGCAAGGCCTCGTGCAGCGTCCGCCTGCGGCCACCCTCACCGTCGAGGTCCAACGGGAACGCAAAAACTGGTTCCATTGAAGTCATTCGTAATGGCGCTTTTCAGGGACCAGTCCAAGCGTACGGTATTCCTCACCGGCTACCAAGCCATCCGAAGGGAACCACGCCATGAACCATCCCGCCCCCAGCCTCGCCGACTACCTCCCCGCCCGTATCGCGGGCACGGCGGGCATCCCATGGATTCCGATGTCCGCCCAGAAGTCGTGGAAGCCGCTGCGCTTCTTCGCCGACGACCGGGGTTTCGTCGAACTGCTCCGCATGGAACCCGGCGCGGTCATGCCCCTGCATCGCCACACGGGCGAAATCCACGCCTTCAATCTGGCCGGCCAACGGCAACTGTGCACGGGCGAGATCATCGGCCCGGGCGACTACGTCTACGAGCCGAACGGCAACCGGGACTGGTGGAAGGTCGTTGGCGACGAGCCGATGACGGCACTCGTCATCGTCATGGGCACGGTGGAATTCGTCGGCCCGGGCGACGTCGTCAGAGCACGCGCGTCGGCGAGCACACAACTGGAGGCCTATCGCAGTTACTGCGCGGAGCACGGCCTTGCCGTACTCGATCTTGTCGACTGATCGGAGAGAAAGAAACACCATCGCAGCGGAATTCCGCGATGACAGGTCACCAGCGCATTCACTGACAATGAAACCATCTCGGCAACCCATCTATTGCGTACATCACCCATCGCTTCGATAGCAGCGTACCGACTTCGGACTTCGCGATTCCTCGCAATGCTTTCCAAGTCGTGAGACAACTTCGATCCAAGCAACAAACACGTCAAGGGAAATGACTATGAAACGCAAATTACCAATGCTTCTGACTCTCGCCAGCAGCGCTATGTGCGCACACGCTGCCGATCCGCACCCTCAGCCACAAGAATTTACTCGTGTAACGAGATACCACGGGATAGACGCGCCTGCTGGTCCATTGCAGACGGCGCTACCTGAATTAGTTGCCCGATCAACGGCTGGGGACGCGAAAGCTGCTGCCCAGATATACGCGGGGTTGGTCCGATGCCGCGCACTTCGCTCCAACGGGTCACCTGAGGAAGCGAGTGGCTACTGCGCAACTACAACACCTGATCAGATCTCAACCGCAGGCTCCTATCTCGAGATGGCTGCGAAGCTAGGCGATGCCGATGCAAGGTACGTATACGTCAGTGCGGGACTGCACGAAATGGACTTGGCACATACATCGGGGCGAGCGACCGAAGTAGAACACTACAAGACGTCCGCCGCACGCTACCTGAAAGAACTTTCGCAAGAATGCAACACTGATGCGATCGCGAGGATATATGGCGAGACCAGTGAAGGCGGCTATGCACTCAAAGAGAATCCTCACGAAGCATACAAATTCCTTAATGTAATGCAGATTTTATCGCTCACGCGCGTGACCCAAGAGCAGTTTCGTACTGCAGAAAAAGAAATCGACGCTCGCGACATTTTTTTATTGCGTGCGCAAGCCGATGCCTTTGTCGAACGTTACTGTCGTTGAGGGAGAGTCACCATGCACAGGATTGCGCTACCTTTGTTTTGCGTTGCGACAGCATGCTCTGCTCACGCGGAGCGGTACCACGTCCCGAAAACCTGTTATGACTGCGTCCTCGAAACCCCTTCACCCGATGCGAAGACAAAATCCACCATCGATGACTGGACGAGACGATACTTCGTCAATCTTGATTCCGGCGACACCGTTCAGTTATGCAATGTCGTCGATTGCGCCACATATGTGCGTGCAGCGAGAGGCGAATTTGTCGATGGCAACCGGCAGCAACGAACGACTTCAGGACCTGGTTGCACACCTGGCTCAATACCCCGCCAGGTAGGCGGCGGCGTAGGCAGCGGCCCAGGGGGTGGCGGCGGAACGGTCACTGTCGGAGATCTGATCCCCAACGGCAGGCTCTGTTACTAGTGACCACATTGGATCACCGTGCGCAAAACCCCGGTGATCCAAGCACAGTCAGCATGGATAACTGAACTACCAACCAACAAATGGCCGTGAAATTCCAAATTGACTGAATCGCATTGGTCCATGCGCCATCGCCAAATCAATCGGACGCTACGCTACCGCCATCGTGATCATGGTCGTGATCGGTCTTCGGCTTGATGGTCATCAACTGCAACAGCGAGCCGTCGGCGAGCTTGACGTGCCAGCCTTTCTGGATGTCCGCCAGATCGTTCAGACGCGGGCAGATAGCGTCAGTGCGTTCCTCGAGCCGCTTCGAGCGCGCGTCCATTTCCTTGTTCATGGATTTGTCGAGCGACTCGGCACGCGCCTGTAGCGCCGCGACTTTGGAGCTGTCGCCGCTGAGTGCCGCCGATACCGCTTCGCCCGTGACGGTACCGACCAATTCTCCGACGGTGTCGCCGATGGAGTCTTCAAGAAGATTCTGCGCGCGCTTTGCCTGCCAATGGCCCTGCCCCAGCGTGGCGTCGACTTCGCGCAGCGCGTCGGCGTGCTTGCGATTCAGTTTTTCCAGAATGCGCGAACGACTGCCCGGATCGGCGAAGCTGGCGGTTACCGTCGTCATGGCGGAGAACCCGACATCGATGGCGTCGCGTGCGATAACGGCAACCTCGGGCATCACCTGACGCACGCCGGCTTCGTAGCGGCGTAGCGCCTCGGCATCGTCGGACGAGACGCTGACGTCGCGCCCATCGACGCGCAACGCACCGTTATGGAGGAATACCTTGGCGGGAGTGCCGTCGGTTCGATGGAACGAAATGCCGTCGCGCTCCACATCGACGTCGTACGGCGTGCTGTAGTCGTGGGTGCATTTGCTCATGCCGATATTGACGGTACGCGCGGAAAGCGGCGCGGCGGCGGCCATGACGGCGGCGATAGTGCAGGCGATCAGCGTACGGCGCATGGCGCAACTCCCCAGTGATGTCGTCGGATGGGATGCATCCGGCATGCAATAGGTTTAAGCCTACAAGGGGCGCGCCGCATGAGCGTCAAGTCATGCGTGACTTCCGGCAGGGTCCATACCGCGCACCAGCAAATCTTCGTAAAACGCCCCTACCGGCAGATCCGGATGCCGTATCTGGATTTCGAGAATCCACAGTCCGGCAGCGGGCTCGCCCTCGAAGTCCCCCAGGTCGCCGGCTTTCCAGATGGCATGGGGATAATCGCCTACCCGGTGCCCCTTGGTTTCGTGGTTCAGAATCCAACCCGCGGCGTCGGCCTGCCGCGCTGCGAAATCGTAAAGCGCCCTGCCCGTGGTGCGGTTTTCGCGCCATTCGCTCGCGACGGCGTCGAAGATCGTTCGCGCCGCCACCGTACAGGCGTTGGCGACCGGGTCGTTACCCACCGCGAAGGTATCGCCCACGTCACCCTCGTGGCCCTCGAACACAAGACCCAGGTCAACGAAGAAAATGTCGTCTTCGCCAAGCACGGTGTCGGGCGCCGAGCGCTGGCGGAACGTCTTGAGCGTGTTCGGTCCGAACCGCACGATGCTCGGATGCCAGATCCGCTGCGCACCGGAAGCGCCGATGGTCTCCGCCGCTATGCGCCTGGCGTCGTCTTCGGTCATGCCGGGCCGGATGGCCGCCGCGATATCGTGTAACACGCGCCAGCTTCCTTCGCGTGCGGCAAGCATGGCTTCGACGGAGAAGAGCGTTCCGACCCGCTCGCTGGCATGGACAGTAGTCACGATGCGATACCTCGTTCGCGTGCGTATTCGGAAAGACGGCTGTCGTGATCGACACCCAGTTTGCGCATCGCGTCGCGTTTCTGCCGACTGACGGTTTTCACGCTGCGATTCAGGCGATCCGCGATCTGCGAAATGGACATGCCACCGACATACATGCGCACCACTTCGATTTCGCGCGCGGAAAGACGCAGTTCGTCGTCGGACGCATGATGGAGTCCATGCTCCTCGAACTGCGCGCGGATCGACTCGCTGAGATACAGGCGCCCCTGAGCGACGTGCCTTACCGCCACGGGAACCTCTTTCAAGGGCGAACGCTTGTCGCACAATCCCTGCGCGCCACGCTGACGCATCGCCTGGAGCACGGCCATGTTGTTCACCATGGTCAGCACGACGATGGGTAACCTGGGAAAGCGTCGGCGTACAAGGTCGATCAATGACAGGCCATCCCCATGGCGCCCGCCAGGCATCGAGAAATCGGTGACCAGGATGTCGCAAGGGCGGTTTGCCAGCATATCGATAAGCTGGTCGCCGTTCGCGGCCTCGCCAACGACCTCGAACTCGCCACCAGCCTCAAGAGCCGCACGCGTACCCATGAGTACGACCGGATGATCGTCGGCAATAATTACTCGCAGAGCCATTCTGTCCCTCGCCCGAGCGGATGGGTCGCCGCCACTCTCCATGAGTAAGTGCAATTCGTCGTACGATGAATGTCGAGATTACAGCAACCTTCGCTCGTGGTCGAAGGGCCTCTATGTCATCGTTCAAATACTTCGTTCTCATTTTCCTTCTCGCTGCCACGAGCGGCGTGCGTGCGGGCGCTGGCGATCCGACGCCTGCCGAGAAGACCTGGCTCGTGCGCCACCCCATCATCGAAGTGGCTACTTATAGCGATGGATTCGCGCCATTCGAGATGGAACGCGATGGCCGCATCGAGGGTCTTGCTCCGAATTATCTTAGAGAGCTCGCACGACGCCTCGGCGTCGAACCCCGCTTCAAGGTTTATCCCACCTGGGATGACGCACTCGCAGCGGCACGCGCAGGCGAAGTGGATCTTCTGATGAACGTAACGCCGACACCGGAGCGCTCGCGTTTCCTCTTGTTCGGCCAGCCCTATTTCGAGCAGATGCCTGTACTGGTAACGCGCCGGGACAACGCGGGCCTTGCCAATTTCAGCGACCTCAATGGTCGGACAGTCGCCACCCAGAAGAGTTTCGTCGAGGCCGAAACCATCCGCCGCTATGTGCCGGATGCGAAGGTAGTCGAAGCACCATCGGCCGAGGGCGCGTTGCGTATGGTGGCCGACGGAACCGCCGATGCCACGATCGACGACCCCAATGCCGCCCGTATCGCCATCGACAAGGCGCAACTCGGCGATCGTCTTCGCATCGGCCCCGTCGCTGCCCTGCCCATATCGACTTTTGGCTTTGCCGTGCCACGAGACATGGACCGCGCGCCCTTGCTCAGCGCACTCGATCATATGCTGGAATCGCTGACCGCCGAGGAGCACGCGCGACTTCGCGCACCGTGGATAGGTGGCGATCCGGGCCGTTTCGTCACACAGTCGGGCGTGCCGCTTTCCGACGCGGAACGCGCCTGGCTCGCGCGATTGCCCGTGCTGCGAATCGGTATCGATCCCACGGCCGCGCCGATAAGCATGGTCGATCGCGACGGACACGCGGAAGGCATCGGCGCCGACTTTCTCGCAGAGATTTCGCACACATTGGGCTTGCGAACATCCTTTGTCGCCACGCCGGGCTGGGCCGCTACGAGGGCGCGGGTAGCGCATGGAGATATCGATCTTCTGCCTGCCGTGTCGCCGTTTGGCGACGCGCTGGAGCGACCGTTCGACTTCAGTACGCCGTATCTCGAATTCCCGATCATGATCGTTACCCGCGAGGACAGGCCCACAATGTCGGGTCTTACGGAACTCGCCAACCTGAAGGTCGCCGCGAACATCACGAAGCCACCCGTCGCCGCGGTGGCAAACCAGCTTCAGCATTCGACCATCGAACCGGTCGACAGCACGGCCGAAGGTCTCGCAGCGGTCGCCGAAAGCCGCGCCGATGCTTTCATCGGCGATATCGCGACCAGTGAATTCATCATGCGGCGCGACTACCCCGGCCGACTGAAGTTTGCCGCGCCAACAGGCCAGCTTGCGATTTACGCTGTCGGTGTCAGTCGCGAGTACGCGCCCCTGCTACCCCTGATCAATCGCGTGCTCGGGCATATGCCGGATCGCCGGACGCGCGAAATTCGCAACACCTGGCTGTCGTCCGAATACACCTACGGCGGTTCCTGGGGCGCTATCGCGCGCAAAACGCTGCCGGTATTGCTGTTGGCCCTGGCCTTGCTCGCAACGATTTCCTATGCCTATCTCCGATTGCGGCGGGAAACGCGCAAGCGCATGGACAGCGAGGCCCAGCTAGCCGACGTCACCCTCCATATTCCGGCCGTGGTCTATCGCTGCCGGTACTACGAGGACGGCCGGCTGGACTTCCTCTACGTAGGTGGCAATCCCGAACCGATCTTCGGCATTCCGGCGGCATCGTTCATCGCGGACGAACGGCTTGCCTTCGCGCGCATCGAGCCGGACGACCAACCCATACTTATGGCGGAAGTAGCGCGCGCGGCTACCACGCTTACGCCCATCAAGGCCGTCATGCGCATCCGGGATACGGATCCCGTGCGCTGGGTGGCCTCGCATGCCATTCCCAGCGAGGTGGAGGGTGCTGTCGACTTCACAGGCTACTGGGTGGACATTTCGCATGAGCGCCAACAGGCGGAGCAACTCGCCGCCGCGCGCGATCTTGCCGAAAGCGCTACCCGTGCGAAGAGCGAGTTCCTGGCCACGATGAGTCACGAAATCCGCACCCCGATGAACGGCGTCATTGGCATGCTGGAGCTGCTGGGAGACACCCCGCTGGACGCGCGCCAACGCAGAATGCTCGGCACCGTGGAGACGTCGGCAGCGGCCCTGCTGCAAATCCTCGACGATGTGCTTGACGTGTCGCGCATCGAAGCAGGCCGGCTGTCCATCGAACGTACCCCCGTCGACCTGCGGGCTCTTGTACGCAGCGTGCGCGACCTGCTCACCCATCAGGCGGATGAGAAAGGACTCACTTTCGTCGTCGAGGTTGAGGAAAACGTGGCGGGGTTGGTGCTGACCGACAGCGTACGCGTGCGACAGATCCTGCTGAACCTGGTCAGTAATGCGCTCAAGTTCACCGCCAGCGGCAGCGTGACGGTGTCGCTGGCGGCAACTGCCGAGGCCGCCGAAAAACAACGACTGCGGCTTTGCGTTGCCGATACGGGTATCGGCGTGACGCCCGAACAAGCCACGCGGCTGTTTGAACCATTCAGCCAGGCGGAGTCTTCCACGACGCGCCGGTATGGTGGCAGCGGGCTCGGCCTGGCCATCTGCCGCCGGCTGGTCGATCTGCTGGGTGGCGCGATCGGGATGACCAGCGAGCCGGGACGCGGTACACGAGTCGTTGTCGAATTGACCGTCGATATCTGCCCCATCGGAACCGTGGCGGCCGCGATCAACGTAGCCCCCCCGGTGGCAACGCGCACGGCGCACGGCGGTCATTTGCACGTGTTGGTCGCGGAAGACAATCCGATCAATCAGGCCCTGGTCGCCGCGCAATTGCAGAAACTCGGCCATACGAGCCACGTCGTGGCCAATGGGGCGGAGGCGCTGCAAGCATGGAGCACCGGCGTCTACGATGTCCTGGTCACCGATTGCCATATGCCCGAACTCGACGGCTACGGCCTGGCCCGCGCCATACGCGAGCGCGAGGCGGGAACGGGTAACCATCTGCACATTGTCGCCATGACGGCAAATGCATTGCCTGACGCGGAAGCACGCTGTCGCGCAGCTGGCATGGACGCTTACGTAGCAAAGCCCCTGCGCAGTGCGGAGCTTCAGACGAAACTGATTGCGCACGGAGTTCCGGTAGCTGGATCCCATGCGGACTGGAACCTCGACGAGCTGCTGGAAACCTTTGGGGACCCGGGCGTACTTCGTGCACTGGTAACGCAGTTCGTGACAGCTACGAAGGTCGATATCGAAGCCCTGCCCGGTTTCGTATCGCGCCGCGACAGCGGTGAAACGATCGAGTGGCTGCATCGTGTGACGGGCGGCATGCGGGTTTTCGGGCCCTCGTCGACGGCGGCGGAAGGCGAGGCCCTGGAACACGCGTTCCACGCTGGCGGCGGCACGGCCGAATGGGCCCGTCTGGAGGCGTTCGGTCCGCGGCTCGAGCTCTATCTGGCTGGGCTATCGCGGTCCGCGCTGGATTTGTAGCGTAGAGCCAGGTGCGGCTGTCGATAAATCCGTTCGATTTTTCAGACTAATCTTATATTTTTGCGAAAGGCACTCCCCGATCCTCCTTGATCGCGCGCGCCAACCCGGCGTGCGATCCAGCCGGGAATCGCCGTGCCATCAAATGACATCGACTATCACGTCACCGATATAGGAGGCGTCTGGGGTATTTTTCGGGGCGAATCGCAGATCGGGATGCGACGCTGCCCGCACGAAGCCGTTGCATTCGCCAACTTCTTCGCCGATTGGGAAAGTCTGTCCACGAACGGACAGGTCAGGGTCGTCGGGGACGGCTATCTCGACCGCACGCTGCGCGGCTATCGCCCGGCGGCCTGAATCTCAGGGGCCCGCCGCGCGGCCCATGCTCGTCATATCCAGATGCAGCAGGCGAAGCCGTGCGATATGACGCGTCACGAGTGCCCGATCGGCCGACGAGGCTTCCAGTTTCACAAACGCGTGCAGCAGACGGCGTTCCATATGTTCCAGCGAACGCACGTACGACATATCCGGATCGCTCGACAGGCGGACGGAGGCTTCCATCATGGTCCGGCGCATGCCGCTCACCCCAACGCCAGCCCCCTTAGCCGCCCGCCCACCCGCAGAATCCACTTCGCCCTGAAGGTCCGCGGCAATCGTGGAAAGGGCATCGGCCGATTCGTCCAGGATGACGCGCAGGCCCGGTTCACGCACACCCCGCGCGGCCTGCCGGTACAGATCACGGTCCGCAATGACGCGGCGAATCAAAGAATTGAATGCACGAACCGAAGACCGTTCCATGGGGGCTTACGTTAGACCTTTCGGACTTAGCCTCCGCTAAACGCGGCGGGCGTCGGTCAGCCGGCGGTCATCGGCCTTCGATGTCGACGAGATTGAGGGGCTGGCCCGAGGCGTTATGCAGCCCGGTCTGTAGCTCGGCCAACTGGCGAATCGAAGGACACAGCGCCTGGACGCGGGGGCGCAGCCGGGCTTCCAGTTGGCCCACGATGCGGTCCTGCCCGCCCGAGGTAAGCGCACTCACGCGGTCGCGCAATGCCGCGGCACCTTCCAGATCGCCATTCATGGCCAGATTCATGGCCTGGGTCCCCACATCGTTCGTCAGGATGGGCGCGACATCGGAGACGATCTCGTTCGCATATTCGCGCATGGCCTCCTCCTGCCAGTCGCGGGTGCTTCGGCTGGCGGCGATGCGTCGTTTGATCTCGGCCACCCGCTGCGCCAGCACGCGATCCAGCTCCCCGCTGCGCACCGCGTCGGGCGCCGCCGTGGCGGCTTCGTCGCGAACCGCCCGGGCGGCGAGATCGATGCCATCGGACGCTATCGCCTTCACCTTCGGTACCAGCGCGCGCAGATTGCGCTCGAACAACGCCACGCGATCTTCCTCGTCGGGCCGCAGCACAACTGTCCGGCCATCGGTCGACAGCGTGCCATCGTGCATGACGACCTGTCGCGGCGCCGGCTGCGGGCGGTCGAATACGACATTGCCGTCGTTGACCGTGACGTCATAGCTGCTGGCCGCGTGGCAGATGTTGGACAGGTCCTGAGCGCTGGCGTCGAAGATCGCCAGCGCCAGGGTCAAGGCAAGTACCACGCGTGCGGTCATCGGATGATCCCGGGTAAATCACTTCGATACCGGTGCAACCGCCAACCCCCGCTGAATCGTCAGGCTACCGGCTCCGCGAACTGCGCGCGGACCGCCGGACGCCCCAACTGCCACGCCAGCCATGCCATCACGGGAACCGAGACGGCCTTAAGCACCGTGCTGGCCAGAATGGTGCCGCGCACTTTGAGAACCACCGCAACGGCTTCTTGCGGAAATCCCGGCTGGGCGAGTACGACGCCAAGCTGCTGCCACTGTCCGAACGAAATCCATGCGGTGATCGCAGCCCAGACCAGCAGGACCAGCGCCACGACACGCATGCCGTGACGCCCCCAGTTACGCCAGCGCAGGGCGGCGAGCGCCATCACGATCACCACGAAGGCGATCACGATGTAGCTCGTCGCCCACGCCATGGCCGCCCTGGCGTCCGGCATGGCGGCCGCGGCCTCGGGCGTTACCGTCTTCATGCCGTCGACGATCTGCATCAGGCCGCTGACATTGATGACGAAACCCACGGCCGCCAGCAGCATCACCAGCCAGGTGACGATGCGCCACGCCGCGAACGGACGGGCGCGCTTCACCCCTTTACGTGCGGCGAAAACCATCAGGCGTTCGCCGCCTTCAGCGCGGCGAGATCAGCCAGCACCTGCTTGGAGTTCTTTTCCGGATCGACGTCCTTGTAGACCTTGACGATCTTGCCGGCCGGGTCGATCAGGAAGGTTTCGCGACGGGCGTACTTCATACCCATCTTGCTATTGAGCACGTCGTACTTCTGCGCCACCGCACCGTCGGCATCGGACAGCAGAGGAAACGGCACGTGGTACTTCTCGGCGAATTCGGCGTGCGACTTGACGTCGTCCAGGCTTACACCGAGCACCGTGGCGCCAGCCTTGCGCAGCTTGAGGATGTCGTCGCGGAAGGTGCAGACCTCCGTGGTGCAGCCAGGCGTGAAATCTTTCGGATAGAAATACACGACCAGCCACTGGCCCTTATGGGTTTCCAGCGTATGCCAGTCGCCTTTCTGATCCTGAAGCCTGAAATCGGGGGCCTGATCGCCAACGACGGGCGCGGCGGCCCACGCGGCAACGCTGACGAGGAAAAGCATGAGGAAAACGGTGAGGCGACGCATGGGAGAACCTCGGTCTGGGGAAAGAAGGCAGTTTACGCGCGTGTCGCGCCCCCGGTGAAGAAAAAGAAAAGGGCGCCGGAGCGCCCTTTCCATACCCAACGAAACCGCTGTCGGCCTTACTTTACCTGCGTGATCTTGAAGCCCGCCACGTCGACACCGAGGTTGATACCTTCGCCGGTGCCCGCCAGTGCGAGGGAAACCGTACCCTTCGTCAACACGCTTGCGCCCGCGCTCTTCACTACACCGGCGTCGGCATTAGCCATTGCGTAGTCGCCGAACACATCGCTGATCGTCTTAACGTGGGTGATGTCGCCCTTGCCATCGTTGATACGCCACTTACCGGCGCTCAGGCCAGCGCCATTGATTTCGATCTTGACCTTTGCCGTCTGGCCGTTTTCGCAACGGACGGTACCCGCGCCTTCGGCATGCTTATAGATCGCCGACCAACCCTTGAGGTTGAACGTCATGTGGCACTTGAGATTCGCGTCGTCCGCCCGTGCCGGCTGGGCCGAGAACATTCCTGCCGCTGCCAGTGCCAGTACAGCCAAACCCGTCATGCGCTTGATCATTTGCTATCTCCGT
The DNA here is from genome assembly GCF_057834065.1 of Luteibacter sp. GL_149. Lineage (NCBI taxonomy): Bacteria > Pseudomonadati > Pseudomonadota > Gammaproteobacteria > Lysobacterales > Rhodanobacteraceae > Luteibacter > Luteibacter sp. GL_149. The sequence continues at coordinate 4,167,102 of NZ_CM174395.1, forward strand.
TGAAAGTGGCAGGAAGTTGCGGAATCGGATTCTCCACTCACCAATGTGAAGAAAACCCATCCGCGGAAAACCCGTTCAGCATTGGCAAGGTTTCGTGTACCGCCCGTGACGTCCACCCCGGCCAACCCGTCGCGATAACGGGTGGGTTGCGCCTACTATCGGGTCGACAGCAAAGAAGGAGCAAAACCCATGCCCAAGAACATTCTGGTCGGCTACGACGGTTCGGAAACCGCGCGCCGCGCCTTCCTTTTCGCCCTGGAGCTTGCCCGTTGCTCGGGTGCCCGGGTGCGGGTGGTCTCCGTGATCCAGATCGCCGAAGGCGGTCCGGACGTCACGACCCTGATGATGAGCGACACCAGCGCGAAGCGCGTCCGGGAACTGCTGGGCGAGCTGAAATCCCTGGAACCGGATGCGGAGTCGCTGGTCGACCTCGAAGTGGTGTACGGCAGTCCGGGCGATGCGCTGTTGACCCAGGTGCTCCAGAACGGCATCGATCACATCGTGATCGGACACACCGATCGTGGCGCCCTCGCCCGCTGGCTGGTCGGTTCGGTGTCTACCGACGTGCTGGCAAAGGCACACGTACCGGTGACGGTGGTCAGGTAAGGCACCGCCTTACCCCGGGTAAGGGCAGCTATGGCTGCGTCGCTGCACATCAATATCCTGCGATGACCGAACCCCTTGGTTTACCGGGCTGCCCCAAGCGGCACGTAGCCACGGAAGGCCCCGTTTGTCACAATTCGGTCACCCCGCCCCCTGGGCCGACACCGAGCAAGACGAGGAAAGCAGAGCGTGAGCTACACAGCATCGTTGCCATGGACGCTAGAGAGTCTCGACCTCGGCAAAATAGAGATCGAACGCGTCCGGCAGAATGAGGACCTGTTCATGCTGCTTTGCGGCTCGTCGTTCGTTGAAAGCGGATCGGACCTGTACACGCACAATCTCGTCGACCATTTCGCCGGCGACGACGAACTCCAGGGCTGGCTTCGCGATCATTGGGAGCACGAAGAACTTCAGCACGGACGCGCACTGGCCGCTTACGTGCGTCACGTGTGGCCCGAATTCGATTGGGATACCGGCTTCCGCAATTTCTTCCAGGAGTACGGCGCCGTATGCACGGCCGATGAGCTCGAGGAAAGCCGCGGCCTCGAACTCGCCGCGCGTTGCGTGGTGGAAACCGGTACGGCCAGCTTGTATCGCGCCCTGAACGATGTGACCGACGAGCCCGTGCTGCGCCAGCTAACCAACTACATCAAGAGCGACGAAGTGCGTCATTACAAGCACTTCTATCAGTACTTCCGCGCCTATCGCGAACGCGAGAAGCTCAGTCGCTTCCAGATATTCCGCACGCTCCTGAAGCGCTTGCGGGAGATCAAGAACGAAGACAGCGACATCGCATTTCGCCATGTCTTCAATATCCGCTATCCGGACAAGGCCGCGGACGATGCCGAGTTCCGTCGTGTCACGAGTCGCGCGGCAGGCATGCTGAAGCGTCATCTTCCCGCGGCGATGACCGTGAAGATGCTGCTGAAGCCGTTGGACCTTCCGCCAAAGATCAACACCACGCTCGAATGGCCGCTGACCCGCATCACGGAGAAGCTATTCCTGCATTGACGCGACGTTGTGCGGGATCATTTTTTCTTCGGCAACGGCACCCATTTCGATGCATCGTAACCACCCACTTCGAAAACCAGCGTCTGCTTGCCACGGCTCTTCGTCGTAACGTCGATCGTCAGACGCTTCGTTTTCTGCAATGCAACCAGGAAAGCCGCATCGTTGCGCAGGATAAGCGCCGGCTCGCCAGTTGGCGGCGAGAAACCTTTCAGGCCCTTTGCCTTGCCGTCGAACGTGGCCGGCAGAGAGCAGTCGCCCGCACACTGAAAACCCTTGCCGCTGCCATAAAGGAACACGGTCTGCCCCCAGTCGGTATGCCGGCGCAGCACCAGCCGCACGCGGTCGTCACCCGAGGGCTGGCTGCTGTAGATCGTCGCCGTACTCTGCGTACCGCCCTGCATCGGAGCTACCTGGTACTGCCACAGATTCGTGAGCCTGGCTTTCTCGCTCGCCTCCTTCCATGACGATTCCAGCGCCGGCAGCGTTTTGCCTACTTCGGTTGCCGCCGCGCTACCAGGGTATTTGTCGACGATTTCCTTGCCAAGCTGCACGGCCAGCTGGTCGTTGTGGATTTTCAGCAGTTGCTGGTAGGTCGCGAGTTTCTTCGCCGACTCGTCGGCAGCAGGCGCCTGCGCATCCGTCGCGACGGGGGCATCGGGTTGCTTCGAACACCCTGCCGCAAGCACAAGGCCGCCGATGGCGATCGTGAAGAAAGAACGGCGGACATATGACATGAAGGCATCCTTAGAACGGTGGCGACCGAGGTAGCTTGGACCGGGCGGGGGCGCGCTGGCAACACATCCCCATACGGTAAGCATCGCGGCCTTACAATGGCGCGCTGATCCAAGGATATTCCATGCCTTCCACCCCTCGGGGCGACGCCTCGCTGTTCGCCCATCACGCGTTCGTGCGGTTCTGGTTCGCGAAGAACGCGTCCAGCTTCGGTTTCCAGATGATGTCGGTCGCGGTCGGCTGGCAGATCTACGAACTCACGCATCGTGCGCTCGACCTCGGCCTGATCGGTCTCGCACAGTTCGTTCCCTCCGTACTGCTCGCTCTCCCCGCCGGTCACGTCGCGGACCAGTTCGACCGGCGCCGCATCGTCGTGTGCTGTCAGATCGTCGAATGGATCGCCATCGCCCTGCTGGCCATCGCCAGCGCGATGGGTTGGCTGAGCGAAACAGGCATCCTTTCCCTGATCTTCGTCGTCGGCGTGGCGAAAGCGTTCGAGTTTCCCGCCATGCAGGCCATGTTGCCGGCGCTGGTCCCGACGCCCTTGCTACCGCGCGCCATGGCCGCGAACGCTTCGGCGGGCCAGGCGGCCATGATCATGGGGCCCGCGCTTGGTGGGTTGCTGTACGTGGCCGGCCCCACGGCGGTCTACGGCGTATCCGCGCTGCTGTATCTCGCCGCGCTGATCCTGATGTCGCATCTGAGCTACGACCACATTCCGCCACGACGCGAACCGGCCACGCTGAAGACGCTGTTCGCCGGCGTGCATTTCATTCGACGTCGTCCGGCGGTATTCGGCGTGATCTCGCTCGATCTGTTCGCCGTACTCCTGGGAGGTGCCACTGCCCTGTTGCCCATTTTCGCGAAGGATATCCTGCACACCGGTCCCTGGGGACTGGGTCTGCTGCGTGCGTCGCCCGCAGTGGGCGCCCTGCTCATGTCGATCTGGCTCGCACACAACAGTCTCACGCGCCGCGTGGGCCCGATCATGTTCGCGTCGGTCGCGGGCTTCGGTGCCGCGACACTGCTGTTCGCGTTGTCCACGTCGTTGTGGCTGTCGATGGCGTCCCTGTTCGCGCTGGGCGCGTTCGACATGGTGAGCATGGTCATCCGCGGTGCACTCGTGCAGCTGGAAACGCCCGACGATATGCGCGGCCGCGTCAGCGCGGTCAACGCCATCTTCATCAATACGTCGAACCAGCTCGGCGAATTCGAGTCAGGCATCCTGGCCGCCGCCCTCGGCGCCGTAAACGCCACGCTGATCGGCGGCATCGGCACGCTGATCGTTGTCGGCCTGTGGATGTGGTGGTTCCCGTCGCTCAGGCGCCGGCAGGGACTGGTGTCGGACCCGGAGCCCACGGAAGGGGCCAGCGGCACGGCCTGGCCGCGCTCCTAGAGGGAAGATCGACACTTGCGCGCCGCCGGCTACACCATGCTAGTCTGGCCGTCTATACCGCCAAGGGGGACACCATGTATCGCCTCGTCGCAGCCAGCCTGCTCGCCCTAGCTTCGCCCGCCTTCGCCGCCCATGAGGGGGCCGCCACCATCGACGCGGCGCTAGCGCAGGGCAAGAAGGAGCACAAACCCGTGCTCATCGATTTCCAGGCGGTGTGGTGTTACTCCTGCTACTACATGGCCAGCCATGTGCTGACCGGCCCGGAGTGGAAGGCGCTGAACGACAAGGTCGTCTTCGTCGAGGCCGATGCCGACAAGCCGGATGGCCAGGCATGGATGAAGAAGCTCAGAATCCAGTTCCTTCCGAGCTATGTCGTCATCGGCGAGAACGGCGAGGAGCTCGGCCGCATCCTGGCCGAACGGCCGCGCGACAAATTCTATCCCGAAATTGCTTCGATCCTCGCCGGCGATGCGCGACTGGATAAGCTGAAGGCGGATGCGGCCAAGGGCTCTCTCGCAGCCACGGCCTCGGTACTGGACACCTATCAATCGCGGTATCAGGGCGACGAGGGCATGGCCTGGTTCGCCGCCCTTCCGTCGACGGTGCGCAACGTATCCGATCAGGACAAACGTGTCGCATTGGCCAAGCAGCGCCTGATCCTGTTGCAGGCCAAGGCAGCGAAAGACGATAAGGCCATCGCCGAGGCCGCCACGAAAGTCCTCGCCGGCAACATCGGCTGCGATCGCCCGTATGTCCTGGACGACCTGATCGGTGCGACGGAAAAGCTTCCCGCCGACCAGCGCACGACACTTCTCTCGCCGCAAAAGGCTCCGCTCGACAGCTACATCGACACGCAGGTCTTCACGGCATCGCCGGCATGCGCCGACCAGCGCAGTGCGGTTCTTTCGACAGCGGATCTCGATGCGGCCATCGGCGATACGGCTGGCGAGCAGGCTGTACTCCAGCGAGCGATCAAACTCACGCGCGAGCGCATCGGTAGCAATCTGGGCGGGGACCGCAACCTCGCGGACAATCTGCGCGTTTACTACGTCCGCGCGAAGAACACGACCGAACTGGACGCATTGCAGAAGGACCTGATCGCGGCCTACCCGAACGATTATGTCTACGCCTACCGTTATGGACGCAGCCTTATCGACGCAGGCAAGCCCGAGGAAGCCCTTCCCTGGCTGGATCGCGCCGCATCGAAGGCCTATGGTGCGAATCGCATCTCCGTCGCCGGCGCGAAGGTAAAAGCGCTACGTGCGCTGCACCGCGACGCCGAGGCGAAGAAGCTCGTCGATGCGACAATATCGGCCGAAGGCAAGGCGTTCCCCGATCAGGCGAAGAAGTTGAAGGAAAGCCTGCAGTCCTGATCGGCCAATCGGTTCGGCGGCGGCACGTCAGGTCTGCGACGTGCCGCGAGCCACTGAGTCGAGGTGTTCGATCCGCGCGATACGATCGAGCCAGATGGTAGCCACCCAGTCGGGCCGACCGGGATCGGACAGTTTCACCACGCCATTCATGCCCTCATTGCCCTCGCCATCGAGGAATGACTGAATGGTCGGCAAGACCATCACGATGCCTGTCGTTTTCGTTCCGTCATTTTCCACGATGGCGACCTTCGCATTGTCGGCAAGATCGGCGATCCATCCTTCCAGCCGCGCTATCGCGCCCCGGTCCGTGTAGACCTTTTCCGCGCTGCGTCCCATGGTGTTCACCTCGCTATGCGAACTGGCGACTCCCGACCCTACTCGCAGCATGTCGACGCCATGTCTACGGGCCGCTGCTGTTAATCTCCGTGGATTCCATGCGGGATGCAGACTCATGATCGTCGTTCATCATCTGAACAATTCGCGCTCGCAGCGCGTGCTGTGGCTTCTCGAAGAACTGGGTTTGCCCTACGAGATCAAGCGCTACCAGCGCGATCCGAAGACCATGCTTGCGCCGAAGGAACTGCGCGCCATACACCCACTGGGCAAGTCGCCCGTGATGACCGACGGCGATGCGACGCTCGCCGAGTCTGGCGCCATCGTGGAATATCTCGTTGGCCGCTATGGCAATGGCCGCTTCGTGCCGCCCCAGGGCACCCCCGAACACCTGCGCTACACATACTTCCTTCACTACGCCGAAGGGTCGGCCATGCCGCCCCTGCTGATGAAGCTGGTCTTCGTGCGGATGGAGACGGCACCGGTGCCATTTTTCGCCAAACCTGTCGCGCGCATGCTGGCCAAGGGAGCGCAGAAGGCGTTCGTCGATCCGCAACTGAAGCTGCATCTGGATTACCTGGAAAGCGAACTGGGTAAATCCACCTGGTTCGCAGGCGAGGACTTCACAGCGGCCGATGTCCAGATGAGCTTCCCGCTGGAAGCCGCCGCGAGCCGTGGCGGACTCGACGCTTCGCGACCGCAACTGACAGCGTTCCTCGACCGCATCCATGCGCGTCCGGCCTACCAGGCTGCGCTGGAGCGTGGCGGAGACTACGATTTCGCGCCTAAGCGCCCACGCTGAATACGCGTTCAACTGGATGGCTTTCTGTTTACACGGCACTCACGGGCGAGCTTGCAAAGTCGTTGTTCGAAACGCCAGACGAGGGAGCCATCCAATGAGCAGAAACCGTGAATTTGCCCGGCAGGTGGAGAGCGCCGTCGACGGCGTATCCGGACGCGTCCGTCACTATGCGGACGAAGCGACCGGCACCGCGAGCAATCTGTACGAACGCACCCGCCGCATCAGCAATAAGCTCGCGAAGAAAACCAACGGCAACGGACAGCGCGCACGTTATCTGGCTGAAGATTTCGCCGACGAGGCCACCTACCAATACCGTCGCCTGCGCAAGCAGGTGCGCCGGCATCCGGCAACGACGATCGGCATCGTTGCGGCCGCGCTCGGTACGTTCCTGCTGATTCGCCACGCACTTCGCAGCAACGACGATTGAGTTCGCCGGAGTAGCCCTGAAAAAAGCCGGGATTTCCGGCTTTTTTTGGCTCTTCGCGCATTAGCGGGGACGGCTTGACGTGCCTTGTCGAGCTTCGGTCGAGGACAGCCGTCTTACACTTGTGCGTTTGCGAGGCCGCGACCGGGTTGGCCCTTGGGGCCTTCGGCGCCGTCCCTGCGGGAGCGGGCCGTAGCGCCGCTTTCGCTCCAACAAGGTATCGCGGCCCTCGGCTAAGGCGGCCCCAAGGACCAACCCGGCCACGGCACCGTCGACGGCGGTTGGTTGTGGGCAGAGCGCGAGCCAAGCACGTGACGGAACCGAACCGGATACGGCCACCACCGGTCCTGCGTCACGCGCTGCTTTCCCCCACGTCACCGCAACACCCGGAAGAGCCGTCGGCCACCGCCCTCGACGCGACTTGCGCAACCGAGCGCGGCGGGCGGACAAGGCCCGAAGGGGGCGGACCAGGACGGTCCGCCGTTTTCGCTGAGGCAGGAGCCGAATCGAAAACCCCCGCCCGCCGCGCGGGCGCGACGGGGCGCAGCCATAGAACACCAGCCGCGCAGCGGCTATCCCTTCCCGAGCGACGGTGAAGCCGGAGCGTCGAGGGCGGTGGCCGACGGCTCTCCTCGAAGCGTCCGAACGCAAAAGCGATGGCGAAGCCGAGCCCTCCCCCAACAATGCGCAAAGAACCTTATTCGACAACTCCCACGCCCGCTCCCGCAAACAGCCGTGGCGTGTTCAATGCACCGGATGCTGCTCCACGATCTTCTCCACGCGCCAGCGTATCGACGATGCATCCGCCGGTGGATTCGCTACATGCGTCTCGGTGATCTTCAGCAGGTACTCGTTGCCCGGTTCATAGTTGAAGTTCTCGATCGGCGTATACGAGAGCTCCCAGGGCTTCGACGGCTCTTCGCGAATCCGCAGGCATTCGGTCTTCATGACACCCGCGATGCAGGGCGCCTTGCTGGCGGCGACGTAGATCAGACGCGTGCGCGATCCATGGTCGGATTTCATCGTGGCGCAGCCCGCAAGTGTCAGGGTAAGAGCTAGCAATAGCATTCGCATGGCAAGGGCCTTCGTTGATCCCGATGAAGAAATAGCACTTCGTCCGTGCAGACACGATAAAGGCCGGACAGGCCGGCCTTTATCGTGCATGACGCGACCGTGACGGTTAGTTACACCGTGACCGGGTTGGGCTTGTCGCCGTCCAGTTTGTACTGCTTGATCGCACGGCTGACGTCCTTGGCGTTGACCTTGCCATCCTTCGCCAGCGCGGCGAGGGCGGCATGGGCGATCCAGTAACGATCGATCTCGAAGAAGTCACGCAGGTTCTCGCGGGTATCGCTGCGACCGTAGCCGTCCGTGCCCAGCACCGTGTAACGCATACCGTCCGGCATGAACGCACGGATCTGGTCGGCGAACTCGCGTACATAGTCGGTGGCGGCGATAGCCGGACCCTGACGATCCTGCAACAGGCCCGTCACATACGGCACGCGCTGTGCGTCTTCCGGGTGCAGACGATTCCAGCGCTCGGCATCGAAACCGTCGCGACGCAGTTCGATGAAGCTCGGGCAGGACCAGATATCGGCGCTGACGCCGAAGTCCTTTTCGAGCAGCTCGGCGGCGGCGATCACTTCGCGAAGGATGGCGCCCGAACCCAGCAACTGCACGCGCGGCTCGTTCTTCTTCGCCTTGCCGGCGTCCTTGAACAGGTACATGCCCTTGATGATGCCCTCCTCGCTGCCCTTCGGCAGATCGGGGTGGACGTAGTTCTCGTTCATCACGGTCAGGTAGTAATAAACGTCTTCCTGTTCCTGCATCATCCGGCGCGTGCCGTCCTGCAGGATGACCGCGACTTCGTACGAGAACGTCGGGTCGTACGACTTCACGTTCGGGATCGTGCCGGAGAACAGATGCGAATGACCGTCTTCGTGCTGCAGGCCTTCGCCATTCAGCGTGGTGCGACCCGAGGTACCGCCGATCAGGAAGCCGCGCGCGCGCATGTCGCCCGCCGCCCAGCAGAGATCGCCGATGCGCTGGAAGCCGAACATCGAGTAGTAGATGAAGAACGGCAGCATCGCGACGTTGCTGACGCTATAGCTGGAAGCCGCGGCCATCCACGCGCCCATGCCGCCGGCTTCGCTGATGCCCTGCTGGAGCACCTGGCCCTTCTGGTCTTCGCGGTAGTACAGCAGCTGGTCGGCATCCTGCGGACGATACTTCTGACCGAACGGCGCGTAGATGCCGATCTGGCGGAACATGCCTTCCATACCGAACGTACGGGCTTCGTCGGCCACGATGGGCACAACGCGGGGACCGAGCTCCTTGTCGCGCAGCATCAGGTTCATGCCGCGGACCAGCGCCATGGTGGTGCTGATTTCGCGATCGCCCGAGCCCTTGGTGATCTGCTCGAACGCTTCCAGCGCCGGCGCCACGAACTGCTTGTCGGCCTTGCGACGACGCTGCGGGAGGAAACCGCCCAGCGCGCGACGACGTTCGAGCAGGTACTGCACTTCCTCGGAGTCCTTGCCCGGATGGTAGAACGGCACTTCTTCCAGCTTGTCGTCGGGCACCGGGATGTTGAAGCGATCGCGGAAGGCGCGGATCGAATCGGTGTCCATCTTCTTCTGCTGATGCGCCGGGTTCAGCGACTCGCCCGCGCGACCCATGCCATAACCCTTCACCGTCTTGGCGAGAATCACGGTCGGCATGCCCTGGGTGTTCACGGCCGCGTGGTAGGCCGCGTACACCTTGTGCGGATCGTGGCCGCCACGGTTCAGGCGCCAGATGTCGTCGTCGGACATGTTGGCGACGAGCGCCGCCGTTTCCGGATACTTATTGAAGAAGTGTTCGCGGGTATACGCGCCACCGAAGGCCTTGCAGGCCTGGTATTCGCCATCGACGGTTTCCATCATCAACTGACGGAGCCTGCCGGTGGTGTCGCGCGCCAGGAGGGGATCCCAGTAGCTGCCCCACACCACTTTGAGTGCGTTCCAGCCGGCGCCGCGGAAGACGCCTTCGAGTTCCTGGATGATCTTGCCGTTGCCGCGCACCGGGCCATCGAGGCGCTGCAGGTTGCAATTGACGACGAAGATGAGGTTGTCGAGGCCTTCGCGGCCGGCGAGCGAAATGGCGCCGAGCGATTCCGGCTCGTCCGTCTCGCCGTCGCCGAGGAAGCACCAGATCTTGCGGTCGGTCTTCGGGATCAGGCCACGGTGTTCCAGATACTTCCAGAACTGCGCCTGATAGATGGCCTGGATCGGACCGAGACCCATCGATACCGTCGGCACCTGCCAGTAATCCGGCATCAGCCACGGATGCGGATACGACGAGAGACCCTTGCCCTTGCCGGCCACTTCCATGCGGAAGAGGTCCATGTCGGATTCGTTGAAACGACCTTCGAGGAACGAGCGCGCGTAGACGCCCGGGCTGGAATGGCCCTGATGGAAGATCAGGTCGCCGGGATGGTCTTCGCTGGGCGCGCGCCAGAAGTGGTTGAAGCCGACGTCGTACAGCGTGGCCGACGAGGCGAAGCTGGAGATGTGGCCACCGAGTTCGCCGGGCTTGCGGTTGGTGCGCACGACCATCGCGAGCGCGTTCCAGCGGATCAGCGAACGGATGCGCCACTCGATGGCGGCGTCGCCGGGGCTGCGCGCTTCGAGGTGCGGCGGAATCGTGTTGACGTACTCGGTGGTCGGATCGAACGGCAGGTAGCCGCCCGCGCGACGCGTCGAGTCGACCATCCGCTCCAGCAGGTAATGCGCTCGCTCGGTGCCGTCATGAGTGATGACCGCATTCAGCGATTCGACCCATTCCCGGGTTTCGGTGGGGTCGAGGTCCTGATGGAGGATGTCGTCGATCTGGTCCATGGAGTACTCCGCGGCGCGAACGCGCGCTCATGGGGGTAAGGAAGGCCCGCTGGGGAGCGGGAAAACCTTTTCATGATAGCGCCGGGAGGGGCATTTCGCACGTGACAACACCGTACGGGGCCGTATCGGCGGAGCCGGTATCCGTGGAAACGCCACGATATACCGGCTCCGATGGGAGCCCTCAGCGCCCCTTCGTCGTCCGGATCTGGGCCTCTACGCAGGCCACCGAGGTCATGTTCACCACGCGTCGGACCGTCGCTTGCGGCGTCAGGATGTGTGCCGGCTTGGCCACGCCCATCAGGATCGGACCAATGACCACACCGTCGCACAGCACGCGGACCATGTTGTATGCCGTGTTCGCGGCGTCCAGATTCGGGAACACGAACATGTTCGCCTTACCTTCCAGCCGCGAATTCGGAAAGATGCGCTCGCGCAGTTCCGGCGTCAGGGCGACATCGGCCTGCATCTCGCCTTCCACTTCCAGCTTCGGAACGCGCTCGCGGATGATCTTCAGCGCTTCGCGCATCTTCAGCGAGCTCTTCGTCTCGCGGCCACCGAAGTTCGAATTCGACAGCAGCGCCACCTTCGGCTGAATGCCGAAGAGCTTCAGACGAATAGACGCCTGCAACGTCGACTGGGCGATCTGCTCGGCACTGGGATCGTCCTGCACGTACGTGTCGAGGAAGAAGAACGTTCCCTTCTCCGTCGAAACCGCCGCCATGGCGGAAGCTTCGGACACACCCTCGTCCAGGCCGATGATGCTGGTGATGTATTCGAGCTTGCTGTGATACGTGCCGACCAGGCCGCAGATCATCGCGTCGGCTTCGCCGCGCTCGACCATCAGCGCCGCGATCACCGTCGAACGCGAGCGCACAGCGGCTTTCGCGGACGCCGGCGTGACGCCGCGACGCTCCATGATGCTGTGATACAGGCGCCAGTAGTCCTCGAAGCGAGGATCGGAATGGATGTTGCACATTTCGAAATCGATACCCGGGCGCAGGCGCAGGCCCGCACGCTGGATACGACGCTCGATGACGTCGGGCCGGCCTACCAGGATGGGCTTGGCCAGGCCTTCGTCCACCACCGTCTGCACCGCGCGCAGGATGGTTTCCTCTTCGCCCTCGGCGTAGACCACGCGCTTCGGGTCGGCCTTCGCGCGATCGAAGACGGGCTTCATCAGCAGGCCCGTGCGGAACACGAAGCTGGTCAGCTGATCGACATACGCGCCGAAGTCCTCGATGGGACGCGCGGCGACACCGGAATCCATCGCGGCCTGCGCCACGGCCGGCGGCAACTGGATCAGCAGGCGCGGATCGAACGGCTGCGGGATGAGATAGTCGGGACCGAAGCTCGGCGGCTTGCCGCCGTAGGCGCGCGCGCTGACGTCGGACGCTTCGCGGCGCGCCAGCTCGGCGATAGCGCGCACACAGGCGACCTTCATCTGCTCGTTGATCACGGTGGCGCCGACATCCAGCGCGCCGCGGAACAGATACGGGAAGCACAGGGCGTTGTTCACCTGGTTCGGATAGTCCGAACGCCCGGTCGCCATGATGCAGTCCGGGCGGACCGCCTTGGCGTCCTCGGGCAGGATTTCCGGATTGGGATTGGCCAGCGCGAAGATGATCGGACGGTCGGCCATGGTGGCGACCATCTCGGGTTTCAGGATGCCGCCGGCCGACAGGCCGAGGAAGATATCCGCGCCGACGACGATTTCCGCCAGCGTGCGCTTATCGGTATCGCGTGCGTAACGCAGCTTGTCCGGGTCCAGATCGGTGCGCCCCGTGTGCAGCACGCCGTCGCGATCGAACGCCAGGATATTTTCCTTGCGCATGCCCAGCGCCACGAGCATGTCGACGCAGGAAATGCCCGCCGCGCCCATGCCGGTGGTGGCCAGACGCACGTCCTCGATCTTCTTGCCGGTGACGAGCAGCGCATTGATGACCGCCGCGCCCACGATGATCGCGGTGCCGTGCTGGTCGTCGTGGAATACGGGAATTTTCATCCGTTCGCGCAGCTTGCGCTCCACGATGAAGCATTCCGGCGCTTTGATATCTTCGAGGTTGATCCCGCCGAAGGTGGGCTCGAGGCTGGCGATGATGTCGACCAGCTTGTCCGGGTCGTTCTCGTCGATTTCGATGTCGAACACGTCGATGCCGGCGAACTTCTGGAACAGCACACCCTTGCCTTCCATCACCGGCTTGGATGCCAGCGGACCGATGTTACCCAGGCCCAGCACGGCCGTACCGTTGGTAATGACCGCTACCAGATTGGAACGCGCCGTAAGCTCGGCCGCGGTCCCGGGATCGGTCACGATGGCTTCGCACGCAGCGGCCACACCCGGCGAATAGGCCAGCGAGAGGTCGCGCTGGGTCAGCAGCGACGTCGTAGGAGTGACCTTGATTTTGCCGGGGCGCGGAAGGCGGTGGTATTCGAGCGCCGCCTGCCTGAGTTCCTCTGAGATGGCCATCGGAATCCTGATATCTGGGTGGGGATGAGGGGACGCGGCATGGGGGACGCGCTTAGACCTGAAATGGTAGCACCGGGGCAGCATGGATCGCCCTCCGCACTGCGCCATTTCCCTGTCGATTCCTACTTCGCCGATGGGCATGTCCCGGCAGACGATTATCACGCAAACGGGCTCCATTACCGGTACGCCCGCATCGCCGCGATGCGTTCGGCCAACGACAACCCAGGAGCTTCATTCATGGAAGATATGCACCGTATCCGCCGGCACGCACTGGTCATTTGCATCGGCTCGCTGTTCTTAGCCGGCTCGGGTTCCGCGCTTGCAGATACCAGTCCCGACGGGATATGGAGCGACGGCAACGCTTCCCGATCACGCGGAGCCGCCATCGATCCCGTCGCCATGCCCGCTCGCTACAGAGCAGTGACACTCGACCTCTCGCGCGTGGCCGGACTGATGGCGCGCTCTCGTTCCACGGCGGCAAGCATGGACATTCCCCTCCCGGACGGCGGCTTCAGCCGGTTTACCCTGGAGTCCTCCGATGTGCTTCCCGCCGGCCTTGCAAGCCGCTATCCGCAGTTGGTCAGCCTCAAGGGCGGCGACAAGGCTGGGCGCCGCATCCGCCTGGATGCCACCCCCACTGGATTGCAAGCCCTGGTCAGCGATAGCGAGGGAAGCTGGCTCGTTCAGCCGGCATCGACTCTGGATATTTCCTCCATCCATGCGCGTATCGCCGGGACAGACGACAATTATCTTGTCTTCCGCCGTAAGGATGCCGCTGGCACCCCTGCGTTCTCCGAAAACGGTATGGAGGACCTCATCCATGCCGAGCGTCTGCGCAGCGCACGGTCTTCCGCGGCCACCGAGCGCAATGGCACCCCGATCCTGCGCACCTATCGCATCGCCATGACGGCCACGTCCGCCTACACCAACCGGCTCGGTGGCAGCGTCGAGGACGGCATGGCCGGTGTCGTCCGTACGGTGAATCGCGTCAACCAGATCTTCGAAAACGATCTGGGCATCCATCTGGTCCTGGCGGAAAACAACGACCGCCTCGTCTTCACCAGCCAGTCCCGCGATCCTTTCGAAGGCATCTCCGACGATCTGAAGATTGCGCTGGAGAATGCCCATGTAACGAACAAAAAAATCGGCCAGATGGCATTCGATGTCGGCCACGTTCTCGACGGCCAGCGCAATGCCGGTGTTGTCGGCGATCTTGGCAACACCTGCGTTCCGTTCGAGACCGGCATGGCCGATCCGGGCAAAAGCAAAGCCGCTGGCATGACCGGCAGCGAGAACCCGATCGGCGATGCCTTCCATGTCGACTTCGTGGCTCATGAACTGGGCCACCAGTTCGGCGCGTGGCACACGTTCAATGGATGCGGCCGTCCCACACGCACCGACCGCGCGTTCGAACCGGGTAGCGGGTCGACGGTCATGGGCTACGCCGGCCTCTGTGGTCAACAAAACCTTCAGGGCCACAGCGACGCATACTTCCACGCAGCTAACATCGATCAGATCAACGCGTGGACCTCGGGTATCGGCGGAAGCTGTGCAACGTCCCGGATCAATCCGGGGCGCGCCCCATGGATCGACCCCAAATCGATGCCGGCCCTTACCGTGGTTCCCGCAGGCACGCCTTTCCGGCTTCGAGGCTGGGCAAGCTTTGCCGAGCCATCGGCACAGCTGACGTATACCTGGGAACAAATGGACGTGGGGCCCTATCAGCTACGGGGCACGTTGCTGGATACGGGCGCCGGACCGCTGTTCCGCTCGCGCGCGCCAACGACCGACAGCGAACGGACCTTCCCTGCCATGAGCGTCCTGCTGGGTGACGAACCGATCAATCTGGGCGATACGCTGCCGCTGACCAACCGCGACCTGAATTTCCGCATGACCGTACGCGACAACCTCGATCATCGCTCACACGTCGTGGGTGCCGATCAACGCGTGCAGGTGATCGATACCGGCGCGGCCTTCGAAGTACTGGCGCCGAAGGAACTGGCAAGAGTGAAAGCGGACAAGCCGCAAATCATTCGCTGGAAAGTTGCCAATACCGACAAGGCACCCATTTCCTGCGCTAATGTCCGCATCGATCTTTCGCTGGATGGTGGCCGCAATTTT
Source organism: Luteibacter sp. GL_149 (assembly GCF_057834065.1). Lineage (NCBI taxonomy): Bacteria > Pseudomonadati > Pseudomonadota > Gammaproteobacteria > Lysobacterales > Rhodanobacteraceae > Luteibacter > Luteibacter sp. GL_149. The sequence continues at coordinate 4,182,242 of NZ_CM174395.1, forward strand.
CTCGCCAAGCCGCTGGCCACCTCAACGGCCAATAACGGCCGGGCGAAAGTGTCGCTGCCCTCCGGCCTGAATCAGGCATCACGGGCACGCGTCATGGTCAGCTGTGTCGGCGGTGCATTCTTTGCGCTTTCGCCAGGCGACTTCACGATCCAGCGATGAAGCACCCGGATTCCTTCTGGCTGAGATACTTCGGAGCAAATCCGTTCTCTCCGCCAGACCTACAAGCACCCCAGACCGAGCCTTACAGACAGTAGGAATATCCGTGTGGCCTTATCAGGGCGCGCATCCCACACGGGATGCGCGCCCTTACAAAGTCTATCGGAGCTTCATACATGGATGATCTGTCTCACGCCCACCGGCGCCGGCTGGCCGTGTGCGTCGGCGCGCTGATGCTTGGCACCTGCACCACATCCTTCGCGGAATCGAGCCGCGACGGACTCTGGACCGACGCGCCCGCCACACCCACCGCGATGTCGCGCGGTGCAACCAACCCCTCGATGCCCCGCCATTACCGGACGCTGACGCTCGACACCTCGCGTCTCGCTCTTGCGGTAAAGAATCCCGGGACGTCGAGGTCATCCTCCATGCAGTCGATCGATATGCCACTGCCCGAGGGGGGATTCACCCGCTTCGAACTGAGTCCTTCCGATGTACTTCCCGCCGGGCTGGCAAGCCGGTTCCCGCACCTGCGCAGCATGAAGGGACGTGACGATTCGGGCCGGAGCATTCGACTCGACACCACCGCGAACGGGGTACAGGCACTGATCAGCGACGATGCCGGGAGCTGGCTCGTGCAACCCATGTCGACGTTGACGGGGGCATCGACAAACGCCAGGGGAGCGCCAGCGGACAGTCAATATGTGGTCTTCCGTCGAAAGGACGCCGCGCAGAGCGACCAGTCCTTTTCCGAAGACGGAATGAAAGCCACCCTTGAATCTTCATCGCGCGCGGGTGTGCACAATGCGCCTGCCAACGCACGCAGTGGCGCGCAATCCTTGCGTACGTTTCGCATTGCCATGACGGCCACCAGCGAGTACACGAAGAAACTTGGCGGCAGCGTGGACGATGGGATGGCGGGTGTCGTGCGCACGGTCAACCGGGTCAACCAGGTCTTCGAGAACGATTTCGGCATTCATCTGGTACTTGCGGAGAACAACGACCGCCTGATTCTCACCGACCCGACGAACGATCCGTTCGAGGAAGCGAACAACGATCCTGCCAATAAAGGCGATGGCGACAAGGATGATGCCGTCATGCTCGCCAACGCGAAGTTCACAAACGACAAGCTTCCGCAGGATGCTTTCGACGTCGGCCATGTACTCGACGGTTACCGCAAATCCGGCGTGGTGGGCAATATCGGGAATACGTGCATTCGTTACTCGCCCAGTATGGCTGACCCTGGACTTAGTAAGGCCGCGGGAATGACCGGGCATTTCAATCCGACCGGCGACGCATTCCACATCGACTACGTAGCGCATGAGCTGGGGCATCAGTTTGGCGCGCCACACACATTTGCGGGATGCGGAGGGGGTGGCGCGGCCGCAGGTCGACTTGAGCCTGGCTCGGGCTCCACGATCATGGGATACGCCGGCATCTGCGGCGCCCATAACCTTCAGGCGAACAGCGATCCGTACTTTCACGCAGCCAGCATCGATGCCGTTGCCGCCTGGACTACAAGCGCAGGCGGCACCTGTGCCAGCGCGCGAAATAACCCGACGCCCGTGCCGTATCTGCAACCGCAATTCAACAATATCGTGATACCGGCGCGAACGCCCTTCGCGCTGGGCGAAGACGCGAGTTTTGCAGACCCGTCAGCAAAACTTACCTACACCTGGGAGCAAATGGACCCAGGTCCGGTACAAACGTGGACGACGCTATACGACACCGGCATAGGCCCGTTGTTCCGGTCGCGTGCCCCGACGGAAGAAAATCACCGGACATTCCCCGCGCTCGCCGTACTAATCAATAAAGGAGTGCCCGGTAAAGAACAGCTTGGCCTGGGCGATGCACTACCGACGACAAATCGCATCCTGCACTTCCGCGCAACGGTACGCGACAATCTCGATCATCGATCGACCGTCGCCGGCGCGGACCGCTATGTGCGCGTGCATGACACAGGTGCCGCCTTCGAAGTGCGCACACCGAAAACCTCCGCACGGCTGAAGTCCGCCAGGGAATACGCGACAACCTGGAATGTCGCGAATACGAACAAGCCACCTATCGAATGCGAGAAGGTCGATGTGAATATCTCGGTCGACGGAGGCCACACGTTCCTGGAAGAACCTCTGCTTAGCGAGGTACCCAACAATGGCAGGGCGAAGTTCACCTTACCCGCGTCCATACCCGATACGACCCGGGCAAGACTAAGGATCTCCTGCACCAGCCAGCCGTTCTTCGCGCTGTCGCCCGCCGATTTCACGATCCACCGCTAAATCGCGTGCATTGCGAAGCGTTACAGGCCGAGGGAAATTTCCTCGGCCTGTACGCCCGCCATGTGGATGTGATTCACAAACAGCGAGAACGCCAGTTTTCCGGCAAGCCCATGGACGTGCTGCATCCACGGCGGCAGGTAGCGCGGCCCCGCGATATCGCCATTCAGGAAATGCGGCTCCAGGCTCATCACGTCGTGCAGCGCCAGCTTGCCCGCGAAGAGATAACGCAGCAGGTCGAGGCGTCGCTGGCGTAGTGCCCAGCGAAAGAACGTGTGTACCGCCAGCAGACCGGTAAGGTAGACGTTGTCCTTCGCGAATGCCGCGCCACCGGTGAGCGGCACGCCGCGGAAGACGCGCTGTGCCGAATGAAAACTGTCCGGCACGCTCTGTCCGCAATCGCGGAAGAAGCGGAAGACGTCGACGAAGTCGGCGCCGTTCAGCGCCATGTCGATGGCCAGAATCCGCAGGCTGATACGCTTCAGACGCGAAATATCGATGGCGCCGGACATCAGCTCCGCGAATACCGCCAGGCCTTCCTGGGTCGCCGTCACCCGCGGCGACGTACGCGCCAACGAGGCAAGCACGGGCTGTTCGCGCCCGTTCAACGCTGTCAGGGAGTGCACGAAAGCTTCGTGCGCCAGCAACTGGTGACGATCGTATTCCGTGAATCGCGCACCGCCACGCAAGCGGATGCGCGTGGCGCCGGCCGCCGCCTTGGCGGTCAGTTCGGGGTCGACCTCGACAGTGATGGTGCCCGGCGAGAAGAACGCATCGAGGGCAGCGGCCATGTCGCGACGAAGATCCTCGGCCTGGATGTTGCCCGTGGCGTCCTCGGTTTCCAGATCGGCACCCAGCTCGTCCGCCAGGTCGACGAAGTAGCGCGCGGCGTCCAGGTTGCTGCGGTTGCTGCCGGGAATCGCATCGCCCGGACGCCCGTACAGCGCGATCGACGACGCCGTGACGCCATCGGTCCCCACGGCATCCAGCAGGTCGGCCGCGATGCGCCAGGATTCGGCGGTACGCCTCAGATAATCGGCGATCGGATGCTCGCCGGAAGCCTCGGCTTCGATGGCTTCCAACTCATGCCGCGCGGCGGTCAGATCGGGCGGGTTGTAGCGGATATCGGGAAGCGACAGGCGCCCCGCGCCGAATTCGGCGATGAGCCGCTCTTCCACGGACGCGGGCCAGGCCACCGTCGGCAGGATGCGGATCGGACGCACGGCGGCGAGCAACCGCTGGTCCAGCGTCGCGAAACGCTGCATGTCGGGGGACAGATGGGCGACGACGAAAGGTGCGTGCATGTGGCGACGAGTCTATCCCGCTTGCCGCCGCGCTGGCGATCAGCGCGACGAAATGTATTTTTCGCGCCGGATATGCTGCACGGCGAGGCCAGCCTCCTTCAGCGCGGCGAACGAGGCATCGACCATGTTCGGATTGCCGCACAGGTAGGCGATGTCCTCGTCGGCCCTGGGCTCCAGCTCGGCCAGAACCGTCTGGACGTAGCCCAGGCGGTCGTGAGGCCGGGGGGCCGGGCGCGCACCGCGGCTCAGGCAGGGGTGGAAATCGAAACCCTCGTGTTTGCGCGCGAACGCCTCGAATTCCTCGCCATATAGCAGTTCGCCCTCGTTCCGGGCACCGTAAAGCAGTACGAAACGGCAGCCCCGATCGCGGATAAGCGCCTCGATCTGGGGAAGCATGGCCCGGTAAGGAGTCACGCCGGTGCCCGTGGCTATCAGGATGTAGCGCTTGTTGGTGTCGCCTTCCATGAGGCAAAACCGGCCGTACGGCCCACTGGCATCGATGAGTCCGTCGTGGACAAGACCGCTCAGCAGCTTGGTGGCCGCCCCGTTGTCGACGTAGCTGACCGCGATTTCCACGCGTTCGACCGGACTCGAGCCGTCGCCGACCGTGCCCACCGAATAGCTGCGTTTGGTCGGCTTGCCGTCGTCGTAAGCAAAGTGAATCTGCAGGAACTGGCCTGGAACGAAGGCCAGAGGCTGGCCGTCCACCCGCTCGAACGACAGGTGTCGCACGCTGGGTGCGAGCATGAAGCTGTCCGCGAGGCGGAGCTGGAATTGTTCAGCCATGGCAACTCTCTATTGACCGAGCGACACAAGGTCGTCGTGGGAAAGCCCGGTATAATAGGCGGCTTGTCAGTCCGGCGCAGCCCATGACCACTCCCGCTTTACACGTCAAGGATTTACGCAAGACCTACGGCAACGGTGTCGAGGCCCTCAAAGGCGTCTCGCTGACCGTCCAGCCGGGCGATTTCTTTGCCCTGCTCGGCCCCAACGGCGCGGGTAAATCCACCCTGATCGGCATTCTTTCGTCCCTGGTGAACGCCAGCAGCGGCGAAGCCGAGGTTTTCGGCGTCTCGATCCACAAGAACCGCAGCGCGGCGATGCAGCTGATTGGCCTGGTACCCCAGGAAATCAACTTCAACCAGTTCGAGAAGCCTTTCGACATCTGCGTGAACCAGGCCGGTTTCTACGGCATCGGTCGTGCCGAAGCGGCCGTGCGCGCCGAGAAGTACCTGAAGGAACTGCGCCTGTGGGACAAGGCCCACCATCAGGCCCGGATGCTCTCCGGCGGCATGAAGCGCCGCCTGATGATCGCCCGCGCCATGATGAACGAGCCGAAGCTGCTGATCCTCGACGAGCCCACCGCAGGCGTGGACATCGAGATCCGCCGCTCCATGTGGCAATTCGTCAGCGGGATCAACGCGGCGGGCACCACGGTCATCCTCACCACGCATTACCTCGAGGAAGCCGAGCAGCTCTGCCGCAACATCGCGATCATCGACCACGGCCGGATCGTACAGAACACGTCCATGAAGAGCCTGTTGTCGACGCTGGACGTGGAGACTTTCGTGCTCGACGCCGTGACGATACCCGCTGCCCTGCCGGAACTGCCCGGCGTCGTGCTGCGCAGGATCGACGACCATACCCTCGAAGCCGAAATGTCCCGCTCGCACGATCTCAACTCGCTGTTCTCCGCCCTTTCGTCGCACGGCGTGACCGTCACGTCCATGCGCAATAAAGCCAATCGTCTCGAGGAGCTGTTCGTCCGACTGGTCGAACACGGCCGGGAGACCGCCGCATGAGCACCTCGACCAACCTGGTCGCCCTCGGCACCATCGTCCGTCGCGAGATCACGCGCATCGCTCGCATCTGGACGCAGACGCTGATTCCGCCCGCGATCACGATGACGCTGTACTTCGTCATCTTCGGCAAGCTGATCGGCAGCCGCATCGGCGTCATGCATGGCTTTACCTACATGCAGTACATCGTGCCGGGCCTCGTGATGATGAGCATCATCACCAACAGCTACGGCAACATCTCCAGCTCGTTCTTCGGCGCCAAGTTCGGCCGATTCGTGGAAGAGATGCTGGTTTCGCCGATGCCGAACTGGGTCATCCTGCTCGGTTACGTCACTGGCGCGGTGGTTCGCGGCGTGATCGTCGGCGCGCTGGTGCTTGTGATCGCACTCTTCTTCACCGACCTGCATGTCGCGCATCCGATCGTCACCATCCTGTCCGTGATACTCGGCGCAACGGTGTTTTCGCTCGCCGGCTTCGTCAATGCGGTATTCGCGAAGAAGTTCGACGATATCGCGCTCGTACCGACCTTCGTGCTCACACCGCTTACCTACCTCGGCGGCGTCTTCTACTCGGTCGATCTGCTTGGCGAGCCGTGGCGCACGATCTCGATGGTCAACCCCATCCTGTACATGGTCAACGCGTTCCGCTTCGGCGTACTCGGTGTCAGCGACGTGCAGATCGGTACGGCCTTCATCGTGATGCTCGCTTTCGTCGTTGGTCTGTCCGCGGTCGCATTGCGCCTGCTCAGCCGCGGCGTCGGCCTGCGTTCCTGATCGATGCGCGTCAACAAATACATCAGTGAAGCAGGCATCTGCTCGCGTCGCGAAGCCGACGAACTACTGGTCGCCGGCCGCGTCACGATCAATGACGCCGTCGTCGGTATGGGCGCCAAAGCACTGGACGGCGATGTCGTGCGCGTCGACGGAGAAGTCGTCGTCGCGCGTACGCTGGCGCCAGCCTCGCCGAAAAATCGTGCCATCTATATCGCGCTGAACAAGCCCATCGGCATTACCTGCACCACCGACCAGACCGTCGACGGCAATATCGTCGACTTCGTCGATCACGCACAGCGCATTTTCCCCGTCGGCCGCCTGGATAAAGACTCCGAAGGACTGATCCTGCTGACCAGCAACGGCGACATCGTCAACGAAATTCTGCGCGCCGAGAACGGCCACGAGAAGGAATATCTCGTGGCCGTGAACAAAGCCGTCACCGACGAATTCCTGACCGCCATGGCCAAGGGCGTGCGCATTCACGGACAGATGACGAAACCCTGCCGCACGCGCCGCATTGCGAAGTACGGCTTTTCCATCGTGCTTACGCAAGGCCTGAATCGTCAGATCCGCCTGATGGCCGCCGAATTCGGTTATCGCGTCACCCAGCTTCGCCGCGTACGCATCGTCAATGTGAAGCTGGGGCACCTGAAAGTCGGTCAATGGCGCAACCTGACCGAGGCGGAACTCAAAGGCCTGCTGCCACAGCGGACGCATTGGTAACACGCATCGCGCGGTCCCTGAGCATCGCGGGTATGGGGCAGGTGGCGAAGACCTCATCGTCTCCGACCTCTCGGGCAGGTGGCGGATTCTGATCTTCGGTGGATGCGCCTGCCGCAGCGCGGCGCGAGCGCAGATCGTCCCACAGGCTTTTCATGTACTCCTTGCGTGCTTGCCGCAGTATTTCCGTTTCCGCGGTATTCGTACGGTTGAGATAGATTACGTAGATATCTATGTCGTACCTGTCCGCCAGAGCCTGGACCGCGGCCTCGCATGAAGGACACATGGGCTGACTTACTACGGCCCGTATGGACCCAGCACTAAATTCGACGCCTCGCTCTCTGTCGGCCCGTATATCGCGCTCGATGGTCTGAACGGCTTTCAGTTCCGCATCCGCCTGGTGCGCATCAGGCTTCGGCTCGCCTTCCACGGGCTGGAAATGAATGGTGGCATCGGGAACCAGCACAGCACGCGTGACAACGGGACCTTCGTGAAAGAATGCCCCCACTCCTCCCTGTGGAGGCACGAGATTTCCCACGACATTCGAAAAATGTCCCACGACATTCGAATCGAAGTCCCAGCCCGACATGGCGTTGTAAACGCGCGTATCGACGACTCCATCGCGTGTCGCCGTAAGTTCGAACTGGGCGATCGTGCCACTAAGGGCCATGTGCTCATAACGGCGCACATCGCCGTGCGTCACATGGGCGATAACCGGATGGCTGGCTTCATAGAGCCAACTATCCAGCGCGGCCGCGTAGAAATCGAAGCTCGATGCCAGAGCCTGCACGACCATGGGACTGGTCGTACTGCTGACCTCCTCCTTATGCAGGGAGCCCGCTATGCTCTGGCTGCCGCCGAGAAAAAATGCGAACAGAAAGGCCATGAAGGCCTTCTTGCATGGTCCGATAATCGACATGCTCAGATCCTCCCGCACGTGAGTCGCAATGCACGGTCGGACACCACTTCCGCATCCAGTGCCGTTATATTTCCCTCGGCCAACAGCTGTTTCGCCATCTTCGCCTCGAGCACCTCCACCCGGGACGTGAACCCCAACGTGTGAGGCGAAAGACTGCCGAGCCGACCCTGACGCATGTTGAGCATCGGTCCGATGATCCTGTCGATAAAAAGCGTCGAGCTATCGCCTTTCGGCCCCCGCGAAACGATCCGCTCCCGATATTCGCGGACATACCACGCGTAGACCGCGCGATCGGTGGCATCCACATGGCACAAGGGCCGCAAATCGGCGCCACCTTCACCAGCGATGTAGCTGCGGAACGTGCCGTCCGCATTGCAGGGCTGACCATTGTCGTAAGGTGCCAGATCGCGGAATGCCGCCGCCGCACGCGCCACACGCAGTACCACGGGAAGTTCGCGAATGCCGTACGCACTCGGGCCACCGGCCTTCCAGCGGGACATTTCGCCGTCCAGAAGCCGCATAAGATAGAACAGGTCATAGTCCGGCAAACTTTGCGGGCCGTTCGCATCGAGAAATCGGGTCAGGATGTCCTTTCGCAATCCCATAGCGACATGCCTGTCCGCCGGAGCAACATCCAGCATCTCACGGAGTATCTGCACCGCAACGGCGTAGTTCGCTGCGACTATGTGATTCTCTTCGCCCGCCAGGGCTAACGCCTTGAAAAAAATATCCGGCTCTATACCGGCTTTCACCGCACTGGCACCGGAGAAAACATTTGTGAAGCGCGAAGGAATCGCCGAAAGAGGAATGTCGTCGTTTAGGCGGCCCTTCGTGCTGCCGTAATCCCATAGCGCGGCGGCAATGGCGCCTTCGACGCTCATGGCATGCCCGGGAACCGAGACGGAGGCGATCGCCCGCAGTATCGCTGCGCCGGGCGTATAGCGAGAGTGTTCCTTGACGCCTGAGTACGGCGACGTCGGATCGATCAACCACGCGCGGATGTAATCTTCGTCGGAATGGGCCACGGCCAGATGCGCGCCTTCGACCGATATGCGCTCCTGGAGCAGAGCCATGACAAAATCGCCAGGCGGCGGAGGCGCCGCCGTGGCGGTGAAAGGAAGAGTGCCTGCAAACAGCACGAATCGCGGCCATGGCTTCATATGCTCTCTTTCTCCCGCAGGATGTTCTGCCGCCGGAAGTGACGGCAGAACACGCATTGCAGCGAGAAACCCGACTGATCGACATCGGCCGTCGTCACCTGTACAGCAGGCGAACTGTTGCAATACCGGTAGTCTTCGAACCGCACACGCCCGGGCATCCCGGGCGCCATGTCATGAGTGCATCACGCACCGACCCGGATACAACCGACCGCCCCCTTGTACTCGTCGTCCAGAGTGAACATCGGGTTGGGCGCATTCCGCACACTCCTCACCTGATTCATGGCGTCCTTGCGTAGGTTGGTGAGTTTGACCTCGACAGGCGAACCTACGTCCTTGAAGTAGTCGATTTTCACGTCGATGTTGTATTCCTTGGCGAAAGTACGGACCGCGTTATCGCAGGATTTGCAAAGTTCCTTGCTGACAACCCCTTTCACGCTGCCCTGACCGGGAACGCGCCCTTCCACGATATCGGCTTCGATAGTACGCACGGCCTTCAGCTCGGCGTCCGTTGCGCGGTCCTTGCCGCCATCGGGCGACGAAGGGATCCTGGATTTCGATTCGTTTCCGGGCGAGGCCCTGCTGTATTCGTCTGCGAGAGGGAAGAATTTTTCGACGCTCTCGACACCCGGCGGCAAGGGTCCATCGCCATAAAATGCCTTGGACACATCCGGACCCGACTTCGAGTGATACACCTTGGTATGCGTATTTCCATCCGCGCCTACGTACGTGTACTCGAAACGAGCGATCGTCGCGTACTTGAAATTCGTTTCGACTTTGTTGAACGTACTTCGAATACGCTGTTCCGGCATCGTATTGGCTTTGATCCATCGATCGGCGGTGCGCAGATGATATCCATAAGTATCCATCAGGGCGCCGATGGCATCTTCATTGATCTCATGGATGGCAACCAGGTCTACGGACTGAGCGAAAGCTCCACCAGAGGCCACCAGAAGCATCGCGCCGGTGGTTATGCCAGCAACGATTCGGCGCGCCGGATGCCACGAATTCATATGATTCTTCATTTCTTGCACATCCTGTTGATTTTCGTGGGAAGACGATTGACGTCCGGGCGCGCCCATGATGTTTTCTTGGCAAAAATCCGCGAGGAGACCGCGAATCTGGTGAAATTCGCGATATCTACAACTTCCATAATGATGAAAACCGGCCGAAGCAACGCGAAAATTGCTGGATCGTCTTGTGTTGTCGAGTATCGTTTGATGCCCTGCTCCTGATCTGCAAGATGGCGAACGAACCACGCGTGCGTCGCACGATCGGTAGCGGCAGAGAAGCAGATTTCCTTTCCATCGATGTCCACGCCAAGACCCGCATGACCCGGATTTTCGTCGCCGGAAGGCAGGCAGGGCGACTGGCCAGGCGTCAGATAACCGGATTTCATGTAGTAAGCCGCGGCGAGCCGGGCCACGCGGAAATGAGTGGGGATATAGGGTTGCTGCATCGAAGGCGATACACCCGGCTCGAACGCGCGAATCCCGGAATCGAGTACGTTGAGAAGGTATTCGCCATCTTCTTCGGAAATCTGCGAATAGTGCGCGTGCTTCATGAACCGCTGAAGCACTTCTGGCCGGATGTTCTGCCCGGCATGCTCGGATGGATCGACGCGTGCCATCTTGTCCCGAAGCAACTGCGCGCCAACGGCATAGTTCGCCGCGATGGATGCCTTGCTGTAGTCGAACATGTCGAGGGCAGCATTGAAGATATCGCGATCTATTGCCGCCTTCGTCGCGCTCGCAGCAACCAGCCTGTCCTGATCGAGATACTCATGGTCAACCCGTACTTCGATCAAAGGTCGGGCTTTTGTCAGACCCATGCGTAACGCGAATGCCATCCATCCCTGCTCGGGAGAAAGCGGATTCCATGGCCTTGCCTTATTTAACGCTGTCGCCCAGGCGGCGCTCGGCGGAGTATCCGGAACAGGGCGCAGGTCACTGTAGATCGAATCGGTTTTCAACATCAGCTTCGCCGCATAGTCGTCGCTGAGTTCAATGACGTCGTCGTCATCCAGAGCCGATGTCTCTTCCATGAGTACCTCGGCAAAGTCTCTTTCGACAAGGGGAATCTGCGCGAGAGCGGATATGGGCATCCATGCCATCGCACAGGTAAAGCGCGCCAATCTTTTCATTGCTTGTTTTCTTCTTCGGGGGAGGGAGAGGAAGAGCGATCCGCACAGGTAAAAGTGCGGATCGAGAGAATGCCGAGTCCGCCCATGGATGGCTGTCGGGAAACGCCCCCTCACGCCCAGGGCGATACCCTGGGAAGCATCAGTTTTGTACTCACGTCTCCCGGGTACACACACAAGCTCTACCCACGAACGGCGCGCGATCCTGCGCCTGGCCACCATAGATGCGATCATATGGGCATGACCGACTTCAGCCAGCTCGCCCTCAAACCCGCCCTGCTCGCCGCCGTGGAAGCCCTTGGCTACCCGGGTATGACCCCCATTCAGGCGGCCAGCCTCCCGCCAATCCTGGAGGGCAAGGACGTCATAGCGCAGGCACAGACCGGCAGCGGCAAGACCGCGGCGTTCGCCCTCGGACTGCTTCAGCATCTGAATGCGGACACCATTCGATTGCAGGCGCTGGTGCTCTGCCCTACCCGCGAACTGGCCGATCAGGTCAGCAAAGCCATTCGCAAGCTGGCGGCCAATATTCCGAACGTGAAGCTACTGACGCTGTGCGGCGGCATGCCGCTGGGTCCACAGCTGGCCTCGCTGGAGCACGACCCGCACATCGTCGTGGGCACGCCCGGCCGTGTGCAGGAACACCTGAAGCGCGGCAGCCTTCACGCGGGCGGCGTGAAAACCTTCGTGCTCGACGAAGCCGACCGCATGCTCGACATGGGTTTCGAAGAAGCGATCGACGACATCGTGTCGCGGATCTCCAAACACCATCAGACCCTGCTGTTCTCGGCCACCTATCCCGACGAGATCCGCGCGGTCAGCGGTCGCGTTCAGCGCGACCCGGTCACGGTGACCGTCGATACGCCGCATAGCGAAGCGACCATCGAACAGCGCGTCGTCGAGGTCGAACCCTCGCAGAAAGTCGTTACCCTGTCGCAGATCATTACGCACGAACGGCCCGAAGCCGCGCTGGTGTTCTGCAATATGCGCAAAGACACCGAGGCGCTTGCCGCCGAGCTGGACCGGCGTGGGTTTTCCGCACTGGCGTTGCACGGCGACCTTGAACAACGCGATCGCGACGAGGTGCTCGTGCGGTTCGCCAATCGTAGCTGTTCGATCCTCATCGCCACCGACGTCGCCGCGCGCGGCCTGGATATCGCGGCGTTGCCGCTGGTGGTCAGTTACGACGTCGCGCACGATGCGGATACGCATACGCACCGCATCGGACGCACGGGCCGTGCGGGTAACAGCGGACTGGCGATTACGCTCGCCGGATCGCGCGATCTGCCGAAGATCGCGGCCATCGAGGAACGGCTTGGAGCCCGGATCAAGCGCTATCCGGCGAAACCCGTCGTCGACGCGCGCAAGGTACTGAATCTCGCGCCGATGAAAACCGTGGTGATCGACGCTGGCCGCAAGGACAAGCTCCGCCCTGGCGACATTCTCGGCGCACTCACAGGCGATGCGGGCCTCGCTGCGAAGGACATCGGCAAAATCGACGTCTTTGCGACGCGCGCTTATGTCGCTATCAGTCGCGACCTGGCGAACAAGGCTCTGGAACGGCTGCGCGCGGGCAAGATCAAAGGCCGCAACTTCCGCGTACGCCCGCTAGGCTGATTCAGCACTTGCAGGAGCGCGCTCCTGCAATGAATCCCGGCAAAGCGAACGGATCAGGTACCGCGGGGTTTGGCCCGATGTGTGGCCGTCGCCGTCCACGGATCGTCGGGCCAGGGATGTTTCGGGTAGCGACCTTTCAGCTCCTTCTTCACTTCCGGGTACGTACGTTCCCAGAAACCGTGCAGGTCCTGCGTCACCTGGATGGGGCGACCTGCCGGGGACAACAGATGCAACGTCACGGGGACGCGTCCCGCACCGACTCGCGGCGTATCCGCCAGCCCGAACAGTTCCTGCAGCTTCACGGACAACACCGGCGAGCCCCCCGGGTCGTCCGGCAGTGTTCCGTATTCCAGTCGCCGGGTCATACCGCTGGGTACGCGTAGTTCGTCCGGCGCGTCGGCGTCCAGAGCGCGGCGCTGGTCGTAATCCAGCAACGCCGCGATGGCCTGCGACAGATCCGCCGCCTGCAACGCGCTCAGCCGACGCTTGCCTTCCAGATAAGGTGCAAGCCAGCGATCGAGCGACGCCAGCAGGGCGTCGTCCGACACATCGGGAAGCCCCAGCTCCGGTCGCCAGATACGCAGCGCACCCATGCGTGCGCGCAATCGTCGCGCGGTTTCGCTCCAGGGCAATGCCTCGATGCCGCCTGCACGAATCGCCGCGAGCAGGGCCGGCAACGCGTCGGCGCCGGTGATCGGAACACTTTTGCGTTCGAGTACCAAGGCATCGAAACGCCGCTCTTCGAACGCCTCCGCGATGTCGCGTGCGTCGTCCCAACGCAGCACGCGCTCCGTGACGAAACGTGAGGGGTAGTCGATCTCCAGCATCCGAGGATCGAATGGTGCCCCCGCGAAGATCGGGCTATCGCGCGCATCCAGCTTCAGATCCAGCACGACCAGCCATGGCTCGCCATGCAGTGCGCTGTTCTCGTGCAGCCGCGCGCCACGACCATTCGCCAACTGATAGCGCATGGCATTTCCTTCGTCGCGACGCGCTATGCGATCCGGAAAAGCATGGGCAAGCAGATCGCCGACAGCGTGCGCGTGCGGCACGCCGCTGGCGCCGGTGCGCACACCCAGTCGACGACGCCACCCCGCGGCGGCCTTTTCGATAGCGGCCAGCGCAGCGATATCCGCCGAGCCTGCCCGCGCACCACGTGCGCCGCCGTCGCGCCACAGGTGCAGCGCAGCGACGCGCGCACGGAAGTCGTCGGTGCGCCCCAGCTCGCCACGCAAGGGCGAACGCGCCTCCATCAACGCGAGAAGATCCGCCACCAACGGGTGAAGTTCGGGTGGTGCGCGCAATGCCGCCGCAGCGAGCCGGGGCGTGGCGCCCAGTGCCAGCATCTTTCGGCCCAGCGCCGTGATGCGCGATGTGTCATCCAGTGCCCCCAGCCGGCGCAGCAGATCGCGCGCCTGTCCTATGGCGCCCGTGGGTGGGGCATCGAGCCACGGAATGTCTTCGCTACCCCAGGCGGCAAGTTCGAGGACAAGTCCGGAAAGCTCGGCCTGCGCGATTTCCGCCGTGCGCTGCGCGTCGAGACGCCGACTCTGCGGCCACAGGCGATAAGCGACGCCCTCGGCGACGCGCCCCGCACGCCCGGCGCGCTGATCGGCGGATGCCTGGGAAATCGCGATGGTTTCCAGCCGCGTAAAACCCGACTGCGGATCGAATCTCGGTTCGCGGGCCTGACCGCTGTCGATAACGGCACGTATACCCGGCAATGTCACGCTGGATTCGGCGACATTGGTCGCGAGCACGACGCGACGCACACCCGGATCGGGCGGCGCCAGCGCGAGGTGTTGTTCCGCCAGCGATAGTTCGCCGTGCAGCGCAACGACTTCCACGCCTTCGTGTTGACGTTCGACGATCGCACGGGTGCGTTCGATTTCGCGTCGACCGGGAAGGAACGCGAGTACGTCGCCATCGGTCTCGCGCAACGCCTGATTCACCGTGCGCGCGAGATGTTGCTCCATTGTCTCCTGCGTACGTGCCGGCGGATGGTCGATGCGTACCGGATAGCTACGACCGGGGCTGCTTATCCGCGGCGCGTCGAGCCATTGCGCGATACGTTCGCCGTCGAGCGTGGCCGACATGACGACTAACCGCAGATCGGGCCGGAGGTTCGCCTGGACGTCCAGCGCGAGCGCCGCACCGAGATCGCCCGCGAGATGGCGTTCGTGGAATTCGTCGAACAGGATCGCGCCGATGCCCTCCAGCGACGGATCGTCCTGAATCATCCGGCCGAGGATGCCTTCGGTAACGACTTCGATACGCGTACGTGGCCCGATGCGGGACTCGAAGCGGATGCGATAGCCGACCGTATGGCCGACTTCCTCGCCAAGCTGCCGGGCCATGAATTCGGCGGCGGCGCGAGCGGCGATGCGGCGTGGTTCGAGCACGACGATCTTGCCCTCGCCCAGCCACGACGCGTCCAGCAATGCCAGCGGCACCTGCGTCGTCTTGCCCGCGCCGGGAGGCGCTTCGAGAACCAGGCGCGGATGATTTGCCAACGAACCGGCGATCTCCGGAAGCAGCGGCGTGATGGGATAGGAAACGGTCATGGACCGGCTATGGTACGGAAGCCGGTCCACGTGGGCGAGCGGCGCGTCAGGCTTCGTTCGCCGTCTCGATTCCGCCATCCGCCGCTTTCGCCGGTTCGAGCGAGCGGAATCGCTCCCGGAACTCGTCGGCAACCCGTTTTGCGTCGTCGCCATTGGCGATGACCTTGGGCGTGATCAGCACGATGAGTTCGGTCCGGCCATTGTTGCGGGACGTGCCGCCGAAAAGATTGCCCAGGACCGGAATACGGCTCAGATAAGGCACGCCGGACTTCGACCGCTCGTCCTTCTGCTGGATAAGGCCGCCAAGCAGAACGGTCTGACCGCTTTGCACCGCGACCTGGGTCTCCAGCTGGCGTTTGCCGATGGTGACATTACCGCTACCGTCGGGCTGCCGTGCGTCGCTGACTTCCTGCGATATCTGCAGGTAGACGAGGCCACCCGGATTGACCCGCGGCCTCACCTGCAGGATGACCCCGGTGTCCTTGTACTCGACCTGGCCGATGGGGTTGTTGGTGTTGGCATTGGTGTTGACGTAGGTCTGCACAATGGGGATCTGATCGCCCACCTGGATACGCGCCTTCTGGTTGTTCACCACGACCAGAGATGGCGACGAAAGCGTTTTGGTATTCCGATTCATCTCCAGTGCGCGAACCGTCGCCTGAACTTCGCTGTTGATGAACGAGTAGTAGAACGTGTCGTTCGCACGAGGCCGGCTGCTGTTGCGACCCAGCTGCCACTGCTGCTTGTTGCCCGGCTGCCCGCCACCGATCAGGCCTTCCAGATACCACTGCACGCCAAAGCTGAATTCGTTTCTCAGCTCGACTTCGAGAATGCGCGTTTCGATCTGGACCTGTAGCGGAATGGCGTCGAGCCGCTTGATGACTTCCTCCATTTCGGCCCACTGCGCGGGACGGGCACGGACGACGAGCTGATTATTAGCCTCCACCGCCGAAATCCGGACACCCTGATCGCTGGCGGCGGTTGCCGCACTGGCTCCCGGTGTCGACGGAGCATTGGGTGATGAAAAGAAATCGGAGTTGCTGTCGCCATACGCCTTCCGGCCATCGCTGTCGCTGTCGCTGTCGCTGTCGAACGACGTAGCCCCACCATTGCCAGTATCGGAAAACCCCTGCGTGCCGGACGTAAGCCCGGGCGATACGCGACCGGCATCGTTTTTGCGCCGCGAGGTTTGCCCACCGTAAAGGCCGGACAGATACTCAGCCAGATCAGCCGCCGGCAGATTGCGCACATCGTACACAAACAAGCGAGGCTCGTTGCCACCGCCCCGGTCGATACGATTGATCCATGTCTTCACCTCATCGAGGTAGGCGACCTGCGGACTGATCACCACCAGGGCATTCGTCCGCTCGATCGGAATAAAACGCATGAGACCCGCAACGGGCGTGCCGCTCTTCGCACCGAACAGGCCGTCGAGCGATGGCATCAATTCTTTGACGTTCGCGCGTTCGAGATTGAATACACCTACCGACATGCCGCGAAGCCAGTCGACGTCGAACGTGTCGATCGTTCGCTGGTAGTTATCCAGTTCGCTCGACGAACCGGCCATCACCAGCACATTGCGCGCAGGATCGGCGAGCAGCACCGAGTCCTGACGTGCAAAAGGTTTTATGAGCTTCTGCATCTCGACAGCCGAGATGAATTGCAATGGAAACAGGCGTGCCTGCAGGCCATCCCGCGGCGTCGATGCCCCGAGGCTCGGTGCGATATTCCCTGCGACCGCGTCCCGCGACGGCATCACCACATAGCGATCGCCATCGCGCACCAGCGCATTCTGTGTCCACGAAAGCAGCGTTTCTAGAATGAGCAACGCCTGATCCCGACGGACCGGCTTCGACGTCGAGAACGAAATATTGCCGGCGACTCCCGGCGTGATGCTGTAGTTCTCGTGGAGCATATCGCCGAGAACGACCTTGACCACCGCCTCGATGGGCTGATCTTCGAAATTGAACGTGAAGGTGTCCTTGCCGACGGGAAGCACCCTGGGTTTCGCCAACCCCATCGGACGAATGAACTGACCGCTGCCTTTCGCTATATCGCTGGACGGAATCGCCGCGACCTCGGCTCCGATTGCCGTCGCCAACGCTTGCGGAACAGGCTTTTCGAGGCCCTTCAGCGCCTCGCGCTGAAGGGCCAGGTCGTCATGTCTTGACGACAGCGACGCGCAGCCGGACAACAGCGCGGCAAGCGCCGCGCCTCCCAACCGGATTCCCGTATTCATGATTCACCGTACTCCTTCCTTGGCGGATTCAGCCTGTTGCTGTTGCTCGGCCCTGCGCTTCTGCACAGCGGCCTTCAATGCTTCGACGCGTTGATCCTGCAACGCGGCATCGTCCTGACGCGGACGGGGCAAGTTCGGACCCGTCATCGACGAACTGGAAACCGGACGCTGTACGCGCGGAGGCGTCCCACCCGGCGGTTGCGGTGGCGGGATGCCCGGAGGAATGCCAGGAGGAGCATCGGCCCGGCGCGGCGCATCCTTCAGCGGCTCCGGCGCACTCACCTTCAACGTCAGTTCGCGATGCTCGCCGCCGTTATCGAACGTGGCGCTGCGTGGCGCGAGCGTCACCAGTGTCCAGTGCCCTTCCAGTACGCCACCTTCGCGCACGCGCACCGTAACGTCCTTGCCTTTATCGCGCAGCAGCGCCATTCGCAGACCGGACGTCATGATGATGCCCGTCAGTTCGAGGTCGCCGATGTTGCTCGCCTCGCTGTCGCCATCGGCAATCTGTACGGGCTTGCGATCGTTATTGAACAGCGGCCGTTGCCAGACTTCGGCGAAGGTCGCCAGCGGAACCGGCGTCGGCATCGGCGCGGGGCGTGCGGGCGGAGGTGGGGATGCCGCCAGGGGCTCGTCCCAGTGCACGCCGCGCCCCAGGCCGCCGAGAAAAACGACAAGAACGACGGCCAGAACGGCACCGACCAGGGCCAGTACGGGCGTCAGGCGACGTTGGGCGGCGGCGTTCACGAAGCCCCCTTCGGCGCGGGCGCGTTCGCCTGACGGATGTAACCCGATACGGTGAACTGCACTTCCATGGGCACCGGCGCGCCGGAACGCGCCGCCACCGGATTGCGATAAACGCTGAAGTCTTCAATGAACAGGTAGGGCGAGTCTTCCTCGATATCGTGCAGCACGGCCGCCAACGGCTGCATGTGGCAACGCAGGCTGATATTGACCGTGACCTTCCGGTAGGGATCGGACGCTTTTTCCTGACTGGGCACCGGCTGCTTCTGCACGACATCGCATGCGCCGTCGTCGTGATGCGCGGCCGCGACATCGACGATGCGCTGCATCAGGCCAGCCGCCGCCGCGTTGGTATCGTCCTCGGGCAGGAAAGCGCTGCTCTGGGTCTGCCCCTGGGCAAGTCCGGCAAGCCGTTTCTGAAGCGCGGGACGTTCCGCGATCGCCGTGGCATATCTGCGCTGCGTGTCGCGCAGGTCGGCCATTTCGTTGGCGATAGCCAGTTGCGGCGACACAAACCACCAGTGCACCAGCACGAAGTAAGCGATGACGATCACGGCGATCAGCAGGAGTACGGCGGCGGCGCGCGACTCAGCGGGCTTCATTCGCACGGGCGACCTCCGGCTTGACCACATGGGCGCGTGCCTGCATATAGAAGCGCTCTTTGCCCGACGTCGGATCGGTCTGAATCGTGCCCTGGAAACTCGGCTCGCCAAGATAGGTGGCACCCTTCAGGGTATCGATGAGTCGCGCGGCCTGCGGACTCTGCCCCTGAAAACCGATCTGTCCGCTCGCGTTGAGAGTGAAGCGTTCAAGCCAGGTGTCGTCGGGCAGACGATGGGTAAGTTCGTTGAGTACCGGCAGCACGGCGGGCACTTCCGCCTTGCGCTGGGTAAGAAAGCCCGATGCGCCGGCGCTGTCGGTAAGACGCTGGCGTAAGGCGGCGACACGCTGCGCGTCGCCGCGCATGGATTCCACCTGGTCCCGCATGGCGTCCAGTGCCGATTCGCGGTTGTGCAGCCACCCGGCCATGCATGCGAAGACCAGCAGGACACAAGCGGCGGCCAACGCGATATTCGTTCGTCCGCGTGCATTGAGCCGCCGCGTCGCCCGCCCCGGAGGAAGAAGATCGACACCCGCCCGCACCGCGCCATCGACGACGTCGACACGATCCAGCGGAATGCCCAGTGCCTGAAGACGGTCCAGCAACGGATCGAGCCGGGCGCGCGGCACGGCGGCCAGTTCCGCAACGAAGCGCCCCTCGGGCGCCGGGCCGGTAAGTTCGCGAACTCCGAAATGCACGTCGTCGGAGCGGAACGGCGTCTGGCGGTCGACGTCGTAGCCGACGACCTGACGCAGATTGTCGCGCGCCGCCAATGGCAGCACGAGACGGCGACGCAACACGTCGGAGACGGGCAGACACAGTGCGACATACCGATCCGCGGGATCGACACCGGCCATCGCATCGATCAGCGCACGCGTCTGCAACGCATCGGCATCGTCGTCGGCGACACGAACCAGGGCATCCGTTTCGCCGGCACGCCGCAACGACCAGCCGTGATCGTCGCGTTCCAGCAGGAACCAGTGGGCGCCTCCGTCCAGCAACGACCGTATGCGGGAAGGCAGGAGCTTGTGCAGTTCACCGCCCCACCATGCAAAAAACGGCGGCAGAGGCGATGTGCGCCAGACGCGGCGCAATCGCTCCAGGGGAACTCCGATGGCGTCCTGCATTGCGGTCATTCACCGTCTCCTTCGCGCCATCGCAATACGGCGTAGGGCTGAGTTCCCGATCTTATCCCACGCAGACGGATCGTCGCTGTAAGGATAGACCTCGTCTGGTCGGTAAGAATGGCCTCCGCACGAATCGTATGGGTGACGCCGTTGCCGCCGGCAAGCGCGCTGCCCGTGGTGTCGTTGCGTTGCGCGAGGATCGCGCTGGCCTGATCGGGGCCGAGGCCCGGCACGGCGGCCAGGGCGAGTGGCGGAGCATGCGCGGTATTGGGGCGTTCGCGCCCCGACCAGATCGTGATCGCCGGGGCGATCGTCGCGAAGGTCTTCGGGTCCATGCCAAGCACCATCCGCACTTCCTCTACCGTAGCGAAAGGACCGTTGCGCGGGCCGTAGTCCAATCCGGCCGCTTCGTACTGGGGCTTCTTCGCACCATTGGGCAGCGATCCCTCGGTCGGATTGCGCCAGTCCTGCACGGCGGCCGACAACCGCTTTGCGCGATCTTCTTCGACGCCCGCGGCAACGAAGAGCGCCACCAGCACCTGATCCGACGCTGCATTCAGATCGACCTTGCCGTCCTCGTCGGTCACGCTGACGTGCACGGTCGCGTTGTCGAAAGGAAAAGTGTACGAGCGACCGTCGGCGATCCAGCGTGCGTTGGCGTCCGGGTCCTGCAGCGCCTGCACTGCCCGCACGATGCCCGCTTCCGCCGCGTAGTGCGCCTGCGTCTGGGCAAACTGGTAACGCGCCTGCAATCCTTCCGTACGTGCCAGCATCGCGAATCCGCCGAGCATGATGGCAAGCAGCGTGCAGCCCCACAGCACGATCAACAAGGCGACCCCGCGCGATGAGCGATAGGAGCGGATCACCGGATCACCTGACCGCGCAGACCGCGCGACAATGAATTCGGACCGCCGGTCGCCGAAGGGTCGATGCGCAAAGGGGCGTCCATCGTCGGCCACGCCGTACCGCCGTCGAGTACGAGGGACACCCGTACGAGCGAGGGCGTCCGGCGACCGTCCGGCCATGTTTCCTGCCAGTCGCCCGGCTGGTTCTGGTCGTCCAGACCGCGATACTCGAACCCGCCACGGCGAATGCCGCGCAGAAGGACTTCGGGCTCGCCGACCGTTTTCGGTTCGCCGCCATCGGGCGGCAACAACGCGAAACTGGCTTCCAGTCGAAGGGTCCGATGGCCATCGTCCACGAGGCTGATGGTCTGCAATTGCGGACCCAGCTTGCCGAGATAGCCCGGCAGCGGCGCCACGAAACGAAGTGTCTTCGCATCGCCGTTGAAAACGATGGGGTCGCCGTCGTCGTTGCGATCGAAACCGACGTTCAGTGCCTGGGCCAGTTCCGCGCGCAGGAATCCCTGCGTCGACCGGATCGCATCCATACGTTCGATCGCGGCATCGCCGCTGCGAACGATGCGCGACGCGGTACGCACGCCGGAATAAACGCCCAGCAGTACGATCGTGAGCAAGGCGAGCGCCGCCAGCACTTCCATCAGGCTAAAGCCCTGGACACGCTTCATGGCAGGCCTCCGGGCGGCGGCGCACCCATGCGCAGCGTGCTGAAGCGCGCACTGCGCTCGTTGTTGTCGCCACCCCAGAGCACATCGAGATCGAGTCGATACAAACGACGGGACGCGTCCTGCGGCACGCCATTGCCGGAAGCAGCGGCCTGCCAGGGCGTTACCGTCATACGCCACCGATACGTATCGTCGAAACGTCCTTCGCTTGAGCCCTCCCGCAAGGGCTCCATCACGAAGGCACTGTCGAGCATCGAACGCGCGCGCAACGCGGCCTGCGTACGTTCGCCAGCGCGCGCCGTGAGACTCATCGAGCTCCCGGCGACCTGCATCAATGCCGCGAACGCAATCGCCAGAATCGCGATGGCGGCAATCACTTCCAGCAGACTGAAGCCGCGCGCTGCGCGGAAACGCGGGACATTCATTGCGTGACAACCACGCTCACCGCCCCGGTCAACCAGCCGACATTGACGTGCCATTCGCGGGTGCCCCGTCCCAGCGTCACCCGCCCGCCGGTCGAGCTGCCGTCGGGGAAGAAGCGGATCCGTCCGGTCGTCGCATTCACCCGGTCTTCCTGCGCGCTGGTCAACGCCAGCGTCATGCCCTTGGGCAGCCGCACCGCCGGCTTGCCCGGGGCCCGGTAGGTCGCCCCGGCCGTGTCCACTTCCAGCGCCAGACTTTCCCCGCGCACGATCGCCTGCGCCCGCGTCCAGCGCAGCGCCGCGGCCAGCTCCCCGCTGGCCGCACTCACCCGCGCGCTGGCCAGCCCCTGGGTCACCGGGATCGACACCGCCGCCGCCGCGATCCCGATCAACAGGATCACCGCCAGCATCTCGAACAGGGTGAAGCCGCGCGCGCGCATGCCGGTGCCGTTACTGCCAGTTGCCGACGTCGGCCGAGTAGCCCTCGCCGCCCGCCTTGCCGTCCTGCCCGTAAAACACCAGGTCGAAGCTGCCGTGCTCGCCCGGGTAGCGGTACCCGAACGGATGACCCCACGGGTCCTTCAGGTCCGACGGCTTCGCGTACGGGCCCTGCCAGCTCCCCGCGTCGGCCGGCTTGACCATCAGGTCGTCCAGCGCCGCCGGCGGCGTGCCGTTGTCCAGCGCGTAGTTCTCGATCTTCTGCCCCAGCGTGGTCAGCTGCGCCTTGCCCGCCCCGTACTTGCCCTTGTCCACGTTCTTGCCCACCTGGGTCACCACGATCGCCCCGATGATCCCGATCAGCACGATCACGGCGAGCATTTCCAGCAGCGTGAAGCCGCGGGCCAGTCGGGTACGGTAAGTCGGTTGCGCGCGCATGGGGTCTCCTTAGGATGCGATTAATTGATGTTGCTGGTCAGGCTCAGCAACGGCAGCAGGATCGCGGCCATGATGATCGCGACCATCACCGTCATCACGATGGTCAGCGCCGGCACCAGCGCGGCCAGCAGCCGGTCGATCGCCCGCTTGGCCTCCACGTCGAAGGTGTCGGCCACCTTCAGCAGCATGCTGTCCAGCGCGCCGGCTTCCTCGCCGACCTGGACCATCTGCAGGGCCAGCCGCGGGAAGCGCTCGGCCTGGGCCAGGGCCACGCCCAGCCCGGCCCCGCCCTTGACCTGCTCGGCCGCCTGGGCCAGCGCCGCGTCCAGCGCGCGGTTGCCGGTGACCTGGCGGGCGATGGTCAGCGCCGAGAGCAGCGGCACGCCGTTCTTCAATAGGGTGCCGATGGTCCGCGCGATCCGCGCGGTCTCCACCTTCAGCAGCAGCGGTCCGGCCACCCGCATCGTCAGCAGCCGCGCGTGGAAGGCCCGCTTCGCGTCCGGGTCGCGCAGGCGCAGGCGCACGAACACCGCCGTGCCGACGATCGCCGCGAGCATCGCCCACCACCCGTCCGAGATCGCCGTGCCCAGGGCGAGCACCGCCGAGGTGATCCACGGCACCGGCACCTGCATGTCGGCGAAGATCGGCACGAACTGCGGGACCACGTAGGCCAGCAGCAACACCAGCGAGCCGAGCACCCCGACCATCAGGAAGGCCGGGTAGATCAGCGCGTTGACGATGCTCCCGCGCAGCGCCTGCGAACGCTCCAGGTACTCGGCCAGCCGGCGTAAGGTCTCGTCCAGCGAGCCGCCCGCTTCGCCGGCGCGGACCAGGCTGACGTACAGCCGCGGGAACACCCCGTGCTCTTCGTCCAGCGCCTGCGACAGCGTCGTGCCGCCACGGACCCGGTCGCGGATCCGCTCCACCAGGTGTTTGGCCCGCTCGCCTTCGGGCAGGTCGAGCAGGATCCCCAGCGCCCGGTCCAGCGGCTGCCCGGCCCCGAGCAGGGTCGCCAACTGGTGGGTGAACTGGGCCAGCTGGTCGCCGGTGAACGGCCCCTTGCGGAACAGCCCGGCCAGCCCGCTCGCGCTGCCGTCGCCCTCGGCCGGCGCCGCGTCGAGCGGCGTATGCCCCTGCTCCTGCAAGCGCGCGATCACCTCGGCCAGCGAGGGCGCGTCCATCTGCCCGCTCAGCGCCTCGCCGCTCGCGCTGATCGCCCGGTAGCGGAACTGGCTCATGGCGAGGGCCTCCCGTCAGGACTCCTGCGTAACACGCAGCACCTCCTCGATCGTGGTGATCCCCGCGACCGCCTTGGCCAGCCCGTCCTCGTACATCGTGCGCATCCCTTCGGCCCGCGCCTGACGCTCGATCTCCCCCGCGTCCGCCCGCTGCATCACCAGCCGGCGTAAAGGGTCGCTCATCACCAGAAACTCCATGATCGCCCGCCGCCCGCGGTACCCGCTCGGGTTGGTCGCGCTGGTCCCCGGCTTCCACAAGCGGATCGGCCGCTCGTCGGTGTACTTGTGCAGCTCGAACTGCGCGATCACCTCGGGCAACGCCTCGTACGCCGTCGCCGTGTCCGGGTCCAGCCGGCGGACCAGCCGCTGGGCCAGGATCCCGTTCACCGTCGAGCCCAAGAGGTAATCCTCCACGCCCATGTCCAGCAACCGGGTGATCCCGCCCGAGGCGCTGTTCGTATGCAACGTCGAGAGCACCAGATGCCCGGTCAGCGCCGACTGGATCGCGATCCGGCAGGTCTCCAGATCGCGCATCTCGCCGATCATGATCACGTCCGGGTCCTGGCGCACGATCGAGCGCAGCGCCCCGGCGAAGTCCAGCCCGATCTGCGGCTTGACCTGGATCTGGTTGATCCCTTCGATCTGGTACTCCACCGGGTCCTCGACCGTGATGATCTTCACGTCCGGCGTGTTGATCTGCGAGAGCGCCGTATACAGCGTCGTCGTCTTGCCCGAGCCGGTCGGCCCGGTCACCAACAGAATCCCGTGCGGGCGGTCCAGCACCTCGACGAAGCGCGACTGGAAATGCTCGGTAAAGCCCAGCGAGGCGAAGTCGAACACGATCGACTCGCGGTCCAGGATACGCATCACCACCGACTCGCCGAAGCTGGTCGGCACCGTCGACACGCGCAGGTCCAGCTCCTTGCCCTGCACCCGCAACTGGATCCGTCCGTCCTGCGGCAGCCGCCGCTCGGCGATGTTGAGCCGGGCCATGATCTTCACCCGCGAAATCACCGCCGCGGTCGAACTGGACGGCGGCGCTTCCACCTCGTGCAGCACCCCGTCGATCCGGTAGCGCACCTTCAGCCGGTTCTCGAACGGCTCGATGTGCACGTCCGAGGCGCGCTGCTCGACCGCCCGTTGCAAAATCAGGTTGACCAGCCGGATCACCGGCGCCTCGGAGGCCAGGTCGCGCAGGTGCTCGACATCGTCCTCGACCGCCTGGCTACCGTCCAGACTCTCCACGATGCTGCCCATCGCCGACCGGCCCTGCCCGTAATAGCGCTCGATCAGGTCGTCGATCTCCGAGCGCAGACCCACCCGCAGACCCACCTCGCGGCCCCAGGCCAGCCGCGCGGCCTGCAACGGGTACGGGTCGGCCGGATCGGCCACCAGCAGGGCCAGCCCGTCCTCGCCGTCGCGCACCGGGACCACGTGGTACTGCTTCAGAAACCGCACCGACAGCTCCACGTCCGCCGGCGGCAACTCCGGCGCGTCCTTCGCCGCCAGCAGCGGCAACGCCAGCAGCTCGGACCAGGCATCCGCCAGGTCCCGCTCCGACACCAGACCCAACCGCGCCATCAGCGCGGTCAACGTGCCTTCGGGCGTTTCCTCGTGCAGACGGCGCGCACGCGTCAGGTCGCTGTCTTTAAGACGCCCACGCGCTACCAGATAGGCGCAGATCTCGACCTCGCCCGGTTCGCCAGTCAGCATGTCCTTATGCGCGGTCGTCGCCGACATGCGTTCTCCAGATCCAGTGCGATCGTTGGGGTTGCGTCCGCACAATCCTGTACGTACGGGCCCACATTGTTATCACATACCGGGCACGCTCGGCGACCACTGTTCCGGGTAATGCGACGCAACTCAAACAACGAGGGCCGGCGCACAGCGCCGGCCCTGCGTGATTTCCCGAAATTCCCCAGGGGAATTCCGGCCCGTTTACCAGCCGATACCTACACCCACGCCACCGGAACTCTCACTTCCACTGACGGCGGCACCGAAGGTGACGTTGGCGTTGGGAGCGAGGGAACGCGAGTACCCAACGGACAACGCCGCCTGGCCCCGATAACCGCCCACGCCCACGCCGATACGGTTATCCGTATTAATGCCCTGGGTACTGAATGCCATCTGCGACATCGCCGCACCCATCGCCCCCACCTTGTTCAGCTTGTCGTCCAGACGCGTGAACCGGTTATCCGTATCGCGCTTGAACTGGTCGAACGACGAACCGCTGACCATCGAGCCGACCTTCTGATCGGTATACGCCTTGGCACTATTGAGCGTCTGCACATCGCCGTTGTCCGCGTACTGCTTCGCCGTCGTCAGCGCCTGATCGACCTGCCCCACGTTGGCGGCATCGGTAGGTGCCGTGCCCGCCGCAACATTGACCACACGACGCTGCGCCGTGGACGTGCCCACGGACACTGTGTTTGCCTGATCCGCGACCGAGCCCGCACCGAGAGCGACCGCGTTCGTCGCAGTAGCTGTGACGGTCGCATTCGTGCCTATGGCGGTACTGTTATCCGCACCGATCGTGGCGTTGTTGCCGATAGCCAGATCGCCCGGATCCTTGGCATGGCTACCGGTACCGATCGCGATGCCGTTGCCGGTGCCTTCGACGATCGCCGCAGGCGTCACGGCTGCAGGCGTTACAACAGGCGGAGTGACCGCCGGCTCCACATGCGGAATGACACTTCCACCACCCCCAGTGCGACTGTTCTCGAGCGTATTCACACGACCGTTCAGGCTGGTCAACGCGCCGTCCAGCGCACCCAGTGCGTCGCCAATGCTGTGATACGACGATCCCTGGGCCCGATAAACCGGTCCGATGAAACCCGTCGCTCCCATGGTCGCGCCGCCGCCCAGAGCCTGGGCCACCGCGTCGCCATAGCTCGCCGCACCGGCGGCAACGGCATCCATGGCGGATACCGCATCGCCCAGCTGTTTCACGTTCACGGCATCGGTCGCACGCGTACCGGCCGCCACGTTCGCAATCTGCCGCTCGTTGCCGGTGCTGCCCACGGAGACCGTGTTCGCGCGATTGACGGTCGAGTTGGCGCCGATCGCGACGGAGTTGGCTGCATTCGCGGTCGCGCCGTAACCGATCGCGGTGCTGTTTGCCGCCGACGCCGTTGAAAGGCCGCCGATCGCCACGGCATGATTCGCGGAAGCGGTAGCCAGAAGACCGTTGGCAACCGATTCTTTTCCGCTGGCCACGCTCTCCGCACCGGTAGCCGTCGCGCCCTCTCCCGATGCAGTGGCGTAGTAGCCGCTCGCCGTCGCTTCGACACCCGACGCTTCGCTCAATGCACCCGTCGCCAGCGCACCATCGCCACTCGCCACGCTTACCGCACCGACCGCGGTCGACTGCTCGCCGCTGGCCAGGCTTTCGGCACCGTTTGCCGTACCGTATTCCTTCGTCGCCTGCGCTTTCGCACCGGTAGCGGTCGAACTCGCTCCCAATGCCGTCGCGTTGAAACCGCTGGCGGTCGCATTCTTCGCCGTCGCCGTCGCACCGCTACCCAGGGCCGTCGTGCCATCCCCGAGACCGAAGGCCGATGAGCCGACCGCCGTCGCATACTTGCCCTTGACCTCCGCATCGTCGTTACCGTCGCCGGTAGCGGCAACGTAGCGGCTGGCGGCGCCGACATGGTCCGCAAGGTTGTTCAGCTGATCGACGTTGACCGCGTCGGTACCCGTGGTACCGGCGGCGACATTGGTCACCTGGCGTTCCTTGCCGACGTCGCCGACCGACACCGTATTGGCTCGCGTGGTCACCGAGTTGGCACCCAACGCCACCGAATTGGCTGCATTCGCCGCCGCCTGGTATCCGAGGGACGTGCTGTTCGCGCCCGATGCCACGGCGAGGCCGCCGACTGCGGTTGCATTCGCGGTAGCCGCATAACTGCCGCTGCCGATGGCGGACGCGAAATCGCCGTCCGTCGCCGCACCCGCACCGACCGCCGTCGACTGCACACCGCCCGCGCTCGACTGCGCGCCGATAGCACTGGCACCGAGATCGCTTGCCGACGCCGTTTCGCCGAAGGCCACGCTGGAGGCGCCGCGAGCGGTACTGTTCCAGCCGACCGCCGAAGCGTACTCACCCGTAGCCCACGAACCCGCGCCCAGTGCCACCGCACCGGCTCCGCTGGCCATGGCCGGGAAGAGCCCTAAGGACGACCCACCGATCGCGATGCTTTCCGCGCCCGTTGCCTGCGCACTTTCGCCCACCGCGACGCTGCTCGCACCAGCCGCGGTACTCTGCGTGCCGACCGCCGTCGACAGGCTGCCTGTCGCGTTGGCGACCGCGCCGAGCGCCAACGACTGGCTACCCGCTGCGTTCGCACCCACACCGAACGACGATGCCGCGAAACCTTCCGCCTGCGCACTCGCACCGACCGCCGTACCGCCAACGCCCGCACTCGTCGCACCGGTTTCCACCGGCACGCCGCCACTGGTGATCAGCGGATTGCCGTTCTCGTCGACCGCCACGCTACCGACCGCGACGCTGCCCGGGCCATGCGCCTGCGCGCTCGCACCGTACGCCGAACTGTTGATGCCATCCGCAACACTGTTGGTACCCGTCGCCGTGGCATTCACGCCCAACGCAATCGCACCGCTACCCAGTGCTGTCGCACCCTGCGCCGCCGCGAATGCCGCCGAACCCACCGCCGTTGCGTACTGACCCAACGCCTGTGCGTCGTCGCTGCCATCGCTCAGACCGTTGGCCTTGAAGTAATGGCTGGCATCCGCGACGCTGCCCGATACCGCATCGAGCTGGTTCTTGTTCACCGCATCGGTGCCTTCCGTACCGGCCGCGACATTCGTGACCTGCCGCTCGCTGCCGACATCGCCGACCGACACCGTGTTCGCCCGGTTGTTGACCGAGTTCGCACCGATAGCGACCGAGTCGACGGCATTCGCCGTCGCATTCGCGCCAAGCGCCGTGCTGTTGTCCGCCTTGGCGTATGACGCCGCACCGACCGCCGTGCTGTTCACACCTCTGGCGTAACTGTTCCAGCCAAGACCCGTCGCATAGTCCGCCGTCGCCCAGGCACCGGCACCGAAGGCCGATGCACCCAGCCCTGTCGCTTGTGCGGGAATGAAGCCGAAGAACGTCGAGCCGCCGACCGCCACGCTTTCGTCGCCGGTCGCTTGTGCACTTTCGCCCACCGCGACGCTGCTCGCACCGGCCGCGGTACTCTGCGTGCCGACGGCCGTCGACAGGCTGCCTGTCGCGTTGGCGACCGCACCGAGCGCCAACGACTGGCTACCCGCTGCGTTCGCACCCACACCGAACGACGATGCCGCGAAACCTTCCGCCTGCGCACTCGCACCGACCGCCGTACCGCCAACGCCCGCACTCGTCGCACCGGTTTCCACCGGCACGCCGCCACTGGTGATCAGCGGATTGCCGTTCTCGTCGACCGCCACGCTACCGACCGCGACGCTGCCGGGGCCATGCGCCTGCGCGCTCGCACCGTACGCCGAACTGTTGATGCCATCCGCAACACTGTTGGTACCCGTCGCCGTGGCATTCATGCCCAACGCAATCGCACCGCTACCCAGTGCTGTCGCACCCTGCGCCGCCGCGAACGCCGCCGAACCCACCGCCGTGGCGTACTGACCCAACGCCTGTGCGTCGTCGCTGCCATCGCTCAGACCATTGGCTTTGAAGTAATGGCTGGCATCCGCGACGCTGCCCGATACCGCATCGAGCTGGTTCTTGTTCACCGCATCGGTGCCTTCCGTACCGGCCGCGACATTCGTGATCTGCCGCTCGTTACCCACATCGCCGACCGATACCGTGTTGTCGCGACTGGTAAACGAATTCGCGCCGATCGCCACGGCATTATTCGATGCCACCAGCGAACCGGCACCCAGTGCCGTACTGTTGTCGCCGAACGCCCAGGCTCCCGAACCCAGCGCCACCGAGTTCGCACTCTCGATACCAAGTCCGGCAAACCCCGTTTCCGCGCCATTGCCGATAGCCACGCTGTTGGTGCCCGAAGCACTCGAACCCGTACCCAACGCCACCGCTCCGCCGCTATACGCCGCCGACCGATAACCCGCAGCGAGCGACACTGCGCCGGCCGCATAGGACTGACCGCCAAGTGCCGTCGAACCTGCGCCGGATGCCTCGGAAAGATAACCGGCCGACGTCGATTGCTCACCCGCGGCGAATGCCGCCGTGCCAAGCGCCGTACCAAACTTTCCCGCCGCCTGCGCGCTTGCGCCCACCGCCGTCGACGACAGGCCGGACGCATTGGCTGGACCCACCGCCTCACCGGTCGAACTGTATGTAATCAGCGGCTTGCCATTTTCATCGACGGCCTGACCGCCGATGGCCGTCGCGCCGTTCGCCGATGCACTCGCACCCGCGCCATAGGCCGAACTCTGCACGCCTTGCGCCGTGCTGTTAAAGCCGGTGGCCGTCGACTGACTGCCGAATGCCGTTGCGCCACTGCCGTACGCCGTCGCGCCGGTGCCATGCGCGAATGCGCTCGATCCCGCCGCCGTCGCGAGATCGCCATCGGCCTGCGCATTGTCGGTGCCATCGCTCAGACCGTTGGCCTTGAAGTAATGGCTCGCATCCGCAACGCTACTCGACACCGCATCGAGCTGATTTTTATTCACGGCATCGGTACCTTCCGTGCCATCCGCGACATTCGTGATCTGCCGCTCGTTACCGGCTGCACCGACCGACACCGTGTTCGCCCGGTTGTTGATCGAGTTCGCACCGATAGCAACCGAGTCGACGGCGTTGGCAGTGGAGTTCGCACCCAGCGCCGTACTGTTATCCGCCAACGCAAATGCCGAGGCGCCCACCGCCGTGCTGTTGATGCCATCGGCATAGCTGTTCCAGCCAAGACCCGTCGCATAGTCCGCCGTCGCCCAGGCGCCGGCACCGAAGGCCGATGCACCCAGTCCCGTCGCTTGTGCGGGAATGAAGCCGAAGAACGTCGAGCCGCCGACCGCCACGCTTTCGTCCCCGGTCGCTTGTGCACTTTCGCCCACCGCGACGCTGCTCGCACCGGCCGCGGTACTCTGCGTACCGACCGCCGTCGACAGGCTGCCTGTCGCGTTGGCGACCGCGCCGAGCGCCAACGACTGGCTACCCGCTGCGTTCGCACCCACACCGAACGACGATGCCGCGAAGCCTTTCGCCTGCGCACTCGCACCGACCGCCGTACCGCCAACGCCCGCACTCGTCGCACCGGTTTCCACCGGCACGCCGCCACTGGTGATCAGCGGATTGCCGTTCTCGTCGACCGCCACGCTACCGACCGCGACGCTGCCCGGGCCATGCGCCTGCGCGCTCGCACCGTACGCCGAACTGTTGATGCCATCCGCAACACTGTTGGTACCCGTCGCCGTGGCATTCGCGCCCAACGCAATCGCACCGCTACCCAGTGCTGTCGCACCCTGCGCCGCCGCGAACGCCGACGAACCCACCGCCGTGGCGTACTGGCCCAACGCCTGTGCGTCGTCGCTGCCATCGCTCAGACCATTGGCTTTGAAGTAATGGCTGGCATCCGCCACGCTGCCCGATACCGCATCGAGCTGGTTCTTGTTCACCGCATCGGTGCCTTCCGTACCGGCCGCGACATTCGTGATCTGCCGCTCTTTCCCGACATCGCCAACCGACACGGTGTTGTCGCGGGTGTTGTACGAATCCGCACCGATCGCGACCGAGTTATTGGCAATCGTCCATGCATTCGCGCCGATCGACGTACTGTTATTACCCAGTACCCAACTGCCCGCACCGACCGCGACCGCGTTCGCACTTTCCAGACCGAACAAACTGAAGCCCGTTTCGGCGAGATTGCCGATGGCGATGCTGTTCGCACCCGCCGCGCTCGCACCGCCGCCGATGGCGACCGCACCCGCGCTGTACGCCGCTGCCTGATAACCCGATGCCAGCGACAGATCGCCCGCCGCATAAGCCTGGCTACCCGTCGCGGTCGCACCCGCGCCAGAGGCCTCGGCGAGGAAACCCGCTGCCGTCGACTGCTCGCCAGCGGCAAAGGCAGCCGTACCGAGCGCCGTACCGAACTGCCCCGCCGCCTGCGCGCTTGCGCCCACCGCCGTCGACGACAGGCCGGATGCGCTGGCCGGACCGACCGCTTCGCCCGTCGCGCTGTACGTAATCAGCGGTTTGCCATTCGCGTCCACCGCCTGGCCGCCGATGGCTGTCGCGCCATTCGCCGACGCACTCGCCCCCGCGCCATACGCCGAACTCTGCACGCCTTGCGCCGTGCTGTTGAAACCGGTGGCCGTCGATTGATTGCCGAATGCCGTCGCGCCACTGCCGTACGCCGTCGCACCGGTGCCATGCGCGAACGCGCTCGAGCCTGCCGCGGTGGCCAGGTTGCCATCGGCCTGCGCGTTGTCGCTGCCGTCGCTCAGGCCATTGGCTTTGAAGTAATGACTGGCATCGGCAACGCTGCCAGCCAGCTTATCGAGCTGCGCCTTGTTCACCGCATCGGTAGCGGTCGTACCGGCAGCAACGTTCGTGATCTGCCGTTCCGCGCCCGTC
This sequence comes from Luteibacter sp. GL_149, assembly GCF_057834065.1. Lineage (NCBI taxonomy): Bacteria > Pseudomonadati > Pseudomonadota > Gammaproteobacteria > Lysobacterales > Rhodanobacteraceae > Luteibacter > Luteibacter sp. GL_149. Next base: position 4,214,975 of record NZ_CM174395.1, read on the forward strand.
TTGCCGACGGAAACGCTGTCCGCCCGATTCGCCACGGAGCCCGCACCGATCGCTACGGCGTTATCCGCCGTCGCTTTGGCGTTCTGCCCAAGGGCCGTGCTGTCGTCGCCCGTTGCACGACTGCCCTGACCCACGGCCGTACTGGCATTGCCGGTCGCGCGGCTGCTGTCGCCAACCGCCGTCGACGTCGCGCCGGTCGCGCGTGCGCCGGTACCCAATGCGCTGCTCTGAACACCACTCGCGCGGCTGCCCTGACCGATCGCGATGGCCGATGTCTGGCTTGCCACGGCGTCCTGACCCAGCGCAGTCGCCTGCAGGCCCGTCGCGCGGCTGCTCTGACCCACGGCCGTCGCATAGTCCTTCGTCGCCGCCGCGTCCTGACCGAATGCCGCGCTCGCGCTACCCGTCGCGCGGCTCATGGTTCCCACGGCCGTGCTGTACGCGCCGGAGGCACGCGCCGATACACCGCATGCAAATGCCGAATCGCCCTTCGCCACGGGCGCCAGGCCGGAAAAATCGCCCGCGCAGATCGTGCCCGCCTGTGCGGGTACGCTGCCCAGCGCCAGCAGTGCGCCGGCTGCCAGCGGCAGCACCATCATCGATGCACGAACGCGCCGGGCACTCCCGCCCTTGCCGTTCGCACGAGCTAGCTCCGAGGCAACGACCAGCATGCCGAGCGACTTGTTCCAAACCTTGCTGTAAATGGTGTTCACAGACTTTCCTCCCACGGAAACCGCGTCTGAGCGAATGAGTGACGGCGCCTGAGGCGCCACCGGACTGCGTGCTGTACGTACGTCGCCCATACGCGGCGTACCGGAATTCACGCGGCCGCCGGGCATTGACCCGTTCGGCCGTCCATACGTCGATATTTGTCTTCCCCTGCCCGCGCTGCGCGGGCCCCTTGAAAGAAGTCCCGGCGAACCGGGACTTCTTCTTTCAGCCAGTTACTGCGTATAACCCGCGTACACGGAAACACCCGAGAACGCCTTCGTTCCCGCGCTTACCTTCAGGTAATACGTGGCTGCCGCCCTCGGCGCGGCGATCGTCACCGCTTCGGTATTGCCCGGACGCTGCGACACGAAGTCGTAAGCGGTCGTGGTCGGCTCGGCATCCGCCTTGACGTACAGGGTCACGTCGCCGGTCGAACCGCCGAATGTGCGGAACGAAAGGTTCTTCGCGCCCGCCGGAACGGCGATCTTGTAGAGCACCGAACTACCCGCCGCGCCGTTCTGACCCGCCAGCGCTACGCCGTTGGCAAGCACGATCGCGGGCGTACCCGGATTGCTGCCACCGGTGCCCCACGCGTCGAACTGCTTCTGCGTTTCGGCGCTGGAAAGGCAAGCGTTGAGGCTGCTGGCCTGTGCCGCGGTGATGAGACCATCGGTCGCAAGCTGCGAGGCATAGCTGGCGATAGCCGTGCGGTAGTCGCCCACGGAAGCCGCGGCACCCGCGAGCACCTTCGCGTTCGAGATCACATTGGCGCCGACGATCACGCCACCCGGCACCAGGGTCGGAATACCCGTGTCGCAGGTAAGCAACTTCTGCGTCGTGGTGTTGAGGCCCCAGCCGATGTCCTTGAACAGTGCCGGTGTCAGGTCGACATCGATCTGGCCTACGAGATCCTGGCTGATCGCGTATTCCATGATCGCGTTCGGCGTCAGACGCGTGTCGTAATGCGAGAACGACGAACCCTGTGCGAGTACGGTCGGGGCATAGATCAGTACGTTGCCGGCCGCATCGGCGCCGGCAAGACCGGAACCCAGTGCAACCGCGCCGGTCAGACCGGTCAGGTTCGCCTTCAGCGTATTGCCGTCCACCTGGCTTACCGCGATGACCGGAATGGTCACCGGCGATGCGGGCGTTCCGCCCGGGGTGATGGCACCCGCCTGGTTGTTCGCGATGATTACGCCACTGGCGCCAGCGGACTGTGCGTTAAGCGTCTTCACCGTGAAGTCGCAGGTACCGCGATCGATAATGGCGATCTTTCCCGCTACGTCGGCCGCATTGGTAAGCGCGACGCAGCCGAGCGAATCGGCGCCGCTCTGCGCCCTGACGACGCTACCGGTGAGATTCGACGACGTCGCGGTCGGCCCGAAAGCCGCCTGCGAGAAGCCGTAATCGCCCGCGGCGCCAGCCGGTGCGGAAACGCGGAACACTTGCGGCGTGGTCAGTGCCAGCGGTGCTTCGGCTTTTACCGTTGCGCCGCTGAATACGAGTTTGCCGTCGTCCAGTGCGGCGGTAACGCGCTGCGCGTCGGTCAGGTCGTACCACTTCTTCTGCTGCGTGTCGGAGTAAACGAAGGTCGAATAGATATCCGGATGCGGAACGCCGTTGCTGTCCGGATAACCCTGACCGGTCGTCAGGCTGCCGAAGCCGGAGAAGCCCAGGCCATGCGCCATTTCGTGGAGCACGACATTGAGGAAGTTGATCGAGCCCGCGGGCGTTTTGCCGTCGAGACCGAAGTACCACGACGAACCCTCGAGACAACCCGGCGTACCGAGAGCGCCGTTGAACTGGCTCTGGATATCGGCGGTGCCGGGCGCGCCGTCTTCGTGCGCGAGTGCGTCGGTCAGAGCGGAGTGATACCAGGTATTGGCCACCGCGCCTGCCGGCAGATTGGCCGCGTCGAAGGTGAAGATGCTGACCGTACCCGACGAACCGAGCACGCCCGACGTCGCGTCGCAGGACAGCTTTTTGAACGTCGCGTTGTTGACGATCGGCACGTCGCTTTTCAGGACGGCACCCCAGATATCGGCGGCGAACTGATAGACGATCAACGCCTGTTTGCCGCGCGTCGTCCCCGGATTGCCGCCCACCGGCACCGCGGGAGTCGGATCGTCGAGACCCTTGCCCGTACCGGTGTCCTGGTTGACGATCTTGATTTCGGCGGCCGACGCGGTAGCGATGGTGCCGAACATTCCCACCGCGGCAAGCGCGGTAAACAGCAGCGTACGGCGGATCATCGCGTCACCTCCGGTGCCTTCGAGCTCGACGGCGTCTGGCCGTCGTCGTGATGGATGGCAAGGCTGCCGTCGGGCAAACGCTCGGCCACGACACTGCTCATCAGGCTCGCCGGCACCTTCACCGACGTGGCGCTCGCACCGTTGCGGAACTGAACCTTCTTGAACGTGGAACGCGCCTCGACCTCGTCGAGCGGCTGACCGACGAAGGCACTTTGCTGCAATGCCCTGGCGCCGACGGCCTGAGAAAGTGCCGCACGCTCGGCGGCGGTCGGCTCACGCAAACGGCCCGTTGCCGGATCGATGGCTACCTGGACGCCCTGCAAGGTGACTGTTTGCTGGGCGGCCTGCGGCGTATCGGCCGCGTATGCGCTGCCAGCTACGGTGAAGATGCCCGTCAGCACGAGGCCTGCGGCCTGTGCCAGTGATCGTGAAGTCATGAAGCTTTCTCCCATGATGTGGCGCCGGGACCCCTCCCTGCGCGCCGGCCGGCGAAGGCCCCCCTTCACCGACGAAAACTCGTGGCGTTGCCGAATTACGAGTGCCCTGATTCCGGAGCGGGTGGCTGCACTGGTCGTAAAACCGTGCGTACCTCGCTCTTTCTTACGGTCTCAGCTAGCGACGACAGCGGGTATCCGCCATCGGATGTAGACCAGCTGGGCGTGTAGCCCGACATGGTCTGGCGCAATCGGATACGCCCGCGACGGGCAAGGAAATGCCCGGCATGAGGAAGGAACGACACTTCCCCGGATAAAGACGATCTACCATTCGCACTACTCCTTCAGTGGCATCGCTGCGGCGACCGGAGACCGGTCGGTACCCCCTTGCATCCTTCCTGGACGTCATCGATGGAAGCGCTCCCCCCGGAGCTCCCGTTCCCCTGCTTGCGACGTCAATAAATTGACGTCGTCATGGAACCTAACAGCGCATGAACTTGCGAGTCAATCGTTTGACGCATGAATTTTCGATGCATCGAGACGGGTGCCAATGGAATGCAATACGAGAGATAATTTCTCGTATTTTCAAACAGATGCAGACCTCCACAACGTGCCCCACCCCATTCAAACCATCGTTACAAAGCGAAAGAAAACATGGACTTGATCGACATCGGCGCCAATCTCACCCACGAATCTTTTCGTCACGATTTTGACGACGTACTCGCCCGCGCCACCGCGCACGGCGTTGGCAAAATGGTGATTACGGGTGCGTCGAAGGAAGGCAGCGAGCACGCGCTGACGCTCGCCCGTGCATCGGGAGGACGCTTGTTCGCGACGGCGGGCATACACCCGCACCACGCCATCGACTACGACGACGAGGTCGATGCCCTGCTACGGACACTGGCCCACGAACCGGAGGTGCGCGCGGTCGGCGAAACGGGACTGGATTACCACCGCAACTACTCGCCGCCCGACGTCCAGCGCGCTGTCTTCGAGCGGCAGTTACAAATTGCCGTCGACCTCGGCATGCCGGTCTTCTTGCACCAGCGCGATGCGCATGACGATTTCATCGCGTTACTCGCGCGCTATCGCGACCGCCTCCCCGCAGCGGTAGTCCATTGCTTCACCGACACGCGCGAGGCCATGCTCGATTACCTCGCACTGGACTGCCATATCGGCATCACGGGCTGGATCTGCGACGAGCGTCGCGGCAACCATCTGCGTGAATTCGTGCGCGATATTCCGGCGAACCGGCTGATGTTGGAAACGGACGCGCCGTACCTGCTGCCACGCACGGTGCGGCCCCAGCCGAAGCATCGCAGGAACGAGCCCATGTACCTGGCGCACATCCGCGACGAGGTAGCAAAAGATCGCGGCGAATCGGTCGAGGCGCTAAGCGAGGCAACGACGCGCACGGCGAAGGCTTTTTTCGGTATCTGAACCGCCTGCTCCGTGTAGGAACCCGCTTGCGGGCTCCTACAAAAAATCAGGGGCGTCTCGGCGTCGCCCTTGCTTCCAGTACTCTCGTCTCGCCCGGCGCCAGACCATCCAGCGCATAGCCACCAACCTCTTCGCGTACCAACCGCAGCGTCGGCAATCCTACCGCCGCCGTCATACGCCGGACCTGCCGGTTACGTCCCTCGCGCAACGTCATGCGCAGCCACGACGTAGGCACCGTTTTTCGAAACCGGACAGGCGGATCGCGCGGCCACAGCCAGTCCGGCTCGGACGATAACGCTTCGACACCCACGGGCAGCGTCATGCCGTCGTTCAACATGACGCCACGCCGGAGCCGCTCCAGCGCGTCGTCATCGGGGATGCCCTCGACCTGCACGACATAGGTTTTTGGTTGCTTGTGTTTCGGGTCCGTGAGCCGATGCGCCAGTCCACCATCGTCGGTGAGAAGCAGCATCCCTTCGCTGTCGTAATCCAGCCGTCCGGCCGGATAGACGTCCTTCTTCCGCACGAATTCAGCCAGCGTGCGACGCCCATCGACGCCGCTGAACTGACAGAGTACGCCGAAGGGTTTGTTGAGCGCGATCAGCACGGATCAAGGCGTCGTGGCGGGCTTCACGAAGCGCAGCGTCATGCGATCGGATTCGCCGATTTCGCGGTATTTAGCCTTGTCCTGGTCGCCCAGCTGATAGGTCGGCGGCAGGGTCCACACACCCTTCGGATAGTTCTTGGTGTCCTTCGGATTGGCGTTGATCTCGCTCTTGTCGTCGAACTTGAAGCCGGCGTCGGTCGCAAGGCCGATCACGTAATCCATGGGGAGATAGCCCGACTCCTTGACGCTGGCCAGCGTCGCGTCGTCGGCGGACCGATGATCCACCACGCCAAGCACACCGCCAGGCTTCAGGGCCGCGAAAAATCCCTTGAACATGACACTGGCCGTATCGGCTTCCACCCAGTTATGCACGTTGCGGAACGTCAGCACCATATCGGCCGAACCCGCCGGACCGAACGTCGGCGCCTTCGGATCGAACGCGACGATTTCGGCCTTCGAGTACTCCGCCGGATCGCCGTCGAACTTCGCCTTCAACGACGTTTCCACCTTGCTCGATGCCTGCACCGCGGCGATATAGCGGCCGTTCTCCTTGAGGAACGGCGCAAGCACTTCCGAGTACCAGCCGCCACCGGGCGCAATCTCGATCACCGTCATGTCGGGACGCAAACCGAAGAATTGCAGCGTTTCGCGCGGATGGCGATACACGTCGCGCGCGCTGTTCTCCGGCGAGCGCCACTTGCCGGCCAGCACGCGATCGAGCTCGCCACCCGCCAACTGCCCCGCCGTGGTCGGCGGTACGGCGGCGCCCGGCTGGTCGGCGGCGGCATTGGCCTGACCGTCCGTCGACGCCGTCTTGGCGCATGCGGAAAGAGAGAGCAGACAAGCGAGTGCGAGGGCAGTCTTGTACATGGGCATCGATGCGTAGGGAAGGTAGGGCGAAAGGCTAGCATGGTGAAGCGCTCTTCACTGGCCGCACCCGCCCCGACCGGCGACACTATGCGCATTGAGCTTAAGCGCTACTGGATTTCGCATGTCCCACTCCCCCGTCCGCCCGCTGGTCGCCTGCGGTGTGGCCGCCTTGGCCGCATCGGTTTTCGCCCAGGATGCCCGGCCGGCACGCACGAACCTTGCGCCCGTCGTCGTTACCGCGACGCGTACCGCGCAGGAGCCCTTCGACGTCGCCGCAGCAATCGATGTCGTGGCGACACCGCCGGACGGCACGCTCGACGTCAACCTGTCCGAACGGCTCCAGTCGATTCCGGGTGTCGTGGCGCGCGACCGGCAGAACTACGCGCAGGACACCCAGATATCCATTCGCGGCTTCGGCGCACGCAGCACGTTCGGCATACGCGGCGTGCGCCTGTATACCGACGGCATACCGGCGAGCATGCCCGACGGACAGGGCCAGGTATCGCACTTCAATCTCGATTCGGCCGACCGCGTCGAAGTGCTGCGTGGGCCGTTCTCCGCGCTGTATGGCAACGCATCCGGTGGCGTGATCCAGTTGTTCACCGCCGACGGGACCGAACCGCCCGAGGTGCGTCTGGGCGTCGCTGGCGGAAGCAACGGCAACATCCGCGTCTCGGCGAATGCGCGCGGCGTGGAAGGCCCCATCGATTACAACGTCGACGTCAGCCACTTCCGCACCAGTGGCTACCGCGATCACAGTGCCGCGCGCCGCGAGTCGGGCAACGCCAAACTCGGCTGGCAAATCGACGACGATCGCAAGCTGACCCTCGTACTCAATGCCCTCGACGTACCCGATGCGCAGGATCCGCTCGGCCTGACGCGCGCGCAGTACCAGGCCAATCCGCGTCAGGTGGCCAGCGTCGCGGACACCTACAACACGCGTAAATCCGTCGACCAGCAACAGGCCGGCCTGATCTACGAGCAGCGGGTGAGCGACGCCAACAGCTTCCGTGTCATGGGTTATTACGGGCAACGCAGCGTCACGCAGTATCTGTCGATCCCGAAAGCCACGCAGCTTTCGCAACCCGGCAATTCCGGCGGCGTGGTCGACCTGGGCAACGAATACGGCGGTGGCGATGCGCGCTGGGTGTATAGCGACCAGCTCGCCGGCCGACCGTTCGAACTGGCGACTGGTGTTGCCTATGACAACCAGAATCAGCATCGTCAGGGCTATAACAACTTCGTAGGCGACACGCTGGGCGTGCGCGGCCTGCTTCGCCGCGACGAAATCGACCGCGTCTACGACTTCGACCAGTACGCTCAGGCCACGTGGCGCGTGGCGGACGACTGGACGCTGATGGGTGGCGTGCGCCATAGCACGGTGAAATTCGGCTCGAAGGATCGCTTCATCGCCAAGGGCAATCCCGACGATAGCGGCCGCGTCGAGTACAGCGCGACCAGTCCGGTACTCGGCGTGCTCTATCGCATCGCCCCGATCGCGCACCTGTATGCCAACTGGGGCAAAGGCTTCGAAACGCCGACCTTCTCGGAACTGGGCTATCGTGCCGACCGTGGCGCCGGCCTGGCGTTCGACCTGCGCCCGTCGCACAGCCGGAACGCGGAAGTGGGACTTAAGCTCCAGCCGCGCGATGGCACGCATGCCGAGATCGCGCTGTTCCGCGCCGATAGTCGCGACGAACTGGCCGTCGCCACCAATCTCGGGGGCCGAACGACGTACCAGAACATCGCTCGCTCGCGCCGGCAAGGCGTCGAAGCCTCGCTGGATACGACACTCGCGAGCAACCTGAAACTCGTGCTGGCCTATACACATCTGCAAGCCACCTTCCGCAGCCCCTTCCTCACCTGCGTATCGGCCGGCTGCGCCGCGCCGGATACACCGGTTGCCGCGGGAACGCGCATCCCCGGCGTTCCGCGTTCGAATGGCTACGCCGCGCTTCGTTACGGCGCTGAGCGCGGCTGGCAGGCAGGCATCGATGCCAATGCCATGGGCGCCACGTCGGTCAACGACCTGGGCACCGAATCGGCGCCGGGCTATGCGGTGTTCGGACTGTCCGGCGGCTACATCACGGAACGCGGCCGCTGGCGTATCGACACCTTCGCACGCGTCGACAATATCGCCGACCGGCACACGATCGGCTCGGTCATCGTCAACGACGGCAATGGCCGGTATTACGAGCCGGCGCCGGGGAGGACGTTCCTGGTTGGGGTGGATCTGCGCTGGAAGGAATAGACAACACCCTATTCCCCTCACCGTCGCCCCTGCGCAGGCAGGGGCCCAGGGCGACCACGCGCAGGATGCGTTGACGTGCACGATCGCGCTTTAAAAGCGTGAACAAGCTTCGTCGCAAAACCCGTTGCACCGCACTGGGTTCCTCCCTGCGCGGGAATAACAGTGAGGTGGTTGGATTACCCCGAAATCGCCAACCGCTCCGACCGATACAGATACGCCGTCGCCACTACCGCGATCGCCGCAGCCGCGAAACCGCCAGCAAGACACAGCATCACCTGCTCGCCGGTCACCCCGTCGCCGCGCAGCAATTGCACGATGCCAAGGTTCTGCCCGAGCAACGGCACCGCATACATCCACGACTCGGCCTTCACCGGTATCACCGAAAGCAGCGCGCTGGGCAGCACCGGAATAATCATCAGGATCGACTGATACGTCTGCGCTTCCCGATAGCTCTTCGCGAACGCCGCCACCAGCGACTGCAATGCGGCCAGCAACACGATCAACGGCAGCATCAACAGGACGACATGCGCGGCGAAGCGGAACCCGAGATCGAGCGCGATGCCAAGTTTCTCGGTGGGAATAAACAGCGGTGCCGTAGCAAACGCCGCGACGCTGAGCAGCAGGCTCACCGTCGAGAACGAACAGATCGCGGCGAGCTTGCCGGCCAGTATCTTCCAGCGCGCGACGGGATTGACGAACAGCGGCTCCAGCGATTGCCGTTCGCGCTCGCCGGCAGTGAGGTCGATCGCCAGATACATGCCGCCAAGGAACACCGTAAGCACGAAGAAGTACGGCAGGAACGAGAACATAAGCGCCGAACGCGACTGCGATGTCGCCTGATCGCGGTCCGCGACCTGCACGGGCCATGCGGTAATCGGTGCCAGTCCACGTGCGATCAGGCGCATCGCGCCTTCTCTCCGCCCGTAACTCTCCACCACCGAACGCACGCGCTGCACGGGTGTCGAGGCGTCCCGGCGCGAGGAATCGTAGATCAGCTCCACCTGCACCGCCTGCCCTTTGTTCCAGGCTTCGGCGTAATCGGGCGCGATACGGATGACGATATCGGTACGCTGATCGTGCACGGCAGCTTCCGCGTCCGCCAGCGCCGGCAACGCGTCGATACCCGCGGACTTCAGCGCACCGATCAGATTCGGCGCCAGCTCGGCGCCGATCACGGGAACCGCGATGGGCTTGTCGGCCTTGGCCAGCTCGCGATTGACCATCACATTCATCAGCATGATGAACATCACCGGCCCAAGTAACGGTCCGGTAATCAGCGCGTTGATCAACGTGCGCCGATCGCGCAGGTTTTCGCGGACTTCCTTGAGGAAAACGACGAAGGCGGGGCTCATGCGGCAAGGCCTTCGTCGGTACCGATGATTTTCACGAAAGCATCTTCGAGGTTCGCCTCTCCCGTCTGCTCGCGCAGCGCGTCGGGTGTTTCGTCGGCCACGACGCGACCGTGCGCGATAACGACGATGCGATCGCACAGCGCCGCGACTTCTTGCATGATGTGGCTGGAAAACAGCACGCAACGCCCCTCGTCTTTCAGTTGCCGCATGAAGCGGCGCATCGCGCGCGTCGCCATGACATCCAGACCGTTGGTCGGTTCGTCCAGCAGTACATTGCGCGGATCGTGAACCAGTGCGCGGGCAATCGCGGTTTTCACGCGCTGCCCCTGCGAGAAACCCTCCGTGCGCCGGTCGGCGATGTCGTCCATTTCCAGCGCGGCGATCAGTGCTTTACGGCGTGTTGCCAGCAATGCCTCGGGCATTCCGTGAAGGCGCGCGAAGTAATCGATATTCTCGCTGGCGGTCAGTCGCTTGTAGAGACCACGCGCATCGGGAAGCACGCCAAGCTGCCTGCGCACCGCCTGGGGATCGACCGATGCGTCGATACCATCGACCAGGACCTGGCCGCTGTCGGGATGCATCAGCGTATAGAGCATGCGCAACGTCGTGGTCTTGCCGGCACCGTTCGGTCCGAGAAGGCCGGTGATCTCGCCATCGCGGGCCTGAAAGCTGACGCCGTTGACGGCGCGTACGTCGCCGAATGCCTTATGCAGGTCTCTTACTTCGATCATGGCGTCGCTCCGTTGAATCCGACGAAGACGGGGATCGGTCCCATCCGGTCCAGGCACGAGGTATCGAGGCTCGCCGGCTGCGCCTTGTCGATGAAATTGTCGAGCACGCGCGGCATGCAGCCGCGAGCGATCACGTTATGTCCCTGGCCTTTCAGGACGACATGCTTCGCATTGACGAGGCCCTTCGCTACCTGATCGCCGTAACGCGGTGGCGTCACCGGATCGAACTCGCCCGACATCAGCAGCGTCGGCACGTCGCTGCGCAGCGGCTCGTGGAAATCGGCGGGCCGCCGACCGTGCGGCCAGATGGAACATGCGGCGCGGAACGCTTCGATCATCGTGTCGCCGAGAATCGTGTCGGCATCCTGCGGACGTGGCTTCAGCAGGTCCGCGTCCTCGGAGCAGATCACCGAATACTGCATGCCGCCGTCCATCGTATCGCCCAGATCGCCGGTAAGCAGTTTGGCCTGCCCCAGCAGCGGCCCCACATCGCCGCGAGCGGCGGCATCGATCGACAGCGGCAACAGCGCGGCCGTTTCCGGCGAATAGGCGAACATGCGCACGACGGTGGCCAGCGAGTGTTCGCTCAGTACCCGCTGAACCGACGAATAGTTCTGCGGATCGCGGAAGGTCACCTTGTGCGGATTGGCGCGCAGCGCGTCGCGCAGTTGATACAGCGTCTGATACGGATCGGTAAAGCGAGCGCTGCATGCCTTGTCGGCGGCGCAGCGGGCGAATTGCGCTTTCAGTGCCGCATCGAGGTTCACGGCAAAGTCCTCGCCAAGAATCAGCTCGTTCGGCGCCACACCATCGAGCACCATGGTGCGCACGGCATCGCGGTGACGGTGCGCGTACTGCTGGGCGACGCGCGTACCGTAAGACACGCCGATCACATCGAATGCCGGCGATCCCAGCGCCTTGCGCACGTCTTCCAGATCGGCCACCGCGTCGGTAGTCGTATAGAAACGTACGTCCGCATCCTTCGACAGCTCGGTAAGACATGCTTCGGTTTCGCGACGCAGGCGCCCCATATCGAAGGCAGTACTGTCATCGGGGCCACCGTGTGCGCCGGTATCGCCATCGTCGCGGCAACTGAGCGGATGCGAGCCGCCCGTTCCGCGCTGATCGACGAGCAGCACATTCCTGTGTGCGAGCAGCGGTGCCATGGCTGGCGCGATGGCCGGATAACTCTCCGTCGCCGCCTGCCCCGGACCGCCCGCGAGGAAGACGACCATATCCTTCGCCGGAACCTGTGCACTGCTGCGAATGACGGCAAGTCGCAAACCGATCTTGCGGCCGCCCGGTTCCGCACGGTTTTCCGGCACCTCGAACGGCGCGCACCACGCCGCCGTACTGAGGCCACTGTGCGGTTGCTCCAGTTCGCAGGGGCGCAGCGTCAGCGAGCCGAGCTGCCATGTGCGTGGCTTCGCCGGTTCCTTCGCTGCCGGAACCGGCGTCGCCACCGCATCGGCCGGATGTTCCGGCGACCGGAAATAGTGGCGTCCTGCCAGTACGGCGACGACGATCGCGACGGCAATCGCCATGCGGGAGGATCGTTGCATTCCTTACTCCTCGGGTTCGAAGATCGTTTCGATGGGTAAAGCGAAAAGATGGGCGATTCTGAAGGCCAGCGGCAAGCTCGGATCGTACTTCCCGGTCTCGACGGCATTCACCGTCTGCCGGGATACATCGAGTCGTTCGCCAAGATCGGCCTGCGACCATCCTCGCTCCGTGCGTAATTCGCGGACACGGTTTTTCATCGACGGCGGTAGTACTGGCTCATGCCGCATTTCACGATACCGAACGTCCCCATAAGCACCGGCATCACCCAGATGGCCACGGCCTCGGCTGGCGGCGCCGGCAATGTACCTGCATTCAGCAGCAGGCCGTAACTGAAGAATCCGAAGCCAGACAGCGCACCCGCGATGGCGATCGCTTCGAGATCGATGCGCCGTTCCAGCTCATCCTGATCGCGGATGACCCGCACCATGGCCCGGATCACGAAGGCGATGGGAATGATCGGCAGCAATGTGATCACGGCCCTCAGCCAACCGGTATCGATCCTTTTCAGCATCGATACCGATCCGAAGATAAGAACCACGTACCCGCCCATCGCTGGGATGAACTCGCGCAGATAGCGTTTGTGTACGGCTCGCATAAGTCCCCCTGGATCAGAGCGTGCCGATAAAGCCGGCGAGCGTCTTCTGGAAGGCTTCAGGCTGATCGAGCATGACGAAGTGGCGCGACGGACCGATCGAAACGACCTTCGCATGCGGCGCTTCAGCCAGCAGCGACCGGTAATACGCCGTCTTCTGCGCTTCGGTCATCCCCGTACGGCTGGCAGCGGCATCCGCTGCGTTAAAAGGCGCGATCTCCAGAATCGGCATCGTCGCGTTCTTCAGTACGGGACGGAAGTCGCCGCCTGCGTCTTCGGCCATGTAGCGGGCAACCGCTTTCACATCGCTGCGGGCACTTAGCGGCGCATATCGTGCAGCGATGGCCGGGTCGATGCTGCCGACCTTTTCCATATAGGCCAGCGACTGCGCACGGTATTGTTCCGGCGTGGCGGCTTCGGCCTTCGCCTTCAGGTTTGCAGCGATGGCGGCACGCTGTTCGGCCGGCACGCTGTCCATGCCGGGGAAGATCGGCAACCCGTCGACGGCCACGATACCCGCCACCGCGTCGGGATGCTGGCCAGCGAAGCGCAGCGCGATCGTGCCGCCGATGCTGTGCCCGACGATCACGGGATGCTTTAGGTTGCGCTCTTTGATCAGCTTGAGCAGCGACGCATCGGCGCGATCCATATAGCTCTCGTCGCCGGCCGGCGCCGGCGTGCCGTCGAACCCGGCAAGCGTGACGGCGTACACGGTGTCGGTCTTCGACAGCGATTCGATCGTGGACTTCCAGACCCATGCGCCGCTCGAAAGACCGGGAATCAGGATGATCGGGCGGCCGCCATGGCCGTAACGTTGAACCTTCAGCGTGCCGATCTGGAAGGAATCCGTAATACCCGCAGCGTATTCGCTGGCCGGTGCTGAAGATGCCGCCGGCGTGTCGGTAGCGGCATGCAGTGTCGACGCGGCCCAGCAGGCCATGGCGAAAGCAACGAGACGGAGCGCGATGCGGTGGGACATGGTGCACCTCCTTAGGTTGTCGGAAACGTGTCAAGCACGCTTGACACAAATAGTCCGCTGACCGGCAGGAGATGTCAAGTAACCTTTACATGCCCATAGCTACCACCGATCGATGGCCGCAATTCGCTATCGCTACGCAAAAATGGCACAACTTCCGATTTTTCATACAAGTACCCCCCGCATCGCGTGCAAGCTGCAATCGCATTCATTCAGACCGCAACGCGCACGCTGCATCAGCATCTAACGAAGCACTGCTTTACGGCGCGCATAACGCGCCGGACAACGGGGGGTAACGTTATGAATCGCCGTATCGTCGTATCTGTCATTGCATCGCTCAGCGCAGTCGCATTGTTCGGGGTCACGGAATACGCCCAGGCCGCGACCGCCACGACCACATTCAACGTACGCATCCAGATTACCGCCGCGTGCGACATCAGCACCACGGCACCTACCGATGTCAATTTCGGATCGCACCCATCGACAGCCACCAACGTCGACAATCAGGGAGCGCTCAACGTGAACTGCACGCCCCTCTCTCCTTACACCATCGCGCTGGATAACGGACAGAACGGCATCGACGCCAATTCGCGCAAGATGAGCAATGGCACGGTACTCGTGCCCTATCAACTCTACCGTGCCGCAACGCGGACCGCCGCCGACATATGGGGAAGTACGACAGGAACGGGCGGCAATGTCTTCGCCGGCACCGGCACCGGCGTGTCGGTGGCGATACCGGTGTACGGCCGCGTGCCAAGCACCAATTTCGCGGTCGGCAGCTATGCCGATGTGATCACCGCTACGATCACGTATTGACGGTGTTTCCATGGCTTTCGCGAGCGTGGATAGCCGCCTTGCTGGCGGCATGGTTGGCGTGCGCGCAGGTCACGGCGATGGCGAGTGGATTGCAGGTCTCGCCCATCGGTCTGCAACTTGCAGCCAATGCGCAGGCCGATGCGCTGTGGCTTACCAATACCGGGACCAACACGATTCAGGCCCAGGTCCGCGTGTTCCGCTGGACGCAGGTGGATGGAAAGGATCGACTGGAGCCCACGCGCGATCTGATCGTCAGTCCGCCGATGATATCGGTAGCGCCCGGCGACCGGCAGCTGGTACGCGTGATCCGCAGCGTGGATGCCCCAGTGGGTACGGAGCTTGCCTACCGCGTCCTGGTGGACGAGCTTCCCCTAGATCACGAGGCGAAACCCGGCCTTCGCTTCGTACTGCGGTATTCCATTCCCATATTCCTCGTTCCTTCCGATGGAGCGAAGACAGCGACGTTACGCGCGACATGGCGCGACGGACCGGATGGAACCGCCCTGGAAGTACGCAATTCGGGCAGCGGCCACGCGCAGATAGCGGATCTCGCGATCGTCGGCGCACAGAACAATCGCACGGTGCTGCTACCCGGGCTGGTGGGTTACGCATTGCCCGGCAGCACGATGAGCTGGCGCGTGCCCCCGCAAAGCAATCCCCGCGGTGGCGCCGTGCGCGCAAGGATCAACGGTGAGGCGTCCGAATCCACACTTACCATGGACGCGGACGGCCGCTAGCCTTCTGATGCTCAACGCCATGGCCCTTCACGCGACATCGCGCGACGCGGCGGAACCGGCGCCCCCACCGCCTACCGTTACGCCGCGCACGCGTACGGCCGGCGAAGATCTTTATCTCGAAGTGATACTCAACGGTACGAGCACCAGCCGTCTCATCCACTTCGTACGCCATGGCGAAGCGCTATGCGCATCCACCGCCGATCTGCGTTCGCTGGGCTTCGTGCTGCTATCCGACGACAACGAGCAATGCCTTGGCGACATGAAGGGAGTGCGCTACTCCTACGACGTAGCGCTTCAGCGCGTTTCCGTCGACGCGAGCATCGACCGTCTTTCGCTGCCTCGCCAGGTACTCAATCGCAACGAACGAACATCGATACCCGCGACCAGCTCGACCGGCATCCTGCTTAACTACGACATCTATGCATCCAGCGGCGAGGGACAAGGCAATATCAGCGCGCTGGCGGAAGCGCGGGCATTCACGTCGCAGTACGGCGTCCTCAGCAATACATCGCTGGCCCGCCGCTACGAGACGAATAACGATGGCTGGAAAAGCGATTCCGTCAGACTGGATACGCAGTGGCGCCTGGCACTCCCCGACCGCGCGCAGGCGCTTACGATAGGCGACACCTTCACGGGATATCTGTCCTGGACGCGGCCCACGCGTATCGGCGGTATCGCATTCGGTACCGACTTTGCCTTGCAGCCTTATCGGGTCACCACGCCGCTGCCGCAGTTCTTCGGCGAGGCAACCGCACCGTCGGCGGTGGAGCTTTATGTCGACGGGATCAAGCAATACAACGGCAAGGTTCCCGCCGGCCCCTTCCAGCTGACCGCCGTACCGGGCATGGACACCGCCGGCCAGGCCCAGGTCGTTCTCACCGATGCGTTGGGACGCAGCAGCACGGTAACTTTCCCTGTCTATTCCGCGCGGCAGTTGTTGGGCGTCGGCGTGAACGACTGGTCGGTGGAACTGGGCGCCGTGCGCGAGGACTACGGCATCACATCGTTCAAATACGGCCACGAGCCGGTCGTCAGTGCGACGTGGCGTCGCGGCATCACCGACCGGTTCACCTTCGAAAGTCACGCCGAAGCAGGCGACGGTCGCGGCACGGCCGGCGCCGGCGCGGTCTGGACGCCCGGCGGCGCCAGCGTGGTCAATAGCTCGGTCTCGATGGCACATGGCGGCGGCATGCAGTTCGGCGCCGGCTATACGTGGACAGGCAAGTACATGAACCTGTCGCTGGATACGTTACGCAGCCGCGGCAATTACCGCGACGTCGCCAGCGGCTACGGATCGGCGCCGCCCCGCGTGAGCGATCGTGCACTGATCGGCTTCAACGTACGGCGCGCCAGCTTCGGAGCCAACCTCGTGCGCCTGCGCTACGCGAACCAGCCGATGACGCGCTACGCCGGCCTGTTCGTCCTCGGCAATGTCGGCCGTGGCACGTCGATCAATCTCAGCATCAACCAGAACCTGGACAAGTCTCGCGACCGCAGCATCTTCGTCGGTTTCACGATGGCCCTCGATACGCAGAAGACGTTGAGTTTCTCGGCCCAACGCGATCGCGACCGCACGTCTTTCATCGCCGATGCCAGTCAACCGGTTCCCGGCGATGGCGGCTTCGGCTGGCATGTGCAGGGACGCGGCGGCGCCAGCGGGGGTGGCCTGGGCGAGGTGGGCTGGCTTGGCAGCAACGGCCAGGCCACGCTGGGTGCGAGCACGATCGGGACAGGCTCGTACAGTTACGCGGATATCAACGGTTCCGTGGTGTTCCTGGGCGGCCATGTGTTCGCGGCGAGGCGCGTCGACGATGCCTTCGCGGTGGTAACGACCGATGGCGTGCCGGACGTGCCGGTGCAATTGGAGAACCGCCGCACCGGTGTCACCGACAGCCATGGAACGTTGCTGGTTACCCGGCTGAACGCCTATCAGGACAACCATATCGCCATCGATCCTCTCGACCTTCCGGCCGATTCGCGCGTGCAGCGCGTCGAAGCGGTCGTCGCCCCGGCCGACCGTTCCGGTGTCGTGGTGCGTTTCCCGATCAGCCCGGTACGCGCGGCATCCGTGGTACTCGTCGACGACGCCGGGATCGATCTGCCACTGGGCAGTCGCGTCGATACAGGCAACGGGAGCCCGGCGATCGTGGGATACGACGGCCTGGCCTATCTCGACACACTGAAAGGTTCGACGGAACTGCGCGTCACGCGACCGGACGGCCGCACCTGCACCGCAACGTTGATCTACCCGGAACGTGCGCACGATCTTCCGCAACTGGGACCGCTGACCTGCCGCGAGGTACGCCCGTGAAACGCCTCGCCGGACTGCTCCTGTTCCTGCTGCTGGCCCTGTCCGCCGCCGGGGCACACGCCACGACCGAATGCCATGTGACCAGCCTGGGACCGGTAGCCTTCGGCCAGGTGCAGCCGAACTCCAGTGCCGTGCCCATCACCGCGACACTCAGTTACTCGTGCTCGTATAACGGCGGCCTGCTGGGCGGATTGTTCGGTACATACATCACGATGTGCGTAAGTTTCGGTCCCGATCCGCTGAACAGTTACAACCCGCGCACCCTGGTCAACAGCACCTCGGACACGATGACCTATAACCTCTACAAGGACCTCGCCCATAACCAGGTCTGGGGTTCGCTCACCGTCTCGCCGTCATCGCCGAACACGTTCTACGAGAGTTTCGCCATTCTCGTCAACGGCTCGCCCAAGACGGGATCGATCAATATCTACGGCCAGGTAGCCGCATCCCAGGCAAACCTGGCATTCGGCAATTACACCGGCTCGCTCACCGCTTCGATGAACTACCAGTACAACGAGGTGCTGCTATCGCTGGGTACGTATCCGGCAAGCTGCACCGCGGGTGGCGGTGCGGGAGGAACCAGCACCTCGCCCAACATCGGCATCACCGCGAACGTTCCCCCGTTCTGCGCCGTCGGCACCGCCGACGACCTGAATTTCGGCAACATACCCGGGTTCCTCAACACGAACCACGACAATAACTCGCTTGTTCGCCTGACCTGCACCCGGCGTTCGCCGTGGCAGATCGGTCTCGACAACGGCCAGAACGCCACCGGCTCGACACGACGCATGCTGGGCGCAACCACGACGGTTATCTACGAGCTATACAAAGAGGCCACTTACGCGACGCGCTGGGGTAACACGCTCAACACCGACACCCTCAGTGGTACGGGAACCGGCGCGGAACAAACCATCGGCGTCTACGGTCGCGTTCCCGTGCAGACACCGGTCCCCGCCGGTCCGTACAGCGACGTGATCCAGGTGACGGTGACGTACTGAGTCCGGCAAATCTTCCTCCGATCTCCGCGAACCTCCCCGCAGAAATACTTTCGAACGCTTCTATATGGCGTCGCCGCGTGGTGCTATCGATCTGATCGGTACCACGCCTGAAGCCGGTCTCGATGACTCGTTAAATAATTACGTTTTTTCAGATTCGTCTCGTAGCTCCGGGACACCGCCCTGACGACACTCCCCGCTTGCCTCACCGCAAACTGGCCGATCGCCTACTTGCGGTGAGTACGTATGTCCGCTTTGAAGGCCGTGCCGGGGCTGTAAGTCTGGACAGCTACATTCAAGGACGCGTGCCGGACAGCGCACGCGGAAGCTAGGGGAACGGCATGGACGCACTAACGGAAGGGTTCACTGGGTTTCTCGGACCGATGGGAGCCATCGCCTTCGCCGATCCGGCGAACCTGGGCGACTTCCTGTTCTTCGAGCTGATCTACAACTACCTGAACCACCAGATCGCCACGACCGGCATGGACCTGATGCGCCGGACCATGACCTGGGCCAGCAGCATCGCATTGGTCCTGACCACCCTGTGGGTCATGCTCCTTGGCTACCGCCTGACCACCGGCCAGCTCCGCGAACCCATCGCCCATGTCGTCGAGCGCATGGCGCGCACGGCCTTCATCGTCGTCACCGCCACGACCATGGGGATGTTCGGCGAAAACCTGCATACATTCCTGACCGTCGATGTGGGCAAGGAAATCAACTACCTGGTCACGGGCGATCACGAGGAATCCTCCAAAGCCATCGACAAGAATCTGGCTTACACGCAGATCGCGCTCGCGGCCATCGATGCGGTGCAGATTCCCCAGGGCGACGACGAAAACCGCGAGCAGAAAGCCCACGCCATGCTCTTCGCTGGCTTCGGCACAGCGAGCCCGCCCATGGCGGCTGGCGCGATGCTGCTCCTCTATCAGTTCACCCTCGCGCTCTTTATCGGACTGGGACCGTTATTCATCCTCTGCCTGATCTTCGATCAGACCAAAGACCTGTTCCGTAAGTGGCTGATGTACGGCGTCGGCACCCTGTTCTCCATGGCGGTACTGAACATGGTCAGCGCCATGGTGCTTAGCCTGTCGTTACGTGTCGCCGGGGCGATGTGGGGGGCAAAATTCATCAACGATGAAATCTTCGGTTCGGACCCCGAAGGTCTGTCCAGTCAGGCGCTGCAACAAGGCGGCATCGGTCTTCTGTTGACCGTGTTGATCGTTTCCGTTCCTCCGTTGGCGGCCGCGTTCTTTCAGGGCACGGCGGGCCATTTCCTGTCGTATTCCGCACTCGATCCGAAGAACCGGCCCGGGCCGCAGGGACAGCCAGCGGGGTCGTATACGCCTCCGCAGTCGCATGCAGCTCACGTGAGCTCTGCTGATGAAAGCGCAGGTGCATTTCGTCATCAACCGACAAGGTTGCACGCTACGCCATCGCCACAGGCCGACGTCATCAAGAAGCATGGTGAATGAGGTCACTAATGCGCAGGGAGCACGCAATGAAATGGAAGTTCATGACGACGGTACTAATTGCCGGATTCTGTATGAATACCGCGGTTCGTGCCGAGGGAGGCTGCGCGCCGGGGTCCTACCCCATGCCAGCGCCATTAGGGCAGGGAATCGTCGGATGCGCACCGATTCCGGGCCATGACGCTGGCCCCATCATGCCGCCCCCGCCGCGATGGGTCTCACGATGGGGCGCCATTGCTACCGATGCAGCGACAGCCGCCCTGGGTTCTGTAACCGGCGAGTCCAGCAAGGAACGTGCAGAACAAGCAGCGCTTGCGCATTGCAAGATCAACGGTGGAACAACCTGCAAACTGAAAGTGGCTTACGACAACGAATGTGCAGCGATGGTGCTAGGCGACAAGATATTCAATGTCACCGCCGACATCACTCTTGAGAAGGCTGTCGAATCGGGAATGCGGAGATGCGAAGCGGTCGACACGAATTGCGGGGTCTATCACACCGCATGCAGCCTCCCCGAGCAGATTCCATGAGAACGATACTGGTCAAATCACTCGCCGTCGCGCTGCTAATTTATTTCGTTGTCAGCGACCTATTGATTACGACGCCTAACGTCAAACGGAACCCGAATCCGAAGCTGCGTTACGACGTCACCTTGACGATCAACGATGCCCCAGCGCCGTTCGATATCGTTACCGGATTTGCGGATTACGAAGTAAGCGACCTGTCTTGCGTTCCTGTGACTGGCGCCCCTTTGAACGCCATGCGCATTCCACCCAAAGACGTACGTATCGAAGTTGTTTTCAAGCAAATCTCAGATCACGTCTACTGGGGCAGCATGTACCTCGATGGAGTTGTCGACGAAGACTATTTTGGCCTTGGCATATGTCATTGGTCTCTTGACAGCATTGTGGTGCTCCCAAGGACCAAGAATTTGACATTTCATGCAGGGCTTTCTCGTGAGGAATTCACTCCGGAAAAAAGAAGATCCACATTCTTCGACCGCGATGACTTTCAAGGAAACCAGATAGAACGGACAGTATCTGGTTGGTTGTATTCGTCGCAGTTCGCACTTGAACGCAAAAACCAACTTTTCTCCATCACATTATCTGCCAAGGAGGCATTTTGATGGCAAGCACGACGCGTATGTATGCAGCCCTAAGCAGGGATAGTTACAAGGATCGAGAGAATGATCGAGATCCATTGATTGAAGGTATTCGGTACGAAGCTATTGTTACCAAACAAAGTGGTCTGACGGGCTACCAAGGAACGGCTTACCAACGAGTAGGCACTCAAGAGATTGTCATTGCTCACCGGGGTACGGAGACATCCTTTGGCGTAGTTCAGGATGCCTTGGTTGACTTGGGCATGATCGTCACAGGCCATAACGCCCAGCTGGACGAAGCTCGCGCATTCACAAACCTTGTACTGAACAAAGCCAAGGAGAAGGAAGGTCCGCTCTTCGACCGCGCCAACATCACCGTCACCGGCCACTCTCTCGGTGGTGCTCTTGCCGAAGCCACCGCCTACGAATTCGGCCTGCGCGGCGAGACCTTCAACGGTTACGGTGCCGTCGATCTCCAGCACGGCATTCCCGAAGGCGGCGATCAGGTCATCAACCATGTGCGGGTCACCGACGTGGTCAGCGCGGCCAGTCGGCACTTCGGCTCCGTGCGCTACTACGCGACCGACAGCGATATCCAGCGACTGACCGATGCGGGGTATCACGACCAGGCGACCGCAACAAGCATCCGCAATCCGTTCACTCCGATCAGCTTCGCCGCGCACACGATCACCAACTTCGCTCCCAGTGCGCCCGATAGCACCCTCTCGGACCTGTCCGACGCCAACGAACAAAACGCACGCGATCACGCCCGCGCCATCGGCCTGTTCCGGGCCGATATCCATGCCCTGCGCGGAAACACGGTCTCGTCGCTGTGGGAAGCCGCTCATAAGGCACAGACCCTGCATGGCATGGTCGGCAAAGTAACGTCGGACCTGTGGAAGGGCGATGTCGACGGCGCCATGCACACCGTCGAGGCGATCAGGCAACGCGGCGCTATCACGCTCGGGCAAACACAGGCCACCCTCACCCAGACGATAGGGCTAAGTGCCACGCTGGCCGAACACGCCTATCAGCGCACCACGGACACCATCGGGCACAGCCTCGATACCGCGCATCGCGCCATGCTGCACACCGTATCGGCGGTCGGGCATCGCGTCGAACACGCCGCCGACACGGTCGCCCGAACCGCCAGCGAAGGTGCGCAGTACCTCGGGCGCGAGGTGTCGCAAGGTGTCGACGTGGCCCAGCAGGCCGCACAGCGAACGGTACACGTTGTCGCCGAGCAGGTGGAACGGGGCGTCGAGGCGACGGTTCACGGCGCGCAGTACGTCGGCCGCGAGATCGCGCACAGCGTCGACGTCACCCGCGACGCGATACAGCGTACCGCTGACGTTGCCGTGCAGCAGGCCGACCGTACCGTCGAGAAGGCGTGGACCGATGCCCGCCATCTGGGCCGCGAACTCGGCGAAGGGATCGAGGTGGCCCAGCACGCCGTACAGCACGGCGCGCAACACCTTGGCCGCGAGGTCACTCAGGGTATCGACCTGGCGCAGCAAGGCGTCCATCGCGCCGCCCATGCCGTGGCGGAGCGGGTCGAACGAAGTGTCGATGCCACGGTCCACACCGCACAGGACATCGGCCGCCGGATCGGTCACGGCTTCGATGCCGTGCATGACGATATCGAGGCGCCGTTCCGTGCCTTGCATCAGTCGATGGATGACACGCTTGAGCAGCTACGCCGACCGGACCCACTGACCCCGCGTCGCGCGATCCGTCTCGACCACCCGTCTCATCCCGATCACACGATGTACCAGCAGGCGCGCCGTGGCATCGCGGCCATCGATGCCTCACAGAAACGCCCTGCCGACGAGTACAGCGACAACCTCGCCGCCGCGCTTGTCCTTGCCGCACGCCGCGATAGGCTGCAACAGATCGATCGCGTCGACCTCAGCCTCGATGGCACCCGCGTGTTTGCTTCTCAGGGCAGCCCCCACGCACCGATTCGCCAGCGTGCCCAGGTGGAGGTTGCCGAGGCCATCAGCCAATCCGTCGAGCAGAGCAGCGCCCAGTGGGGTGAATCCATGCAGCAGTTCCAGCATCTTCAGAGGGAACAGCAGCAGATGCTGGAACGAAGCCTCAGCATGCGCCGCTCCGGGCCGTCGATGTCCATGTAAGCGGGCATAACGATGAACTTCGCGATGGAGAGGCTTTGGCCATACGTATCGCCGGGACGCGACAACATCGCGGAAACACCGCGAACCTCTCCACGCATGTCTTGCTGTGGATCCCTGCCCGCTTTGCAAAGGCAGTCGCGCCTTGATGCTAGGCGATATCCACGAAGCGATCACCGACCGTTTGTCGGGCAGGCGTGGCGTGGCCGATCTGCTTATCGACGTACCGGTGATCGATGCCGAGCAAGGCTCGGTGGCGCAGGCCGCGTATGTGTTGCGCGGCTTGATCGACGAAGTCGGCGAGATATATCGGGTGATGAGTCCGGGAATCGACGAGAAAAAGCGCGGGATGCTAATGCAATAGTCCAGTGATTCCCCGATGCCTGTGGGAGCGCGCCTGCGCGCTCCCACAACGGCCCGGTTTCAATCAACAATTCGACTACAACGACTCGATGTAGCTCGACAGGGCCGAAATATCCGCATCGCTCAGGTTCCGCGCCACACCATGCATCACGTTGGCGTTACTGCTGCCCACCCGCGTACCGGTCCGGTAGTCGCCCAACTGTTGCGTCACATATAGCGACGACTGCCCGGCCAGCGAAGGAAAGCTATGCCATGGGGGCTGGGGCGACGACGCATAGGCCGGTTTCGGCCCCCGGCCGGCCGTGCCATGACACCCCTGGCACGGCGGCACGCCCAGCGTTGCATCCCCCGCAAGATAAAGTACCGCGCCGCGCGACGATGCATCCGGCCGGCCGACGGCTTTCGGCGCAAGCGCCGCGTAATGCGCGGCAAGATCGCGCATATCCGCATCGGACAACCCGGCCGCCTGGCCGGTCATGATGGGATTCGCGCGCTGCCCCTCTTTGTACTCTTTCAACTGGATGTATACGTACGTCGCGGACTGCCCCGCGAGATTCGGAAACGTGGGCGCAATCGCCACCCCTGCCGGCCCGTGGCATGCCGCGCATACCGCGGCCTTCGCGGTGCCCGCCGCGGCATCGCCATGCACGGTTTCCACGCGGCGCAGGTCGAGCGGCTTTACCGGTGCATCGGCGGCGGCGCAGGGAAGCATCCATGCGAATGAGGCGGCGACGATCAGACGAACAATGGTCGACATAGCCCCCTCCTCACAGCTTCACGTTGAACATGGCGCCGACGAGGCTCGCGCTGTAATGCCGCTGCGGTCCCTTGTCGGTGTAAACACGATGGTCGTAGTCGAGCGTGCTGTCGAATCCCGCGTAATGGAAGTCGGTGAACGACCCCGTTTCGTAACGACCGAAAAGACGCATGCCGAGCTGATGGGTGAACCTGAAACTCAGGCCAAGGTCGATGCTGTTGCTGCGATAGCTGTTGTCCGGAAAACTGTCGCCGGCGGCAGCGGCCGCATTGGGTCCGTGGTACGCAAGCGCGGCGAGCGATGCGTAGTTGTAACCCACATGGCCGAACGAACCGGAGTAGTTGTAGCTCACATCCGCGCGCACGCGACCGAAGTCGTGACTGAAGCTCAGACCCGCATTGCTATTGCGCTCGCGATCGAGCTCCCACCATTGATTCGCGTACGGATACAGCGGTCCACCAAGACTGGGATTGGTCTGGCCGATGTTCGAGCCGATCAGCGACTCATTGTCGGCCACGTTGGCGATACCGAGCCTCGTCCCTTCGGCGCCCAGATAGACATTCATCGTCGTGGCTGGCGTCGGCTGCCAGTCCCATTGCAGGGTGGCCCCGGTCGTCGACGTGTTCTGCCGGCCGATCTGCGTGTCGTAACGATCGCGACTGCCGTAGAACGTGGCCGAAAGCGTGGTCGAATCGCCCCATGGATACGTGAGGATCAGACGCGCCTTGTTCTCCGTGCGATCTGACAGATCGTACTTGCGCATGTCGTCCACGGTATGTGCCGCGATTCCCGTGACCGGATCGACGAAGCCCGCCAGCGATTCGGAAAAGAACTGCTT
This sequence comes from Luteibacter sp. GL_149, assembly GCF_057834065.1. NCBI lineage: Bacteria > Pseudomonadati > Pseudomonadota > Gammaproteobacteria > Lysobacterales > Rhodanobacteraceae > Luteibacter > Luteibacter sp. GL_149. The sequence goes on from NZ_CM174395.1 coordinate 4,240,274, forward strand.
GTAGGGATCGTAGTTGTAACGATCGCCGGTGCGGCTGGCATATTCGTAAGAAGCGCGAATCGTCGCGCCACCCACGCCGCGGGCGACCCACGCAAGTTTGATGCGCTGGTCGTCGACCCGCTTGCGCTCACGGTACTTCGGCTGGTTATGGTCGAAGGTATAAGTCGCGCTCAGCGACTGCTTCGGCGCCACTTCCCAGTCGCCGCCCAGTTCGAACAACGTATCGGTGTAGCCGTAGGGCACATTGCGTACGGTCACATTGGCCGAATGCAGCAGCGGATTGCGTGGATCGAAGATGCCCGATTCGCCGGGCACGATGCTTCCCTGCGAGCCGTTCTCGGAGATGTAGCCGTACTGCCCCGTGATCGGGTTATAGGCGAGATAACGGGTCTTGTTGTCCTCGCGGTACCAACGCAGGTTCGCATGCCAGCCGAACGTCGGCGTCGGGCGGAAGGTCAGGCGCGTATCGATCAGTCCGGTGTCGATGCGCGCATTGGCGTTCTTCTGCGACAGCGCGTTCGTCGTGTTCCAGTCCGCGCAGTTGAACGTGTAGTTCACCGGCGGCGCGATGAAGATGCCGCCGGTACCCGTACAGGTGGTCGGCGGCAACAGCGCATCGTTCTGCCGCATCGTGCCGTAAGCCGCGGCGACCGTGAACTGGCCGTTCCCTTTCAGCTCGCGCGACAGGTCCAGCCGGACGTTGTGATAGTCGTTGTCCGGCTCAAGGGAGAACTGGCCGTACTTGATATCGGCAACCTGCGGCGTACCCACGACGTTGTAAAGACGGAACGGACTTTCGAAGTTCAGGTGATCCTGATTGTTGCGGAAGAACGAACCGGTATAGGTCGCCATGAAGCGCCATATCCTGCCGACGTTGCGCACGCTCAGATTCACGTCGGTCGTACGGAAATCGATGGGCCGGACCGTCTCCAGCACACCGCCGTTATCGGGAAACGGATAGTTGAAGAACATCGAGCCGCCCCACAGACGCGTACCCGATCGTTTTTCGTTCGTGACCGATGCCGATCCGATCCAGTTGCGCCACACCGTGCCTTCGATGCCGATGCCTTCGCGCGTGCGTGTCAGCCCGATCGTGCGGCGCGGCGACCCGGCGTGCGCCGCGGCCACCTGGGCCGGCGTACTCGCACCGGCGATCAGCGGAGAAGGCAGCGTCAGATCGGAAGTTCCGACACCGTTCCACAAGGGATAGGCATTCGTCGACACGGTATGCGGCATGTCGCGGTAGAAGGCTTCCACGCGATAGCGTCCGTACTGACCGGCGCGCAGGCGATAGAACTGGTCGTCGCCGCTCAGCCGGCTACCGCGCAGTTCGACGTACTGGCCGGTTTTCGCGTTCTGGAAGTCGAGCGCCAGCAGACCCAGCGCGAAGCCGGATTTCCAGTCCGCGTACTGACGGAAGAATTCCGCGTTGCGGTCGCCACCTACGTGGACGAATCCGAGTTCCACCACGCCGGAATAGGTCCAGTCGCTCGCTTTACCCAGCGGCTTTACATCGTCGGCGGCGGGTGGAAAGCGATACGGCAAACCCGTCGGCGTCCGCAGCATGCCCGCATGCAGATAGGACATACCGTCCGGATCGGCTGGATACAGCATGGGTGTCCAGCCGCGCGGGTCGAGCGCATTGCCGAACTGCATGTCGCCGACGCGCATCGTACCGCTGGTATCGCCGGCGAACGCGCACGAGGCGCATGCGACACCGATGCCGAAGATCAGGACTTTCGCTTCGAGCGCATGCATTGTCCGCCTCCTCGTCATCGGTCACTTGTGGAACTTGGAACCGGAGGGATTGTTCGAACCGTGGATGTTCGTGTGACAGCTAAGGCACGCACGCCCCATCACGCGTTCGTCGGGCGACGCACCGGTGCCCATGCCCGCAGCCGTCTGCAGGTCGTTCGGATGGCGCGTCATGGTGTGGCACTGCTGGCACAGCATCGGGATCGGTGCGACCAGCAGGGTCTGCTGGTTCGATCCGTGCGGGTCATGGCAGTTGAGACAGTTCTGCCGTACGGGCGCGTGCTCGAACAGGAACGGTCCGCGCTTCTCCGCATGACAGGTGTAGCAAGTCTCGTTGACCGTATCGGTCTTCAGCAGCGGCTTCGTGATCGTGCCGTGCGGGTTGTGGCAGTCCGTGCACGCCAGCTGCCCCTCGGGTAGCGGCATATGCGAACGGCGGTTGAACTTCGCGCGGATGTCCTGATGGCAGCCGGCGCAGACTTCGTTGATGGAAGGTTTTGCCAGCACGCCCTCGGGCGACACACGCGCCATCGGGTTGTGACAGTCGGTGCAGGAAAGATCGCGCAGTTCGTGGATCGAGCCGGTCCAGTGCTGGCGCGCACCGCCGGCATGACAGCCAAGGCACACCTTCGCCTGCTCGGCGGGGGGCGTTTTCGAGTCGTGGGTGAAAGCGATGATCGAACCGGGAGCGGTCGGATTTTTCGCATGTTCGGAACCCGGTCCGTGGCAGGTCTCGCACGCGGCCTGCGGACCGCTGCGTTCGCTGCCCGCCCGGAACGACGCGACATGCAGCGAGTGCGACGCCTGGATGTTTTCCTGGGTATGGCACGCGATACAGGTTTTCGATCCGATCGGATCGGCTTTGGGCATCAGCGGATTCGTCGGGATGGACGCCGCGTCGAAGGATGTCGCCGTGCTGGCATCGCCCGGATGGGTGGCGGCCGTATAGGTCGCCATGCCGTGTCCATGCCCCGCGCCCATGTCGGTCGCCGGCAGCATGCGCGCGATATCTTGCTGGGTCAGGGGCGCGCTGGAGGCCGGCGCGGCCTGCTGCGCACCGGCCTGGCCAGGCCATGCGACGACCGCGGCCAGTGTGGCCGCCACGAGAACGCACGCCGCTAACGAGAGCGGAAAAACACGCATGGCTATGGCATCCCTTTGGCTTTGCGCGAGCGCGCCGGCCACCCCTCAACCCCTGGTGGATGCCGGCATCGGGTTCGAGTATCGACCGGCTACCGCAACGCGGGTAAGCCTGTGGCAACGGGATTGTTTGTCCAAGATTCGCGAACAATTGCGATGCCGTGGCGCAACATGCACGTTCCTGCGAGAAGAGTAATCTCGCAGTGACCTGCTTCCGGGGAGGAGTCATGCAGGATCTGAACGATATCTATTACTTCGCGCAGGTCGTGGAATTCGGGGGATTCACCGCGGCGAGCAAAGCGCTCGGCGTGGCTAAGTCGTTGCTCAGCTTTCGCGTAGCGCGACTGGAAAAGCATCTGGGCGTCCGCCTGATCCAGCGGACCACGCGCAGTGCTTCGGTCACCGATATAGGCCGTACCTACTACGACCAATGCCGGGTGATGCTGGAAGCGGCCGTCCAGGCACAGACGCTTATCGACACGGCGCAGGAAGCCCCGCGCGGCTGCATCCATATCGCCTGCCCTGTCCTTTTCGCCCAACTGCTGCTGGCGCCGGTACTGGTGGGTTTTCTGCAGCGCTATCCGGATGTCCAGGTCGATCTGGACATCGCCCGGCATCAGGTCGATGTCGTCACCGGGGGTTACGACATCGCCTTTCGCGTTCGCCCCTCCGTGAAGGATTCGAGTCTTGTCGTGCGTTCGTTCGGCATGGATCCACAGATGCTGGTCGGCAGCACGCGCATGCTCCGGCAGCACGGCCTGCCGCAGGACCCATCCGATCTTCAACGCCTGCCGAGCGTCGGTGTGGTTGCAGCGGATAACCGGCATTTCTGGCCGCTCACCCATCGGCACGGCGAAACGCGGCAGGTCGAACACCATCCCCGCATCGCCACCGACGACCTCTACGTCATGCGGCAAGCAGTGGAAGGCGGCATAGGTATTTCCCAGTTGCCGCGCTTCCTTTGTCGGGAAGGACTGGCAAGCGGCCTGCTGACGGAGTTGCTCCCGGACTGGGAGTTACCCGCCGGCAACGTGCACGCCGTCTATCCATCGCGTCATGGTCAGATCCCCGCCGTGCGCTGCTTTATCGATTACGTGGCGCAGATGCTGCCGAAGGAACTGGCGAGCCTGCACGACGACGACCAGCAGGAGCTTCGCGCCACGGCATGACGGGCAAAGAGCCGCGTTAGTATTCGTCGCGGCCGCGGAATTTCTTGTGCGACTTCACCGGCGGCTTGGAAGCCGCCTTGCGCTTGATCCGCGCTTCCAGCGTCGCGGCCTGCTCTTCGCGCTCATCGTGTAATTTAAGGAAACTACGCCAGCGCTGCGGCGAAAGCTCCCCCGATTCCAGCGCGGCCTGGATCGCACATCCCGGTTCGTTGCTGTGGCCGCAATCGGCGAAGCGGCATTGAGCCGACAGCGCTTCGATATCGGCGAAGAGGTCCAGGTTTTCCTCGCCAGTGAGCTTCAGCTCGCGCATCCCCGGCGTATCGATGAGGCAACCACCCGTCGGCAGCTTCAGTAACGCGCGATGCGTGGTCGTGTGCCGGCCGCGGCTATCGTGCGACCGCACGGCCTTGGTCGCCATACGCTCCTCGCCTAGCAACGTATTCGTCAACGTCGACTTACCCGCGCCGGACGAGCCCACCAGCACCGCGCTGCTGCCAGGCCCCAGATACTCGGCCAGCAACGACACGGTCGACGGATCTTTCGTATTGATCGCATGCACTGCGGTTTCCGCGGCCACGCGATCGCGAACCGCCGCGATGGCACCGGGTATGTCGTCGGCCATATCGGCCTTGCTGAGCAACACCACGGCACGGGCGCCCGAGCCTTCGATCAAGGCCAGATAACGCTCGATACGAGTGGGATTGAAGTCGCCGTCCAGGCCCATCAACACCATCACGTAGTCGATATTCGTGGCGATGACCTGGCGCTCGTAACGCTCGCCGGCCGCGGCACGGCTAAGCACGGTACGCCGCGGCAGCACCGCTTCGATGACCGGATGGCTTGCGTGATCGAGGAAAACGAAGTCGCCGACGGCGGGTCTGACCGAGGGATCGAGACCGCGCTTAAGGAACTGCCCGGCCGGTTGGGCGTTGAATGTTCCGACGCCATCGTCCAGCTCGTAACCGGCACGATGCTGGGCGACGACACGCGCCAGCCGTCGGCTGTCGTCGGGCAGGCTGGGTTCGCGCCAGCCAATCTGGCGCAGGCGCGCGATATCCGGAACATCGGTCATGCCGGCGATTATGCCCGGTTCCGCCCCGATTTCGCCTCGCGGCGCGGAGACGACGCTGCTAGGATCGGTCGGGAACCCCCGGGACGGCCCGGCGGGCATGAACGAACTGGACTCCAAGTGTCTCCGATCAAACCCAGTGCGCACCTGTCGGACGTGCGTTACGAGATTCGCGGTGCGCTTACCCGTCGCGCACGCGACCTCGAGGCCGCCGGCCATCCCATCATCAAACTCAACATCGGCAATCCGGGCCGCTACGGGTTCAAGACCCCCGACCATCTGCGCGAAGCCATCGCCGCACATCTGGTGGACAGCGAAGCCTACGGCCACGAGCAGGGACTGGAAGAGGCGCGCGAGGCCATCGCGGCACAGCAGACCGAACGCGGCGCGCGTGGCGTGGAAGTGGAGCGCATCTTCATCGGCAATGGCGTCAGCGAACTGATCGACATTTCCCTGCGCGCCCTGCTCCAGCCCGGCGACGAAGTACTGTTGCCCAGCCCCGACTATCCGCTGTGGAGCGCCGCCACCATCCTCAACGATGGCAAGCCTCGCTATTACCGTTGTCCGGCCGAACGCGGCCACCTGCCCGATCCGGACGAAATCGAATCGCTGATCACGCCGCAGACGCGCGCGCTGGTGCTGATCAATCCGAACAACCCCACGGGCGCCGTGTATCCGCGCGAGCTGCTCGAGCGCATCGTCGAAGTCGCCGGCCGCCGCGGGCTGCTGCTGCTCAGCGACGAGATCTACGACGAAATCCTTTACGACGACACGCCGTTCCAGCCGCTGGCCGCCATCGCGGGCGACCTGCCCTGCGTCAGCTTCGGCGGCCTGAGCAAGGTCCACCGCGCCTGTGGATACCGCGTCGGCTGGATGAGCCTTTCCGGCGATCCGCGCCGCAACGCCGAATACCGCGATGCGCTGCAACTGCTCGCCGCACTGCGTCTGTGCGCCAACGTCACCGCCCAGTGGGCAGTGCGTCCCGCACTGAAAGACAAGCCGACCATCGGCTCGCTGACGTCGCCGGGCGGCCGGTTGTACGAAGCACGGCGCGCGGTGCTCGACGGTGTCGCCGCCAGTCCCTATCTGGACGTGGTCGCTCCGGGCGGCGCGCTTTACGCCTTCCCCCAGGTACGCGCGGACGCGATGCCGCATTTCGACGACACCGCCTTCGCCCTGCGCCTGCTGGAAGAAGAAGCGGTACTGGTCGTACCCGGCACCAGCTTCAATCTTTCCGCAAGCCGGCACCTGCGTCTGACGTTGCTGCCCGAACCGGCGCAACTGGCTGAGGTCTTCGTTCGCATAGACCGCGTACTCGCACGCATGGCCGACGAAGTGCAGCCCGCCAGCGCCGTCGCATGACCCAGGCGACGTTTTTGGCCCTCGGCGATTCGTACACGATCGGCGAGGGCGTCGCACCGGATGGCCGCTGGCCCGGGCAACTGGTCGCGCGACTGCGCGCGGACGGCGTCGACATCGGCGAGCCCCGCATCGTCGCCACCACGGGCTGGACGACCGACGAACTTTCGGCGGCGATCGATGCCACCCATCTGGCGCCTCGCTACGACCTCGTCACACTGCTGATCGGCGTCAACAACCAGTATCGCGGCCGGCCAGCCGACGAATACCGCCGCCAGTTCCTCTCCCTGCTGGAACAGGCAATCGGATTCGCCGGCGACGCGCGCCGCGTGGTGGTGGTGTCGATTCCCGATTGGGGCGTTACCGCTTTCGCGGAAGGTCGCGACCGTCACGCCATCGCGCGCGATATCGATACCTTCAATGCGATCGGCCACGACGAAGCCGTGCGTGCGCATGCGCGCTGGGTGGATGTGACGCCCGCCTCGCGAAGTGCGGGCGCAAAGCCCGATATGCTGGTCGACGACGGTCTGCACCCTTCCGCGAAGCAGTACTCGCTATGGACCGACCGTATCGAACCCCAGGCCCGCGCGGCGCTGAAAGAAGCCGGCGGCGCGCTGCTGTAGGAGCGCGCCCTCTTCGTCAGGAAATGTAGAGGGTCCCCTGCAAATAGGTCATAAAGCGGTTTGCGGCACTGCAACGCTGCTGCAACGTCCTGCGATCACCATAAGCGCCCGGGACCTCCCCCTCCCGGAGCCACGCTCATGGCCAAGCTCACCTGCCGCACCGCATTCATCTCGGATGTGCATCTCGGTACGCCGGACTGCAAGGCGGACTTTCTCCTCGATTTCCTCAAACACCTCGACTGCGAGAAGCTCTACCTCGTCGGCGATATCGTGGACATGGAAGCCATGGCGCGACGTCGCGGCTGGCAGCGCGAACACAGCGCCGTGGTCGGGCAGATCCTCGACATGGCCGCCCACGGAGTGGAAGTCATCTATATCCCCGGCAACCACGACGCCCCCATGCGTGGTATGGCCGGCCAGATGCTGGCGGGTATCCGCGTCGAACTGGACGCCGTACACGAAGGTGCCGACGGCCGCCGCTACCGGGTCAGCCACGGCGACGAATTCGATCCCGAGCACGTCGGCCGCACCTGGATGCTTTATCTGGGCGACGCACTGCACCGCGCGATCTGCTGGGCGAACCGCCGCGTACACGCCGTGCGGCGCCGCATGGACCTGCCCTACCTGCCACTGTCGATCATCATCAAATCGCATATCGGCAAGGCGCTGGACTATATCCACGGCTACGAGGAACGCGTCGCCCGGGATGCGCGCGAACGGGGATTCGACGGGCACATCTGCGGGCACATCCATTTCGGGCATGTCCGCACGATCGACGGCATCGTCTATCTCAACGACGGCGACTGGGTAGAACATTGCACTGCGCTGGTCGAAGACGCTACCGGAGCCATGGAACTGCTGCACTGGACTGGCCAGGCGACCCCACTGGGACGGGCCAGCCGCGAAATGGTCCTGCCCTCCCTGGCCGGGGCTCTGGCGTTCGCGCCACTGGCGGATTGCCGGGCCGATCTCTCGGGTCTGGAGACGGGAACGGCCCGGGCGGCGTGAATAACCGTTGAAAAGGAGCCCCCGGGGAACCATCTCCGGCCCATGCCGGTAGAATGGCCCCCTCTCTTTCCCGCGGTGACCCCATGGCCCTCGACATCCCCACCCGCGAACGCATCGCATCCCTGCTGAACGACCACGAGGTCGTGCTGTTCATGAAGGGTTCGCGCGCGCAGCCGATGTGCGGCTTCTCCGCCGCCGCCACGAACACGCTCAACGAGCTGCTGCCGACGTATCACACGGTCGACGTCCTGGCCGATCCGGAAATCCGCGAAGGCATCAAGGAATACGGCCAGTGGCCGACGATTCCGCAGCTTTACGTGAAGGGCGAACTGGTCGGCGGCTCGGACATCATCCGCCAGCTGTACACCAGCGGCGAACTGCACACGCTGTTCGGCGCCACGCCGCCGGATCGTACGCCGCCGGAAATCACCATCACCGACAAGGCAGCCGACGCCATTCGCAGCGGCATGGCCAGCGCGCAGGGCATGTCGCTGCACCTGGAAATCGGTCCGGACCATAGCGCCGGCTTCCAGCTGGCGGCGGCCGGCGATCACGATATCGTCGTTGTCGCCAACGACATCGAAGTGCATTTCGATCCAGGCAGCGCGGCGCGCGCCAAGGGCGTCGTCATCGACTGGGTCTCGACGGTGCAGGGCGAAGGTCTCAGCCTGAAGTTTCCGGGCGCCGTCGATATCCATTCGCTGAGCGTCGAAGAACTCAAGACACGCCTGGACGCCAACGACATCGTCCTGGTCGACGTGCGTCCGTCGCATGCCCGTGCCATGGCGGCTCCATTGCCGCAGGCGCGCATTCTGGAAGAGGAAGGCTACGAAGCCCTCGCTACGCTTCCGAAAGACACCGCCATAGCGTTTATCTGCCATCACGGCGTGTCCAGCCGCGCCGCCGCCGAGCGTTTCGCCGCCCACGGTTTCACGCAGCTTTACAACGTGGAAGGCGGTATGGATGCCTGGTCGGTAAAGATCGATCCGACCGTTCCGCGGTACTGATCCGCGCGCGCGCCGACACGGAAACGCCCCTCGTTGCCGAGGGGCGTTTTTTTACGCGATCAGTTCCAGGTGGCCTTCAGCGTGACACCCGAGAACGCCGCATACCCGTTGAGCATGATGTAGTACGTGCCCGTCTGCGGGGAAGCGACCGAGCAGCTCTCGTTGTTGCCGGTGATATACGGACGGCAGCTGTAGCTGGACGTGGTCGGCGCCGAGCCGAACTTCAGATACAGGTCGGCATCGCCGCTACCCCCCGAGATCGCCACCTTGAAGTTCGTCGCTCCGGACGGGACCACGACGGTGTACTTCAGCTGCGCATTCTTCGCACCCGAGAGTCCCGTCACCGCAACGCCGTTCTGCAACACGTTGCCGCCGCCCGCGCTGGTGACCGTCACCGACGACGACTTCGCGTTGGTCGCTCCGCCGTTATCCGTCACCGTTTCCGTCGCGGTATAGGTTCCAGCCGCCGCATACGTGTGGCTCGGGCTGGCCGCGGTCGACGTGCCGCCGTCGCCGAAGGTCCACGCATGCGATGCGATGCTGCCGTCGCTATCCGTGGAACTGTCGGTGAACGTAGCCGTCAATCCGCTCGTTACCACGCTGAAGTTTGCTACCGGCGGCACATTGGTGCCACCGCCGCTTACCCAATTAGCCTGAGCGTACGTATTGAGCTTGGAGATATCGAAGCTGCCGAAGCCGGCCGCCTGATCGAAGCCCGTTGTCGCGGTGTAGCCATGGCTCTGATAACCGTTGTTGCCCGATGTCACGTCATGCAACAGCGAGGTCTGCGTCGGAAACGTCTGGTAGAAATTCGACGCCGGAAAACCGATGGCGTTGTTGGCCGCCGACTCGATACGGGCGAACGCGCCGACGAACAGCGGCGAGGCCAGACTGGTACCGCCGACCTGTTCCGTCGAGCCGTTGACGATGATGTTGGCGCCCGACGAAGAGGCCGCATCGAACGAGAGATCGGGACCGACGCGCTTGGTCACGCTGCTGCCCAGTGCGGCGGTCTGCCAGGAAGGAGCGGTCTCGTAGAGGCTGGTGCCGCCGCCCGTCGCCCAGAGGCGCTGGTTGTTATCGCCCTGGCTCGGATCGATCGCCGACAGGCCTTCGTTCCACACCGTCTCGCCGGACCATGTCGTACCGCTGGTCGATAGCGTGGTTCCGCCGACCTGGATCACGTACGGCGAACTCGCGGGCTCGCTGACCGAATAATGCGTGAGGTCGATCTGCACCGTTCCGGCCGAGTTGGTCACATAGCCGGGCGAGCCCGTCAAAGGATCGGTGGACCACTGGTAAACGCCGGCGTCGCCCGATGCGATCGAGAACGTCTGACCCTGCGCGACCGCCTGCTGGAAGATCGTATCGTCGGCCGACTGCGTGCCCGATTGCTCTGCCGCCGTTTCGTCTTCGCCGAGCGACACGTTGATGACCTTGGCGATGTTGTCGACGACGGCCTGGTTATAGGTCGCCGTGATGCCGGCGTCGGTGATCCCGCTCGAATTCGAATCGCCGTTCGGCGACGTGTAGAAGATCAGCTGTTTGACGCCGCCCGAAATACCGACGATATCCTGACTGTCCAGCGACCACTCGCCGTTTGAATTCGGATCGTTGGCGAACGTACCGCTACCGACTTTCTTGATGAGCGAGTTCACCGTGGACATGCCGGCATTCGAGGTGAACGTATTCAGATCGGTCACCGTCTGCGTTATCGAACCCCAGGTAATGATGCCCACCGCGGTATTGGTGGCAGCGGGAACCGAACCGGCATCGTAGATCGTGGCGAAGTCCTTCGGACTGTGCGACGTGACCGAGGCTGCCGCCAGCGTGCTGCTGGCAGGACCGGGAACCGTGACGTTCTCCGGCTTGTAGACGTGATGGAGCGTGTGCTTGACCGACACGTTCTGAAGACCGAGTACCGCACCGACTGTGTCGCCGAGTGCGGCAGGCACCATCGCCGGCGCATCGTTGGCGAAGAACTGACGACCGTTGACGCTGAACTGTTTCATCGACGTGTTGAAGCCATTGACGGCCGTGCCCGCCGTACCGTCGGCGGAGACGAGCAGATGGTTCGGCGCCACTTCGATGTTGGTGAACCCGGACTGGGTCAGGTGCGCGACAACGGCCTGCACCTGCGCATCCGTTGGCGCGTAGGCAGCTTTGAACTGTGCCGGCGTCAGAAATTTGCCGAACTGCGCGCTCCCCGGCGTACTGATCTGTCCGAGCAACGACTGCAACTGATCCTGGTTCCGGAGCTTGAGACTGACCACCACGTGCAGCGGATGATCGACTTCCAGCGCCGTGACCACCGCGCCATCGATACGCGGCGTACCGGTGACGTTCAACGCATAGCCGGTGCCCGAGGTGGGAACCGACAGACTACTGGCAGTAGTAACGCTACTCGCGAGTGTTGGCGTACTAAGCAATGCCGCCCGCGTATTCGTACTTACCCAGCTATCCGCGGCATGCGCGGATAAAGAGGTCATAGCCAGTGCAACCGCCAGGGAAAGCAATTTCTTGCGATTTCCCTTAATACCGTTCTTGTGGGATCCCTCGATCTTCATGAATAGTCCTGTAGTTAAAACCACACAGATTGCCGCCGGATAATCCCGGCAGCTCCGGTACTGCTGGCGTCCCGAGTGTCAGGAGCGGCGAGCGACGGATTGATCGAAGTACGTTTTGTTAATCGTCGATGCGTCGCAAGAAATTGCAGAACCATCGGTCGGAACGCCCTACTCCCCTGTTTCAAAATCAGTCTCAGCACCGGAACCTTTCTTCGTCCTTTCTTAATTCATTACGCATCGGAACGGTAATAGCGCAGTGTGATCAAATCGACATGATTCATCGAAAAAAGTCGATTTATTAAATTGTCTTTATTTATTCGAATAATCGCTTCTTAATCGCCTTAATCGGTTATCTACAAAATCCTTCGACATCGTAATTTCATGCGTAGGATTAATTCCTATTGCCCGCATCGTTACGTGAGGATTACGTTCTCTTTACGTTCGGCACTGCCAGACGCGCTCGTTTCGCCGGGACTCCAATCGGCGTAGCAGCTTAAAAGTCCAGGGACGGCGTTTTCTTTGGGGAGAAAATGCATGCTTACGCCACCTTCTTACCTCTTTGTCGCGCGGTCCATTTCGCGCGCCGCCGAGACCGTGCTTACGCGTCGTCGGCCTGTTCGATACAGCTTCAAATAACCGCACCGGATAACCGTTCGCGCTGATCGCGCGACCCGGCAATCCGCGCCACCCGATGCCAGAGGCATTGGGTAAGGACCCGTTTTTGCCGCATTTCGGGCGGCAGCCACGTTTGCGTTCGTTTCGTTTTTTCTGAGGAGGCGTTTTTATGCAAGTCGCAACTCGTCTTACCCGACCAGCTCCGCGTCGCCTCGCGCTCGCGGTAGCTATCGCCTGTTGCATCGCCGGTTCCGGTACTGCCCTGGCACAGAGCAACTCCACCGGTGTGATCTACGGTTCGGCCGCGCCCGGCGACACGATTCACGTCGAAAACGCGGGCACCGGCTTCAAGCGCGATATCACGACCGACTCGAGCGGCCGCTACCGCGCCGCATCGCTGCCCATCGGTACTTATAACGTCACGCTGATCCGCAATGGCACGACCGTCGAATCGCACAATGGCGTGCAGACGTCCATCAGCCAGGGCACCGACGTTTCCTTCTCCGCCGGTACTGCCGCAACCGGTGCTACGACACTCGGCACCGTCGAAGTAAGCGGCACGACGCTTCCCAGCATCGACGTCAGCTCCGTCGACTCGCGCACCGTGCTCAACGCCGACCAGCTGCAGAAACTACCGATCGCGCGCACGTCGATCAGCTCCATCGCGCTGCTCGCACCGGGCACCACCCAGGCCGCTCGCGGTTACGGCAACGCCCTGTCGTTCGGTGGCTCGTCCGCATCCGAGAACTCGTATTACATCAACGGATTCCAGGCGACGAACCCGCTCACCGGCGTCAGCTCCCGCCAGCTTCCGTATGACGCGATCGACCAGGAACAGGTGCTGATCGGCGGTTACGGCGCGGAATACGGCCGGTCGACCGGCGGCGTGATCAACGTCGTCAGCAAGCGCGGTACCAACGACTTCAAGGGTGACATTCAGGTGCTGTGGGCACCCTCGACGCTTGCCCAGCAGCCGCGCAATGTTTACCTGACGAACGGTACGCTGTACCAGAAAGGTAACGCATTCGCCCTGCGCAACAACGATACCCTGCAGTACTCCGGCTCGTTCGGCGGCCCGCTGATCAAGGACAAACTGTTCTTCTTCATAGCCGCCGACTGGTACAAGCAGACCGGCGACTTCACCGGCTCGCGTGCCGTAAGCGACGACGAGCAGCAGACCGCGAAGACAAAACGGTGGTTGGGCAAGATCGACTGGAACATCACCGATAACCATATCCTCGAATTCACGGGCTTCGGCGACAACGAACAGACCGACTCGACGATCTATGGGTACAACTACAATACCGGTCGCGGCAAGTTCCTGGGCACGCAGTACACGAAAAACTACAACCTGACGCAGACCAATGCGACGCCGGGCGGTACCACGTACATCGCCCACTACACCGGCTACATCACCGACGACTTCACGATAAATGCGATGTACGGCCGTTCGGATTCCGATCACCAGCAGACGGTGAACGGCGCTTCCGGTACGCCTTGCCCCTCCATTACGGACTCGCGCGTCGAGTTCAGCAGCAATCGCCAGACGGGTTGCACGGTCGGCGGCACGACCACCTTGCTTCCCGGTTCCAGCGACAGCAGCCGCGGCTGGAATATCAACCTCGAGTACCGCCTGGGCGACCACGACCTGCGCGCCGGTATGGATAACTACGTCCTCCGCGCGAAATGGGGTGCGATCCCCGTCGGCGGCACGGCGTACATCTATAACGACGTAGGCGATGGCTCGTCGATCAAGCAGCGCCTGATCAACCTCGGCCTCGATCCCGCGAGCTACAACCCGGCCAACTTCCCGAATGGTTACTACGTGGAGTCGACGGCCCTGACCACCGGCACGTCCGCCCGCACCAACCAGCGTTCCGAGTTCATCGAAGACAACTGGCAGATCACCGACCGGTGGCATGGCTACGTCGGCTTGCGCAACGAGCAGTTCACCAACTACAACGGTGTCGGCCAGGTGTACGCCAAGGCTCGCCATCAGCTCGATCCACGCCTCGGTGTGTCATGGGACGTCTACGGCGACAGCTCGCTGAAGGTTTATGCGAATGCCGGCCGCTACCATCTCGGCCTGCCGACCAGCGTGGCCGTCCGCGGCGCCGGTCCGTCGACCTACCCGTCCAATTACTACTCGTTCACGAGCATCGATCCGGCTACCGGCATCCCGCAGGGCCTGAGCACGGGCGCACCGTATTCGGGAACTTACTTCCTGAACGGCGCGAACGGCACTCCGCCCGACGCGAAGACCGTCTCTGCCCAGCAGCTCCATTCCTACTATCAGGACGAATACATCCTCGGCTTCGACAAGCAGCTGCCGGATAACTGGGTCGTCGGTGCGAAAGCGATGTACCGCAAGCTCCAGAGCCTGATCGACGATACCTGCGACTCCGCGCCGATTCAGGCCTGGGGCGATCGCAACGGCCTGTCCGCGCAAGTGGCCGCCGGTATCAACCGCAGCACGGGTTGCTGGCTGTTCAATCCGGGACGCGCCAATACCTTCACGCTCTCGCCGGCGGACGGTCAGTACATCAGCGTTCCTCTGACCGCGAAGGACATCGGCGAGCCGACACCCAAGCGCCGCTACTACATGCTCGACCTGTACGCCGAACACCAGTTCAGCGACAAGTGGTACGGCAAGATCGATTACACGTTCTCGCGTAGCTACGGCAACTCCGAAGGCCAGCTCGACTCCGACATCGTGCAGGCCGACGTGTCGACCACCGAGAGCTGGGACTTCCCGGCCATCATGGAGAACACCAACGGTCCGCTGCCGAACGACCAGAAGCACCAGCTGCGCATCTTCGGCAGCTATGCGCCGACGGACGAGTGGCAGTTCTCGACGGTGACGCGTATCGCTTCGGGCACCCCCATCAGCTGCCTCGGCATTCGTCCGCTGTCCGCTGGTGGCGACCCGTACGGTTACGGCGCCAACTACTTCTGGTGCGACGGCAAGCCCTCGCCGCGCGGTTCGCGTGGCCGTACGCCCTGGACCTATAACCTCGACGTAAGCGCCGCATGGAAGCCGGCCTTCCTCGAGCACAAACTGGCTCTGACGATCGATGTATTCAACCTGCTCGGCAAACAGCGCGTAACGCAGTACTTCCAGACTGGCGAGACCTCGCAGGGTCTGCCCAGCCCGAACTTCCTGCGTGCCCGCTCGTTCCAGGACCCGCGTTACGTGCGCCTGGGCGCCCGCTACGACTTCACCCTGTAACTATGACGGCATAACAAGACCGGCGGGCAACGGCTTTAGCTTTAAGCCGCGCGCCCTGAGCAACTCCCCAGATTCGGCCGCTCCCGCAAGGGTAGCGGCCGTTTTTTTGCCTTTTTCCCCGCGCCATAAGTTTCGATCTCGCGTCGGTTCGATGAAACATGTTTCACAGAAGACGTGTCAACCAATGCGAATGAAAATTTCTTGCTGATACGAATGGCGCCGTTTAGCCATCCATACGAATTATTACGATGAAATGGATTTCATCTTATGCACGAGTCATACCAGCTTTCCCCCGGCAAGACCTTGCGTTCAGCGAAATGCGCATTGAGCGCCCGGAACCTTCCGCGTAGCGTCCGCACCGGTCGAACGTTTTAGTTTTGTTAAACGACGTCGATCGACGAGCAGCGCGGAGGATGTTGCTCGAAACCAGAAAACGTTGGCTTCGGCCGGGGAGATCAAACATGTATTCGCGTAGTTCGATGGGGAACGCTCGCCGGCGCTCGCTTGCGCTGGCAGTGGCGACCGCGCTGGGATTGGTGGCAACGGGTGCGATGGCGCAGAGCACCGTAGGCTCGGTATATGGCACGGCGGACGCCGGTGCCCAGGTTACTATCGTCAATACAGGCAGCGGCCTTACCCGCAATGTAACTGTCGGCAACGACGGAAAATTTTCCGTTTCTTCGCTGCAGCCAGGCGATTACCGCATCAGCGCAACGGAGAAAGGCCAGACGACCACGCGTACGGTCGAAGTCGTCGCGGGACAGGGATTCAATCTCAATCTCGCCGCACCCGCCGCTGACGCGGGCGGGACGGAAGATGAAAGCACCGTATCGGTGACGGCAAACGCCCTGCCCCCGATCGACATCACGTCCAGCCAGACCAATACGGTACTGACGTCCGAACAGATCAAGCAGCTCCCGCTCGCACGCAACCAGACAGCCGTAGCGCTTCTCGCGCCCGGTGCGACCAAGGGCGATAGCGCATTCGGCAACCTGGCCTCGTTCAGCGGCGCATCGGTGGCCGAGAACAGCTACTACGTCAACGGATTCAACGTCACGAACTTCTTCCAGAGCCTGACGTATTCGCAGGTTCCGTTCGAAGCCATCGATCAGGAAGAAATCCAGGATGGTGGCTACGGTGCGGAGTACGGCAACTCCACCGGCGGCGTGATTTCGGTCAACACCAAGCGCGGTACCAACGAGTGGAAGGGCGGCGTCGACGTCACCTGGAATCCGTACCAGCTTCAGGCCAGCCAGCCGGACATCTACCTGAATAATGGATCGCTGCTTCGCACGTCGAGCAGCAACAAGAACTACCTGATCGGCAACAACAATTCGGGCAATGCCAACGATTTCGGTACGCGCTACAACGCGTGGATCGGCGGCCCGCTGATCAAGGACAAGCTGTTCATGTTCGCGCTGGTCGGCGGCACCCGCACGAACGACGAACACTACGGCGACACCACGGGTGGCGGCAATTACAACCGCACGTCGATCTCGGATCCCCGTTACCTGGTGAAGCTCGACTGGAACATCTCCGACAGCAATATCCTCGAGTACACCGGCTTCAGCGACACCAGCAAGACGAATCAGAGCATCTATGGCTACGGCTATTCGGACAGCGGCCAGCCATACCGGACCGACTACCTCGGCACCGTCTACAACAAGACGGGCGGCCAGACGAACATCCTGAAGTACACCAGCTACATCACGGACGACTTCACGGTCTCTGCCCAGTACGGCAAAAGCGTCAATAAGCGCGTGAACACGGCGACGGCCGCCAATGGCATCGTCGAAACGTACGACGGCAATATCTTCGACGCCGCCAATTCACCCGGTTGCCCCAGCATCACCGACAATCGCACGCCTGTACAGAACGGTGCGCAGGGCTACAACCACTGCGATTTCGCAGGGAGCCTGAACACGCCGAACGGCGAAGATCGCCGTGGTGCGGGCCGCATCGACTTCGAGTACAAGCTTGGCGATCACGACCTGAAAGCCGGCTGGGCACGCGATCATTTCACTTCGCAGACCGGTACCTCGTACGAAGGCGGCGCGCTCTACACCTATTCGTCGATTCCGGCATCGATCCTCGGCCACGACCCTGGCCTCGATCCGTCCGACAGCATCGTCCGGCAAACCGTATTCGCCACCGGCGCGAAGATCGGCGTCACGCAGAAGTCTTACTACCTTCAGGACAACTGGCACATCACGGACAACTTCACCGCCCGCATCGGTGTGCGCAACGACGGCTTCGAAAATACGAACAGCGAAGGTGCCACCTACGTCAAGCAGGTGCACAGCTGGCAGCCGCGCCTGGGCTTCTCGTGGGATGTACACGGCGATTCGACGCTGAAGATCTATGGCAGCGCAGGCGACTATTCGCTGCCGCTCGACGCCAACGTCGCGCTGCGCGGCGCATCGGCATCGCTCTACCAGATCAAGTACTTCAGCTACACCGGTGTCGACCCGCTCACCGGTGCTCCGACGGGTCTCGGTGCCCTGCCCGCCGCCTATGCCGCTGCGTTCCCCTCGCGCACCGGCACTGTGTATGCGAATGGCGAGTCGGGCACCGTGCCGGACCCCGGTGCCGTGGCGACGCAGAATCTGAAGCCGTTCAAGCAGCGTGAGTTCATCCTCGGCGCACAGCAGCAGGTCGGCGACTGGACGCTTGGCGTCAAGGGCATCTACCGCTTCATCCTGACCGGCGTCGACGATGCGTGCGATTTCCGCCCGATCGCCGCCTATGCCAACAGCACCTATGGCTTGAATCTGGATACCACCAGCCTCACGCCGGAAGCGTCGAACGTACCCGGTTGCTATATCTTCAATCCGGGTAGCGGCGTCACGCTGAACACGCCGCTCGATGCGACGGGCAAGCTGTACTCGGTGCACCTGACCGCCGACCAGATCGGCGAGCCGAAATACAAGCGCTCCTACGAAGCACTCCAGCTGACCGCCGAACGCAACTTCGACAATGTCTGGTACTTGAAGGCGTCCTATGTGTGGTCGCATACCCGCGGCAACGCCGAAGGCGGCGTGGATTCCAGCAACGGCCAGGCCGATACCGGAACCACCGAGCTATTCGACTATCCGGAGATCATGGCCGGCTCGAATGGTTACCTGCCGAACGATCGCGAGCACACCGTCAAGGTCTACGGTGCATGGCAGATCAACCCGGAATGGATGGTCGGCGCGAATGCCATCTTCCAGACGGGTCGGCCCGAGAACTGCTATGGCCTGAATCCGATCGACGCACAGGTCGTCGGCGGTTACGGCTCGGGTGCCTATCTGTACTGCAACGGTGTCGTCGTGGATCGCGGCTCGGTTGGCCGCACGCCGAACTACTGGAACATCGATCTGAACGCTGCGTACAAGCCGGCATGGGCCAAGGGACTGACGTTGTCGGCAAACGTGTTCAACGTGTTCAACAAGCAGAAGGCGCTTTCGGTCAACGAAGTGGGCGAAGACGCCAACGGCGTATCGCTGTCCGGCAGCACCTACCTGACGCCAACGAGCTTCCAGCAGCCACGTTACGTCCAGGTCTCGGCCGAATACGACTTCACCCTCTGAGACAACAACAAGATTGGGTACGCGCCGATTCCCGCGGCGCGCTACCCGGCAGCCCTCCCCAGATTGCCGCCGGCGACCCCGGCGGCTTTTTTTGCGTTTTTTCTCGCACTAAGGGGACGATCTCGCACGACTTGTCGCTCTTCGGTTGAGGACAATCGCTGGGCGGCTCGTGTCGCTCGCGGCTTCGTCGCCTCACGCTCGTGCCTCGGGGAGGCCGCGACCGGGTTGGCCCTTGGGGCCTTCGGCGCCGTCCCTGCGGGAGCGGGCCGTAGCGCCGCTTTCGCTCCAACTATTCATCGCGGCCCTCGGCTAAGGCGGCCCCAAGGGCCAACCCGGCCACGGTACCGTCGACTGCGGTTTGCTGAAGATAGAGCGCGAGCCAAGCACGTGACGGAACCGGACCGGATGCGGGTCACCCTCGGTCATACATCACCCGCTGCTTTCCCCCACGTCACCGCAACACCCGGAAGAGCCGTCGGCCACCGCCCTCGACGCGACTTGCGGAACCGAGCGCGGCGGGCGGACAAGGCCCGGAGGGGGCGGACCCGGACGGTCCGCCGTTTTCGCTGAGGCACGGAGGCCGAATCGAAAACCCCCGCCCGCCGCGCGGGCGCGACGGGGCGCAGCCATTAAGACACCAGCCGCGCAGCGGCTATCCCTTCCCGAGCGACGGTGGAGACGGAGCGTCGAGGGCGGTGGCCGACGGCTCTTCGCGAAGCGTCCCAGCGCGACGGCAATAGCGATGGCAAAGCCGAGCCCGCCCGCAATACGTGAAGAACCGTTTTTTGCACGTACGGTCCGACGGATCGCGGAACATCTCCTACAGAAGCTGGCGCAAGGCTCAGCCGGCGTGCAGGCCCGTCAGGGCGGCTTCCGCCAGATCGATCTCGCGTAGCAGGGTGCCCATGGTTTCGTCGTTGATGTGGTGCGTGCTGCGTAGTCTGTAAAGTTCGGTGCGTTCCGCGCGTAGCGCGGCCAGGCGCATGGCGCGTTCGGTTCCGGCTTCGGCGCGCGCTTTCTGGGGAACATCGCCCTCCTCGCCTGCCGCTTCCAGACGCTGCTGGTAATCGGACATCACGCGTGCGGCTACCCGCGATGCCAGGGCGATGCCGTTCTCGTCGGCTTCTCTTTCGATGCGCCGCTGTTCGTTCTCGATGCCGTGAATCGCTGCCTGCGCCGTGAAGGCGCGCGCTTCGCGTTCCTCGCGTACGCGCGGATCCTCGCCGGGAAGCTTCAGGCCCTTGACCAGCAACGGCAATCCGATGGCGCCGAAGATAAGCGTGCACAGGATGACGCCGGAGGCGAGGAAGATCATCAGGTCGCGCGTGGGAAACGGTACGCCCTCGCGGATCATCAACGGCAGGGACAGCACACCGGCGAGCGTGATCGCCCCACGAACGCCCGCGAGCGCCGTGGTCCAGATCAGCCGGACGCCGGGGCGTGGACGGACTTCGTTTCGTACGAGCGCGCGCAGAAGCACGAAGCGCAACGACACCCATACCCAGATAAAACGCAGGAGCACCAACGCCAGCGTGATCGCCAGGATGTAGCCCGCCAGGTACCAGAGATGGCCACCGCCGGCCTGCGCCAGATCCACTTTCGCATTGCCCAGAACGCCCGGCAGCTGCAACCCCAGCAGAAGGAAGATCATGCCGTTGAAGGTGAATTCCACCATCGACCAGACACTACCGCTCTGCATGCGGGTCGCCACATGCCCGCCCTTGAGCACATCGGTGTAATTCATCGTGATACCCGCCGCCACGGCGGCCAGGATGCCGGATACATCGAAGTGCTCCGCTAGCAGGTAGGCAGCGAAAGGCAGCAGGAGCAACAGAGCGACCTGACTCGAAGGGTCGACCTCGCCGGTCCAGCGAATCATCCGACGGCGTATCTGGCCGAACAGCCAGCTGACCACGGCACCCGCGACGATACCGCCAAGCGCCTTGACGACGAACTCGATCGAGGCATCCATCAACGAGAAATGCCCGGTAACGGCGGCCACGATGGCGAACTGCAGGGCGACGAGGCCCGACGCGTCATTGAGCAACGCCTCGCCCTGGATGATATGCAGCAGACGCGACGGCACCGGCGTGCCGCCCGTAATCGACGTGACCGCGACGGCATCCGTCGGCGAAAGCACCGCCGCCAGCGCGAATGCCACGGCCAGCGGCACGGAAGGAATCATCCAGTGGACGAAGTAACCGATGCCCAGGATCGTGAAGAACACCAGTCCGATCGCCAGGGCGAGAATCGGACCGCGCAGCAGGAACAGTTCCCGCTTCGGAATGCGCCAGCCATCGGCGAACAGCAGCGGCGGAATGAAAAGCAGGAAGAACAGATCGGGATCGAATTGCACATGCATGCCGAACCAGGGCATGGCCAGAATTGCGCCCAGTGCGATCTGGACCAGCGGCAACGGCAATTTGAACGGCAGAATGCGCAGCACGGCGCCTGAAAGGGCGACGACCAGCAGCAGCACCAGGACGGTCATGACAATACTCATGCCGCAACGCTAACGGGCAACCGTGCCAGTGTCGAGCCATCGCCCGGTCGCGGCGGGGCGATGGCTCGACAGCGTCACCGGGAGGATGGCGCCGCTAACTGCCTCAGAGGCAATCCGTCAGACCTTCGTAGATCGTGGTTTGCGTACCGGGAAGCGTCTCATCGATGGGATTGCCGCCTTCCAGCGCGGCATAGAAAGCCTCGACTGGCGTATGGGGAGCCAGCGGTGCACGGCAACTGAATATCCGGGCATACGAAACAACCTCACCCGATTTCCCATCGACATCTTCATAGCTGCCTGCGAACGTCCACAGACACTCGCCCATGGTTCCGCTGCGTCTGTCCACCGAGCAGGTGAAATTCATCGACCGGAGGTTGCTGTAGTCTCCTTCGCAGAATGTGTCTCCACAGATAAAGTCGAAGGACTTATCGAGTCGGTCGGTCAGATCGTAGAAGCGGTCCCAGGACGCCTCGTCGGTGGGATAGTCGATGGCGTCGACGTAACGCGACTGTCCGGCAAGCGCGACGGACGACACAGTGAAAAGCAGCGCGAACAACATGAATCGGAACATAGGCACCTCCGTTGGAATGAACGGAGATAAGACCGCGAACAGGCATGCGGCCGACAGCGGCGGCGGTCGCCTGCTCGCGTAGGTCGGCCGCGAGGTGCGATTACTCAGAAGCCCTTCTGCACCTGCACCCACGCCCTCGCCGATTTCGTCGAACCGATCAATGCCGGCCGTGCGCCGACCGGATGCGATACATCTGCGCTGATGGCCCACTGATCGTCGCCCGCCCAGCGAAGACCGACACCGACGTCCTGCACATGGGCACTGTTGATCCCCGGCGCGAACGTATTCTTATAGATCGTCACGCGTCCGCCATCGGCAAATGCCGTCGCCGTCCAGATGCCGGGTAGCGATACCGCCAGCGTGTGACGGAACTCGATGTTCAGCATCTGACCCTGGGTGCCGGCGATGGCGCCTGTGTCGTAGCCGCGTACATTGTTCGCACCGCCCAGATAGAACTGCTCGGCGGTATCGAGATTGCGGTTCGCCCATTGTCCCTGGAAGCCGAAGTACAAGGCA
Source organism: Luteibacter sp. GL_149 (assembly GCF_057834065.1). Classification (NCBI taxonomy): domain Bacteria; kingdom Pseudomonadati; phylum Pseudomonadota; class Gammaproteobacteria; order Lysobacterales; family Rhodanobacteraceae; genus Luteibacter; species Luteibacter sp. GL_149. The sequence continues at coordinate 4,262,977 of NZ_CM174395.1, forward strand.
TTGTTGGTCGACAGCTGCTGAAGGCGTGCAATCGAGAACGACCACTTCAGGTAGTGACCCTTCGTTCGCGTGCTGATCGCATCGACGAACTCCGCGAAGTCGTCGTTGAAGCCGAGCTGACCGTATGTTGCCGACAGGTTGAAGTTAGTCACGCCGTGCGTGTCACGAGTATCGCCGGCAAGTACGCCCGTCCAGCTATTCGTATGGCGATGCGTCTGGATGCCGACGACATCGATATCGTCGTTCAGACGACGATGATCGAATTCGAGCTGACCGTAGAGGTTGCCGCGCGTGCTGCGAATGAAAGGATGCGAAATGAACAGGCTGTCGACCTGGGCCGTGCCGTGTCCGCGCAGTGCGCGAAGGTCGCCCGAAAGCCGGTAATCCAGCGCCGATGCCGAGGCGCCGATCACCGTGCCTTCGCCGTTGATCAGGAATCGATAGCCGAGCTGTCCGTACTTCATATTCGCGCCCGACGTGAGCGCGTTGGCGGTAAGCATATCGCCCTGATGGAGCAGGCTGTTGACGTTCAGCGTACCGCTCAGACGCGTACGGCCGGTATACCGGTTGCCATAGTCGTCCAGCGCGACCACGCCGGTATAGCGCGGACGATCGGCCGCGTCGACGACGAGGTCGGACGTACCCGGCTCGCTGCCGGGACGTATGACCGATGTCGTAACCACGCCGGGGATGTCTCCGAGCAGTAGCAGGCTGCGATCGAGGTCACCCTGCGTTACCGGCGTTCCGCTGGCCAGGGACGCAAGCGTCGCTCGCAGCGGACGATCCGACGTCGTACTGTGGTTGTTCAGCGTGACCGCGCCATAGCGCGCTTCGAGTACGGCGATGCGAACCACGCCGCCACTGAGCTTCTGCGCGGGCACATAAGCGCTGGCGAGCGGATAGCCCTTCTCGCGATAAGCCTCGGTGATGCGATCCGCCAGCTCGTACAACTGCGCCAGCGTAAGTTGCTTCCCCTCACCTGAAGCCACCAGCGCATGCAATTCGTCGACTGGCAGCGAGGTCGCGCCGGTGATATCGATGCGATTGACCTGGAACGGTGCGCTATCGCCCCGCGGCCCCTTCTCGGGACGGTGCATATCCAGGCTGGGATCGTTAGCCTGCGGTGGCGTGCGTGGCGGCGGCACTTCCTGCAATAGCTGACCTGCCTGCGGTGGACGCACCTGGGCCTGCACGGCTCCCATGCCAAGCGCGATGAAGATGCAGGCACCGAGGGTTCTGCGCAAAGGGAATACAGAGGACTTCATGGTCGTCACATGGCTGGAAGAGGATTCTTGAAAACGGGGGGCCTGGCTGATTCCGGTCACTGGATCGCATCCGTCGCCGGGCCGACGCCGCCATTGACCACTCGCAGGGACAGGCCCGAATAGAAGTCCTTGCGCCCGAGATTTTCCTCGACCGACTGACGGGTCTTCTTATGGTTGCCCGTGTACTGACCGATCGTGTTCTGCGCGGCGGCGCCGAACGGCGTTTCGATCGAGCTGGGTCCCAGCACGGAATCGATCTGCGTCAACGCGTTAGCCGACTCGCCCTGGCTAGCCAGCGGCAGGATGCTCGCCGTAGTGGCCGCGGTATCGTTGAACGCATAGTTCGCGGCATCGGCACCGGTGGCATAGATACCCGACACGGTGACCGCCTTGCCGTTGCCTACCGTCGCATTCGCGAACAATGCACTGTTCGCACCGAAGCTCACCACGTCGCCGCCGAGCACGCCCGTGCTGGCCAGTCTGGCCGGGTCTCTGGCGTTGCCGTCGAAGAACTTGTCGACGCCCGTCGCATCGACCGTCACCTGGCGGCGCGTGATGTCCGCCGTGGTGGTCGGATTGACGATCAGCACATAGTTGCCCGCGTCGCCCCCGCCGAGTGTCCCGGCGACGTTCACCGTCTTGCCGTTGCCCGCGTTCTTGTCCACGTACCTGCCCGAGGTGGCCAGACTGAGGTCGTCGCCGGCAAGTACACCGTTGAGCGAACCGCTGGTGCCCGCCGACGTGTTGCCGTCATATACCTTGTTGCCGGCGACGATCGCACCGTTCACCGCAAGCGGCGTGACCGTCGCGATATGCGTGCCGCCGATCAACGTGTAGTTGCTGGCCAACGCACCGCCGTTGTCGTTGAGCGTCAGCGAACCCAGGCCTGCCAGCGGCTTACCGGTGGCTACGTTCTTACTCGCCAGCACGCCCTGCCCCGACAGCGTCAGCGTCTCGCCGGCGATGCCGGCGATCAAGCCGGCGCTTCCGAACATCGCGGCACCGCCGATCGCCGTCGCATCGTAGACGCGCGTGCCGGTCAGGTTCAGCACGAGCCGGTCGATGTCGGCCAGCGTGGTCGTGTTGGTGGTGAGCGTGTAGTTGTTCGCGTCCGTTCCGTTCAGCGCACCGGCGACGTTGACCGTCTTGCCGGTGCCGGCGTTCTTGTCCGCGAACGCGCCGGTGGTGGCGAAACCGATATTGTCGCCTGCCAGCACACCGGTGAGCGTCCCCGCGATTCCCGTCGACGTCGTGCCGTCATAGGTTTTGTCAGATGCCGTGATGGTGCCGGAGATGGCGAGCGGCGTGATGTTCGCGGTGGTCAGCGCCGTGCCGTTGTAGCTGTAGTTGGCTGCGTCGGTGCCGCTGGCCGTGATGCCGGTAACCGTCACTGTCTTGCCGTTGCCGACATTCTTGTCCGAGAAGTTGGCCGGACCGCCGGCGAAGACGACCGTATCGCCCGCAAGCACACCGTGACCGGCGACCGTCGCGACATCGTGCGTATTCGCGTCGTACACCTTGTCGGTACCGGTCGCGGTAACGAGGATCGCCAGCGGCGTGATATCCGCCGTCGTCGTCGCGTTGGTGGTCAGCACGTAGTTGCCCGCGTCCGCACCGCTCACGCTACCCGCGACATTGACCGTCTTGCCATTGGCGGCGTTCTTGTCGCTGAAGTTGCCGGACGTGGCGAAGCTCAGCTGGTCGCCCGCGATGACACCCGCCAGCGTGCCGGAGGTAATCGCACCGATCGTCGTGTCGTACACCTTGTTGGCGGCGACGATGCTGCCGACGATGGCAAGCGGCGTGATATCGGCATGGGTCGTGGTCGATGTATTCCAGGTGTAGTTCCCGGCATCCGTACCCGAGCCGGCGATGCCGGTGACCGTCACCGTCTTGTTGGTGCCGACGTTCTTCGTATCGAAATCGGCGGTGCCCTGCGCGAAGTTCACCGTGTCGCCGGCGATCACGCCGGCGCTTCCGAGCGCCGCCGTGCTACTCGTCGTACCGTCATAGACCTTGTTCGGCGCCGTCGCCACGACATTGATCGCCAGCGACGTGATGGCCGCCGTGGTCGTGGCGTTCGTCGTCAGGGTGTAGTTGCGGGCATCGGTACCGCTCAGGCTGCCGGCGACGTTGACGGTCTTGCCCGTGGCGACGTTCTTGTCGCCGAAAGCACCCGTGGTGTCGAAGTTCAGCACGTCGCCAGCGATCTGGCCGGTCAGGGTGCCGTGCGTGACGGCGCCGGTCAGCGCGTCGTAGACCTTGTCGTTTGCCAGGATAGCGCCGGTGATGGCGAGCGGCGTGATGTTCGCCGTGGTGGTCGTCGTCACGTTGTAAAGATAGTTGCCAGCGTCGGCTCCACTGGCCGCTATGCCGGTGACCGTCACCGTTTTTCCGTTGTCGACATTCTTGTCGCCGAAGGCGGAGGAACCGGCGAACGAAACGGTATCGCCCACCAGAATGCCACCTGACGACAGGACGCTCGTTGCACCAGTGCTGCCATCGTAGACCTTGTCGTTCGCGGCGGCGACGACCGTCACATGCAGCGGGTCGACCGTGACCCAGTGAGTTCCGCCGACCAGTGTGTAGTTACCACCGAGCGTGGCTCCGTCGCCGACGAGCTGGAGGGAATCCAGCGACGTCACCGGCTTCTGCGTGCCGACGTTCTTGTTGGCCAGAAGACCCGAGCCGCTGACCGTGAGCGTTTCGCCCGCAACGCCATTGACCGTACCGAACAACGAACCGACCGCGACATTCGATCCGTCGTAGTCACGCTCGCCGTGCAGGTTGATCAGGTACGGCGTGATATTCGCTGAGGTCGTCGTCTGGTTGTTAAGCAACGTGTAGTTGCTCGCGTCCGCGCCGGTCATACCGATACCACTGACCGTGACGAGCTTGCCGTTACCGACGTCCTTCGTATCGAACAGGTTCGACGTATTGGTGAAGACGACGTTGTCGGTAACCACCACGCCCGCGCTTCTCAGCGTAGCGCCCGATGCGGTAGTGGCATCGTAAACACGATCGACACCATCCGCCACGACCGTAATGCCACGGGCGAAGATATCGGCTTTGACGTTCGCCGGCTGATTCAGGTGATAGTTGGCCGAATCGCCGCCGGACACCGTCATGCTCGTCGACACCGACTTGCCCGTACCGACATTCTTGCTGTCGAACGTGCCAGTGGCGACGTTGCCGAGACTGACTGTGTCTCCGACAAGCAGACCGCTCAGCGACGTATTGGAGAGCGTCGCGATCGTGTTGCCGTCATACGTCTTGTTCGCGGCAACGGTGTTGATGATGTAAAGCTCGGCCTGTGTAACGGTGACCTTCACCGACCTGATCTGGTAGTTGCTGGCAAGGAAGGCACCGTTGTCGCCCAGCACGAGCGAACCCACGGTCGCCGCCTTGTTGCTGCCGACATTCTTGTCCGCGAGCGTACCAATGCCGGAAATACTGCCGGTCTCGGACCCGGCGCCATGCACCGTAAAGAGCGCGGCGTCCGCGTTCGTCGTCGTGTCGTATACGCGCGTTCCCAGCAGGTCGAGCAGGTAAGGCGTGATGTTCGCCGTCGTTGCCGCCGCATTGGAAGACAGGATGTAGTTGCCGGCATCCGCGCCAGCCGAGGTAATCCCCGTGACGCTGACGGCCTTGCCGTTACCCACGTCCTTCGTATCGAAGCGCGACGTACCCGCGAAGGTCACCTGGTCCCCACCGACGACACCGCCGCTACCGAGCGCGACGGTAGCCGCGGTCGTCGTGTCGTAGACCTTGTTTACACCCGTGGCATTTACCGTGATCGTTTTGGCATCGATGTTCGCCTTCACGTCCGACGGCTGCTCGAGAATATAGTTGCCGGTGTCCGCGCCAGTGACCGACAGATTCGTCGCCACCGACTTGTTCGTGCCGGCATTCTTCGTATCGAACGTACCCGTCGTCGTGCCGCCCAGCGTGAGGTCGTCGCCGGCGAATCCGCCTTGCAGGACGGACCCGTGGATCGTCGCGCCGGTATTGCCGTCGTATGTCTTGTTGTCCGCGAGCGTTCCGGTGACCGTCAGCGTCGCCGGCGTGATCGTGACCCAGTCGATGCCGCCAACCAGCGTGTAGTTGGTTGCATTACCGGTATTGTTGCCAAGGGTCAGTCCAGTGGTGTCGACGAACGAACGCTGGGAGCCAACGTTCTTCGTCGTCAACGTACCGGTGCCGGTAAGCGTGAGGTACTCGCCGTTCACGCCGGCGATGCGATTGCTTCCATCAAGGAACAGCGCCGCGGCGGCATTCGTCGTCGCGTCGTAAACGCGCGTGCCCTGCAGATTGAGGATCGCCTGCGTGATCGTTCCTCCCGTGCCCGTTGCGGTCGTGGGAAGCAGGTAGTTCGACAGGTTCGTACCGCTGCCGGCGACGAAGTCGGAAACCACCAGCGTCGACTCGAGGCCGATATTGCTTCCAGCGTCCACGGTCTTATAGTTTGCGGTCGCGGACTGCGGCACTTTCGCGCTCTGAGAACCGACGAAGCCGCCGAGCTGGTAGTTGGCATCCGTCAGCGTCACGGAGTTCGACCCATCGTACGGCTTGGTCGGATCGCCGATGATGGTCGCCGTGAGCTGCTTCTTGCGGATATTGGCGGTCAGACCGGTGACCTGGTTGATCGCGTAGTTGCCCGCGCCGGTACCGGTCAACGAGAAACCGGTCGTCGTGACGGCGAGGCCGTCGGCCGCATTCGACGTGCGCGTCGTGCCCTGTGCGTTGCTCGCATCGAGGGACACGACAGCCGCATCGGAACCCAGCAGACCCGTCAGCGTGGCGCCACCCGTCGTGAGGGCGATGGCATTGGTCGCGTCGTAGTCCTTGTCGTTTGCGGTTACGTTGCCAATGTGTAGCTGAGCTTGCGTGATATTGGCCGTCAGACCCGTGATCGGCGCCAGCACGTAATTGCCGATTTCCGAGCCGGAAATCGAAAAACCGTTCGTCGCAACGGAAAGGCCGTTGCCCACGTTGACCTGCGAGAACGTACCCGTCGTGCCGCTTATCAGCGTCACGTTCGATTCGTCCGCCGCGACCAGACCGACAAGAGAACCCGCGCCGCTCAGCGTCGCGGTACTGGTCGTGTCGTAGACTTTGTTCAGTGCGGTAACACCGACGATGGTCAACGGCGCCTTGGTGATCGTGCCGGTGCCGGTCGCGTCGGTGGCAAGCGTGTAGTTCGAAAGCAGCGTTCCCGAATGCGCGATGTACGAGGATGTGGCCATCGTGGCGGTAATGCCCTTGCCATTACCAGCATTCTTATCGTCGAACAGGCTCGACGAAGGCGGCTGGATATCGGCGCCTTCTCCGCTCGCGAATCCCTGCAAGGAGAAATTGCCCGGCACGAGCGATATATAACGGCTGCCGTCGTACACCTTGGTCGGATTGCCGATGATCGACGCCGTGAGTAGTGCGGGCGTAATTTCGCCGGTGCCGTAGGCTGCCGTAGGCAACGTGTAGTTACTGAGGATGGTGCTGCCGGTTGCAACGAAATCCGATGGAGCAAGCGATGCCGATACCGCTTGCTTACCGACGTTCTTGTCGGCGAACGTGCCCGTTGTTTTCGTTACGGTCGCGCCATCGCCGTTTACGAAGCCGATCAGATTGAAGTTGCTCGCCGTGAGATTGGCAACCGTCGTGCCGTCATAAGCGCGGGTGATGCCCAGGAGTTCGGCGTAAATCTCTTTAGCGGCAAGCGGTGCGGGCACGATCGTGCCCATGCCAGTCATCACCGTGGGGAAGACGTAGTTGCCGAGAATCGTGCCGCCTGTCGGGCTGAAATCACCCGCACCAAGGTTCGCGGTTACGAGCCACTGGCCAGCATTCTGATTCGCATATGCGCCGGTCGTCTTGGTGACGGTGGCGCCTTCGCCAGCAAGGAAGCCATTGAGCTGGAAGTTCGCGTTCGTAAGATTCGCGACCGTCGTGCCGTCGTAATTCCTGGTCGGATTGCCGATCAACGCATACGTCAACGTAATCGGCGTGATGGTACCAAGGCCCGTGACCGACAACGGGAAGCTGTAATCGGAAAGCTGCGTCGCTCCCGTCAGGCTGAAGACGGACGCTTCGAGCAGCGCGGTGATCGTGTGCGAACCTGCGTCCTTGCCATCGTAGGTCGCGCCGGCGCTCTGCGTGACCGTGCCGCCGTCACTGCCCTGGAAGCCTGTAATCGTGACATCGCCATTAGCGATGTTGGCGTTGTTCGTGCCGTTGTACGTGCGCGACGGGTTGCCCGTGATCGTGATCGCGAGCGCCGCCGGCGTGATGTTCGCCGTGAGTCCGGCCGGCTGGGTCAACGTGTAATTGCCCGTGCCCGCGCCGACGAGCGAGAAGCCCGTCGTGGTAACGCCGATGCCGTTGCCCGCATGCGTGGTGGCGAAGTTCCCCACAGCTCCCGACGCATCGAGCGTGATATTGCCCTGATCGACGGCGACCAGACCATTGAGCGATGCGCCGCCAAGAACCAGCGATGCGATCGTCTTTGCGTCGTAAACCTTGTTCAGCGCGCTGATGTTGGCGATCGTCAGCGCCTTCGGCGTGATGGAGCCGGTCAGGTCATTCGGCATCACCAGATCGTAGTTGTGAGCCTGGCTACCGGTGAGTACGAAGCCACTCGCCGTCACGGACTTGCCGGTGCCGACGTTCGCATCGGCGAACGTACCGGCACCACCGCTGGTATCGAGCGTCACATTGCTCGCGTCCGGCGCGATCACGCCATAAATGTTTACCTTGCTCTTATCGAGCGCGTCGGCCGTGCTTCCGTCGTACACCTTGTCGGTGCCGAGCAGACCGGTGAGCTGCACCTGAGCCTTGTTGATCGTGCCCATGCCGGTGGCTTGCGACGGAAGCGTGTAGTTCGCCAGTCGCGTGCCGTTGCCCGCGACGAAGTTCGACGGCAGGAATGCCGCGCTCACGCTTTCCGCGCCCGCATCGGCGGCAGCATAGGCAACCGAACTCGGCTGGCTGAAGGTGACGTTCTCGCCCGTCACCAGCCCGACCAACAGATAGTTCGACGCGCTGAGCGTCGCCGTGGTCGAACCGTCGTAGGTCTTCGTCGGATTGCCGACGATCGCAACGGTGAGCGCTTTCGGATCGATGATGCCGATGCTTGCCGATCGCGGCAGGCCGGCCACCTGATAGCCATAGACGGGAATGCCGCCGGCGTCGGTGAAAGTCAGGCTCGCACCCGACGAAGGCACGGTCACGGCGATGCCCGTCGCGGCGTTGGCGCTGGCGTAGCTGCCGGTCGCGGCGGCGATCTTGTCCGAATTGATCAGGCCGGTGCTGTTGATATTGGCCCCGGCAAGCGTTGCGACCGTCGTGCCGTCGTACGTCTTGCGCACGCTGCCGGTCAGGCCGGTCACCGTGACGGTCGGCGCGACGCTGTAGAGGAAGCCGTTGCCGGAGGCAGCCGGCGTGGCGCCCGCCGCTGCGTTGTACTGGATGAAGTTCGGCGCCAGGCCGCCCGTCGTGCTGGCCGTGGGGTTGGTCGAGTACACCAGCCAGCGCCCGGAAGCCGAAGTCAGCGCATTCGCGCCGGCGTTATTGATGAAATTGCCCTTCGCCGTCAGCGACACGCCGGTACCGCCCTCGATCGTGCCACCACCGGCCAGCGAGATATTCCCGGCTCCGGCGTTCATCACGACGCCGCCCGCGCCGTTGATCGCCGCATTGACGGCGATGCCACGGAAGGCATCCAGCGTCAGTGTCGCGGCCGCATTCGACCAGTTGATCGCCGAGTTGACGATGATGTCGCCCGAGCCGGCCGGGTTCTGCACGCCCGCGCCACTGGCGCCGCTGGCGGTCGTCGTTTCGGTAACGTTGGTGCCACCGTTGAGCGTCGTCGAAATGGTGCTGGCCGCTGCCGCGTCGATGGTCAGATCGTAAGGATCGATCAGCCATGTACCCGCCTTGCCGTGCGGCGCCGCGGCGGTGATCTTCGCGCCGCCTCCGATGTTGACGTAGGCCGCCGAGGTTTCGATGGCGCCGCCGTTGCCGCCCGTCGGAGCGCTCGCGTCGAGCGTACCGCCGACGTTGGTCGTGCCGGCGGTCATGCCGCCCAGCAGCGTGATGCTGCCGTCGCGGTTCTCGACTGTCTGCGCGCGGATCACACCCGTGTTGTTGACCGTGCTGGTCAGCAGCGAGTCGGCCGCTCCGGCCGTCATGAATACGCGACCGCCGTCGGCCTGGATCAGCTGGCGATTCTCGGCGAGGTTGTCCAGCGTGCTCTTGTCGACCTGGATGGAAACGAGCTGGTTCGCGTCGAAGGTCAGCGTAACGGCGCTACCGGCGCCCATGGCCACGCTGCCCAGACGTGCCGAGATGGTGCCCTGATTGGATACGCGGTTGCCGAGCAGCGCCACATAGCCGCCGGGGGCCACGTTGATGCTGCCGAGGTTGACGACGCTGCCTTTGCCGTCGCCGCTGAAGCTGCGCTTGCTCGAGGACATCGACGCATCGGCCGTGTCGAGCGTGGATGCCACCAGGCCGCCGACGTTGACCTGCGCACCCTTGCCGAACAGCACGCCGTTCGGGTTGATGAGCCAGACCTGGCCGTTCGCGTTGAGATGGCCGTAGATCTCGCTGGCGGAGTTCCCAAGGATGCGATTCACGGCAATCGAGTTCGCGCCCGGCTGCACGAAGTTCACCGTCTCGTTGGCCGCGATGTCGAAGCTCTGCCAGTTCAGGGACAGGTGCTGGCTGGCCTGGGAAATGGTCGTCGTCGCGCCGTTGTGGGCGATGCTGCCGGTGCCGGCAACGATCTGACCACCGGTCTGATCGGCAAGGACCTGCCCCGACGAACCCAGCGCCAACGCGGCGGCCAGCAGGGTCTTCGTCAGTCGTGGGCCACCCGTGCGATCCACGACGCGGGATGCTCCGGGGCGAGCGCCACGAGCGAGCTCGCTGGCCGCAACCCACTGATTCGTAGAAATATTCCAGCAAAGACGATAGATCCGATTCATCGACAACCCTTGAGCACGATAGGCATGGGGGGGTCACGTCGCCGATGCGACCGAAATGCGCTTTGGATCCCCCTTAAGGACCGGGCGCGGTAATACAGCGCCCTGCGTAGGGGCGAATGCTCTCCGATATCGCCACGAAACGGAAGTGCCGTTTTGTGAACAAGATCACACTGAAATTCGAATCAATGTGCAAAGGGCTCGCTTCTCTACATGCAGGGGCGCGCTCAAGCGCACCCCTGCACATAACAGCCCGCTGGGTTATAGCCAGCGGCCGAACCGCCGGATGTAGATCGTCTTCATCACCTGCGTCAGCGCGCTGTAGCACAGCAACGTCACGGCCAGCCAGGCGAAATAGATGCCCGGGAGGGGCTGCATGCCGATCTTGGCGCCCAGCCCCGAATAGGGAACGAGCATGCCGACCACGATGATCAGGCCGGTCAGCGCCAGCACCGGCGCCGAGGCGACGCTCTGCAGGAACGGAATGCGGCGCGTGCGGATCATGTGCACGATCAGCGTCTGGGACAGCAGGCCTTCGATGAACCAGCCGGACTGGAACAGCGACTGATGGGCGACGTCGTTGGCTCCGAAGTAATGCCACAGAAGCCAGAACGTCGTGATGTCGAAGATCGAGCTGACCGGACCGATCCACACCATGAAACGGCCGATGTCGCGCGCGTCCCACTTGCGCGGCTTGCGCAGGTATTCCTCGTCCATCCGGTCGAAGGGGATGGAAAGCTGGGACAGGTCGTACAGCAGGTTCTGCACCAGGATCTGCAAGGGCAGCATGGGCAGGAAGGGCAGGAAGGCGCTCGCCACCAGCACGCTGAAGACGTTGCCGAAGTTGGAGCTGGCCGTCATCTTGATGTACTTCATGATGTTGCCGAAGGTGACGCGCCCCTCGAGCACTCCTTCTTCCAGCACCATCAGATTCTTTTCGAGCAGGATGATATCGGCCGATTCCTTGGCGATATCCGTTGCCGTGTCGACGGAAATGCCGACGTCCGCCTCGCGAAGCGCGGGGGCATCGTTGATGCCGTCGCCGAGGAAGCCTACCGTGTGGCCGCGGCGCTGCAGCGACTTGACCACGCGCGCCTTCTGGGTCGGAGACATCTTCGCGAAGACGGTCGTGCGATCGACCAGTTCGTCCAGCGCGTCGTCGTCCAGCGCCTCGACATCGCGACCGAGTATCGAAGCGACGACATCCAGCCCCACTTCCGAGCAGATCTTGCGGGTCACGGCCTCGTTGTCGCCGGTGATGACCTTGACCGCCACGCCGTGGTGGTGGAGCGCGCGGATAGCCGTCGCAGCCGAATCCTTCGGCGGATCGAGGAAGGCGAGACAGCCCACCGCGGTCAGCCCGCTTTCGTCGGCGACACCGTAGGGACGGTCGTGCAGCGGCTCGCGACGAATGGCCACGACCAGTACGCGCAGACCGTCTTCGTTGAGCCGGCGCGTCATCGAGCGGATTTCCCGGCGTTTTTCGTCGGTCATCGGCTCGACGACGTCGCCCGTCCTGGCTTCGGTGCAGATGGCCAGCATTTCCTCGACGGCGCCCTTGCAGATCAGCAGGTGCTGGCCGTCGTCTCCGGTCACGACCACGGACATGCGGCGACGCTGAAAATCGAACGGGATTTCGTCGACGATGCGGAAGCGACGGGCGCTGGGCTCCAGATCGCGATGCGCGAGCACGGCCTTGTCCATCAGGTTGCGCAGGCCGGTCTGGAAACGGCTGTTGAGATAGCCGTATTCCAGGGCCTCGTCGGACTCGGCACCGGCCAGATCGAGATGACGCTCCAGCACGATCTTGTCCAGCGTGAGCGTGCCGGTCTTATCCGTGCACAGCACGTCCATGGCGCCGAAGTTCTGGATGGCATTCAGACGCTTGACCACCACCTTGCGCTTCGACATGGCGAGCGCGCCCTTGCCGAGATTGGCGGTCACAATCAGGGGCAGCATTTCCGGGGTGAGACCCACGGCCACCGACAACGCGAACATGAAGGCCTCGACCCAGTCGCCCTTGTCGAAACCGTTGATCAGGAAAACGATCGGCACCATCACCGCCATGAAGCGGATCAGCAGCCAGCTGACGCTGGACACGCCACGATCGAAGCTCGTCTGGACGCGCTGACCGGAAAGCGTATGCGCCAGGGAACCCAGATAGGTGCGCTGCCCGGTGGCGAGGACGACCGCGGTCGCGGTGCCGCTGACCACGTTGGTGCCCATGTAGCAAACGGTCGACAGGTCGAGGGGATTGCCCACGTCGCCGACGTCGCGGCCGTTCGGCGCGACCTTCTCCACCGGCAGCGATTCGCCCGTGAGAATGGCCTGGCTGATGAAGAGATCCTTGGCGGCCAGCAGACGCAGGTCGGCCGGCACCATGTCGCCGGCACCCAGGTGCACGATATCGCCGACCACCAGTTCCTCGACCGGCACTTCGATACGCTCGGCATGATCGTCGTCCGCGCGACGCGTGACCGTCGAGGTATTCCGGACCATCGCCTTGAGCTTTTCCGCCGCATGCGACGAGCGGAATTCCTGGGTAAAGCTCAGCAGGACACTGATGCCCACCATCACGCAGATGATGACCGGACCGGTGAGGTCATCCGGCTCGGTGACCAACTGCACGATCGCAAGTACGACCAGCACGATGATGAACGGGTTCTTGAACGCGCGAAGCAGCTGCAGCGACCAGTGCGGCGGCTTCTCGTGACTGACTTCGTTGACGCCGTCGCGGTCGAGACGCTCCGCGATCTGCGCTTCGTTCAGGCCGTCGAGACCGCTGTCCAGCGACGCAAGCAGCTCCGGGCCGGCACGGAAAGCGTCCCGGACGATAGTGTTCTGGAGCGGGGTTGCAGCCGGATCAGCTGCGCGGTGCTTCTTCATGATGACTCGCTTTCCCTGGTGCACATCGAAGCCACCGGGCGCGAGCGGACGTCAACCGGGGTTGCGACGTCCCGCGCCGGCGCGGAGCCGACGAATGGATATTCTGCTGGTCATCGACATGGAGCCGTGCGGCGGACGCCGCGCCCCTGTCGCTGTATCGCTGCTCATGATGGCAAAAGGGTGCGACTCTTGGGTTTCGCCAGGCTTTCTTCGGCATGACGGGACCGTGGCACGGTAATGGTGCGCGGACGTGCGGAAACATCGGCGCGGCGGCGGGCCAGCGCGAACGCGAGACGACGGCCGAACATGCGGGCGCCGGACATATCAAGATTGAGCTTCATGGCTCACTCCTCGGATAACGGAAGCCGTAGGCTTCCGTCGAGGGTGAGCCGGACTTTCCTAGTCAGGAAAGCGCCGGCAGACCTTTACGGTCGCCGCGGGCGATTATTTTTCAACGCCGCCCTCCGATGCTTGCGGATGTCGGCGCGTCGACTAGGGTAGACGTCCATATGCCTTGGTTAAGAAATGGCAGGGTGCTGAAGGCGCGTGAAGCCGCGCGATAGCGCGAGAATTGTCGTGCTGCGCTGCGCAAGTGTCAAGCCTTTGGTGGCTCGCCGAGACCCGCTTCGTGACACGCGGCCTCCTCCAGCAACCAACCCCTGAAAGCCGTCATGCCGGCGTGGGTTTCCGACCGCCGTGGATAGACGAGATAATAGGCTTCCGCGACCCGCAGCCGCTCCTCGCACAGCATGACCAGCGCACCGCATTCGATGAGCGAGCGCGCCATCACCAGCCGCGCGAGGGCCACGCCCATGCCCTCCAGCGCCGCGCGCTGCATGGTTTCGGTGTTATCGAACCGGGCCACGTACCGGCCCGGCAAGGGCGTTTTGAATTTCTCGGCCCAGCCCGTCCAGCGCCCCGACGGGTCGCCCAGCAGCGGCCATCCCGCAAGGGACACGTCGGGCATGCCGCCCATACGCTCGATCAGCGCCGGACTGGCCACGGGCACGATGTACTCGCCGAACAGGCGCTCCGCCGTGGTGCGCGGCCATTGCCCCATGCCATAACGGATGGCGGCATCGACCGGCTCGCGATCGAAATCCACGAGCGATGCGGTGGATTGCAGGCTGATTTCCAGCTCGGGATGGCGCGCGACCAGACGGGGAAGCCGCGGTACCAGCCAGCTGGAGGCGACCGAGGGCAGCACGCTGACCGTCAGCGCATCCTGATGGCGCCCCGCGTAGCGATGCAGTGCCTGCTCGATGCCGTCGAAATGGTGTCCGATAGCATCCAGCAGATGATTCCCGTCCATGGTGAGGACCACGCCACGAGGACCGCGCTCGAACAGTCTGCGGCCGAGGCGGGTTTCCAGGTTGCGGATCTGGTGACTGAGGGCACTGACAGTCAGGTTCAGCTGCTCGGCCGCACGCGACAGTTTGCCGGTACGGGCAACCAGCACGAACCCTTGCAATAGAGCCAACGGCATCCGGGACATGTGAATTTCCCTCAAGTCTGGATTGCAAACATATCGCTTTTTTCGCCGCAGTCCAGAGCGCACGCTTTGTCCCCACACCAAGTCGCAGCTTTCTGCGACAGTCCGGGGAGAGGATCATGGCTTCGATGTTTACGGGTCTGGCGTTCCTGCACGGTCACATCACGAATCGAGAGCTGCTGTTCTCGCTGGCAAAGGCCGAAAACGAGCGGGAAGCCGCGAAAGTCCGCAGACCGCAGGCCGCGGAGAAGAGCGCACCCTGCCCCGCTCCGACCGACTGCGTGATCGGACCGCGACACGCCTGCTGATCGTCGACGACGCCACGTCGACCGACGTGGCGGCATCATGGGTGTTTTCCATTCTCGCTGGATATCCCCCATGAATAAACGCAGGCTAGGCCGGTCGCCGCTGGAAGTCGCGCCACTGGCGTTCGGAGGCAATGTATTCGGATGGAGCGCCGACGAAAAGCGCTCCTTCGAACTGCTGGACGCCTTCGTGGACGAAGGCTTCAACCTGATCGACACCGCCGACGTCTACGAAGCCTGGGTTCCGGGTAACGAAGGCGGAGAGTCGGAAGCGATTATCGGCAAATGGCTGAAGAAGTCCGGCAAGCGCGACCAGGTGGTCGTAGCCACGAAAGTCGGCAAGTGGGCCCGCTATCCGGGCCTCTCGCCTGTCAACATCCGCGAAGCCGTGGACGACTCGCTGCGCCGCCTTCAGACCGACCGCATCGACCTGTACCAGGCGCATGAGGACGATCCGAAAGTGCCGCTAGAGGAAACCATGCACGCTTTCGCCGATCTGGTGAAGCAAGGCAAGGTGCGTGTGCTCGGCGCGTCCAATTACAGCGCCAGCCGCCTGGCCGACGCCCTGAAATTCAGCAAGGACCATGGCCTGCCACGCTACGAAACGCTGCAGCCGGAATACAACCTGCTGGACCGCGCCGGGTACGAGGGCGAACTGCAGCCGCTGGTCGTGAAGGAAGATGTCGGCGTTATCAGCTATTACTCGCTGGCCAGCGGATTCCTGACCGGCAAGTACCGTAGCGAAGCCGATCTGGACAAGAGCAAAGCGCGCGGCGGCAAAGCAAAGACGTATCTCGATGCCCGTGGCCTGCGTGTGCTCGGTGCGCTGGACGAAGTCGCCGCAGCGCAGCGCGCTAAGCCAGTGCAGGTCGCACTGGCATGGCTGATGACGCGTCCCGGCATCGCCGCACCGATCGCCAGTGCGACCAGCGTCGAGCAGTTACGAGAGCTGGCTGGCGCGGTGAGGTTGACGCTGTCGCCCGAAGAAATCGGCAAACTGGAAAAAGCCAGCGCGACCTGAATCCGGCTGCCGTTTTTTGTAGGAGCCCGCAAGCGGGCTCCTACAGTAAACCTCCGACGCACTCGTACGGCCGTCACCGACAACAGCCTCCCTGCCTCGTGCCGATATGGATGCATCGGCTACGTGAGGAGAGAAACGGTGCGCATATCGGTAAGAGCAAGAATCGGCGGTTCGATGGGCGCGGTGTTACTCGTTGCACTGGTACTGGGCCTGGTGGGCATCCGTGGCATACGGGCCAGCAACGACCAGCTCGACCGCATGTACAACAGCAACGTTCGACCGATCGCCGCCATCGGCGACGTGCGATCGATGATCGTCGAGAACCGCGCTCTGCTTACCCGCGAAATGCTCCGGGCAACGGGAGACGGCGCCGCCACCCGCGCCGAAATACTGAAAAACATCGCGCAACTCGACGCGTCGTGGGCGTCCTACTATCCATCCATGGTCACGTCGGACGATGAGCGAACACAGGCTCTGGCTTTCATCGCGATAAAGGAAAAAGCACGACCGCTCGTTCGGAAAACCCTATCGCTTATAGAAACGGGAAATACGTCCGAAGCGCGAAAGCTCATCCTCGATGAGGTGGCGCCGGTGCTTACCGAAGAATCCAATCTCGCCGACGCCATTGCCGCGAGCAATACCAGGGAAGCCGCGGACGCCTTTGCCAGCGCGGGTAACGCGTATCGCTTCACATTCGTGCTGACGGTCGTGGTGGCCGCCATAGGCATGGTCTTCGTGGTGCTGCTCGGCATGCTGTTGTCGCGATCGGTCATGCGGCCACTGGTACGTGCTCGCTCACTGGTTCAGGCGATCAGCCACGGCAAGCTGGGCAACAACTGGGCGACCCGTTCGCGAGACGAGTTCGGCGACATGCTGGACGCGCTTGGCAGCATGGACCTGCGACTATCGGAGATCGTCGGCTCCATTCGCACATCGTCCGAAGACGTAAGCGGCGCGGCGCGCGATATCTCGCGCGGCAACGACGATCTGTCGCAGCGCACGCAAGAACAGGCCAGCTCTCTCGAGCAAACCGCGGCCTCCATGGAACAAATGGCCGCCTCGGTAAAGCAGAACGCCGATGGCGCGGACCACGCGCGGCGCATGGCGGCACAGGTTCGCCAGAACGCCGAACAGGGATCGGGCATTTCGAACGATGCCGTCGCTGCGATGCATGAAATCACGGCGTCGAGTGCGCAGATCGGCGAGATCGTGGTACTGATCGACGAGATCGCATTCCAGACCAACCTTCTCGCCCTGAATGCAGCGGTTGAAGCTGCACGCGCCGGCGAGCAGGGCCGCGGTTTTGCGGTCGTCGCCTCCGAAGTTCGCATGCTTTCGCAACGTAGCAGCGCCGCCGCTCGGGAGATTCGTACTCTGATCCAGAGCAGCAGTCTGAAAGTACGCGAAGGTGCGGAGCTCGTCGAACGTACCGGTCAGGCGCTGAACGAAATCGCCGTGGGCGCCCGCACCGTCAACGCCATCGTCGAGGAAATCGCCGCCGCATCGCAGCAGCAGGCTGCCGGTATCGGCGAGGTCAACCACGCCGTCAGTGCGCTCGACGAAGTCACGCAACAGAACGCCGCACTCGTGGAGGAAGCCAGCGCGGCCAGTCGCAGGGCATTCGAGCTGTCGCAGGCGCTTCTGGAACGGATCACGTTCTTTCGCTTCGACGACGCGCTACCAGTTCCTTCCGTCGCGACAGCGACCGCGCCTCCTCCGGCACCGGCCTCGCATGAAAAACGACTGCCTTCCGTACCGTCATCCGGTCCGTTGTGGAAGGAATTCTGAGCTTCGCCGCAAGAGAATACAGGCCTTCAAGCGATGCTCAGGCACATTCCATCCCGTAAGTTCTGACGATAAAGTCGTTGACAATCCCTTTCATGAATGTCTCAATTGGCCTTCCATGCTGCCAAATTATCCGGCATGGGTCGTAACGTCCTGGGGATTTACCGTGACAAGCCCGATCAACAGCAAGCTTTTCTTCAACGCGACTCGCCCCCTGGCGTCGTGTTGCCGCTGTTGTCGCTGACCCAGCGCACGTGCGTCTGACGGTTCCCCACACCGTCCTTCGTTACTAGAAAACCTCCCCCACTACCCAACCCGGGTGGCCGCGCGCGGCTGACTTTGGACGTCCGTCTGGACGCCCGATGGTCGGCGTGCGGGCTACTGCATCGTGTCGCCCAGGCGACGCGGCGCGACCGGGTGCATCTCTTCCCCCTCGTGAGATAGCACATGAACAAGATCGCTCTATTACCCATGGCCATCGGGAGTCTGCTGGCCGCTTCCGTGCATGCGCAGACATCGCCGGATCAGGCAGCGCAGCTGCAAGCCGTGACTGTGACAGGCTCGAATATCAAAACCACCGACGCCGAAGGTGCCAGTCCCGTCGAAGTACTTACCGCTGCGCAGATCGAACACAGTGGCAAGACCAACCTGCCTGACTTCCTGCGCACCATTTCCGCCAACAACGGCAACAGCTTCAACGAACAGTACACAGGCAGCTTCTCCGCAGGCACGGCCAGCGTATCGCTGCGCGGACTGGGCTCCAAGAACACACTGGTACTGGTCGACGGCAAGCGTGTATCGAACTTCGCGACCGCGAACGAGCTGCAGGACACCTTCGTCGACCTCAATGCGCTGCCGTTGTCGGCGGTCGAGCGCATCGAAGTGCTGAAAGACGGCGCATCCGCCGTCTACGGCTCCGATGCCATCGCCGGCGTGGTGAATATCATCCTGAAGCAGAACTACCAGGGTTTCGAGGCCGGCGGAAACGTTGGTAGCAGTACCGAAGGAACGGGTCAGCGCGAACGCGGCTTCCATCTTCTCGGCGGAACGGGCGATCTCGCGAAGGATGGCTACAACGTTTTCTTCGCCGTCGATGGCCAGGAACGCGACCGCCTGGATCAGGACGATGTGGGCTGGATGCGCGACAACGATTTCCGCGACAAACCCGGCGGCCGCCTCAACTGGACGCCGACCAATTACTACAACAATGACGCGACACAAGGTTTCGCCAACGCTGTCGGGCCGGTGAGCAAAGTCGACTACGGCGCGATCACGCCAGGCAAGTCCGGCCAGGTATGGGCGTACAACCCCGCGCAATACACGACGCTGATGCCTAAGGTAGAGCGCTATCACAGCGTACTGCGCGGCACGCTGAAACTCGGCGACGACCTGCAGGCCTATGGCGAGTGGATATATAGCCGCACCCGCGCAAGCTTCACCTTCTCGCCGCCGCTATCGATCGGCAGCGGATTGCGTGCATGGAATAACGTCAACCAGACACTGACCAATATCGACACGACGCTTCCGGCAGGCAATCCTGCCAATCCGTATGGCGTACCGACACCGGTCAATACCAATCTGTGGGATGTCGGACAGCGCAACAAGCGGGACCGGCAGATATTCAATCGCATACTGTTCGGACTGCGCGGACGAAACGCCGGTTGGGACTGGGATATCTCGGCCCTGCATTCGGAGAGCAGGCTCACCGAAACGGTGACCAACTTCGGCAACCGGTATGCGTTCCAGTCCCTGCTTGCCAGCGGCGGCTACGACTTCACCAGCAATACCAACAACGCGTCGGCGGTCGATGCATTGAGACTGGCGACGCTACGCCCGGCGGTAAGCAAGATCAGCGCGGCCAATGCCACGGCGAGCCGGCCACTGTTCGACCTGCCCGCAGGGACCGTGGGATTCGCCGCTGGCGCGGAATTTCGCCGCGAGTCGATCGATTCGAATACCTCCGACGCCGTGCTGTCGGGCACCGAGCTACGACCCGCGATCGATATCATTCACGGCGCGCGTAACGTTTCGGCCGGATACGCCGAGTTCAACGTACCGTTGCTGACCACGCTGGAAGCGAATGTCGCGGGGCGCCTCGATCACTACAGCGACTTCGGCAACGCCTTTGCACCGAAGTTCTCGTTACGCTGGCAGCCGCTGGACTGGCTCTTGCTGCGCGGCTCGTTCTCGCGCGGCTTCCGCGCCCCATCCTTGCCGGAGATCACCAACAGCACGGCGGTCAGCTACGGCTCCGTGGTCGATCCGTATGACCCGATCACGCCAGGACAGCGCCGCAGCTATACCGGCGTCAACGCAGCCAATCCAAAACTGAAACCGGAACGTTCGAAGAACTACAACGTCGGCATCGTTGTGTCGCCAACCGTCGACACGAGTATCGGGCTGGATTATTACCATATCGTCCAGAACGGCATCATCGGCCCGGACGACACAACCTACATCGTCAATCATCCGGAGCTTTACCCCGGACGTGTCGTGCGTGAGCAGGGACGCATCGTCACCATCTACAACCAGTATCAGAACCAGAGCAGTCTCACCACGGACGGTGTCGATATCGACTTCAGCCATGTATTGCATGCCGATCGCTGGGGAGATTTCACTCTGCGCGGCAACTGGTCGCGACTGCTCGATTACAGGCAGCCACGCGTGGCGGGTCAACCGTCGGTCAACGGTGCGGGGACGAATATCTTCGGATCGCTGCCCTACTGGCGCGGAAGCACAGGGATCGGCTGGTCGATCGGCGACTTCAACAGCACACTGACCTGGTACTACACCGGCGGATACAAGCAGAACCCGGAAAATCGGCTGACCGATGCGTATCCCGCCCGCGTAAAGAACTGGAGCACCGCGGATCTTTCGATCGCCTATACCGGCATCGAACGCACCACCCTGATGCTGGCGGTGCAGAATCTGCAAAATCGTCGACCGCCGTGGGACCCGTCGTACACCTACTTCGATAGCACGCAGGCGGATCCACGCGGACGTGTCGTTAATGTTGGGGTGAACTATAGGTTCTGAACATGCGCAGGAATTGCGGCGAGGTTAATCACACGCTTCGTCGCCGTTCTCGCACCCCGATCATTACGCCATGATCATTGTCAGTATCGGGCGAAGGTTGCGATCCTGCCCGGTGTCGACATCTCATGTAGTTGATTTCCCCGCACGTGCGTGAGGAATCATTGCGACAAACACAAAAGCGAGAAATGCACTCCTTTTCCGTTGCGGACACCGCATCGCATGGATATCTTCCAGCGCCGGGGATGATCTGGTCATCCCTGCTTGCTCATGAATCGGCAGGGCCTTTCTGCCCGAAAGTACTTAAGGAGTAGAACTGACAATGAATGAAATTAACGAAGTGTCCGGCGGCTTGATGCTGGCGCCTCCCGGCATCGATCATCGTTACGAACGGTGTGTTGACGGTTTTGTGCTTGGCGGGGCGCTCTTTGGCGCGGCTATCGGTGTAGGCACCACTTACGGCTTCGGCGGCGCAGCGGGGTTTGGCATCGGCGCGACTCTTGGCCACGTCGCCGGCACCTATTTTTGCGACTGAATGGCCATGTCTTTCACGATTTGGTCCTCTCTGCTGTGCCTCGGCACACTCACTTGCACACTTGCCAAGACCCCGCTGACCAAGACCATCAGCGTTGTATACATGCTCGTCCTGATGTTGTTAATGTGGCTAGGCTTCTTTTCCTTTAATGGAGCACGGTAAACCCCTGCCGGGCCAACACTCCATGAAAGGAATATCAGGATGAGGATCGCAAACGCTTCCGCGCTGGCGGGCATCGTGCTGGCATTTATCGGCACGCATGCGTCAGCGAATACCCTGGCAACGTATCCATCGATCAAGTCAGAGGCATCCACAACCCATGTCCGATGCCATTACCGCGCGGACATGGACCTAGCTTCCGTGGCAACGGACTTCCTGTTCGCCGATGGCGAAGACAGCGCAATCGTTGGGCACTGGCAAGGAATCAGCCGGCTTCCCGGCCAGGCGATGTTCTTTACCGATGTGAGTTACGCACGGCTGCGAGCCACGTGCATCCGGACTCTAGCCGAAAAAGGTATCCCCGGCGAACTCGTGACGGTATCGGCGGCGGATAACGTCGACTCTTACAACTATCAGATATGGTCGACGACCGATTCGGCACCGGGAAAGCCCGTCGAACGTATCGTCGCGTTCGGCGACAGCCTGAGCGATAGCGGCAACGTGTTCAATGCATCGCTATGGAAGTTGCCTGGCGCATCCTGGTCTGCCGGCCGATTCTCCAATGGACCCGTCTGGGTCGAGTACCTGGCGGCGAAGACAGGATTGCCTCTCGTGACCTGGGCCGTTGGCGGCGCGGAGTCGAAAGATGTTTACGTCGGACTCATCAACGGCATCGGCAGTCAGGTCGATTCGTATGTCCGATACATGAAACATGCCCGGGATTACGACGCTTCACGGACAATTTTTACCTTCCTCGTCGGCGGCAACGATTTCGTCAGCGGCGACAGCACGGCCCAGCAAGCACTGGGCGATCAGGAGCAGGCACTCGAAACACTGGTCCATGCAGGAGCAACGAAGATACTCATCGTGAATCTGCCCGACCTTTCAAAAGCACCTGTGTTTCTGTTGGGCCGTGACGACGCGCAGACCGTGACAGACAAAGTAGGCCATTACAACGCGGGAATCGGTAAGGTGGCCGAAGCACTGGCTGCACAGCACGGCATCGAGGTACGCGTTGTCGATGCACGAAGCCACTTTGACGA
Source organism: Luteibacter sp. GL_149 (assembly GCF_057834065.1). Taxonomy (NCBI): domain Bacteria; kingdom Pseudomonadati; phylum Pseudomonadota; class Gammaproteobacteria; order Lysobacterales; family Rhodanobacteraceae; genus Luteibacter; species Luteibacter sp. GL_149. Next base: position 4,285,482 of record NZ_CM174395.1, read on the forward strand.
GCTGGTCGCGACACCGGCCAAATTCGGCTTCGGCAACGTGAGCGATTCGTGCCTCGATATCAATACGCCGGGCGCATTGAATTACGTCACGCGCCATGCATTGCGCGAAGGCTGCGATCCACAGCGCTACATCTTCTGGGACACACTTCATCCCACCACGCGGGTACACGAGCTGATGGCGACGTGGACGCTGACATACACGCCTCCAGGATGGGGGCTTCGCTGACGAGACCGAGCAGCGACCATGGCCCCGTCGCACGCACCGGCAGAACGGTGCATGCGACGGATCTACGGAATTACAACGACGAGACGATAGTCGCGAGCGCGGCGTTCAGAGTCGCACTCGGACGCATCGCCTTGCTGACCAGGGCGAGGTTCGGCTGGTAGTAACCGCCGATCTCGACCGGCTTGCCTTGCACGGCACTGAGTTCCGCGACGATCTTCGCCTCGTTCTCTTCCAGCGTGCGTGCCAGCGGCGCGAACTTCGCCTTCAGCGCGGCATCGTCGTCCTGAGCCGCAAGGGCCTGCGCCCAGTACATCGCCAGATAGAAGTGGCTGCCACGGTTGTCGAGTTCGCCGACCTTACGCGCGGGCGATTTGTTGTTGTCGAGGAACTTGCCGTTGGCCTGATCCAGCGTCCGCGCGAGTACCGCCGCACCGGCGTTGTCGTAGCGATTGCCCAGATGTTCCAGCGATGCCGCCAACGCGAGGAACTCGCCGAGCGAATCCCAACGCAGATAGTTTTCTTCAACGAACTGTTCGACGTGCTTCGGCGCGGAACCGCCGGCGCCCGTTTCGAACAAGCCGCCACCGGCCATCAGCGGCACGATGGAAAGCATCTTCGCGCTGGTGCCCAGCTCCATGATCGGGAACAGGTCGGTGAGATAGTCGCGCAGGACGTTACCCGTGACCGAAATCGTATCCTGACCCTTGCGGATGCGATCGAGCGAAAAACGCGTGGCTTCGACCGGCGAAAGAACCCGAATGTCCAGCCCGGACGTATCGTGATCCTTGAGGTAACGCTGGACCTTTGCGATGACCTGCGTGTCGTGCGCGCGCTGCGGATCGAGCCAGAACACCGCTGGCGTATGGCTGAGGCGCGCACGGGATACGGCGAGCTTCACCCAGTCCTGGATCGGCGCGTCTTTGGTTTCGCACATACGCCAGATGTCGCCCGCTTCCACGGCGTGTTCGAGCAGCAGGTTGCCGCTGGCATCGGTAACGCGCACGGTGCCGTCGGCGGCGATCTGGAACGTCTTGTCGTGGGAGCCGTATTCCTCGGCTTTCTGCGCCATCAGGCCGACATTGGGCACGCTGCCCATCGTGGCGGGATCGAACGCGCCATGCGCCTTGCAGTCTTCGATGACCACCTGGTACACGCCGGCATAGCTGCGGTCGGGGATGATCGCCTTGGCGTCCTGCAACTTGCCCTGAGCGTCCCACATCTTGCCCGAGTCGCGGATCATCGCCGGCATGGACGCGTCGACGATTACGTCGCTGGGTACATGCAGGTTGGTAATGCCCTTGTCCGAATTGACCATCGCCAGTGCCGGACGCTTCGCGTATTCGGCGGCGAGGTCCGCTTCGATCGCGGCCTTCTGGTCGGCGGGCAGCGCCTTGATGCGCGAGTACAGGTCGCCGATACCGTTATTCGCATCGAAGCCGATCTGCTTCAGTACATCGGCGTGCTTCGCCAGTGCGTCCTTGTAGAACTCGTTGACGACCACGCCGAACATGATGGGGTCGGAGACCTTCATCATCGTCGCCTTGAGGTGCAGCGAGAACAGTACGTTCGCACGCTTCGCATCGTCGATCTGCGCGCCGATGAACGTCGAGAGCGCCTTCTTGCTCATGACCGACGCATCGATCAGTTCGCCTGCCGAGACCGACGTCTTTTCTTTCAGGACCTTGCTCGTGCCGTCCTTGCCGAACCATTCGATCTTTACCGTACCGTCGTTGGCGATCAGCGCGGACTTCTCGCTGCCGTAGAAATCGCCGCCTTCCATATGGGCAACGTGCGACTTCGAATCGGCGGACCAGGCACCCATACGATGAGGATGCTTGCGTGCGTAGCTTTTCACCGAAGCCGGCGCGCGGCGGTCGGAATTGCCTTCGCGCAGCACGGGGTTCACGGCGCTGCCCTTGACGCGGTCGTAGCGTGTTTTCGCGTCTTTCTCGGCGTCGGTGCGCGGATCGTCCGGATACTCCGGCAAGGCATAACCCTTCTGCTGGAGCTCCTTGATCGCGGCTTTCAGCTGCGGCACCGAAGCGCTGATGTTCGGCAGCTTGATGATGTTGGCTTCGGGCGTGGTGGCTAGTTCGCCCAGCTCGGCGAGATCGTCGGCGATCTTCTGATCGGCGTTCAGGCGATCCGGGAACTGCGCGATGATGCGGCCCGCGAGCGAGATGTCGCGCGTCTCGACCGCGATGGATGCGGTGGCCGTAAAGGCCTCGACGATAGGCAGCAACGACTGCGTGGCAAGGAACGGGGCTTCGTCGGTAAGGGTGTAGATGATCTTCGGCGTACTGGACATGTCTTTGGTGACCTTTCGAGTTACGGCAATCTTTGGGGCGAACTCGTCAGTCGCAAGGCGCGGACAGCCGCCGCGTCCCGACGGGCACGCACAAGCCGCTCATTGTCTCGCTTTCGGTCTACGGGGGAAAGCCGCGCCTCCCCGGCCCATGTAGCGCGCTCCGGCGCACGAGCCGTGACCGGACGATGCGCCTGCGTACGGTGCTGGCTTAGCTCTGCCGCGCCAGCGCCCGTTTTGCCTGCCGGCGTTCCAGCCGGGCCGCCTTGCGGCGCTTCCAGCGCTCGCTGAGGCAGGCGAAGATCACGTACAGGGCCGGCGTGCTGAGCAGGGTCAGGCTCTGCGAAATCAGCAGGCCGCCGATCATCGCGATACCCAGCGGCCGGCGCAGCTCGGAGCCTTCGCCCAGGCCGATAGCCAGCGGCAATGCCGCCAGGATGGCGACCATCGTCGTCATCATGATCGGACGGAAGCGCACCAGGCATGCCTCGCGGATCGCCTCGACGGCGTTCTTGCCGTGCTCCCGTTCGGCCACGAGCGCGAAGTCGATCATCATGATCGCGTTCTTCTTCACGATACCGATCAGCAACACGAGCGCGATCATCGCGACGATCGAAAGCTCCGTATTGGTAATGACCAGCGCGGCCAGCGCGCCGACACCGGCGGCAGGAAGCGTCGACAGAATGGTCACCGGATGGATCAGGCTCTCGTAAAGCATGCCCAGCAGTAGATAGACCGTGACGATCGCCGCGAGAATCAGCAGCGGCATGTCGCTCTGATTCTGCTGGAAACGCCGGAAGTCGCTGCCCACATCGAGGCGGATATCGCCAGGCATGCGCATGTTGTTGATCGTCTTCTGGATGATCTGCATCGCCTCGCCCATGCTCACGTCCGGCGCGAGATTGAAGCTGACGCCCATGCTCGTGTACTGGTCTTCGTGCACGATCTGACTTGGCGCAAGACCTGGCTTCTGCTGGGTCACTGCCGTGATCGGCACCATCGCTCCCGAGCTGGACTTGACGTACAGGCGGTTCAGCGCCTCGGGCGTCGCGGCCAGGCTGGGCAACGAGTTTACGATGACGCGGTACTGGTTGATGTCCGAGTAAATCGTCGATACCGCGCGCTGCCCGAAAGCGTTGTAGAGCGCCCCGTCGATATCGCCGATCGACACGCCGAGCCGGGCCGCGTCGTCGCGATTGATGATGAGGTTCTGCCGCAGGCCCTGTGCATCGATATCGCTGCCGACGTCCTTGAGCATCGGATTCTTTTTCAGTTCGTCGACCAGCTTCGGCAGCCACGTCTGCAGCTCGACGATATCGTTGCCTTTCAGCGATACGGAATACTGCGCACCCTGACTGCTACCGCCACCGCCGCCGGTGGGAAGGTCCTGCAACGGACGCAGGCGCAGGTTGAGATCGGGGAAATTGTTGGCTTTCGCACTCAGGCGGGCCAGCGTGTCGAACGTCGTCTCCTCGCGCCCTTCGGCGCGCGTCTTCAGTTCGATATTGAAGTTGCCGCTGGAACCGACACGGCTCGTGCCCAGACGCGAGCCCACCGCTTTCACCGCGGGATCGTTCAGAAGCATGTCGGTGATGCGCGCCTGGCGGATTTTCATCTCGCCGAACGACACCGTCGAACTGCTCGTGGCGCGAGCGGCGATCAGACCGGTGTCCTGCGGCGGAAAGAAGCCGGCCTTGACCATGCCCGCGAGCACGAAGGTCACGCCAATCAGGAACAGCGGCGTCAGTGCCATCAGCAATGCGTGGCGCAGCGTCCAGTCCAGCGCGCGACGATAGGCGCCGAGCATCCGCTCGTGGAATATTTCGAGCTTCTTGCCGAAGCGCGACGGCGGCTTCGTGCTGTGCGCGGTCAGGAAGTGTCCGCAAAGCGACGGCGTGAGCGTCAGCGATACCAGCGCCGACACGCCGATCGCCGCGCACAGCGTCACCGTGAATTCCTTGAAGAACATCCCGGTGATGCCGCCTGCGAAAAGCAGCGGAATGAACACGGCGATCAGCGATGCGGTGATCGAGACGATGGTGAAACCGATCTCGCGCGCACCGAGCAATGCGGCTTCGAACCGGGGAATGCCTTCATCCATGTGCCGGATGACGTTTTCGATAACGACGATGGCGTCGTCGACGACGAAGCCGATCGCGATGACCAGCGCCAGCAGCGTCAGGTTGTTGAGCGTATATCCGAAGATGTACATGACGACGAACGCGCCCGCCAGCGACAGCGGCACGGCGAGACCGGCGATCACCGTCGGCGCAAGTCGCCGCAGGAACAGCGCCATCGTCATGATCACCATGGCCAGGCTGATCATCAGCGTGATCTGGACTTCGCCCAGCGAGGCACGAATCGTCGGCGTGCCGTCGAAGAACGGCGACAGCTTCGCCCCGGCAGGCAACCAGGTCTGCATCAACGGCACCTGCGCCTTGATGTTGTCGACCGTGGCGATGACGTTGGCATCGGATTTCTTGTAGACGTACATCAGGATCGCGGGGTGACCGTTGAACCAGGCCGCCTGATAGGCATCCTGCTGGCCGTCGTAGACCTTCGCGACATCGGACAGGCGAATCGGAACGTTGTTCTTGTTCGCGATGATGAGCTTGCCGAATTGTTCCGCCGTGTACAGCGAGTCGGTCGCCGTGACCGCCATCGTCGTCTTGCCGTCGGATAGAAAACCCTGCGGCGATGTAACGTTCGCGGCCGTAAGCGCATTGCGCAACTGATCGGGCGAAAGACCCATCGCGTTCAACGCGCGCAGATTCACGTCGACGCGGATCGCGGGCGTGGCGCTGCCTGCGATATCCACCGACGCCACGCCGACCTGTTGACGCAGGCGCTGCGCAAGGATCGAGTCGGCGAGGTTGTACAGATCGGTCGGCGCCAGCGTGTCTGACGTAAGCGCCAGCACGATCACCGGATCGTCGTTCGGATTGGCCTTCTGATAACTCGGCGCGTTGAGCAGTCCGGCGGGCAGGTCCGCCTGTGCGCCGTTGATCGCCGACTGCACGTCGCGCGCGGCGGCATCGAGATTGGTGCCGCTCTGGAAGAACAGCAGGACGAAGGTACTCCCTTCCGAACTGCTCGAACGCATCTGGTCGATGCCGGGCACCTGACCCAGATGCCGTTCGAGCGGCGCCGCGACCGTCGACGCCATCGTGCTCGCGTCGGCACCCGACTGCTGGGCCTGCACGAAGATGGCGGGAAACTGGATGTTCGGCAGCGCGGCAACGCCGAGCAGGAAGTAGCAGATCATGCCAACGACGAAGATGCCGATAGCGAGCAGCGACGTGCCGATGGGGCGGCGTATGAACGGGCCGGAGATATTCATGCGGCAGGGAATCGATTCATCGTGAGGCGGAGCGGGTACGTCATGGCAACAATAACGCCTGTCCCGCAAAAAGGTTTCGCCGGACGGCGAACCGTCCGGCGAATAAGGGTGAATCGCGAGCTCCTGCCCGGTAACGCCATCAGGTGGCGATCCCGGCCTGCGCGTTGGCCAGAGCCCTGCGCTCCTTACGCAATTGCAACCAGTCGGAGAAACGTTCCATATAGAGATAGATGACCGGCGTCGTGTACAGGGTGACCAGCTGCGATAGCAGCAGGCCACCGACGATCGATACGCCGAGCGGCTTGCGCAACTCCGAACCGATACCGGTACCCAGCGCCAGCGGCAACGCGCCGAGCAGCGCGGCGGCGGTGGTCATCATGATCGGACGGAAGCGCAGCAGACATGCGCGGCGGATGGCGTCATGCGCATTCATGCCGGTGCGCTTCGCCTCGATCGCGAAGTCGATCATCATGATCGCGTTCTTTTTCACGATACCGATCAGCAACACGATACCGACGATGCCGTCCACCGACAGGCTCATGCCGCACAGCAGAAGTGCGAGCAGCGCGCCGACGCCCGCGGGCGGCAACGTCGAGATGATCGTGATCGGATGGATGTAGCTCTCGTACAACACACCCAGAACGATGTAGATCACGACGACGGCAGCGAGAAGCAGCAGCACTTCGTCGCCGACCGACGACGAGAACTCGGCGGCCTTGCCGATGAACTGTCCACGTACCTGCGGCGGGAAGTTGAGCTGGCCTTCCACTTCATGGATAGCGTCCACGGCAGCCGACAGCGAGTAACCCGGAGCAAGGTTGAACGAAATCGTGACCGCGGGAAGCTGCTGCAGATGCGTGACAACCAGAGGGGCACTCGTCACTTTCGCACTGGCCAGTGCCGCGATGGGAATCGTGCCGCCACCGCCGACCTGGAAGCCGACGTTACCCGTACTGCCGATACCCGCGGGCGTGGCCGAATTGCTGGATGCGAGCTGGCCGAAGCTGGTCGCATTGCTGCCGGTCAGCGCGCCGTTGCCGTTGCCGCGCACGGTGAGTTTGTTGAGCAGGTCGGAACTGGTACGGAACTCCGGCGATACCTCCAGCACCACGCGGTACTGGTTGAGCTGCGTGAAGATCGTCGATATCTGGCGCTGGCCGAACGCGTCGTACAGCGTGTCGTCGATCGTCTGCACCGGCACGCCGAGACGACTCGCGCTGTCGCGATCGATCGTCAGCTTCAACGCCTGACCCTGATCGGCCAGGTTGTTGTCCACGTCCGCGAGCTCGGGGCGCTTGCGCAACGCCTGGGTCATCTGGTTCGCGAAACCGGCGACTTCCGTCGAGTTCACGTCGGAAAGCGAGTACTGGTATTCCGTCGCGGATACCTGGCTGTCCAGCGTTACGTCCTGCACGGGCTTCAGATAAAGGGCGACGCCCGGAATACCGGCCGCCGCCTGCTGCAGGCGCGGCAGCACGACGTCCAGACCGTCGCGGTCGCCGCGATCCTTCAGCACCAGCGACAGCTGCCCCTGATTGAGCGTGGGATTGACCGAACCGGCGCCAATGAATGCGGCGACGCCAGCCACGGCCGGGTCCTTCTGCAACGCATCGGCCACGGCCTTCGTGCGCACTTCCATCTGCGGGAACGCGACGTTCTGGTCGGCCTGCACCACGGCAGTGATAAGACCGGTGTCCTGTTCGGGCAGCAGACCCTTCGGGATGATGATGTACAGCACGACGGTCAGCGCGACGGAGAACGCCGCCACGGTCATCGTCAGCTGGCGATGGTCCAGCACCCAGTCGAGGCTGCGGCCGTACCCTTCGACGATGCGCGACCACGTGGTGTGCTTGCCTGCCGCGCTCGCGTGTTCGTGCGCGTCTTCCGCGTCCGGCAGTTCGTCGGCCTTCAGCAGATAGGCGCACATCATCGGCGTGAGCGTCAGCGATACCAGCATCGAGATCGCGACAGCGATGGTCAGCACCCAGGCGAACTCGTGGAACAAACGCCCCGTGACGCCCGGCATCAGCAGCAGCGGCAGGAACACCGCGATCAGCGAGACGGTCAACGACACGACCGTGAAACCGATTTCCTTCGCGCCGATCTCGGCAGCGGTCTTGCCGTCGTGCCCCTGCTCGATATACCGGACGATGTTCTCGATCATCACGATGGCGTCGTCGACGACGAAACCTGTCGCAACGGCCAGCGCCATCAGCGAAAGATTGTCGAGCGACATGCCCGCGAACGACATCACGCCGAACGTACCCATCAGCGACAGCGGCACCGCGACCGACGGAATGACCGTAGCCCACAGGCGGCGCAGGAAGACGAAGATGACCGCGACGACGAGGCAGACGGTAAGGATAAGCGTGAACTGCACGTCCTCGACCGACGCGCGGATGGTGATGGTGCGGTCCGCGAATACTTTCAGGTGAACGTCGGCGGGCAGGACTTTCTGCAGATCCGGAATCGTCTGGCGGATGTGCTCCACCGTCTGCACGATGTTCGCACCCGGCTGACGACGGATATCCAGCAGCACGGCCGGCTTGCCGTTGGCCCATGCGGCCAGCTGATCGTTTTCGACACCGTCCACCACGTTCGCCACGTCCGACAGACGTACCGGCGCGTTGTTCTTGTAGCTGATGATGGTGTCTTTGTATTCGGCAGCCGTGGCCAGCTGATCGTTTGTACCGATGCTGTAGGACTGCGTCTTGCCGTTGAGCGTGCCCTTCGGCGCGTTGACGTTGGCCTGAGTGAGCGAGCTGCGCACGTCTTCCAGCGTCAGCCCAAGGTTGGCCAGCTGCGCCGGGTTGACCTGGATGCGCACGGCCGGACGCACGTTGCCGGCGATGGACACCAGACCCACGCCCTGCACCTGTGCGAGCTTCTGCGCCAGGATCGAATCGGCGTAGTTGTTCACGTCGCGCAGCGGAAGGCTGTCCGACGTGAGCATCAACGTCATGATCGGCGCATCGGCCGGATTGACCCGGTTATAGACGGGCGGATAAGGCAGGTTGTTGGGCAGCGTGCCGCGTGCCTGGTTGATGGCCGCCTGCACGTCCTGCGCGGCGATATCGATGTCGCGGTCCATCGCGAACTGCAACACGATCGTCGACAGTCCCGCCGACGAGTCCGAGCTCATCATCGTCAGACCGGAGATCTGGCCGAAGTTGCGTTCCAGCGGCGTGGTGACCAGCGCCGCCATCGTCGTGGCGCTGGCACCCGGATATTGAGTGCTGACGACGAGACTGGGCGCGTCGATTTCCGGCAGCGCCGAAACGGGCAGCTGACGATAGCCGAGGATACCGAGCAGCAGCACCGCCACCATGAGCAGCGATGTTGCGATCGGACGGCGAATGAAGAGTGTCGAAAAACCCACGTGACGATCCTGGTTGTGGAACTGTCGGCCTGCATGGGCCGGCTCCGGAGGGAGCCGGCCCGTCGTTGGATCAGCCGCGGCGACCGCCGCTTTGCTTGGCCTGGCCTTGCTTGGCCTTGTTCAGTTCATCCGCGGTCGGAGCGGCCGGTACCTGACCGGGCGCCAGCGGCTGGATCTTGCTGCCCGGCTTCAGACGGAACTGACCTTCCGTAACGACTTTTTCGTCCAGCTTCAGGCCCTTGCCGATCAGCACATGGCTGTCGCCGACTTCGCTGGCCACATCCACCGCCTGCATCTTGACCGTGTTGTCGCCCTGCACGAGGTAGACATAATCCCCGTCCGGACCGCGCTGCACCGCCTGGGCCGGAATGACCAGACCGTTCTTCACCGTGCGCACCTTCAGCTGCACGTTGACGAACTGACCGGGCCAGAGTTCGGTCTTCGGATTCTGGAATACGGAGCGCAGACGGAACGTGCCCGTGCTGGTGTCGATGGTGTTGTCGATGACATCGAGCTCGCCCGTGGACACCACATGACTGTCGATGCGATCGAGCGCCATGACTTCGAGCGGCGTCGAAGCAGCACCCGTTTCGCCGACCGAGGAACGCACCAGGTCAAGATTCTTCTCGGGCAGGTAGAACATGACGTAGACCGGATGCAACTGGGTCAGCGTCACGATGGCGTCCGTGGTCGCGACGATATTGCCCACGTCCACCGAGCGGATGCCGGCCAGACCGTCGATCGGCGCAATGACCTTGGTGAAGCCCAGTTGCACCTGCGAAGCGCGGATCGCGGCGGTATCGGCGGCGACCGTGGCTTCGGCCTGGTTGAGGGTGTTCTTCAGGTTGTCCAGGTCCTGCTTGGACACATACTGCTGACCACCCTTGCTGACGAGGTTCACCGAGCGGTCGAGATTGTTCTTCGCCGTCGCGGACGCCGCCTGATCCTGGCGCAGCTTCGCCGTGGCCTGGTCGTACTGGGACTGAATGGTCCGCGGATCGATTTCGGCGATCACGGAGCCCTGCTTCACTTCCTGGCCTTCCTTGAAGTTCAGCTTCATCAGCTGGCCGCCGACCTGCGAGCGCACCGTAACGGTGTTCAGTGCCTGCACGGTGCCGAGCGCGGTCAGGTAGACCGGCACGTCCTGGCTGACAACCGGCACCACCGTCACGGGGACGGGTGCCTGATCCTTGCCATCCTTGTCCTGCTGGCCCTTGCCCTGGGCCTGTGCCGTACCGTTGGCCGTCGCGTTGTGCCGGAAACGGGGCACCACGAAGATGGCCGCAACGACCAGGACGACGATAACGGCCAGCGCGATTTTCCAAAAACGCGACATGAAACACTCTCCGGATAATTGAGGTGAGGCACCTGCCCCGACCTCCGCGCCATGCGCACGAGGGCTTATACCCTCTAAATGAAGACAATGGATCGGTCGATCCACGGCGCTAATACTAGGTGTACCCGAACGGGATTGAACAATGCCGGTTGACAGGGGTAGCCCATGACTGACGGCATGTCTTCCCCCATGCCGTTCCCCGTCGCCGCCAAAGGACCACACCTTAGAGAGGCAAAGTCGTTCGGGGTTCCGCTATAATTCGCGCCCTGTTGCGTCCTCTGGACGCTGCGCGTGGGGGCCAGGGGCTTTCGCGTGGTTATCGGCAAGCCTCAAGCCCTCCGTGGCGAGAGGGCATACCCAACTGACTGGAGTACAGCGTGAGCGGTTCCCCGAGCAAATCCGACCAGAACTTCATGCGCCAGTTCTCCTGGCTCACGGCGGGTCTCAGTGTCCTGGCCGTCCTCCTGATGGTTCTGGCCTATTCGATCTACTCCAGCATCCCGAAAGAGCAGGACCCCAGCCAGACGAAGCTGACCACCACGCGCATCGCGCCGGTTGGCGGCGTCTACGCGGGCGACACGGGCCGCGCCGCCATGGCCGCCGCCCAGGAAGCCGCCGCGAAGGCCGCGGCCTCGCAGGTCGCCTACGGCGGCAGCACCGATGGCAAGACGATCTACGACAACCTGTGCCACAGCTGCCATACGGCGGGCGTCGCCGGCGCACCGAAGGTCGGCGAGAAGGGCGCATGGGCCACGCGCATCGCGGAAGGCACCGCCACCCTGGTCAAGCACGCCATCGAGGGCTACACCGGCCCGGACGGCAACCATATGCCGGCCAAGGGCGGCAACCCGTCACTGACCGACGAGCAGGTCGGCAATACGGTCAAGTGGATGATCGATCAGTCGAAGTAAGCGTTGGCCGCTTCGCTGTTATGAAACGCCGCCTCTTGGGGCGGCGTTTTTTTGGGGCTGACCTGACCCTCACACCCAGCCAGCGCCCCTCAAGCCGCCTACCCCCTCACCGTCATTCCGGCGCACGTGCGCCGGAATGACGGTGAGGGGCTACGTGGGATCCGTGGCGTGCTGCTCGATCCACGCCCCTGAAAACGACTGCAGCTCCGGAAAGAACCTCCCGAAATGCCCCCGCAGCACTTCGTCATTGGCCTGTAACAACGGCAGCGACTCCCCGATCGGATTCTCGCGCGTCAGCCGGCTCGACAATCCTTGCAACGCCCGCTCGATCACAGGCGCCCGCACGTACGCCGCAGGCAGGTCGTTGCGATCCATATACCCCAGGAAACGCAGTAGCGACGCTGGCAATATCGGCGTGGCCTGATGCAGATCCTCGCGGAACGTCGTCGAAAATGTTTCCAGCGACAGGTCCGACCAGCGGGCAAAATCGCGCGCCAGGCAATGGTCGAACCACATATCGAGCAGGATGCCCGCGTAGCGACGAAACGGTGGCGGGATGTGTTCGCGTGCGGCGCGCACTTCATCGTGGCGGTCGGTAAAACTGTCGATGGCACGATGCAGGCGAATGCCCCGACGAATCCCCTCTGGCAGCGACGGATCGGGGGTGCCATGGACGAAATCGCCCAGCAGTCCGCCGATGCGCAGCCCCGCATCGGGGCCGGCCAGCAACGCATGCGCAAGAACGTTCATGTCCCTGCTCCACCACGGGCGGGTTGGTCAGCGGGTATCATGGAGGGCATGAGCGATCTACTACCTACAGCGCCGGAGAGTTTTCCGGACGAGGCCACCAGCTTCGCGCTCGCGGGCCCCGCGGGCAAGCTGGAAACGATCACCGACGTTGCGCCCCGCGAATGCGCGCGCGCCGGCGTCGCCGTCGTATGCCATCCGCACCCGCTTCAGGGCGGCACGATGCATAACAAAGTGGTGACGATGGTCGAGCGCGCGCTGCGCGAATCCGGTCTCGATACGGTGCGCTTCAATTTTCGAGGCGTAGGCGAATCGGCCGGCGAATACGACGAGGGCCGTGGCGAAAGCGAAGACCTCGCCGCTGTCGTCGAATGGGTTCGCCGCACGCGCCCGAACGACAAGCTCTGGCTCGCCGGTTTCTCCTTCGGCAGTTATGTCGCCTTTCGCAATGCCGTACGACTACACGCGGACGCCCTCGTCACCATCGCTCCACCCGCCGGACGCTGGGATTTCTCGAACATCGAGATTCCCACATGCCCCTGGCTGATCGTGCAGGGCGAAGAAGACGAAGTCGTCGATCCCGAGGCGGTATTCGCCTGGATCGAGAGCCTCCCCGTGGAGCCCACCCTCGTACGCATGCCCGAAACCGGTCATTTCTTCCATCGACGCCTGATGGACCTGCGCGGCGCCGTGAAACACGCCGTGCTCGAGTGGCTTCCGGCCGTGCGTCACGCATGAGTTGCTCGTCGCTTACACCCAGCGAGCGTTATCGCGAAGGCGTCGCCGGTCACCGCTGGGAGTCCGATCCCGCGCAGGTGCCCGTGCTGGCCGAATTCGATCGACTGCATGCCGCCCTGTGTCCCGATCCCGCCCCGACCTCGGGCGGCCTCTTCGGCCGGCTTCGTTCGATGCTGGGCAACGAGACCCGCGACCCGGTTCGTGGCCTCTATCTCTGGGGTAGCGTCGGCCGCGGCAAGACCTTCCTGATGGACATGTTCGTCTCCAGCCTGTCCCCTGGACTGGCGCTGCGGCGGCATTTCCATCGTTTCATGGCGGAAGTGCACGAATCGCTGCGCGAGCTGGGCGACCGGCAGGACCCGCTGATCGAAGTGGCCGCGCGCATCGCGGCCAAAGCGCGAGTGGTATGCCTTGACGAATTCCTCGTCGCCGACATCGGCGACGCCATGATTCTGGCGGGCCTGCTCGATGCGCTGTTCGCACGCGGAGTCGTTCTGGTCACCACGTCGAATACGCCGCCGCCAGGTCTTTATCGCGACGGCTTGCAGCGTGCACGCTTCCTGCCTGCGATCGCGGCCATCGAAAAGCACTGCGTGGTGCACGAAATGGTCTCGCCGCACGACTGGCGCCTGCGCGCGCTGAGTCAGGCTCCCGTTTACCTGGTGCCTCCCGGCGCCGAGGCCGAACGGTCGCTGTCGCGGATATTCTCCAGTCAGGCACAGGGAACCGTCGCGGACAATGAGCCGATCGAGATCAACGGCCGGGCCATTCCCGCCCGGCGCCGGGCCGAAAATATCGTCTGGTTCGAATTCGAGGCGTTGTGCGAAGGGCCGCGCGCGGTTGCCGACTATATCGAACTGGCAAAACACTTCCCCGCGGTGATGGTCTCCAACGTGCCGCAATTCACCGTGTACTCGGAAAACGCAGCCAAGCGTTTCGTACTGCTGGTCGATGAATTTTACGACCGCCACGTCAAACTGATTCTTTCGGCCGCGGCGCCCATTACCGAACTCTACGATGGCGAGCGTCTTCGCGCCGAATTCGGCCGAACGGAGTCGCGCCTTATCGAAATGCAGAGCGAGGACTACCTCGAGCGTGAGCACAAACCCTGAGATCAACCGCCGGGATGCGTCTGGCGTCGTTCCGCATGTTCCAACATCCTGTCATCGCGGATATGCCGCGCAAATCAACGAGGGTCGCCATGGATAATTGGGAACTGGTCCCGGGCCGCGGGATTCGCCGCGGAGATACCACGGTCTTCTTCGGTACGCAGCGCAAGGCGTTGCACGAAAGCCTCGGCGGCAAGCCCAAAGGCGAGAGCCTCTGGGACGACGAAGACGAATACAGCCTGCCCAACGGCGACGAATGGCTGCGACTGCGCTTCATGGACGGCAAGCTCTGCGATATCGAGGTTCTGGGCGGCAGCCTGCGCCACGAAGGTACCGAACTGATCGATACGACCTGGTCCGAGCTAGAAGCCGCCCTGAAGAACACGGGCCGTCAGTTCGAAGCCACCCAGTGGCTTTCCGAGGGCCACGATTGCATCGACCTGCAGATCGTTGTCGCCTCGCACCAGGACATCGGCGAAGAAGACGACGCCGACCGCGTCGCATGGCTTATCACCAGCAGCGATTTCAAAGTCGAATAGGTCTTCTTGACGCTAGACTGACGGTCTTGCCCTCAGTCTCGCCGTCCATGCGCCAGATTTCCGCCATCGCTTGCCTGCTCGCGCTTGCGCTTACGGGTTGCGCTACCGCTCCGGCGGTCGCGCCCCAGCGCAGCGCGCTTGCCCACTGGACGCCTTCGCCGAACTTCAATGCGCGACGCGCCCAGCTCATCGTCATCCATCACACATCGATAGGCGACATGGATGCATCGCGCCGCGTGCTCACGCGCACCGGCGTTCCCAATCCCGTCAGCGCCCATTATCTTATCGGAGACGACGGCCGCATCGATCAGCTGGTGGACGATCGCGAGCGCTCCTGGCATGCGGGCGCATCGAACTGGGGAAGCATCACCGACGTCAATTCGGCATCCATCGGCATCGAACTGGACAACGACGGTGTCGCGCCCTTTTCGCAGGCACAGATTCAGGCACTTATCCGGCTGCTGGGCGACCTGACAACACGACTTGGCATTCCGCGCGAGGCCGTCGTCGGACACGGCGATATCGCGCCAGGTCGAAAGAACGATCCCAGCGTGCAATTCCCCTGGGCCACGCTCGCACAGTACGGCTACGGACTCTGGTACGACCAGCCCCTGATTCCCGCGCCGCCCGCGTTCGACTCGCTCGCCGCGATGCGTCTGGTCGGATACGACCTCGGCAATCCCCGCGCCGCGATCGTCGCCTTCCACCGGCACTACCGGAACATGGAAAACGACACCCTCGATGCAACCGATGCCGCTATTCTCTACTCGTTGCAGCGAAAGCTCACCGCAACGACTCGCTGACGGTCGACCTCAGGCCCCGAATCCGCGAAACGCGTCGATGGTATGCGCGATGTCCGCATCGTCGATATCCAGATGCGTTACCAGTCGCACCGACGGCAGGTAACCGATGCTGACGCGAACGCCCGACGCACGCATATGCGCATCCAGGTCGCGCAGCCGCTCGACGGGCACGTCGAGGAAAACCATGTTCGTATGGCAACCGGTTACCGTGAATCCGGGCAGCTCGCGCAATCCATCGGCGAGCTTTGCCGCACGCGCATGATCTTCCGCAAGCCGTTCGACGTGGTTATCCAGCGCGTACATACACGCCGCCGCCAGCATACCCGCCTGACGCCAACCGCCGCCCGCGACCTTGCGCCAGCGCCGCGCCTTACCGATCAGCTCCTCGCTACCCAGAAGGACGGAGCCCACGGGCGCACCGAGCCCCTTCGACAGGCATACCGAGACGCTGTCGAAGTGTTGCGCGATATCCCGGGCGGGTCGGCCATAGGCGATCGCGGCGTTGAAAATACGTGCGCCGTCCAGATGGAAACCCAGCCCGCGACGCCGCGCGAGCGCGCCAGCTTGCGCGAGGTAGTCGAACGGCAGCGTCCGGCCGTGCCAGGTATTCTCCAGCGTCAACAGCCTGGATCTGGCGAAATGCGGGTCCACCGGTTTGATGGATGCTTCGACCTTGTCCAGCGGCAATGTACCGTCGCCGTCCTGCGGAATCGGCTGCGGCTGAATCGATCCCAGCACCGCGGCGCCGCCACCTTCGAAACGATAGGTATGCGCATCCGCACCCACGATATATTCGTCGCCACGCTCGCAATGGCTCATCAGCGCGAGCAGGTTGCTCTGCGTGCCGGTGGGCACGAACAGTCCGGCCGCGAAACCGAGATCGTTAGCCAGCCGCTCCTGCAATGCGTTCACTGTAGGATCTTCGCCGTATACGTCGTCGCCGACCGGCGCACGCAACATCGCCGCGCGCATCGCGTCGGTGGGCTGGGTAACGGTATCGCTGCGCAGGTCGATCCACTTCATGGCGTACATACTCTTGAGACGGGATGAGTCGATGGTAACGCTGGTCGGCTTCGCATCGCCTGTGGAAAATGCTCCGCAGGCAATTTACGGGAATACCCACGCATGATCGTCATCCTCATGGGCGTGTCGGGAAGCGGGAAGTCGACGATCGGCGAACGGCTCGCCATTAGGCTGAGCTGCGAATTTCTGGACGGCGACTCACTGCACCCCGAAGCCAACCGCGCGAAGATGACGCGTGGCAAGGCACTTGACGATGCGGACCGTGCGCCGTGGCTTGACGCGATCGCGGCGGCCATCGACGCACGACGGGCAGGAGGCCAGTCGCTGATCGTGGCCTGCTCGGCACTGAAGCGTGCGTATCGCGAACGGCTCGGCGCCGGACCGGGCGATGTCCGCTTCGTTTATCTACGTGGCGACCGGGCGTTGCTTGCCGAACGGCTTGCGCATCGCAAAGAGCATTTCTTCAATCCCGCGCTTCTCGATAGTCAGCTGGCAACGCTGGAGGAGCCCGGGGATGCGATCGTGGTGGATATCGCGTTGACGGTGGATGAGGTCGTGGGGCGGATGGTTGAAAAGCTCAACGAAACAAACTGACGGCAGGGGTCCGCAGCGATCAAACCCTTCACCGTCGCCCCTGCGCAGGCAAGGCCCCAGGGCGACCGCGCATGGATTTGCCGCACGCACATGATCTCGCTCTGAAAGAGTGAACACACCCCGTCGCGAAAACCCATCGCACCGCACTGGGTTCCTGCCTGCGCAGGAACGACGATCGGATGCCGAGGTGCCCTGAAAGACGGCGAGGTCGCATGTATGCGACCTCGCCTGATCACCATCAATCCGGCAACGAATACGCAATCACCGTATCGCCCTGCTTCGTACCCAGGGAACCATGACCGCCCGCGGTAACGAGCACGTACTGCTTGCCGTTCTTATCAGCATAAGTCATCGGCGTCGCCTGACCACCAGCAGGCAGACGCGCTTCCCAAAGCTTGCGACCCGTACGCACGTCATAGCCGCGCACGTAGTAGTCGAGCGTGCCGGACAGGAAGGTAACGCCGCCGGCTGTCGTCACCATGCCACCCAGGCTCGGGACGCCAAGCGCCATCGGGATCGGCAGCGGTGCGCTGTCGACGATCGTGCCGTTTTTATGCTGCCACGCGGTGCGGCCCGTCTGCAGATCGACGCCCGCGACATAGCCCCACGGCGGTGCCTGGCAGGGAATACCCAGCGGCGACAGGAACGCGGATAGTTCGATGGCGTAAGGAATACCTTTGGTGTCCTTGATGCCATTGGTTTCGCTGGTAGCCATCTTCACTTCCATCTTCGCGAGTTCTTCCTTGGGAATCAGGCGCGACTGGAAAGCCATGTAGCTGGGGTTGATCAGCATCAGTTGCCGGTTGGGATCGACCGAAATGCCGCCCCAGTCGAACACACCGAAGTTACCCGGGAACACCAGGGAGCCCTGCAGCGACGGCGGAGTGAACATGCCGTCGTAGCGCAGCGAGCGGAAACGCACGCGGCACCACAGCTGGTCGAGGGGATTCGTGCCCCACATGTCCGCCTCGTTGACCGTCGGCGGAATGAAGTTCAGTGCGGACAACGGCTGCGTCGGCGCCGTGTGATCGCCAGCGACCGCGCCCTGCGGACGAGGCACCTCGGTGATCGGGAAGATCGGCGTACCGTCGCGACGATCCAGCACGTAGACGCTGCCCTGCTTGGTCGAAGCCAGCACGGCGGGTTTTACGCCGTCCGCTGTCTTGAGGTCCATCAGGGTCGGCTGACCGCCCACGTCCATGTCCCACAGATCGTGGTGCGTGAACTGGTAGTTCCACTTCAGCTTGCCCGTGGCGATATCCAGCGCGACAACGCCGGCACCGAACTTCTCCGACGTCGGCGTGCGACCGCCGCCGAACTGATCCGGCGTCTGGTTGCCCATCGGCAGATAGACCATGCCCAACGTTTCGTCGACGCTGAACAGCGACCAGACATTCGGCGAATTGCGCGTATAGACCTTGCCGGCCGCAATCGGCGCGGTTTCGTCGGGATTGCCCGGATCGAAGTTCCACACCAGATGACCGTCGTGCACGTCGTAGGCGCGGATCACGCCCGACGGTTCGTCGGTCGAATAGTTATCCGTGACATGACCGCCGATGATCACGAGATTACGCGTCACCGCCGGCGGCGACGTCGAGTAGTAACCGCCGGGATTGAACGGACCGATATTGGAGTGCATATCGACCGTGCCATGGTCGCCGAAGTCATCGCACGGTGTACCGGTATCGGCATTCAGCGCGATCAGGCGTGCGTCGGCCGTGGGCAGGAACAGGCGGCGCGGGCAACTATTGGCGACTGGCGTACCAACGGCGGATGCGGGCGTCGCCGCACTGGCGGAAGCCGCCGGTGTCACGGGTGCGGGCGGCAGCGCGGCGTATTTGTCGTCGTCGTGATATGCCACGCCACGGCAGGTCATGTGCTCCCAGTGCTTGAACCCGATCGGGCTCTGGAGCTTCGGATCGAACTCCCAGCGCTTCTGGCCGGTCGCCGCATCCACGGCAAGCACGCGGCTATGCGGCGTGCATATATAGACTGTGTCGCCGATCTTCAGCGGCGTATTTTCGCTGGTGGTTTCGGTCGGATCGTCCGGACCGACCTTGTCGCCGGTTTCGATCTGCCAGGCGACCTTCAGCTTCGAAACATTGTCCGGGGTGATCTGGGTCAGCGGCGAATAACGCTGGCCATACGGCGTGCTGCCGTAATCGGTCCAGTCGCCAGCAGCCTTGGCCTGCTGGTCGGCCTGCGGTCCCGTCACGTCGTCCATCGACAGTTCGCCGGGCCGGTCGTGATCGGTGTGCAGCAGGCCCGCGATGCCGACAGCGGCGGCCACGAGGACGGCGATCCATAACGGAAGGACGCCCGAGCGTGGTGTCGACGGCGTGTCCAGCGCGCCGCGTACGCGCACCAGACCGCGACGAACCCATGGGGTCAGCAGCCACAGGCCCAGTACGAACCAGACCCAGACGCGCGGCAACAGTTGCCACCAGTCGAACTTCACCTCGATCACGGCCCATACGGTCGTGCCCAGCAGCAGTAAGGCGAAAACCCATAAGGCGGCGGTTCTACGAATGATGAGGAGCGCCGCGACGACCAGCGTCGCGATACCCGCAATCAGGTAATACCAGGAGCCGCCGAGCGTCGCCAGCCGGATGCCGCCAAGAAGCAGGGTGGCGCCGAACAGGGCGAAGATGACGGCTGTAATGAGTGTGACCGGACGGAAGCGCGATGCTCGTTTCACGGCTTGGCCTTTTCGTAAAGACAGAAAATGGTACGCCCCATTACCTTCCATGGATACTAAAATGTTGCGGCGCATCACGCGTCGCCAGCCCCTGCTACAAGGTCGATGCGTTCGTGTGAACGTCCGGTGATGCCTGACCGGTTCCGCCACTATGGATTCCCGCGTCAGGTATTTCTGGACCTTGCCTGTACGTCCCGTACGTCCGGGCGCCAGTTCGGCCGCCGACAGCATGTCTCAATCCCCGTTGGGCCCTTTACGCTAGTGTGGCGTGCACGCCCTCCCACGATCCCGGAAGCGAACCATGTCGAAGCAACTCAATGTCCTTGTCTTCGGCGCGACCGGGATGGTCGGCCAAGGCGTCCTGCGCGAATGCCTGCTCGACCGGGACGTCGCGAAAGTCGCTGCCGTGGGCCGCACGCCCACGGGAAAGAACGATGCAAAGTTCGCCGATATCGTTGTGACGGACATGACGAACTATGCCAGCGTCGAGGATCGGCTGACCGGCTACGACGCCTGCTTCTTCTGTCTTGGCGTGTCGTCTGTCGGTATGAACGAAGAGACATACACGAAGCTTACTTACGACCTGACGATGGCCGCTGCGACCACGCTGGCGAGACTGAATCCGGACATGACCTTCGTCTACGTGACGGGTGCGGGAACCGACAGCACGGAGAAAGGACAAAGCATGTGGGCGCGCGTGAAGGGGCGCACCGAGAATGCGCTGCTCGCGCTGCCGTTCCGCGCCGCATACATGTTCCGGCCCGGCGGCATCGAGCCCATGAATGGCGAAGTCCCCAAGACCGCCAGCGTTCGCTGGATCTATTACCTGATGCGTCCGGTGTTCCCGCTACTGACGAAGATGCTGCCGAAATACATCACGACGACGGAGCGCATGGGGCGGGCGATGCTGAGGGTGGCGCGGGATGGCAATGCGACGCATATCGTCGATATCGACGATATCAATCGGCTGGGGTTGATGTAGACAGCCTCGTCTTCGCTTCGTAGGCTTTCGCTTGCCTGCGCGCGAAAGCCTACGAAGCGAAGAAGCAAAACCCTCAAGCCTCAGCCAACTCCCCAAAGCTCATATCGTGAGCGTGGTCGATAACGCGCTTCACCTCGTGCGACACATCGTCGACCACGAAAAACGCCATCTGCTCGCTCAGCACGACAGCCTGATCCTGCATCGATTTGGCGGCCGCGGCCGCCTCTTCAACCAGCGCCGCGTTCTCCTGCGTCACCTGATCGATCTGCGCGATCGCGATATTCACCTGATCGACGCCCGCCGACTGTTCCTGACTGGCCGCCGCGATTTCGGCGACGATGTCCGTCACCTTCTTTACGCTGGCAACGATACCGGTCAGCGCTTCTGCCGACTGTTTTACCAGCGCGCTGCCGACTTCGACACGCTCGCCACTTTCCGCGATCAGACGCTTGATGTCGCGCGATGCCGCCGCGCTCGACTGGGCCAGGCGTCGCACTTCCGCCGCCACGACCGCGAAACCGCGCCCCTGTTCGCCGGCACGCGCCGCTTCGACAGCCGCATTCAACGCCAGCAGGTTGGTCTGGAACGCGATCTCGTCGATCAGGCTCACGATGTCGCCAATGCGCCGGCTGGAATCGCCGATGTCGGTCATCGCCACCATGGCCTGAGCGGCCACGTCGCCGCCACGCTCCGCCTGGACCTGCGCACCGCGGGACAGACGATCGGCCTGACCCGCGTTCTCGGCGTTCTGCTTCACCGTCGCCGTCATTTCCTCCATCGAGGCCGCCGTCTCTTCCAGGCTCGACGCCTGCTCCTGCGTGCGGCGCGACAGATCGTCGTTGCCGCGCGACAACTGCAGCGCCGTGGTCGACACCACATGGGCGCCTTGCTGTACTTCCGCCACGATGGTGGCCAGCCGTCCGCGCATGCGATCCAGCGACTCCAGCAGGCTGCCCGGCCCGAAACCCTTGCGACCGTCGTCGCGCAGGTCGCCATCGGCGATGCGCCCCGCGATCGTCACGGCATGGGCGGGTTCGCCGCCAATGGTGTCGCGAATACTTTGCATCGAAAACCACACCACCAGCATGACCAGCAGCGCGATCACACCGGATCGTTCCAGGCTGGCGATGAGATCCGTGCGGAACTCCGCATCGATGTCGACGAAGTACGCGCCCGAGATGAAGTGCATATCCCAGGGCTTGTACCACTCCGAATAGCTGATCTTGTCGCGCTGTTCGTTGGTCTTGGGTATCAGCTGCGTATAGCGGGTCAGTCCGTGGCCATCCTTCGCGTCCGCATCGAGCATCGCCACGTAATGGTGGAAACCCTTCGCATCGGCGTCGTCGCGGATGCTCTTCCCTACCTGATCCGTGCGCAGCGGATGCATCAGCAACTTCACGTCCGAATCGAAGGCGAAGACGTAGCCGGTGCCGTCGTCCCAGCGCATCGCGCCGATGGCATGCAATGCCTGCTTGCGCGCCTCCGCATCGGTCATCTCGCCCTTGACGGCGCGCTGGCGGAAGTCGTCCGCTATGGCGGTCGCCGACTGCACCTGATTCTGCAGCGAGTCCGCCAGGGTGCGCATCTGGGTGGTGCGCCCCTGCACCACCGAGACCACGCTCAACGTCACCAGACCGGCCACGACTATCGTCATGACCAGCCAGACACGCGTGTTAAGCGTCGTGCGACCAAACCAACCGCGAATACCGGACAACATTGTCATACCCCGAGAACTGCATGTCGGAGACCGAATGGCCCCGTCCCGGTCTTAGCGGCCCTCGCCCGGGAAACTTTACGGGGCAAATGTGAAGACGTTCACAAAGAACTCACGATGCGATGCACGCCCGAGCCCATCCGCGCGCAAAAGTCCGCGCCGCACCGCTCCGGGACAAGCATCGTCCCGTTGTCGCGCCAAGGGGAACCCTGCCCGGCGGGGAGGCGCACGAGCGCGGTAACGCCGACGGGCACGCGCAGATCGACGGTCAGACCGCCAGGTCCTCGTTGCCAGGCCACCGCCACATCGCCGTAAGGCGTTCTCGTTTTCGCTTCCGCTCTGTCGAGCCAGGCGACGAGAGCCGGCCGGACTTCGATGCGTTCCCAACCGGGCGCAAGCGGCCGCAGTCCGGCGACATCCTCGTAAAGCCAGTCGTCGATCGTGCCCAGAAAATAGTGACCGCGAGACCGCGATGCCAGTTTCCAGTGCTCCCACAGACTGGTCGCGCCGTTGGCCTTCCAGAATCCCCAGCTGGGGAAGGTCGTCTGCGTGGCGACCGACCACGCCACATCGGCATGACCGGTCGCGGTCAGCACAGGCAGGATGATCTTCGTGGCCAGCGCACCGGTATCCAGATGGTTGTCGCGTGCCCTGACGTCCGCGACCAGACCGTTCGCTATGCGCTCGCGCTGGTCGTCCGGAGCGAGACCGAAGGCCAGTGCCAGCAACTGATGTGCCTGCCGATAGTCCTTGTCGCCCGTACCGCGATAGCGTCCGGCCGTCGTGTCGTAGAACGTGGCGTTGAAGGCGGTGCGAATGCGAGCCGCCATACCGTCGAATGCCGTCGCCGCCGCTTTGTCGCCAAGCGCGCGCTCGATATCGCTCATCGCGCGCGCCATGCGATATAGGTACGCCGTCGCCGCCACGCGCTTGTCTTCCGGCGCGTTCTCGCCGCCGGGATCGGTTTCGGGGCTTACCCAGTCGCCGAGTTCGGTATCTGCGATATCGCCCGGCGAACGCGCCTCCTCCATGCGCACGTACTTTGCCATGCCGTCCACATGGTCGGCCAGCACGCGCCGGTCGCCGCGATACATATAAAGAGACCATGGCACGAGCACGTATGCCGCGTGCCAGGTCGGCGCGCGCACGTTGCCCCAGCCGGGATTGGGCGCGATCAGCAGCGGTGCGCCGTCCGCGCTCCGGGTGTCCTCGATGTCCTGTACCCACTTGGCCAGCAATGCGCCCGCATCGAAGTTGCGCAGGAACATGTCCGCGCCGAGCATCCCGTCGCCCGTCCAGCCGTTTTTCTCGTACATGGGCGTGTCGGTCGGAATGCCATGGAGATTGTTGAGCATCGTGTCGACCGCGGCGGTGTGTATCCAGTTCAGCAGCTCGTTCGAGCCTTCGAAATGGCCGGTACGTTCGACATCGGTGTGGACGACCTGTGCCGTCACGGCGTCCGTCGGCGGTCGACCCTTCGGCCAGCCATCGACCTGCACATAACGAAAGCCCTTGTACGAGAAACGGGGATGCCAGCGTTCGACGCCTCGTCCGGCGAGCGTGAAACGGTCGGTCTGGAAGCCGTTCCTGAAGTAATGATGTTCGTCGCGTGCATCCACCGTGCCGTCGGGCAGCAGCTTTTCGCCGTAGATGGCGGTAAGCGTCGTTCCCGTGGGCGCCTGCGCCGCAAACGTCGCCCAACCGGCGATCACGCGCGGGAAAGCGAATACATAGGTACCGGGCTTTGGCTCGGTGACCGCGATAGCGCGCAGCGTATCCACGATGCGAATCGGCGGCTGCGACTGCGCGACAAGCTTCCCCTTCGGTGCGTCGACCTCCACTGCGTCGCGCCACGCTACGTCGTCGAAACCGACAGTGTCGTAACCCAACTGCGACTTGCGTGCGTCATAGGTTTCGCCACCGTAGAGATCGTCCAGCAACGTCGGACCGTCCGCGATCCGCCAACTGCGATCGGTAACGACGTCCTGCGTGTGTCCGTCGGCATAAGTCAGACGCAATACGGCACGTACGCGCGGCTCGCCATGCCAGGGCGCACGCTCCCAGTGCCAGACGTTCGGATTGGTCATGCCGTAGAAGCCCCGCCCCAGTTCCATGGCCATGACGTTCTCGCCGGCATGCAGCCGTTGCGTCACGTCGGTAGCGGTGTACTGGACGCGCTTGCCGTAATCGGTGAAACCGGGCGACAGCACCGCATCGCTTGCGGGCACGCCATCGATCGCGACATCCGCGTAGCCACCCGCCGCAACGTACAGTGCAGCATGCTTTAGTCCGCCATCCACACGAAAGGATTTGCGCAGCAGTGGCGCGGCCGTCGAGCCGCCGTCGCCCTTGCCGATCCAGCGCGATACGCCCCAGTCCTCGAGGCCGGTATCGAAGTACGACGCCACGGTAGCGGTGCCCGCCGAGGTTTCGACGGTCACGTCCCAGTAATAGCGTGTCGCGGGTTTCAGCGCCGGACCGGCGTATTCATGCCCGTAAGGACTGGGCGAAACCACGCGCCCGCTATCCCACGCGTTGCCGGGACGATGACTGTCCGTACTCACCCGAAGGCGCCAGGCGATCTGCACGGTGTCGTTGGGAGCCTCTTCGACGAACCACGAAAAACGCGGTTGCGCCACGTCGGTCATCGGCGTATCGGTGTATTCCACACGCGGATGCGTCAGGGTAACGGCCTGCGCCGTGGACAACGCCGAAAGCGCCAGCGCCGCGAGGACGCGCGAAACCACAGGATTGTGCATGAAACCCCAGCCGTGACCGCCGATGCCACGCATCGGCTAACCCGTCGATCCTAGCGGCGGGGTCCGGCCACGGGAAAGGCCGTGGGTCACGAAAGCAAATGCGGCACTCGCCGGTCAATTGAAGGTCATCTCACGCGGAGCCTTGCGCAATGCCTATCCAAACGCCGTCCAGACCTCCGCTCGATCCGCGACGACGCGTGCTGCGCTTCGCCGCGATAGGTGGCGTCGCGATCGTCTCGGTAGCAGCCTTCGGTTACGTCGGGGGATGGCTGGCGCCGCATCGACTCACGCCCGAACGTATCGTCGATGCGCTCCAGCACAACGGCGGCGACCATCCCGGCTTCCGACGCAACCACGCCAAAGGTGTTTGCGTGACAGGCGTGTTCGAAGGCAGCGGTGCCGCGGCAAACCTGTCGACGGCCAGCGTCTTCGAACAAGGCCAGCAGACACCCGTACTGGGACGCCTCGCCCTGCCCGGCGGCAATCCCTATGCACCCGACGGCAGTATTCCGATCCGGAGCTTCGCACTGCGTTTCGCGCTACCGGACGGGCAGCAGTGGCGCACGGGGATGAATGCCATGCCGGTCTTCCCGGTGTCCACGCCCCAAGCCTTCTACGATCAGCAACTGGCCACCGCGGCGGACCCTTCCACGGGTAAACCCGATCCGAGGAAGGTCGCCGCGTTCTTTGCGGCCCACCCCGAGACCAAGCCATTCCTTACCTGGGTGAAGACCGCGAGGCCGTCCGCCAGCTATGCGACGGAGGCTTATTCGTCGATCAACTCCTTCTACTTCGTCGACGGCAAGGGCGATAAGCAGGCGGTCCGCTGGGCGTTGATCCCCGAGGCCACCGATGCCGCCCCCGGCCCGGCAGGCGATCCGGATTACCTCGCCGCCGACCTCGTCAGGCGTCTGGCCGCCGGTCCATTGCGCTGGCATCTTCTGGTGACACTGGCTGCCCCCGGCGACGCGATCGACGACGCCGCTCAGGCGTGGTCGCCCGACCACAAGCAGATCGACGCCGGCACGCTCACCGTGCAGGCGACCGAGCCCCAGGACAGCGGCCCCTGCCGCGACGTCAACTACGACCCATTAGTGTTGCCCGCCGGCATCGAGGGCTCGAACGACCCGCTGCTCGCGGCGCGCTCCGCCGCTTACGCCGATTCGTATCGTCGACGGACGACCGAGGAAGCCCGTGGCCTGACAAAGGAGGGTGCACGATGAACACCCGTGCCGACATGTTCCATCCGCTCGCCCGTGCGCTGCACTGGCTGATGGCGATCATGATCCTGTCCATGCTGTTCATCGGCGCGGGCATGGTCGCGTCGGTGTCCGAACGGCACGAAACGCTGATCCACATCCACAAGCCGCTGGGCATCGCGATTCTTATCCTCGCGATCCTGCGTATCGCCATCCGCCTTCGCCACCGTCCGCCTCCGCTGCCCGCCGATCTGCCCCTGTGGCAGAAACTCGCCGCGTACGGATCGCACCTGTTGCTGTATGCACTGATGATCGCGATGCCTCTGATCGGCTGGGCAATGGTGTCGGCGAGCGGCGAGCCGGTGATGCTGAGCGCGTCGCTACGGCTGCCGTCCATCCTGTCCGCGAATCCGGTCGCTTTCGCCTGGCTGCGCGCCGCGCACGGGTATCTTGCCTACCTGCTGTTCCTGACCGTCGTCGTGCATGTCAGCGCCGCGCTCTATCACGGCCTGATCCGCCGGGATGGCGTGCTGCGATCCATGACCGGTCCCGTGCGGACGGACACATCCGGCTAACATTCGCGGAGTTACTTATGGGCTCCCTTGAAGCAGGAGCTCCGCCATGAAACCGTCCAGCAGCCTGTCGTATCTTGCCTTTGCGCTCGTCCTGGCCACCGGCTCCGCGTCGGCCCAGAACCTCGACCAACTGAAGGGCATGGTGGGCGGAAACTCCGCCTCGTCGCTGACCTCCGGTAGCGCGACCAATGCGGCGGGCATCATCCAGTACTGCCTGAAGAACAACTTCCTGGGCGGCGACAGCGGCGCCTCGTCCGTGAAGGACAAGCTCCTGGGCTCCGTCACGGGCGATACGAAAGCCGCCGGCAACGACAGCGGGTCCGGCTCGGCAACCGACAAACTTATGGGCAAATACGGCATCGGCGGCAAGTCGTCTTCGTCGTCGGCCACGAAGGACAAGGGCTATACCGATGGCGCCAACGGCATCC
Source organism: Luteibacter sp. GL_149 (assembly GCF_057834065.1). Classification (NCBI taxonomy): domain Bacteria; kingdom Pseudomonadati; phylum Pseudomonadota; class Gammaproteobacteria; order Lysobacterales; family Rhodanobacteraceae; genus Luteibacter; species Luteibacter sp. GL_149. The sequence goes on from NZ_CM174395.1 coordinate 4,312,887, forward strand.
TGAAGACGGGCGACGGGAAGAGCGTCGACCTGGGATCGCTGGGTAGCGGCAGCACCAAGGGCCTGAGCCTTGGCTCGCTTGGCGGCGGCTCCAGCTCGGGCGGCGACCTGAAGCAGCAGCTGACCCAGAAGGTCTGCGACAAGGTGCTGTCGCAGGGTAAGTCGATGATCGGGATGTAACAGACCCGACGAAGCGGCGCGGGACGACCCACGCCATGCCGAAAAAACCGGTCGAAAATACTTGAGATTTTCGACCGGTTCTGGGCCTTTCCCGCCCGTGAAACCATTGAAAAATTCGTTCCGAAGCCCAATCAATGACATAGGCCGAACACACTACATCTTGTGTTGACCTGACTGTCGCCCGCCTATATCGTGTGCCTCGTTGGTGTCCGTCCAGACGCGGCTGTCGGTCGGACTTAAAAGGGAATCCCGGTGTAAATCCGGAACTGCCCCGCAGCGGTAAGTGGGAACGATCCTGTCAATGCACTGGTCCTCAGGGGGCTGGGAAGCGACAGGTAGGCGGATCGAAAGGTCCATGCCCACGAAGTCCGAAGACCTGCCAGCGACCGCCGCCCGATCGGCGACGGTAGTGGTGACGACCTCCGCGGGGAGGGACGTCGCGGCGCGGAGCCCTCAGGGTGTCCGCCCTCGACCTGTCCGCGAAGCTCACCCGGTTACTCGCCCTGCGCGTGGGAGCAGGCAAGCTTTCCTGGCCATGGGGCAAGCCTAAAAATGACAACAACAATGGATTCCTCCGCGCGCGAGCGCACCGCATCGCCGGCCGACGCCGCAGCGACTCCTTCCAGCAACGACAAGGCTCCGGCCGCCGGTTACAAGACCAGCGCCGAGCGTCCCGCACCGGACTTCACCCTGACTCCTCCGCACAACCCCGGCCAGATGCGCGTCACCAAGCGCAACGGTGGCCATGAAACCGTCGACGTCAACAAGATCGTGCGCGCGGTGACTCGCAGCGCCGACGGCCTCTTCGCCGTCGACCCGATGCGTGTCGCCCTCAAGACCATCGGTGGTCTGTACGACGGCGCCACCACGCAGGAACTCGACCAGCTTTCGATCCGCACCTCGGCCGCGCTCACCGCCGAGGAACCGGAATACGGCCAGCTGGCAGCGCGTCTGTTGTCGGCATTCGTCGACAAGGAAGTGTCGGGCCAGGAGATCCAGTCGTTCTCGCAGTCGATCCTGCGCGGTCACGAGCTGGGCATCCTGAACGACCGCCTGCGCGACTTCGTCGCGATCAACTCGCGCAAGCTCAACGACGCCATCGACACGCACGCCTCGCGCCGCTTCGAATACTTCGGCCTGCGCACGGTGTACGACCGTTATCTTCTGCGCCATCCGCAGAAGCGCACCGTGATCGAAACGCCGCAGTATTTCTTCATGCGCATCGCGTGCGCGCTGGGCGGCAACGACATCGGCGAAACGCTGGAGCTGTACAAGCTGCTGTCGTCGCTGGAATACCTCGCCAGCTCGCCCACGCTGTTCAACGCCGGCACCGCGCACGAGCAGCTGTCTTCGTGCTTCCTGCTCGATTCGCCACTGGACGCGCTGGAAAGCATCTACCAGAAGTACGGCGACGTCGCGCAGCTGTCCAAGTTCGCCGGCGGCATCGGTCTGGCGTACTCGCGCATCCGTTCGCGCGGTTCGCTGATCAAGGGCACCAACGGTCATTCGAACGGCCTCGTGCCGTGGCTGAAGACCCTCGACGCTTCCGTCGCCGCCGTGAACCAGGGTGGCAAGCGCAAGGGCGCCGCATGCGTTTACCTGGAATCGTGGCACGCGGATATCGAGGAATTCCTCGAGCTGCGCGAGAACACCGGCGACGATGCGCGCCGCACGCATAACCTCAATCTCGCCAACTGGGTTCCCGACCTTTTCATGCGTCGCGTCGAAACCGATGGCGACTGGTCGCTGTTCGACCCGAAGATCGTGCCGCACTTCGTCGACACGTGGGGCGAGACGTTCGATGCCGCGTACGCGAAAGCGGAAGCCGACGGCCTCGCCGTAAAGACGGTGAAGGCGCGCGAGCTTTACGCCCGCATGCTGCGTTCGCTGGCCCAGACCGGCAACGGCTGGATGACGTTCAAGGATCGCTCGAACGCCACCAGCAACCAGACCGCGAAGCCGGAAAACGTCATCCATCTGTCGAACCTGTGCACCGAGATTCTGGAAGTCACGTCGGCCGACGAAACGGCCGTGTGCAACTTGGGCTCGATCAACCTGTCGCGCCATGTTGTCGACGGTCAGTTCGATTACGAAAAGCTCGCCTCCACGGTGCGTATCGCCGTGCGCCAGCTCGACCGCGTCATCGACCTGAACTTCTATCCGATCTCCACCGCGAAGACGGCGAACGTGAAGTGGCGTCCGGTCGGCCTGGGCGTGATGGGCCTGCAGGACGTCTTCTTCAAGCTGCGCCTGCCGTTCGACTCGGCCGAGGCACTCGCGCTGTCGACCCGCATCGCCGAAGAGATCTATTTCAATGCGCTGACGATGTCGAACGAGATCGCCGAACGCGAAGGCGCGCATCCGGGCTTCTCCGAAACGCGCGCCGCCAACGGCGACATGCAGTTCGACTACTGGCCGCAGGCCAGGCCGAATGGCAAGGACGACCGCTGGACCGCACTGCGCGAAAAGATCAAGGCACACGGTCTGCGCAACTCGCTGCTGATCGCCATCGCGCCGACCGCGACCATCGCGTCCATCGCCGGTTGCTACGAGTGCATCGAGCCGCAGGTGTCGAACCTGTTCAAGCGCGAAACGCTGTCGGGCGACTTCCTGGTGGTGAACCGCTACCTCGTCGAAGAACTGAAGACACTAGGCCTGTGGACCGCCGATGTGCGTGACGCGATCAAGCTCGCCGAAGGTTCGGTACAGGGCATCGCATCGATCCCCGCCGCGCTGCGCGAGGTGTATCGCACCACGTGGGAACTGCCGCAGAAGGCCCTCATCGACCTCGCCGCCGCACGCGGCGCGTACATCGACCAGAGCCAGTCGCTGAACCTGTTCATGGAAAATCCGAACATCGGGCAACTGTCGTCCATGTACATGTACGCATGGAAGTCGGGCATCAAGACGACGTATTACCTGCGTTCCCGCCCGGCCACGCGCATCCAGAAGACCACGGTGTCGTCCGGCGCCGCCGTCGCACCGATCGCACCCGTCGTCGATGCACAGGAAGAAGCCACGGCCGCGGTGTTCTGCTCGCTCGAGAACCCCGAGTACTGCGAAGCCTGTCAGTAAGTAAGAGCGGGGGTGGGGGCTGGGAAGTGGGGGCGCGGCGTCGAACGCCCGAGGGTGCTGGTAACGTCACGCAGGCCGTGATTCCGCCGGACGGTTCCAGCCCTATCGGGCGATCGCCGGAAATGCGCCCCCACTTCCCACCTCCAACCCCCGCTTCAAAGCCACACCCCGAATTGCCCTGAGGTTCACCCATGTCCGCAGCTCCGATCTCCCGCGATACCAACATTCTCGACCCCGGCTTCGAGCTGACCCTGCGGCCGATGAAATATCCGCAGTTCTACGAGATGTACCGCGCCGCGATCCGCAACACGTGGACCGTCGAGGAAGTCGACTTCTCACTGGATACCTCGGACCTGACGACCAAGATGTCCGACGCGGACCGTCACCTCATCCATCGTCTGGTGGCGTTCTTCGCCACGGGCGATTCGATCGTGTCGAACAACCTCGTGCTGAATTTGTACCAGCACGTGAACTCGCCCGAAGCGCGCATGTACCTGTCGCGCCAGCTGTACGAGGAAGCGCTGCACGTGCAGTTCTACCTCACGCTGCTCGATACCTATATCCCTGAGCCGTCCGAGCGCAACAAGGCGTTCGCCGCGATCGAGAGCATCCCCTCGATCCGCCAGAAGGGCGAGTTCTGCTTCAAGTGGATCGATTCCATCCAGAACCTCAACCGTCTGGAAACGCGCGAACACCGCCGTCAGTTCCTGCTCAACCTGATCTGCTTCGCCGCGTGCATCGAAGGCCTGTTCTTCTTCGCCGCGTTCGCCTACGTCTACTACCTGCGCTCGCGCGGCCTGCTGCACGGTCTCGCGTCGGGTACCAACTGGGTGTTCCGCGACGAATCCGGCCACATGGCGTTCGCGTTCGAAGTGGTCCGCACCGTGCGCGAGCAGGAACCGGATCTGTTCGACGACGAGATGCGCGCTCAGGTCGAAGCGATGATGGAAGATGCCATCGCATGCGAAACGCAGTTCGCGGCCGACGTGCTTTCGGGCGGCGTGGCCGGCCTGTCGGTCAACGACATGCGCCAGTACCTCGAATATTGCGCCGACCAGCGCCTGGTCCAGCTCGACATGCCGAAGAAGTACGGCGCGAAGAATCCGTTCGACTTCATGGATCTGCAGGACGTGCAGGAACTGACGAACTTCTTCGAGCGCCGCGTCTCGTCGTACCAGGTCGGCGTGCAGGGCGAAGTGACGTTCGACGCGTCGTTCTGATCCATCGGATTTCGTGACACCGAAAAGGCCCGTTCCTGCGCTGCAGGGGCGGGCCTTTTTCTTGCCCCTTCGCTTTTGCTTTGCGTAGGAGCCCGCTTGCGGGCTCCTACAACCGATGGCCGGACGGGTGGCACGAAGCGTGTGCGTCGCCCACAATGTCGCAACGCACAACGAAAAGGCCGACGCCCATGGCATCCCCCTCGAATCCCACCGAAGCCCGTCTCCTCGAAATCGTCTTCCCCGACCACACCAACCACCTCGGCACGCTTTTCGGCGGACAGGCACTGGCATGGATGGATAAGGCGGCGTTCCTCGCGGCATCGCGGTATTCGCGCCAGATCGTCGTCACTGCCCGCTCGGAGCAGGTCGATTTCCACGTGCCCGTGCGCAAGGGGCAGATGGTCGAACTCATCGCCACAGTCGTCAGCGTCGGGCGCACGTCCATGAAGATCGACGTCGCCATGTTCACCGAAGACCTCATCTCCGGCGCGCGCGAACTCTGCACGCGCGGTACGTTCACGATGATCGCGCTGGACGCCGACCACAAGCCGACACCCGTACACCCGTTACCGGTGTGAAACGGATTTAAGGGCAATCCCACGTGAAAATCGTTTCATCCTGAAGGGTTGACTTAGAGCGCACTCGAAGGCGTATCGTCTTCGCATGCCCACCTTTCTCAGCATCCGTGAAGCCGCTCTCGCCACCGGTCTCACCGCGCATACGCTGCGCTATTACGAACAGATCGGCCTGATCGATCCGGTTCCCCGTCGCTCCGGCCAGCGCGTCTACGGCGAGCCGGAAATGGCCTGGATCGAGTTCGTGCTGCGCCTGCGCGGCACGGGCATGTCCATGCGCGATATCCAGGTATACGCGGAGCTGCGCCGTGCAGGCGAGACCCCCGAGAACGTACGCCTGAAAGGCGATCTGCTGGCGCGTCATGCGTCGCACATGCGCGGCGAGCTTCAACGGCTCACCGAAACCATCGCCCGGCTCGACGAGAAGATCGCCCTTTACCGGTCCTTCTACGGCCAGTCCGTTCCCGAATCCCCGGAGGAACCGCCCGTCGTGGCGATTCCCCTCTCCCCCTCGAACCGCAGGAGACACGCATGATCACCCGCACACTTGGCCGCAACGGGCCGACGGTTTCCGCTCTGGGCCTTGGCTGCATGGGCATGAGCGAGTTCTATAGCGGCCGCGACGATGCCGAATCGATGGCCACGCTGCAACGGGCCTTCGAGCTCGGTATCGACTTCCTCGATACGTCCGATGCCTATGGCCCGTATACGAATGAGGAACTGGTCGGCAAGGCGATTGCCGGCCGTCGCGAGAAAGTGTTCCTCGCCACGAAATTCGGCATCGTTCGCGATCCGTCGAACGCCAACGCGCGCGGCATCAGCGGCCGGCCGGAGTATGTGAGGACGTCGGTCGAGGGCAGCCTGAAGCGTCTGGGCACCGACTATATCGATCTCTATTACCAGCACCGTGTGGACCGCGACGTGCCGATCGAAGAGACCATCGGCGCCATGGCCGAACTGGTCGTCGAAGGCAAGGTGCGCTATCTCGGCATGTCCGAAGCATCGAGCGCGACGATCGAGCGAGCGCACAAGGTTCATCCGATCACGGCACTGCAGACGGAATATTCGCTCTGGACGCGCGACCCCGAAAGCAACGGCATCCTCGACACCTGCCGCAAGCTTGGCATCGCTTTCGTGGCGTACAGCCCGCTCGGTCGCGGCTTCCTCACCGGTTCCATCACCCGGCCGGAAGACTTCCCGGAGGACGACTATCGCAGAATGAGTCCGCGCTTCCAGGGCGAGAATTTCGCGAAGAACCTACGCCTGGTCGAAAAGGTGCAGGAGTTCGCCAGGGCAAAGGGTTGCACGCCGTCCCAGCTGGCGTTGGCCTGGGTTCTCGCCCAGGGCGACGATATCGTGCCCATTCCCGGGACCAAGCGTCGCAAATACCTGGAAGAGAACGTGGGTGCCATCGACGTGCGCCTGGAACCGGCCGAACTTAAGGAAATCGACGCGATCTTCCCGGCCGACGCGGTCTCGGGCGAACGCTACGTGCCCGCCATGATGGGCAGCCTCAACGGCTGACGCGCCGGTCACGTACAATGGCGGTTCCACCGATTCGCGAACCGCCATGTCGTCCCCCGAACACTCGCCGCTGGGCAAGTCCACCGTCTACGCCGACCGCTACGACGTCAGCCTGCTCTTCCCCATTCCGCGCCAGGGTAAGCGGGACGACATCGGGGTGACCCATCCGCTGCCGTTCCACGGCACGGATGTCTGGAACGGCTACGAGCTTTCCTGGATCGACGACCGCGGCAAACCCGTGGTGGCCGTGGCGGAGTTTCGCGTTCCGGCCACCACCCCGAATATCGTCGAGTCGAAGTCCTTCAAGCTGTACCTCAACAGCTTCGCCCAGGAGCGCATGGCCAGCGCGGACGCCCTGCGTACCGTGCTCGAACGCGACCTGTCGCAAGCAGCCGGCGGACCGGTATCCGTCGTGCTGCGCTCGCCGGGCGACGTCGAAGGCACCCTCATCGCGGAACCCGAAGGCATCCTGCTGGACGCGCAGGAACTGGCCATCGATCATTACGGACCGCCGCGCGCCGATTTCCTCAGCGCCCCGGGCGGCCCCATCGTTACGGAAGCGCTGGTCTCGCACCTGCTGCGGTCGAACTGCCCGGTCACCGGTCAGCCGGACTGGGGCAGCGTGCAGGTCCGCTACACAGGCGCGCCGATCGATCGCGCCGGTCTGCTTCGCTACATCGTTTCCTTCCGCAACCACACCGAATTCCACGAACAGTGCGTCGAGCGCATGTTCATGGATATCTCGCAGCGCTGCGCGCCGCGCGAGCTGACGGTGTATGCGCGCTATACCCGCCGCGGCGGCCTGGATATCAACCCCTTCCGCAGCACCGACCCGACCGCCCGGCCCGCCAATCCACGCGGCGCGCGGCAGTAAATCCAGGGCCGTTCATGCGTACTTCATTGCTATTGCCTTTACTTACGTAGTCTGTAATCTGCCGCGGCCAGGGGAAACCACGCCGCGGTCCCCCGTTTCGTATCGAACGTACCCGGAATCACACGCCATGAAGCTCTCCTTCCGCTCCTCCGTACTCGTCACGGCTACCCTCGCGGGTATGCTGGTCCTTACCGCCTGCGGCAAGAAGGAAGAGCAGCAGCCTGCCGCTCCGGCGCCGTCCTCGACCGCTCCGGCCGCTCCGGCACCGGCCTCCACGGCCCCCGCCGCCGCCAGCACCGCCGCGGCTGCTCCTGCCGCCACCCCGACTGCTGCCCCGGCAGCGCCGGTCGCCACCAGCGAATCGCTGAAGGTCGCGTCCGTCACGCTCGGCAACGCCGTCGGCAACGACAAGAAGGTCGCCAAGGCCAAGACCAGCTTCGTCGCCAGCGACAAGATCATCTACGCCAGTGTCGCCACCGAAGGCACCACCGCCGGTGCCACGCTGACCGCGAAGTGGATCTATCAGGACGGCGACACCGTCACCACGGTAAGCGACATCAGCCAGTCGATCAGCACCGACGGCCCGGCCGTGACGACGTTCAAGATCCAGAATCCGAACGAGTGGCCGGAAGGCAAGTACAAGGTCACCGTCTCGCTGAACGGCCAGGCCGTCGGCAACGAAACGTTCGAAGTGAAGAAGCGCTGATTCCAGCCCCCTGCTTCGACAAAAAAGGGCGCCTCCTGAACTGACCCCCGGAAGTTGGACACCCGTCCAATCTCCGGGGGTTTTTCATGGCGAAGTACGACAAGTCATTCAAGCTAAAGGTCGTCAGGCAGTGCCTGTCGGGGCGCGCGGGCGTTAAAACGGTAGCCCGAACCCACGATCTGACTCATTCGATGGTGAGGCGCTGGGTCGCGAGTTATCAACAACACGGGGCCGCTGGCTTGGCGAGGAAGTTCAGTCGGTATGACGCCCGCTTCAAGTTGGGGGTTTTGCGACGGATCGGGCGCGACGGACTGTCGCTTCAGCAAGCGGCGGCGATCTTTGATATCCGCAATCCCACCCTTATCGCGATTTGGCAGCGCCGCTATGATTCGGAAGGAGTGGGCGCGCTGGCACCCAAGCCCCGAGGACGCCCCAAGGTCATGGCCGCTCCCAAACCGCCCAAACCTACGCCGCTCAAGCCCGACGAAGAGCTCACCCGAGAGGAACTGCTCGATGCGCTGGCAGATTCGCGTGCGGAGCTTGCTTACCTAAAAAAACTCGATGCCTTGATCCAGGAGAAGAAGGCAGCAGCGCAGAAAAAACGCAGCTGATCCTTGGATTGAGGCATAAGCATCCACTTCCCAGGCTGCTAAAGGCAGCCGGGTTGCCGCGCAGCACCTTCTATTACCACCTCAAAGCCCTTGAGGTGGAGGACCCGCATGTCGGTCTCAAAAGGCGGATTCGTTCCATCTACGACCGTCACCGGGGCCGCTATGGCTACCGCCGAGTCGCCGCACAGGTTCGGCAGGATGGCGAGGCGGTCAACCACAAAAAGATCCAGCGACTGATGCAGTCGATGGGTCTCAAATCCTTGGTTCGACCCAAGAAATACCGTTCATATCGAGGCGCGCTCTCGGTCGCTGCGCCCCATATCCTGCAGCGCCAATTCACGGCAGACCAGCCCAACAAGCGGTGGGTCACGGACGTGACCGAGTTCAACGTCCGCGGTGAAAAGCTCTATCTCTCACCGGTCCTGGATCTCTACAACGGCGAAATCGTGGCTTATCAGACATCGCGACGGCCGGTCTTTCAGATGGTCGCCACCATGCTGAAGAAGGCCATCGGGAAGCTGGGGGCTGGCGACACGCCAATACTGCACTCCGACCAGGGCTGGCAGTACCAGATGGCCGCCTACCGGCACGAACTGGCATCACGACAGATCACCCAGAGCATGTCGCGCAAAGGGAATTGCCTCGACAACGCGGCCATGGAAAGCTTCTTCGGCACCCTGAAATCTGAGTTCTTCTATCGTGATCACTTCGACTCGATCGAACAGCTTCAGCACGGTATCCGACGTTACATCCACTACTACAATCACGATCGCATCAAGCTCAAACTAAAAGGCCTGAGCCCGGTTCAGTACCGGACCCAGGCCTTGAGTGCCTAGCGCTCATACTGTCCAACTTCTTGGGGTCAGTTCACCCGGGGCGCCCTTTTTTATGACGTATGTTCTTCGTATGTCACGCGACGTCTCACGGCATCGACGGCTCGACGCAACTGCCTCACATCGTACGGCTTGGGCACCATCGGTGCGGACGCATACGGCTGGGGAATATCGGTGATTCGCAAGCAGGTCGCCACGATGTAGGCGGTGCCGCGACGCTCGAGCGAGTCGAGCACCGGCCAGGCCATCCGCCCTTGCAGATCGAGATCCACCACCGCGAAATCGCATGCTGTGTCGCGCACGGCATCCATGGCACGACCTATCGTACCCACGCTGACCACAACGCGGCATCCCAGACGCGCAAGCACGTCGACCAGTGTGTCTGCCAACAGCAGATTGTCTTCGCAGACCAGCACACGCGGCACGTTCGCTTCCATGACGCCCCCTTTGCCTGGTTCCCCCTGCCGAACCAGCATACGCCAGAAAATTGCGAAGAAACTACCGTGTAACGGCAACTTTGCATCGCTTTTTCGGCTCTTTTCGAATGGATCGACCGGCGATGGCGATGAAAACGATTTCTTCATAACGCAGTCGTGCGCAGGGCTCATGTGCAGATAACGGCAAGGCACGGTGAGACGTCGTCTCACCCCACGCTGACGTGGAATTCAATACGTCGATGCTCGAATCGTTCCCAAGCCGGCCGTCGCCGGCGTACTCCGGAGAGTTCAATGAACGAAGACACCATCAAGGGACAGTGGAAGCAGCTGGCCGGCCGCATGAAGGAGAAGTGGGGCAAGCTGACCGACGACGACCTCAAGATCGCCGAAGGCAATAGCGAATACCTCGCCGGCAAGGTGCAGGAACGTTATGGCGTTGCCAAGGACGAAGCCGAGAAACAGGTCAAGAATTTCCGCAACGACATCGACCGGTAGTACCGGCATCGCGTTACCCCGGCCACCGACGTTCGCCGGCCGGCAAGAACCCGAACCAGGAGATACACCATGCTGCACTGGGCCGTCGTATTTTTCGTCGTCGCCATCATCGCCGCGGTTTTCGGTTTCACCGGAATCGCAGCGGGTGCGGCGAGCATCGCGAAGATCCTGTTCGTGGTCTTCCTGATCCTGTTCGTCCTTTCGCTGCTGTTCGGCGGCTTGCGCCGCGGGCCGAAAATATAGACGACAGGTAAGCGTGAGTTGTAACGGAAAGCCCCGGCATGCCGGGGCTTTTTTGGTTCCTCACGCATTAGCGGGGACGGATTGAGGTGTTTCGTCGAGCTTCGATCGAGGACAGCCGTCTTACACTTGTGCGTTTGGGAGGCCGCGACCGGGTTGGCCCTTGGGGCCTTCGGCGCCGTCCCTGCGGGAGCGGGCCGTAGCGCCGCTTTCGCTCGAACGGGTCATCGCGGCCCTCGGCTAAGGCGGCCCCAAGGGCCAACCCGGCCACGGCATCGGCGACTGCGGTTTGTTGTGGACAGAGCGCGAGCCAAGCACGTGAGGGGGACCGGACCGGATACGCTCACCACCGGTCATGCGTCACGCGCTGCTTTCCCCCACGTCACCGCAACCTCCGGAAGAGCCGTCGGCCACCGCCCTCGACGCGACTTGCGGAACCGAGCGCGGCGGGCGGAAAAGGCCCGAAGGGGGCGGACCTGGACGGTCCGCCGTTTTCGCTGAGGCATGGAGGCCGAATCGAAAACCCCCGCCCGCCGCGCGGGCGCGACGGGGCGCAGCCATCAGACAAAAGCCGCGCAGCGGCTATCCCTTCCCGAGCGACGGTGGAGACGGAGCGTCGAGGGCGGTGGCCGACGGCTCTCCCCGAAACGTCCGAACGCGAACGCGATGGCAAAGCCGAGCCCTACCCGACCATGCGTGAAGAGCCTGTTTTCAGGAGCGAGGAAGCCATGGCGGTGCAATAAAAGTACGCCTATCATCCGCGCTGGACTCGCCTACCGGGTTGGCCGGAGTCGCTCCAGGGGAAGGAAAACTCGATGTCATTGAATAACGATGGGCGCGGCAAGCGCCTGGGATCTCTTGCGGCTCTGGTACTGGGTGCATGCGCACTGACCGCCTGCACCGGCAACAACGCACCGGCGACAACGGCGGCAACGGCGGATACGAATACGGCCGTACCCAAAGACGGTGGCAATGCCTACGAACTGGTCATGCAGCAGCGCACCGACCCGGTCCACGGCGAACGCGTAGCGATGCGCATCGCCTACGATATCTGCGTGGAAGGCGCCAAAGCGCTGAACCAGCCGGTAAAACCCTTTCCCGCCGATCCGGCCGATCCGGCGGTCGAACGGAACACGGTGATCACCGACGGTCGCTCGTATGTCCGCAAGACCGAGCAGTTGTCCGACGCGAATACGGAAAAGATGCAGGCCGAGCAGGGCTGCGAGTTCAGTATCTGGCCGGTCACAACCGAAACCCTGATCACGCATCAGGGCAAGATAACGCGCGTAAAGCGCGACTACGACGGCAAGATCACCACGGAAACGGACGACGACGTTCTGTCACAGGTAGCCGGATCTCCGCAGGACAACAGCCATTTCTCCGAGCGCCGTACAGTCAATGGCGTCAATCTGCGCTGCATGCCGAAGGACGATCCCGCGCTGGCCACCCTCCTGAAGGCTACCGGCACGCAGGATCTTTGCATCTACGAAAAGGATGGCCAGCTGCTTAACGCGGATGGGACAGACATGGTGCTGTACTCGCGTGTGACCCAACCCGTCCAGATCGGCGGCACCTCTCACGACACCATCGTCGAGCCGGTATCGCTGAAGCGCCTCGATCATGTAGACCCGGCCACATTCGATCCGGCCACGTACTCTCGCTAAGCAGATGGCGCCGGGACACCCGGCGCCGCGGAAACGCTCTGCGGGAGCGCTCTCAAGAGCGCTCCCGCACGTCATGGATCAGAACGTGTATCGCGCCGTGATCTGCAATGACCAGCGCGACTGCGCGCGATCGTCTTCGGTCACATACGAACCCGGGTTGTAGTTTCCCTTGCTGTCCAGCGGCAAGGCATACACGTACTTGCCTGTCGCCGGATCGACGCCTGCGAAATTGGCCAGGCTGCGCATATACGGGTATCCGATATCGCGCACCTGACCCCAGCGCTTGTTGAGCAGGTTGGTGACGTTGAAGATATCCAGCCGCAGTTCGCCCTTGTTGCCCTTGAACAAGCCCGGGATTTCCTGCCGGATGGCCAGGTCGAGTTCGTTGACCCAGGGCGAATGCGCGCCGTTGCGTTCGGCGACGGTGCCTTCCCGACCCTTCAGATAGTTGTCCTGCCCCATGAAGCGGTAGAACTGATCGATCGCCGCCTGTTTCGTTCCGGCCTGGAACAGGACGTCGCCCGGCTTCGGGATATACGCAAGACCCATCGGCCAGGAGGTTCCCGTGGCGTTGATACCGCTGACGTCGTTGCCGAACACCCAACTGAACGGCTGGCCGGTGTGTCCATCGTAGAAAGCCGAGACACTGGTCGTGTAATCGCCGAAGAAACGATGCTGCCAGCTCAGCGACGCGATGATGCGGCGACTGATTTCGAAATTGCTGTGACCGACGGCATCGGCATTCGGATTGAACACGGCATCGTTCGCCCAGGTACTGGCGGCGACCTTTTCATTACCCGAACTGACGTCCTTCGAGCTGCCGAACACGAAGCCGACCGATCCGGACCAGTCGGAGTCGGCGGTAAACGGCTTGGCCAGCTGCAAGGTGCCGTACGTCGCCTGCCCCTGACTCGTATTGCTGAGATAGATGACGTTGCCGAAGCGCGGATCGCGATTGGCTCGCGCACCCGCGCAGACACCCGTGGGCGTGGCACAGATCGCCTGCCCCGTCGGCGTCTTGCCGACACTGCGGAACGCATTCGGATCGGTCGTCGTCCAGTAGCTCGAGCGGCCGTCGGGCAGCACGCCCGTTGCCGCACCGAGGTTAAGGTCCTGGAAACGGACGGCGTTCTTCGTCTCCAGATGTTCGACCTCGGCGGTCAGCACCAGGTTGGACCAGGGCAACTGGTGATCGAAGCCCAGGCTCGCCTTCCATACCGTCGGCATCTTGAAGTTGCCATCGGTCACGTCGACTTCCGGCGAGCCACCCTTGCGCACGTTGGACGGAATCAGCGGATTCAACGGATTGGCCGTGAAGCCAGTGCCGTTGGACGACGAATAACTCGTCAGCGACAAGCCGTTATTCGTATACGGGTTGGACAGCCACACGCCCGGAGGTGCACCTTCGGACAAACCAATACCTCCGCGTAGCTGGGTCGGGCGTTCCGCGTCGAAGTTGTAGTTGAACGACGCGCGCGGTTCGATCACGCCGTTGCCGTCAATCGTCGCGTTATTCGGATAACCCGGGAACGCACCGTTGAAGGTCGGATTGTTCAGCGGCGCGCTACTCACCTTCGGCAGGTCGTAACGCAGTCCGTATTGCAGCGAAAGATTGCCGATCTGCCACGTGTCCTGCGCGAACAGTCCCCACTGCGTCAGATTCCAGCGAGCCGCGATGCTGTCGAGATTGCCATCGGTGGGCTGGTAAACCGAGTAGCTGAAGTAGTTCTTATTGGCAAATGCGTCGATTCTCGGAAAAACATAGGCACCGAACTCGGTACGGCCGAACAGGTTGTAGAACTCGTCGCGCTGATAATCGACACCGGCCTTGATCGCATGATCGCCCACGAACCACGTGCCGGCGAAGAAGCCGTTGTAGCTCTTGATGCCGAGAATATTGTAGTGACGAAACTCTTCCTCGCCGAGGTTCACGAAGGGACCGGTAATCGTGCTGCCGTTCACTACGCCGTTCGTATAGACCTTGACCTGCGGCTGTTGCGTCTGCACCGTGGGCGTCGCGTCGTACTTCGAATACGAGAACGCCGCCTCGGTGGAGAACGATTCGTTCCAATCGTCGTAAGCGTTCAGCACCCACTGCGAGTTTTCGCGATGCTTGGTGAACCAGTAGCTGGAAAGGCTCAGGCTGGGCGACGTCGACGACGTGCTGTAGCCGTTGAGGTTCGGCTGTTCGCTGTTGACCTTGTCGTAGCGAAGGCTCAGGCGGTGACCGTCCGCGATATTCCAGTCGAGTTTGAACAGGCCACGCTTCTCGTCCTGATCGGCACCGGCCGCATTCAACGTGCCGGGATTCATGCCGAGATGGGTCGCGATCTGCGAAATGCGATCGATGTCGGACTGGCTGATGGGCACGATATTGCCCTTGCCCGAACCGAGCGGCCCGAAGTTGGGCGCGGGTGCCAGCGTCTTGGACTTCTCCACGCTGGCGAAGAAGAACAGCTTGTCTTTGATGATCGGACCGCCGAACGTCGCGCCACCGGTCCACTGCCGCGTATAGCCCTTGAACTCGGCACCGGCCTGGTTATCGCCGACCATGTTTCTGGCGTTGCGGTAAACGTAATAGACCGAACCGTGGAAATCGTTCGTACCGCTTTTCGTCACGATGTTGATGTTCGCACCGACGGCGCGCTTGTTCGCCACATCGTAGTTCGCGGTGGAAATGTTGTACGCCTCGATCGCGTCCAGCGAGATCGGCTGGTTCAGCGCCGGCAGGCCGTTGTCTTCGAGACCGAACGAGTCGTTCGTCGGTACCGAGTCGATCGTGATGTTGTTGTAGCGGCTGTTCTGACCAAGCGCGGAGATTTCGCCCTTGCTCTTATTCGTCACCGTGATCGCGGGATTCAGGCGTGCGATGTCCTGAATCGAGCGATTCGGCACCGGCAGCATCTTCAGTTCCTGCTGCGATACCTGCGTGCCCATGCCCTTGTTGTCGGCGGTGAAGATCTGCGCCATGGCGACATCGCTGGCATTCGCACGCACCTGCACGCCTTCGAGCTGCGTCGCACCGGTCGCGGCAGCCGCGACGATCAGGTCCAGGCTGGTGTCCTGGGCCAGTTGCAGATAGATATCGTCGCGCTCCGCCGTTCCCGAGGCGGTCTTCGCCGTCACATCGAACGGACCGCCGACACGCAATCCCTGCGCCTTGTAGCGGCCGCTGGCATCGGTGGTGACGACGCGCGTGGTACCGGAAGGCACGTGCACGATGTCGACCGTGACACCGGCGGCAGGTGCGCCACTGGCATCGAGTACGCGTCCGCTCATGGACGACGAGGTGTTCTGCGCATAGGCCGTACCGGCCATAAGCAACGACGCGATGGCTACCGAGAGCCAACGCCTGCGGATATGTCCCTGCATTCCCTTCCCCAAAAGTATTCCGTGAATTCCCCTGCCCCGTTGTCCGGGGACTAGTCGCGAACCTTAAGTGCCTAGCGTGACGGAACGGCGACAGGCCAGATCGTGAAGTGTGTCTACTTTCACAGAACCGGCAGGCAAACAGATGACGAGGTTCGCCATGCTTTCAATCCATGTAACTTCGGTCACCGGAGAGGCGTCGCGACTGTCGCGCGGGCTGCTTCATCTCAACGTTGCAGCGCAAGGAGCGAACCGCCAAATGCCGAAGAACTTCCCTATAGCGACCAATATGGGCGTTTCATTTGGTCAGCACTACGAAAGGTCGTCGCTGAATCCTTCCGCGAAACTGCATTCCGGCATATGCCATGGCCTTGCTCTGGCATGGATCAGGAACGTGCATACCTGGTCGGAGTTTTCCGAGAGAACCATCCCCTCGCGAACAGAGGGTGGATTGATGCATAACATGGTCAGCTACGGCTTCAACACGAGACGCCATGCCACAAGTGCGGATACACGAACCACATTGCGGGAAACGGCCACCGCGGCTTACGAAGCCGATCCCGACACTGTGTCGGAAATATTTTCCGAGCTACGCGACAAGTACACCATCCTCGGCTTCGTCGACATAATTTACTGCGGAGCGAAATCTCCCTTCGATATCGTCATGTTCCTGCACTCCGAGATTTTTCCAGGCGGCAATATCAATACGTATCTTCTTATATCCGGCGGACACGTCGTGGCCGTGGCATTGAGTCCCACCGAGGTGGTCTATTTCGACTCGAACTACGGCATGAAAATCTATAGCCGCGAGGAAGGAGTAAAGAGGATGACGATTTCGCGCGATTTTGAGAATGGGCTCAGGAACTATAGCCACAAACGCCTTGCGGTCATAAAGATCCGCTACTGATAAGTGGTGCGAGGCCTGGCGACCCGCAACCGGCTACAGCGACGCCACCCTATGAATGGTGGCGGCTCGCATAGCGACGTGGGAGATGGTGCGCCCGGAGGGATTCGAACCCCCGACCAATGGCTTCGGAAGCCACTACTCTATCCGGCTGAGCTACGGGCGCAGGTACAGCGGACGCGTAGTGTAACGGAGATGGGTAAAGAGGTGTAGAAGCGGCCCAGGCGCCATGGCCTCCAACGAAAAACGGCGCCCTTTGGGGGGCGCCGTTCGTACTTACTTCGCCTTGTAGAGCTCGCCCAGCCAGTCGGGCTTGCTCTTTTCGCGTTCCAGATGCGGGTACTTCAGGCCTTCGTGGTAGTCGACCTTGATGGTCTTGTACTCGTCGAAGTTCTTGACCAGCAGTTCGATCGGCGCCTTGTCCGTCTTCGCCGCCGTCACCGCGTCCTTCAGCACGTCGCCGGAGAATTCCTTCCCGTTGACCGCGACCAGGTGCATGCCCGGCGAGAGGCCGGCGTTGAAGGCCGGACCGTCCCAGCGCACGTCGGAGATGTCGCCCTTCGCGGATACCGCCACACCCATCGAGTAGGTCAGGTCGGCAAAGCTGCGACGCGCCTCGAAGGCCTTGACCGCGTCGGACGGCTTGTCGGTGTAGACCAGCTTCCAGCCGCCGCGTTCGATACCGTCGATCGGGCCCTTATGGCCGTCGATGCGCTCGCGCAGATAGGACGCCCAGTCGTACGGAGCGATACCGTTGAGCGTGGAAACCACGTCCTCGAACGTATACGGATTGACCTTCCAGTCGCCGTCCTTCATGCCGAAGAAGGCCTTGGCGAAATCGTCCAGCGAGCGCTTGTTCTTCGTCAGTTCGCGCAGACGCGTGTCGACGTCGAGCCACACCATCTGGCCGCCCGAATAATAGTCTTCGCTCATCTGGTAGTTGCGATAGGACAGAGGACGACGCTGCGAGATCGTCGGATCGTTCGTCGTGTCCTGGATGTTGCGCCAGGACAGGCCCGGACGGCCCTTGTCGTACGTGGCGGCGACGAAAGCGAGCATGTCGCGCGCCTGGTCCTGGGTCATCAGGCCCGAACGGGCGGCGACGACATTGCCCCAGAACTGCGTCTGGCCTTCGTAAACCCACAGCAGGCTGTCGCCCATCGGGACGTTGAAGTTCGGCGTCGCCAGATCGGCACCGCGACGGTATTTGCCGTCCCAGGAATGGTTGTATTCGTGCGCGAGCAGGTCGCGGCCGAGCCAGTTCTTTTCCCACTCGGTGAAGTAACCCGGCGCAGCGCTGTTTTCGCTGGAACGGTGGTGCTCCAGACCGATGCCGCCGAGCTTATCGGTCAGCGCCAGCAGGAAGTCGTAGTGGTTGTAGTGGCGTGCGCCGTACAGCTTGTCCATCTGCTGGACGAGCTTGCGATGGATTTCCAGCGCTTCAGGCTTGATTTCCAGCGACTTGGCGTTGTCGGCCACGATGTTCAGGTGCACCGGCGAGCGGCCGTTCGGATCGAGGTCCACGCGCTTGAAGTACTTGCCGGCGAAGATCGGCGAGTCGACGAGATTGTTGAAATCGATCGGCTTGAACGTCACGGTGCTGCCGCTCTGGCTGGCGACTTCGAGCGCGCTGCCGAACTGGAAACCTTCCGGCAGCTTGACCGTCGGCTCCACCTGGATGCGGTCGGCGTTATAGCCGGCCGGGTACAGGGAGACCTGGTTCCACTGGACGTTGACGATTTCCGGCGTCATGACGACGCGGCCCTGGCGGGTGTCCTGCGGCGTCAGCGTCTGGAACTCGACGTCCACGCCCGCGGCGCCTTCCGGCACGGTGACGTGGAACGCATAGACGTTCAGCGGATCGCGTACCCATTCGATGCGCTTGCCACCGGCCGTGACCACCAGGCCCGCGAACTGATCGATGGGACCGCTGGGCGAATGGTGGCCCGGAATCCACTCCGGGAACAGCAGCGTCAGCGGACCGGCCGGCGCGGGAATCGTTTCGCGAACACGCAGGATGCGGTGATTGAGATCGGTGGCGTCGACGGCGATCTTCAGGGTGCCGTTATAGGCGATGTCCTGCGGGGCGGGCACATCGGCATGAGCCGACGACGCGCCGATGCCGGCAATAGCGGCCAGCAGCGCGGAGGCAAGGATGGTGGCTTTCAATGGGGTCTCCTAATGGTGCCTGGTTGCGCTCAGTCATCCTTGCGCGAGCTCGAAGGTCGCGCGGCCGGGTATCCCCCCGCGCAAGCGATCGATCCTAACGGCAGCACCCGTCCGCCCCACCCTGCCATAGGTCACGACTTACGCACTTGCCCGCCATCCGCGGATAGAATGCCCCGCCCGCCGAGTGCGGGAATCCCGGCAAAGAGGTCGGGATACTCGATAAAACAGGGAACAGGGACTAAACATGCAAAAGGTACTGCTTTCGGTGGCTGCGGCCGCCGCGCTTTCGTTCGCCTCGTTCGGCGCGCATGCCGCCAGCCAGGGGGCCTTCGTCAATGCTTCGGTCGGTAGCTCGCGCTACGACACCAGCGGCGACGACTTCTTTCAGGACAAGACCGATACGGCGTACGGCGTCGCCATCGGCTACCGCTGGGCCGTGGATGCGCCGTTCTACCTCGGCGTCGAAGGTGGCTACGCGAACCTCGGCAAGATGACCGGCAGGTACAACTACGGCCAGGTCGGAGTGACGACCTCGCTCAAGGCGGACACGATCCTGATCGGCGGTAACGCCAAGTGGGAACTGCCCTCGTCATGGTTCATCACCGCGCGCCTGGGTCTGGCGCACTCGAAGTCGAAGCTTCGCGCCGACGCCTATGCGGGTTCCGCAACCGCCAGCGACAGCGTCTCGTCGACCGACAACGGCATCTACGCCGGCCTTGGCTTCGGTTACGACTTCACGCCGAACCTCGGCCTCGCGGTCACCTACGACCACTATTCGATGAAGGCTCAGCACATCATCGGTACGAAGCAGACCGTGAACTCCGGCGTGTTCGGTGGAACGCTGGAATTCCGCTTCTGATAGCGGCTGTTCCGTAATGCACAAAACGGCCGCTTTCGCGGCCGTTTTTTTCGCGATATACCTCACCACCCATCATCGTTCCTGCGCAGGCAAGAACCCACTGCGGCGCACAGGGTTTTAGCGATTTCGTCCGATCGTGCTTTCAGAGCGCGATCCGGCGCGCCACGCCCCAAACATACGCGTTCGCCCTGGGCCCCTGCCTGCGCAGGGGCGACGGTGAGGACGTCGACAGGCGTCAGTCCGGCTTGCCCAGCTTGCTATGCCGGATGCCATACGCGAAGTACACGATCAGACCGATCGCCATCCAGATCGCGAAGCGCTCGAACGTGATCCACGGCAAACCGTAAATCAGCGCGGCTGAGAACAGTATGCCCAGCGGTGCCACGAACCATACGGCGGGCGTGCGAAATTTGCGCTCAAGTTCCGGCTTGCGCACACGCAGCACCATCACCGATGCGCAGATCAGGATGAACGCACTGAGCGTGCCGATATTCACCAGCTCCGCCACTTCGCCGATCGGCAGCAAACCGGCAACCAGCGCCGTGAAAATGCCGAGGATCATGGTCGGACGCGCAGGTGTGCCGAAGCGCGGATGCACGCGCGAGAACCACGCGGGCAGCAAGCCGTCGCGCGACAGCGCGAACCAGATGCGCGCCGCGCCGAGCATGAAGGCGAACAGCACGCTGATAACGCCGATGACCGCGGCCACGGCGATGACATTGCTGAGCCACGGCAGGCCGATGGCGTTGAACGCGTCGGACACCGACGCTTCGCCGCTGAGCGTCGCATAAGGAACGATGCCGGTCAGCACCAGCGACACGGCGATATACAGCACCATCGCGACAGCCAGCGACAACAGCACCGCACGAGGAAGATCGCGCTGCGGCTCCTTCGCTTCCTCGGCGGCGGTGGTCAACGTGTCGTAGCCGAAGACCGCGAAGAAGACGACGCTCGCACCCGTCAGCACACCGTGCCAACCGAAGTGGCCGACGCCTTTGGCGTCGACGATGCGCTCGGGAATGAACGGGTGCCAGTTGGCCGTATTGATGAAGAATGCGCCGACACCGATCACGAGCATCACGCCGATGACCTTGATGCCGACAATCACCGTATTCAGGCGGGCGCCCCACTCGGTGCGGACGGAAAGCAGGATCGCGACCAGGATCGAGATACCGGCCGCGATAACGTTGAAGCGATGACCGTCGGTCGGACCCGCGACCGGATCGGATACCGGGATACCGACCGCGCCGAGTCCCTGCTGCCAGAAGTAGCGCATGGTGTCGGGACTCATGCTCTTCTGCGCCCATTCGGGCAGATGCACGCCCGCCGAGGCCATCAGCACCTGGACGTACCCCGACCAGCCGATGGCGACCACCGCCACCACCAGTGCGTATTCCAGCAGGAGGTCCCAGCCGATGATCCACGCCGCCCCCTCGCCGAGGACTGCGTAGCCATAGGTGTAGGCACTGCCGGTAACGGGGATCAGACCGGCGAATTCGGCGTAGCACAGGGCCGCGCACGCGCTGCCCAGGCCGGCGATGATGAAACTGAGCGCCACGGCCGGGCCGGCGTTGACCGCCGCCTGCTGGCCGGCCAGCACGAAGATGCCGACGCCGATGATGCCGCCGATGCCGATGGCGGTGAGCTGCCACAGACCGAGTACGCGGCGGAAGTCGCGACGCGCACCCACTTCCGCCTGCAGCTGCTCCACGGACTTGTGGCGCGTGAATTTCTGAAACACCGACATCGGGCAACCCTTGGGTACTGGCAATCGGGCGATGATAGCCAATCGCGCGGATCGGGGTTTCCGACGATCCTCAAGGCCGCCGGGCGACCAGACATACGGATCTAGCGGGCAAGGGCTTTCCGGCCGATCGCGGGATCGTCGGTAAAGAACGCATCGATACCCGTGGCCAGGTAGGCACGGATTTCCGCGATCGAGCCCGCCTCGTTCCGCGCCGCGTCACCGTCCGCGTTGCGGAAGTTGCGCGCCAGGAAATGGTTTTCCGGGCGGAAGGTGTAGGGATGTACCTGAAGACGCGCGGCGTGCGCATCGCGCACCAGCGCCGAGGGTGTACCGAGGGAACCATCGGCGGTCAGCGGAATGATGCTGCGGACGGACGGACCGATCGCGTCCGCGTATGTCGCGACCTCTTTCAGTCCGGCGGGCGTCATCATCACCGCGTAAGTCGGTGCCGTCCGGTCGGCGGGATGCGCATCGGGACGTTCCATCAGCTGGAGCAACGTCACGTTCGGATGCGTCTTGCCGAGCTTGCCGCGCAGGTATTTCAGGTTGCCGACTTCGAAAGACTGGATCTCCACCGGCGCGGTGCGGGTGTACGTATGCCCATCGATCGTCGCGAGCGTCCTGTCTTCCATCGGCAAACCGATGCCGGCGAAATACGTCGAATGCTTGATCTCCGGAATGATGCCGACCACCCGTCCGCGTGCGGCCGACTCGGCCGCGACGAAGTCGATGATCTCGTCGAAGGTCGGCACCTGGAACTGGCCGTCGTAGTGCGCGTTGTCCGTGCGGATTTCCGGCAGGCGTTCGCGGGCGCGCAGCGTTTTCAGCTCGGCGAGCGTGAAATCCTCGGTGAACCAGCCGGTGACCGACACGCCGTCGATGGTCTTCGTCGCCCGCCGCGCGGCGAATTCGGGATGCGCCGCGACATCGGTCGTACCGGAGATTTCGTTCTCGTGCCGGGCGACCAGCGCGCCGTCCTTCGTGGAAACAAGGTCGGGCTCGATGAAGTCCGCACCGTCCTCGATCGCTTTTGCGTACGAAGCCAGCGTGTGCTCAGGGCGCAACGCACTGGCGCCGCGATGCCCGATCACGAGTACTTTGGCGGCCAGCGGCTTGTCGGCGGCTTCGACCTGGACGGACATGGCGAGCGTTCCCACAAAAGCGGCAAGAACGCAGGAGGATAGACGAATCGACGTGCCCATGACGCGACCGGCCATCGTCAGAAATCCGCCGACAGGGTGACGAAGCTCTGGCGCGGCGCGCTGGCGTGGAACGCGAGGGCGCGGCCCGCCGGATCGGTACCGGCGAACGCCGTGAGGTTGGACGCGTAGCGCTTGTCGGTGAGGTTCGTCACGTTCAGCGCCAGCGACAGGTCCTTCAGGCCGATCGTCGGACCGAAATCGTAACCCGCGCCGAAGTCGAAGGTCGTCGCACCGGCGACGCTCTGGTCGTTGGTATAGGTGTAGTAGCGCTTACCGGTGAACTTGCCGCGCAGGCTCGCGAACCACGGGCCGTTGCGCCAGCTGAGTTCGCTCGCGAACATCCTCTTCGGCGTATCGACGGTGGTCTTGCCCTTGACCGGAACGACCTGGCCGTTGGCCACGTAGTTATCCTCGTAGGTCGAATGGTTGAACGAGGCCGAGTTGTACCATTCCAGGCCGCGTATCGGCTTCCAGATAAAGGTGAATTCCGCACCGCGGCTCTTCACCGAACCGACGTTCACGAAAGCCGTGTTGCACTCCGGACGCGTACCGACTTCGATGCTCGGGCAAGGATTCAGCGACAGCAGGCGATTGTCGAAGCGAACGTCATAGACGGCCACAGACGCCTCGTAATAACGGCCCGTGCTACGAAAACCGCCGTCCCATGTGCGGGACTGCTCGGGCTTCAGCGCACCCTTCGTCCCGTCGAACGCGGCCTGACTTACCGAAAGCGGACCGCCGGCACCACCGCCCTGGAACGCGGCGATGTTCTTCGCATAGGACAGGAAGAGTTCCTGACCGGGCGCCAGCTGATAGGCCGCGCCGATCTGCGGCAGCAACGCCTTGCCGGCGTCGATCCGGCCGTTGGCGTACGGGCTTTCGACGCCCGGCTGTTCGCGCGCCGTCATGCTGGTATGCGGGCTTTTAACGCCCACGTCGATGCTGAGCCTGTCATTGAGCAGCTTGAAGCTGTCCTGCAGGTAGGCCTGTTTCGTTGTAATGACATAGTCCTGCGCGAACAGGCGGCGATCGGGATCGGTCAGATAATGGTTGTCGCTGATCGGGCCGTCGATGTAATAGAAATTGCGCTCGACGTGATGATTGTTCTTTTCGTACCAGACGCCGCCTTCCAGGCGATGGCCGCCGATCTCATAGGTCAGGGACGCGATCGCGCCATTGCGGTTGATCGAGTAGTTGGTGCTGCGGATCGAGATCGGCAGCTCTTCGGGTGTGCCCGGATTGGACTTCTGTCCCGGCGACCACCAGTGACCCTGGCCGGCGTCTTCATGGTGATAGACCTGCGTGTGCAACGTGACGCCGTCGGCCACCGCGAAATCGCCGGCGATGTAGTACAGATCGTCGCTGCGTAGCGCACGGCTCTGATAGTACGCATCGTCGATATTGTCGACGCCACCGGAGAAACCGCAGCGCGCATCCTTTACGCCGCCCTTCGTGTACGCGGGCGCACAATAAGCCGCGGCAAGCGCGCGCTTCCAGTCCGGCGCGTAGAGATTCCAGTCCCAGCCGAGACCGCGCTGCATGCCGCTCTTCGACAGATAGGCGTAGTCCGCCTGGCTGGTACGCGACGTATCCGCGAAGGCCGTGATGCGATTGCCTTCGCCGAATTCGTAGACCGCCTTGCCGTTGAACTGCTGCGTGCTGGTCGGGGAGTTCGGCTGCGCCCACATGTCCGCACCGGCATGCACGCCGGACAGGTACATGGAGAAGCCGTGGTAATCGCCCGTATCGATGCGCGCATAAGTCCGACGGTTGTTGTCGCTGCCGAAGGTCTGCGCAACCTTGCCGCCGAAGATCTTCGCCGGATCGGACGAGAAATACTGGATCGAGCCGCCGAGGTTGCTGGTGGAAGGCGTACCGAGCGAACCGATGCCTTCCGCGAGCTCGACACTGGTGAGGTTCTCGGAAATCAGCGCGCGACTGATATTCAGGCCGTTGTAGTTGCCGTAGGCGTTATCGCCCAGCGGCAGACCGTCCATCGTGTATCCGATTCGCGTGGCGTTGAAGCCGCGCAGGGTGATCGTCTGCGATTCTTCGTTCGCGCCGAATGCATCGTTCGACTGGACCGACACGCCGGGCAGGCGATTCAACACTTTCTGCGGACTGGTACCGGGCGGCAGCACCTGCTGGTCCTGCGGCGTGATGCGCTGGACCTGCCGCGTTTCGCCCTGACCGATGACCGACACCGCTTCGAGCTGCTGCGCCTTGTCGGTCTTGCTATCCGTCGTGGCGGGCACGTCCTGCGCGTGAACGACGCCCCCGAGAGAAGCGGCGAGGGCAAGAACGAGAATACGGCGCTGATACATCATCGGTACAACTCCATCGGCCGCGAACGGCCTTTGTCACGATTGAAGAGAATCGCGACAGAGTGGGGCGTGGATGTGTACGGACTCTTACAGCGCGGTTGCAATGAGGGACGAGTGTGACCAACGACACCGTTGTTGTAGGAGCCCGCAAGCGGGCTCCTACAAAAAGCGGGCGGCTTAGTTCTTTTTCAGCCACGCCTCGTACGTCGGCCGGTTTACCGGCACGCCGTCGGCGTTGCAGCTGCCTAGCTTGCATAGTTCGGCACGAATCGTCGGCGCGTGCTGCACGATCACGTGGAAGATCGCGTTCTCTTCCAGCTCGCCGTGGAACGCGGCGGCGCCGGGACCATGCGCGAAGATCGCCACGTCTTCGCCGCCATGCGTTTCGGCTTTCATGGGATATACCGACTCCTGCATGTAATCGGGTGCCGTCGTGTCGACATGCGTCAGGTCGGGCCGGCCTTTCGTTATCCCGGCATACGTCTTCGGATTGTGCGGAAAGCGCTTGCTGCCTTCGGGCTGAAGGTCGGTCGCACCCGTGTAACCCGGACCATTGGCGAAGGTCAGCGTCGTATACGGCTGACCGGCGGCATCGCGGGCCATGCCACCGCCACCTTCCTCGTCGTAGCTGTCGGTGGCACCGCGCACCAGGCCGAGGATCGGATTGCCGCGCGTCGGGTAGCCTGCGAAGGCCATCGTATGGCTGTGATCCGCCGTGACGACGATCAGCGTGTCGGATGCATCGGTGTTATCGAATGCCGCCTGCACGGCGTCGGCCATGGAGATGGTTTCGTCCAGTGCGCGATACGCGTTACCGGCATGCAGGGCGTGGTCGATGCGGCCGCCTTCGACCATCAGGAAGAACCCATTGGGATTCTTTTTCAGCACCTTGATGGCGCTCGCGGTCATTTCCGCCAGGCTGGGTTCGCCGGCTTTGTCTTTCGGTCGATCGTGCTCGTAGTTCAGATGCGATGGCTCGAAAAGGCCGAGCACATGGGTGGTCTTCGACAGGTCGAGCGCCTTGAACTGCGCTTCGTTCCACACGTACTCGCCGCCCGGATGCTTCGCCTTCCATTCGGCGATGAGGTCGCGCTTGTCCAGGCGCTGACCTGCCTTGTTCGGATATTCCGGATCGGGGACACCGGCAGGCAGGAATTCGGTCCGACCGCCGCCCATGGCGACGGTGAGGCCACTGGCGACAGGGAAGTCCACCAGCTGCGCCGCGAAATCCTTGCAGCCCTGCGCACGCGCGCTTTCGGGAATGTCGGCATCGACTTCCCAATTACGCTCGGGCAGGTGGCCATACGTTGCGGCCGGCGTCGCATGCGTGATGCGTGTGGTGGTGACGGCACCGGTGGCCATACCCGCGGCGGCGGCCAGTTCGAGCGTGCTGACCAGCTCCTGCCCCTTCGAGGCGGCGCAATCCTGCCGCTTCGGCACCTGGGAAATACCGATGAAGCCCGCGCGGGTTTTCACGCCGGACATGATCGAGGTCATCGTGCCCGCCGAATCGGGCGTCTGCTGGTCGGTTTCGTAGGTGCGGCTGAGCGCGCTGAACGGGAATTTCTCGAAACTCAGCCGGTAGCTTTCGCCGTCCACGCCCTTCAGCTGGCCCGCACGGATATGCGATGCCGCGATGGTCGGGATGCTCATGCCGTCACCCAGGAAGACGATGACGTTCTTCGCCCGCTGACCGCCGGCATTCGCCTCGCGCGATGCCTGCGCGGCCTGTGCCGCGCCGTTGCGGAACCACCATTCCGGGGTTTCCTGGGCAGGGCGTTGAATGGCCGGTACATCGATGGCGGCCGTTGGCGTGTTCTGCGGCGCGGACGTGGCACAGCCCGCGAGCAGCGTGATGGACGCGCTCAGCAGGCCGAGCCGGAGACTCGTCGGAGTGGACTTCATGCAAGTTCCTTCGATTGTGACAGCCCGGGAGGGTACCGCCCCGCGCACTCAAACTGAAACATAGGTGAAGGACCATGGCCGATTGCCCGCTATCCTCCCTGCCAATGACCTCGCTCCGTTCCCTGCTCGTCTGTCTCGCCGTGGCCGTCGCCGCGGTATCCGCCACAGCCACCGCCGCACCCGCGCGGCGCGTGGTCGTCTTTGTCTGGGACGGCATGCGCCCGGACGCCATCAGCGAAGACGACACGCCGAACCTGAAGGCGCTGGCGGATCGCGGCGTGTTCTTCGCGGACAACCACGCGACGTATCCGACCTTCACCATGGTCAACGCGTCCAGCTTCGCGACGGGCTCGTTCCCGGGAACCATCGGCTTCTTCGGCAACCGCTTCTGGGCACCGGGCGGCAAGGGTCTGGATGCAAAGGGCGGCGCGATCGACTTCGCTTCGCCGGTCTATACGGAAGACTATGCGGTGCTCCGGGCGTTGGACGAACACTATGACCACGAACTGCTGCAGGTACCGAACCTGTTTTCGCGCGCGCAGAAAGCGGGGCTGAAAACCGCCGTCGTCGGCAAGTCGGGCCCAGCCTTCCTGCAGGATTACCACGAAGGCGGCGTGATCCTGGACGAAAACGTCGCGCTGCCGCTGGCCTTCGCGAAGCGCCTGCAGAAAGCCGGGCGTCCCCTGCCCGCCAACACCGTCAATGCCTATCCATCGGACCGTTTCTCGCTGGAACCGGACCATGACAGGCCGACCGCGCAGGCACAGGTAGTCACGCTGAAAGACGGCGTCTCGTCCGACCCGACCGACGGGGCAGGCACACCGTCGACCGCGTCGAATGCGTATCTGATGGACACCTTCCTCGGCTATATCCTGCCCGTCGAGAAACCGGACGTGAGCTTCGTCTGGCTACGCAATCCGGATGCGACCGAGCATCTCTACGGCGTCGGCTCGCCGGACTTCCATGTCGCATTGCGCGCGCAGGACGAACTGCTGGGCAAGCTCGAAGCGAAGCTGCGCGAACTGGGACTCGACACCGATACGGATCTGATCGTCGTGTCCGATCACGCGCACAGCAACATCGCGGGACCGGCCGACCTGTTTCCCTTGCGCGGCGTCAATGACGGTCGCGTCGGTGGCATCGATGCCGACTGGGGCTATTCGGTGTCCGGTGCGGTGCGACTCGCCGATGAAATGACCCGCGCGGGCTTCACTGCATTCGACGGTTTCGGCTGCATCCACGCACCCGTGATGTCGGGCATTCGCGCCGATGGCACGCCATTGCGTCCCACGCGCTACGACGACGATGGACGCCTGTGCGGCAAGCCCGGCCCGTACACGACGCCGTCGTACAAGTTGCCCGCCACCCTGCCCAAAGGCGCGTTCGTCCTCGCACCGAACGGCGGCAGCGAATATCTCTACCAGCCCGAGCACGACGCCGCGCTCGTGCTTCGCGCGGTGCGCTTCCTGCAGAGTCGCCAGCCCTTCGGCGCGATCTTCGTGGATCAGCGTTACGGACATATTCCGGGCACGCTGCCGCTGGCCAGCGTGCATCTCGAAAATCGCCGTTCGCCCGACATCATCGCCAGCTACGACTACGATGCGCATGCCGTCGTCCAGGGTTTCCGCGGCACGCTTTACAGCAGCATGTCGAACGAACGCGGCATGCACGGAAGCTTCAGCCCCGTGGATGTGCACAACACGCTGATCGCCAGCGGCCCGCATTTCCGTCGGGGCATGCGCGACGAATTGCCCAGCGGCAATGTGGACCTGGCGCCGACGCTGGCGAACATCCTTGGCGTGAAGCTCGACAAGACGGACGGCCGCGTACTGAGGGAATCGCTGGAAGGCGGCGAAGGCAGGGCGATCGACGCGTACCGTGTCTCGCCCGCCGACGTGCGGACCGACGAGGCGACGGGTCTGTCGATGCAGCGCATCGACGGCAGCGCATTGCCGGCCACGACGTATCGCTTCACGTTGAAGACGAAACAGCTGGAAGACGGCGGCCGGAAGTACATCTACTTCGACGAGGCGAAAGCCGAGCGCCACTGAGCCTGCGCAATCCGCCCGGTGGGAGCGGACTTCGTCCGCGAAAGCCAGATCGCGATACCGCTCGACAGATCGCGTCGCAAACATGCTTTCGCGGACGAAGTCCGCTCCCACCGGGTATCGAAGCACCGTATTGCCACAAGCGAACGATTGCCAATCCTGTTAGCTTGCGCACCCAATGGCCCTATTCCTACGGAACGCCCCCATGTTCAGACCCATCGCCCTGGCCACGCTATCGGCCGCCCTGCTTGCCGCATGCGCCGGCACACCATCCGGCAAAGCCGCCGCACCAGCCGCGGCGCCACAGGGCGCACGTGTCGACCTCGCTATTCTGGAGACGACCGACGTGCATTCGAACGTCCTGAGCTACGACTACTACAAGCAGAAAGACGACCCGACGCTGGGCTACGAACGTGTCGCGACGCTGATCCGCAACGCGCGCAAGGAATTTCCCAATACGCTGCTGTTCGATAGCGGCGACACAATCCAGGGCACGGTGCTGGCCGACTATCAGTCGACGGTGAAACCCGTGGGTTGCGACACCGAGCTTGCGATGTATCGCGCGATGGACGCGCTCGGTTACGACGGCGGCACCGCTGGCAATCATGAGTTCAACTACGGCCTGGCATTCCTGTCGCAGGTCACCGGCACGCCGATGAATGTCGACGGCGGCAGCGACAAGGCCTGCGCCGGCCCGCATTTCCCGCTGGTGCTGTCCAACGTTTACAGCGCACGCGACGGCAAACCGATCTTCAAACCGTGGACGATCGTCGAAAAAACGGTCGCCGCGACGACGCCCGACGGCAAGATCGTCAACGTGACGCTACGCGTGGGGATCATCGGCTTCACGCCGCCGCCGATCATGGACTGGGACAAGCGCAATCTCGTGGGCAAGGTCACCGTCGACGGCGTCGTCGAAGCCGCGAAGCGCTACATGCCCGAACTCAAGGCACAGCATCCCGACCTCGTCGTCGCGATCCTGCATGGTGGCTTGAGTACCTCGCCATATACTCCGAAAGAAGAAAACGGCGGCTGGTACCTGGCCGGTGTACCGGGCATCGACGCACTGCTGCTGGGTCACTCGCATACCGAATTCCCCGGCCCCCATTACGAGGGCATGGCCGAAGTCGACGCGAAGCGCGGCATTGTCCGGGGCGTGCCCGCCGTGATGGGCGGGTTCTTCGGCAAGGATCTCGGCGTCATCCGCATGAAACTCACGCGCGAGAACGACCAGTGGGTCGTCGATCGTGCCGCGAGCCAGAGCGAAGTGCGTCCGATCTGCGCGAAGAAGAACGACTGCGTCGCACCCGATCCGTCCATCGCACCGCTGGTGCGCGACGCACACGAAGCCGCCGTTGCGTATGTGAACACGCCGATCGGTAGCAGCGACCATCGCATGAGCAGTTTCTTCGCGGACGTTGGCGACATGTCGGCGTTGGCGGTGGTTAACGCCGCGCAGCGCGACTATGCCAGCGAGGCGATTGCGCGCGAACACCCCGAGTGGAAGGACGTGCCCGTTCTATCGGCCGCCGCCGCGTTCCGCACCGGTTTCGGCGGACCGGAAGACTTCACCGATGTAGCCGCCGGCCCGCTGACCATCCGCAACGCCGCCGACCTGTATTTCTATCCGAACACGCTGGCCGCGGTGAAAATCGACGGCAAGGGCCTGAAAGCGTGGCTGGAAAACAGTGCGCAGCGCTTCAACCGCATCGATCCGAAGGCCACCGCCGCCCAGCCATTGATCGGACATAAATTGCCCGGCTACAACTTCGATCAGATCCAGGGCGGCGTCCACTACGTCATCGATCTGTCGAAGCCGGAAGGCGAACGCATTGTCGACCTGCGCTACAAGGGTAAACCGGTGAAGCCGGACCAGCCCTTCATTGTCGTCACCAATAATTATCGCGCCAGCGGCGGCGGCAACTTCCCCGGCCTGGACGGCAGCAATATCGTGCTGAGTGCGCCGGACGGCAATCGCGAGGTGGTCATTCACTGGCTTGAGGCGAAGAAGGCGTTGAAGCGCAGCGATGTCGAGAAGACCTCGTGGCGGTTCGCGCCGCTTAAAACGGCGGGTGAGGTGACCTTCGTGTCTTCGGCCGGCAAGGAAGACGTCGCCCGGGAAGCTGGTCTGCGCAATATCCGTCAGTTGAAGGACAACGGGGACGGCACGGCGGTTTACGCGATCGATTTGTCGAAGTAAGTACCGGACGCGAATGGTGACAGTGAGGGGGAGTGGCGCGATTCGCTCCCCCCTTCGCTTGACAGCCGACCCTGCACCAGCCTAAGTTCAACCCATGTATCTCCCCGCCCACGCCCATAGCTCCAAGCCAGCCGTCCATACGGCGGGCCAGCTCGCGTCCGGCATTCGCACCATCACCGCCACGTCCACCACGACCACGACGACTACCACCGTCCTGGGACGGGAGCACGTGCGCGACTAGGTTTCAGTCGCAACCGGCCCCGCCCTCGCAAGGGATGGGTCCGGTGCTCGGCACACGAAACTTCTCCCACGCGAACAGGGGCCTCTCACCGGAGGCAACCCGTGTCCAGCGTCATCGCAGCACCCGAAAGTCCCTATCTTCGCGCTCCGCGGCGCGCGTTGGCGTCCCCACTCGTCGTCCATATCGGCGTGATCGGCCCCGGCAAAGTGGGCACCGCCCTGCTTGCCCAGCTCAAGGACGCAGCCCCCCGGCTCCTCCGCGATGCTGGCCTGTCCCTGCATCTGCGGGCCGTCGCCGACAGCAGGCACATGTGGCTGGACTGCGACGACGAAGCCCTCAACGGCCGCGCCCACGGCGCGCAGACCTGGCGCCCCGCCGACCTCGGCGCCTTCGCGGCGTACGTGCGTGGCGAGGGTAATGCCGTGGCGCTGCTGGCCGATTGCAGCGCCAGCGATATCGTGGCGGACCACTATCCGGCCTGGCTCGGCGCGGGCATGCACGTCGTGACCCCGAACAAACGCGCAGGCAGCGGCGATATCGCGCGCTGGCACGCCATCCACGAGGCGGCCGCCGCCGGATCGGCGCATTTCGGCTACGAAGGAACGGTCGGCGCCGGGTTGCCGGTGATCCAGACGCTGCGGGATCTGCTCGACACGGGCGACGAACTGGTCGCCGTCGAAGGCATGCTGTCGGGCACGCTGGCCTGGCTGTTCAACCGCTACGACGGCAGCATGCCCTTCTCCGCGCTGGTGCGCGAAGCCCATGACCTGGGCTATACGGAACCGGACCCGCGCGAGGACCTCTCCGGCGTGGATGTGGCGCGCAAGCTGGTGATCCTGGCACGCGAAGCGGGCCTGAAACTCGCCCTGAAGGACGTGCGGATCAGCAGTCTCGTCCCGGCACACCTGGCGGACGTGTCCCGCGACGAATTCATGGAAAGAATCGGCGAACTCGACGGCGACATGATCGTCCGCCACGCCAGCGCCGCGGCAGCCGGCGGCGTGCTGCGGCACGTGGCGAGACTGGACCGGAGCGGCGCGTCCGTCGTCCTGGAGCGCGTGCCGCGCGACCACACGTTCGCCAATGCGCGCCTGACCGACAACGTGCTGCGTTTCTCCACGCGCCGTTACTGCGACAATGCACTGGTCGTGCAGGGTCCGGGTGCCGGTCCGGAAGTCACGGCCGCGGCGGTCTTCACCGATCTGCTGCGCGTGGCCGGCGCGATGGGAGTAAAACGATGCGCATGCTGAAAGAAACCTTCTCCGTTCCGCGTGCCGACATGGCCAGCGCGGAGGCCTTCGCAAGCGTCGGCAACGTCGGCATCGGCTTCGATATTCTCGGGCACTGCGTGGCTGGCGCGGGCGATCGCGCCGACGTGCGGCGCATCGACGAACCCGAGGTCCGCATTGCCGGCATCGACGGCGTGGTCCTCGACCTTCCGCTGCGCGCCGAAGACAACACGGCCGGTGCGGCACTGATCTCCCTGCGCCGCGCGCTCGACCTGCCCTTCGGCTTCGAACTGACGCTGCACAAGGGTATCGCGCTCGGGTCCGGCATGGGTGGCTCGGCGGCTTCCTGTGTCGCCGCGCTCGTCGCCGCCAATGAATTGCTCGACGAGCCGCTGTCGCGCGAAGCGCTGTATCCATACGCGCTGGATGGCGAAGCGGTGGCCAGCGGCAGCCGCCATGGCGACAATCTCGGCCCCATGCTGCTCGGCGGACTGGTGCTGTCCACGCACGACCGGCTCGTCCGTATTCCGGTGCCCGCCGAATGGCATTGCGCGCTGGTGCATCCGCATTACGTGCTGGAAACGCGACGCGCCCGCGCGGCGCTGGCCGGTTCGTACGAACTGGGCAACTTCGTTGCGCAAAGCGCCAATCTGGCGCTGGTCCTCGCAGGCTGCTATCGCGGCGAAGCGGCGTTGGTACGCGAAGGACTTTCCGATGTACTCGTCGAACCGCGCCGTGCGCCACTGATTCCCGGTTTCGCGCAGGTGAAGCAGGCCGCGCTGGACCATGGCGCGATGGGCGCCAGCATTTCCGGCGCGGGACCGAGCGTATTCGGCTGGTTCGAGGATGCGGGCAGCGCGGGGCGCGCCTCGCTCGCGATGGCCAGCGCGTTCGCCGATGCCGGTTATGCCAGCGACAGACTCGTCGCCCCCGTCGACGGCCCCGCCGCCAGGGTGGGTTGACCATGCGCTTCGTCAGTACCCGCGGCGGTGCCGCGGACACCAGCCTTTCCGAAGCCATCAACGCCGGGCTCGCGCCCGACGGCGGACTCTACATTCCGGCGAACATGCCAACGCTGGATCCGGGAACCTTTGCCGAAGGCGATTCGCTTGCGCAGACCGCCGAACGCCTGCTGGCACCGTTCTTCGCGGGCGATCTTCTCGCATCCGAACTGCCCGCCATCTGCGCCGAGGCCTTCGCATTCGACGCACCGCGCAGAAAACTGGCAATGCCCGCCACGCACCTGCTCGAGCTGTTCCACGGCCCCACGTCCGCATTCAAGGACTTCGGCGCGCGCTTCCTCGCCGCATGCATGCGCCGGTTACGTGCGGGAACCGACCAGCCGCTCACCATTCTTGTCGCCACATCCGGCGACACCGGCGCGGCGGTCGGCGCGGCCTTTCATCGCGTGCCCGGCATTCGCGTCGCCATTCTCTATCCCGATCGCCGGGTCTCGCCCCGGCAGGCGCACCAGTTGGGGAGCTTCGGCGGCAACGTGGATGCGCTGCGTGTTTCCGGCAGCTTCGACGATTGCCAGCGTATGGTGAAAGCGGCCCTCGGCGACCGCAATCTGCAAGCCTCTACGCCGATGAGTTCCGCCAACAGCATCAGTCTTGGACGCCTGCTTCCCCAGATGGCGTATTACGCCCATGCCGCGCTGGCCCACCGGCGCGCCAGCGGCGAGACATTGAATGTGATCGTTCCCACGGGAAATCTGGGTAACGCCGTAGCCTGTCTTTGGGTACGCGCCATGGGCCTGCCGATAGGCGAGGTCGTCTTCGCCTGCAACGCGAACGACACACTGCCCCAGTTCTACGCCGGTTCGCCGTACCGGGGACGCGACGCCATCGCGACGATCGCCAATGCGATGGACGTGGGCGCGC
The DNA here is from genome assembly GCF_057834065.1 of Luteibacter sp. GL_149. Lineage (NCBI taxonomy): Bacteria > Pseudomonadati > Pseudomonadota > Gammaproteobacteria > Lysobacterales > Rhodanobacteraceae > Luteibacter > Luteibacter sp. GL_149. The sequence continues at coordinate 4,347,400 of NZ_CM174395.1, forward strand.
CAAGCAACTTCGAACGATTGGCTCATCTCTTCGGCGGGGAAAACGAAGCGCGCGCGAAAGGCCACGCGGAAAGCGTCGACGATGCGGAAATCCGCGACGTCGTACTTCGCTACGCACGCAGCGACGGCGACATTTTCTGTCCCCACACGGCAACGGCGATACGCGTCCTCGAACGCCGCCGCCTGGCGGGCGACACCCGCGCGTGGACCGTTGTCGCCACGGCACATCCGGCCAAATTCGACACCATCGTCGAACCGCTGGTCGGTCGCACCATAGACGTGCCGCACGCACTGGGCGCGATGCTGCGCCGGGATGCCTTCGCCGCGCCGATGGCGGCCGATACCGACGTATTTCGCCGCTGGCTAAGAAGCCGCACTCCCCTGTAGGAACGCGTGCAAGCGCACTTCTACAGGGAAGGCTCGCTTCGATGTCGAGCCGCAGCCTGCCGCTGGGCGTCTTGCCTGAAATAGATCAAAGAGAACCCACAGACAAGCAGGTAGCAAATCGCCCCTATGACAAAGAACACAGCGTCATGATCGACGTTGTCGAACTGTCCTCTATCAGACATGGCTAACAACGTAAGCGCAAAACCCACACAAAACGCAAGCCAGCTTTTCACCCAGTCCTTCATACGTCCCTCGCTCCCCTGAAATGAAGGCTGCCGTGCCTTCCTGCGGACCGGGCAATCTAACGGGCGCGGTTAAGCGTGGCTGTCAGGCTAGTCTGAAAACAGAGTCCATCGTTGCGCACGCAGCCCGCTTGCGGGCTTGTGCCAAGCAAAAGATCAATGACCGTGCGAAAGCCAACAGGGCCGGGAAGACGGATGCTCACCTTCGCGAGCCCGGTGTTCTGGCTGCGGATGTCACGCACGGCATCTCCGCTTCGTTGGCTTTCGCCCGCAAGCGGGCTCCCACAAGGAGAGCGCGCGTACCGGGGAATCCCCTAGCCGCTATCATCCCCGGTCGAACTCCAGGGAAATAAACGCCATGTCGCACCACTCCGACGCCACGCTGGCCAGCCGGGTCGACCGTCTGCTGGAGGCCGCCTTCCGCGCCTGCGGACTGCCGACCGATACCGCGCGCTCGGTGCCGGCCTCGCGACCGGAGCTTGGCGACCTGCAGTGCAACGGGGCGATGCCGCTGGCGAAAACACTGGGGCGTCCGCCGCGCGATATCGCCAGCGATGTCGCCGCGAAACTCCGCGACGATGCCGCATTCGAATCGGTCGACATTGCCGGCCCGGGCTTTATCAACCTGCGTCTTTCGACCGCGTTCCTGGCGGCCAGCGCCGAAGAACAGCTGGCGACCGACGATGCGGGCATCGTCCGCCAGAACGCACAGCGCGTCCTTATCGACTTCGGCGGTCCGAACGTTGCCAAGCCGCTGCATGTCGGTCATCTGCGTTCGCTGGTAATCGGAGAAAGTCTTCGCCGTATTCTCGGCGCGCTGGGACACCACACGATCGGCGATGTGCATCTGGGCGACTGGGGCCTGCAGATGGGTATGCTGATTGCCGACATCCGCCGTCGCCGGCCCGACCTACCCTGCTTCCTGCCCGAGCCGTCGCTGCCCGAAGGCTCGCTTCCGCTGGGCATGGACGACCTGCAGAAGCTGTATCCGGAAGCCGCTGCGGCCTGCAAGACCGACCCCGCCCGGATGGAAGAAGCCCGCGAAGCCACCGCCGCATTGCAGGCCGGGCATGCGGGCTACATGCTGTTGTGGCGCGCGATCCGCACGATTTCGCTGGACGCGCAGCGTCGCGATTTCGATGCGCTCGATGTGCACTTCGACATGCTGCTCGGCGAAAGCGACGTCCAGTCGCTGATTCCCGGCATGCTGGACGATCTGCGCAATCGCCATATCGCCGTCGAAAGCGAGGGCGCGCTGGTGATCGAAGTCGCGGAGGAGTCGGACGGGAAACCGATGCCACCGTTGCTCGTGGCCAAGTCGGACGGCGCAGCGCTATATGCCACGACCGATCTGGCGACGATCCTCGACCGCGCGCAGCGCGACAAGCCCGATCGCATCGTCTATGTCGTGGACCAGCGTCAGGCGCTGCACTTCGAGCAGGTGTTCCGCGCCGCGCATCGTGCCGGCTATGCCGACGGTATCGAGCTGTTCCATGCCGGCTTCGGTACGGTGAACGGCCCCGACGGCAAGCCATACAAGACCCGGCAAGGCGGCGTGGCCCAGCTGGCCGACCTGCTCAGCGACGCGATCGACAAGGCCCGGGAGCGACTGGCGGAAAACACGGAGGTGGACGACCGCGAGGCCCTGGCCCGCCTTGTCGGCATGGCCGCCATCAAATTCGCGGACCTGTCGAGCTACCGCACTTCGGGCTATATCTTCGACCCCGAACGCATGGTCTCCTTCGAGGGCCGCACCGGTCCCTACGTGCAATACGCGTGCGTCCGCATCGGTTCGATCCTCGGCCGAGCTACCGATCGCGGTGCGGCGACCGGCGCCATCGTCGTCGAAGCCGTCGCGGAACGCGCGCTGGTCCTCGACTGCGCCCGCTTCCCGGACGTAGTGACCTCGGCGGCGGCGAACCTCGCACCCAACGAAATCGCCGACTACGTCTTCGGCGTGGCCCAGACCTTCAGCCGCTTCTACAACGAATGCCCGGTGCTGGCGGCGGATGCCGAAGCCACGCGCGCGTCGCGTCTGGCGCTGTGCGCCCTGACCCGGCAAGTTCTCGTGCAAGGCCTGTCGCTGCTGGGCATCGCGGTTCCGGAAAAGATGTAACCCCGTCCCCTCGACCGCGACGACAGCCGTTCTGCAAGAACGGCTGTCAGTGCTCTTTTGCGCGCAAACCCTTGATATAGCCCAGTTCGGCGACAGACTTGGGCTCGCCGGGCTGGATCTTCAGGCATGCCTCGTAGGCCTCGGTAGCCTCGTCGAGACGCTTAAGCTCGACCAGCGCATACCCTTGTCCCCGCAGCGCGGTGCATTTCAGGGGGTTCGGGTCCGGCGAGGTGAGTTCCGCGAAATCGGCCGATTCCTTGTACAGCGTCAGCGACGTCTCGAAGTCGTGCTTCATCTGATAGATGTAAGCCAGTTCGCTCTTGTACTGGCTGTCATGGGGCGAGAGCCGGATGGCCTTTTCGAGTTCGCGCTTCGCATCGTCGTACCGGTTCATTTCGTTATAGGCATACGCGCGCGCCCAGTAGGCCATCGCCCAGGCGGGACCGAGTACTTCCACGTCCCTGGGCTTCCCCTTCTGTTCGTTCGCCGCCCCTATTCCATACAGGACGCTGTCTCCGCCCATGCGCCCACAGAAAATGGTCTTGCCGGCCCGGTCGCCATAACGCGTCTCGAAACGGGTAACCACGTCCGTCAGCGGGCCATCGATCGCCGCCTGGATCTTCCCGGCCTGGATCATCGCAAGGCCTTCCCGGACCTCCTGGACGTCCGCATCGGAAATCGTCTGCTCCCCGTCTTTGGGCACGGCAAGCATGATTTTCCGGTCGCCCTTCGCGCTGCCGGCTCCGGCGTTGTCGCCGGATGTCGCGCAACCGGCAATGGCCACGACAGCGCACAGCGCCGCCCATGAAACGAATCGATTCATCCCTACCCCCTGGTTCGCATCGTCGATGCGATGACAAGCATATAGAACGAACGCAGGAAAACAGGCAACCACAGGATACGGATGGATATCCGGCTGGCCGGTCGGGTTGAATGGGGTGGGCGTAACGCGGCTAAGAGCCTTTGGTTGCCAGGAATCGCGGCTCCGGCGCCGATGTAACGCACAGGTAGCATCCCCTACAACCGAAGTTGTATTTCATCGCCCGGAAGGGAGGCTCAATGTTATCTCTCCGCTGCACGTCGACGACGCGTCAGGCGGACTCACGGGAGAGCAGGCCATGATCAAGAAAGCTTACGAAGATCCGTTCGATGAAAGCATCGTCACCTATCTGGCTTCGAGTAGCAGTTCCGGAAGTGACGAGGACGAGGACGAGGACGAGGAAGACGAGAAGAGATCAGAGACACTTCGGAAGGCGATGGAAAATCTCAAGCAGATGGACATTCCGGACCTACCCAAGGACCTTGGTCCATAACACATCCGACATCGCCGGCCTGCCACAGCACGCAGGCCGGCACCGGAACGTACGCTCCCGGATAAAAGCGGGCAACAACAGGATACGGATGGATATTCGCCCGACTGGTCGGGTGGAATGGGATGGTCGTGACGCGATCGGGCGCACGAAATCTCGATATTCCGCTTGACCTCGAGTGCGCTTGAGGTCGTAAAGTTCCCTCCTTCCCCCTCTTGCCCGCACGGAGAGCCCCTCCCGATGTTCAAGGTATCCATCAGCTCGAAGACCATCCAGCCACAGGAAATCGCGGGCACATGGGTGACCGCGCACGGCTATGTCCGCCAGGAATTGCGTGCCGACGGGCGCTACGACGAGGCCCGTGGCTTCCGTACGTCGGCGTATCGCGGAACCTGGACCGTTACCGGTAACCGAATCGACTACCTCGACGATCTGGGCTTCACCGCTCAGGCCGAAGTGATCGATGGCGTGCTTCACCACGCTGGTATGCGTCTTTACCGCGTCGATAGCAACATCGCCGCCTGAGAACAACCAGAAACGCCCGCCGCCAGACCAAGCCCCACGCATCTCGCGTAACAAGCGGCTTCGACGACAAGACCACTCGAAAACAATTGGCCATCCAGACGTCCTGGAAAAAAAGTTTCGGCCGAAAGTGTTGACAGCTACTGACGGACTGACATACGGTCGACAACATGACGCAGCGCACCACCAGCCGCAACGCCCGAATCAACCGTCTCACGACGGTCGGCGTTCCGCTGCGTCTTCGCGGCCTCCTTCTTCTTGCCCTTGTACTCGTACTTATTACCAGCGGAGGTGCGGGGTAAGGGCGCTCAGGTGTAAATAAACCAACCTGACAACTCAAAACCCCGCACCCGGTAACGGATGCGGGGTTTTTTTTGGAGTGGAAAATGACAGCAGCAGAGCAAAACCAGGCCACTGAAAGCGCGGAAAGCGACGTAGGCGGACGCGTGAAGATCTTCGACACGACGTTGCGCGACGGCGAACAGGCGCCGGGCTTCTCCATGGACCGGAGGGCGAAATTGCGCATGGCGCATGCCCTGGAAGACCTGGGCGTCGACATCATCGAAGCGGGATTCCCACAAGCCTCACCCGATGATTTCGCCGCCGTGTCCGAAATCGCCAGAGCATTGCGACAACCTACGGTCTGCGCACTGGCACGATGTCAGGACGGCGATATCGATAGTGCGGGACGCGCACTGGAACCGGCCCAACGCTCACGTATCCATCTGTTTCTGTCCACCAGTCCGCTGCACCGCGAACACAAGCTCGGCAAGAGCAAGAACGAAGTCATCGACATCGCCATCAACGCCATTCGCCGCGCAGCCAGCGTGTGCCATGAAGTCGAATTTTCCGCCGAAGACGCCCTGCGCACCGAACCCGACTTCCTCGTCGAAGTGTTCAACGCCGCGATCGAAGCCGGCGCCACCACGCTGAACGCCCCCGACACCGTCGGCTACGTCACCCCCTTCGAGATTTTCGACCTGTTTACGTATCTGCGCAAAAACGTGCGCGGCGCGGAGCGTGTCGTCTTCTCGTCGCACTGCCACGACGACCTGGGCATGGCGGTCGCGAACAGCCTCGCCGCGATCAGCGCCGGCGCGCGGCAGGTGGAATGCACGATCAACGGCATCGGCGAGCGCGCCGGCAACGCCGCGCTGGAGGAAGTGGTCATGGCGCTGCACACCCGCGCGCCGCACTTCCGCATGGACACCGGCATCGTCACCCGGAATCTGTATCCGACTTCGCGCCTGCTCGCGCAGGTAACAGGGCAGCCTGTCCCGCGCAACAAAGCGATCGTCGGCGATAACGCATTCGCCCACGAATCGGGCATTCACCAGCACGGCATGATGAAACATCGCGGCACGTACGAAATCATGCGGCCGGAGGACGTTGGCGCAACGACATCGCTGGTGCTTGGCAAGCATTCGGGCCGTCATGCGCTGCGTCAGCGCGTGACCGATCTGGGCCACACCCTCGACGAAACCGCACTGGACGTCGTGTTCGAACGCTTCAAGGCACTGGCCGATCGCAAGCGCACGGTGACCGACGAAGACATCGATGCCCTGGCCAGCGGCGTCGATCCCGAGCATGCCGGCCCATGGCATTTCACCCATCTGCACACCAGCTCGCATCTGGGTGGCGGCGCGTCCGCGTCGTTGAAGCTGACTCACGAAGACGGCCACACCGTGAGCGAAGCCGCCATCGGCGAAGGCCCCATCGACGCGATGCTTCGCGCCGTGGAACGTGCAACTGGCGAGAGCATTTCGCTGGAGGATTTCAACGTGAGCGCTGTAAGGGAAGGCGGCGACGCAGAAGGTCACGCAACCCTGACAGCGCGGCACGACGGCAGCACCTATCGTGGCAGCGGCGTCAGCACGGACATCATCGAGGCAACCGCGCAAGCCGTGCTTTCCATCGTCAACCGCATCGCGCGCAAGACGCCCCGTCTCGCCGCCGCAGCAGCCCATTCGTAAAGGAGACCGTTCCATGCAAGCCCCGACTCATCTCTGGCACAACGGCCGCATCAAGGCATGGCACGAGGCGACCGTGCACGTGGGCGCCCACGCGCTGCACTATGGCTCGTCGGTGTTCGAAGGCGTGCGCGTCTATTCGACGCCCGACGGTCCGCGCTACTTCCGCCTGGAAGAACATACCGAGCGCCTGTTCAATTCCGCGCGCGTTTACGACCTGACCATTCCGTACGATGCGGACGCGATCAACCGCGCCTGCCGCGAAGTGATCGCCGCGAACGGCCTGGAATCGGCCTATGTGCGCCCGATCGTTTACCGCAGCGGCTTCACTTTCAGCCTGGCTCCGCCACTGGATACCGCCGTGGACGTCGCGATCATCGCCCTGCCCTGGGGCGCTTATCACGGCGCCGACGCGATCGAGAATGGCGTCGACGTCTGCGTGTCGTCGTGGAATCGCGCCGCACCGAATACCTTCCCCAGCGGCGCCAAGGCCGCCGGCAATTATCTGAATAGTCAGCTCATCGCACGCGAAGCGATCAACGGCGGTTATGCCGAGGGTATCGCGTTGGGAACCGATGGCTTGCTGAGCGAAGGCGCTGGCGAAAACCTGTTCGTGGTCCGGAACGGCAAGCTGTACACACCGCCGTCCGCCGCAAGCATTCTCTGCGGCATCACCCGGGACAGCGTGCTGACGCTTGCCCGCGAGCGCGGCATCGACGTCATCGAGCAGGCGCTGCCGCGCGAGATGCTGTATTTCGCGGATGAAGTGTTCATGACGGGTACGGCCGCCGAAGTCACGGCCGTGCGTTCGGTCGACCGCAAGCCAGTGGGTTCGGGTAAGCCCGGACCGATCACGCGTCAGATCCAGCAGGACTTCTTCGGCCTGTTCGACGGACGCACGGAAGACAAATGGGGTTGGCTGACGCCCATCGAGAACGACGTCGCCGCCGGGAGGGTCGCCGCATGAGCGCCCGTACCCTGTTCGACAAGCTGTGGGATTCGCACCAGGTCGTCGCCGAAAGCGCGACCACGCCGGGCGTGCTGTACATCGACCTGCACCTGGTACACGAAGTCACCTCGCCGCAAGCGTTCGACGAACTGCGCTCGCGCGGCCTGAGCGTTCGCCGCCGCGACCGCACGCTGGCGACGCTGGATCATTCCACGCCCACGCTGCCGCCCGATGCGGACGGCAAGCGCCCGTACTACACGCCCGAAGCAGAAGCCCAGGTCGCGATGCTGGAGAAGAACGTCGTCGACTTCGGCATCGACCTGATGGGTTGGGACAGCCCGAATCGCGGCATCGTACATGTGGCCGGTCCTGAAGTCGGCGCCACGCAGCCGGGCATGACGATCGTCTGCGGCGACAGCCACACCGCGACGCACGGCGCATTCGGCGCGCTGGCCTTCGGCATCGGCACGACCGAAGTCGGTCACGTGCTGGCCACGCAATGCCTGCTTCAGCGCAAGCCGAAGTCGCTGGCCATCCGCGTCGACGGCGCATTGCAGCCGGGCGTCACCGCGAAGGATCTGATCCTGCACATCATCGGTCGCATCGGCATCGGCGGCGGCACCGGTTATGTCATCGAGTACACCGGCGAAGCCATTCGCGCGCTGTCGATGGAAGAGCGCATGACGGTCTGCAACATGTCGATCGAAGCTGGCGCACGCGCCGGACTGATCGCCCCGGACGACACGACATTCGAATGGCTGGACGGCCGCGAGCGTGTGCCGAAGGGCGACGCATGGAACCGTGCCGTCGCACAATGGCGCACGCTGGCCACGGACGCGGGCGCTCGCTACGACAGCGAAGTCCGCATCGACGCATCGACGATCCAGCCCAGCGTCACCTACGGCACGCACCCGGGCATGGTCGTTGCGATCAACGCGCCCGTGCCCGCCGCGGCGGATGCACTGGAGCAGCGTGCACTCGATTACATGAAGGTCACGGCGGGCAAACCCATGGCGGGCGAAGCGGTCGACGTCGTCTTCATCGGCAGCTGCACGAACGCGCGCCTGTCCGATCTGCGCGCGGCCGCTCAGATCATGCGTGGTCGCCAGGTGGCGGCCGGCGTCCGCATGCTGGTGGTTCCCGGCTCCGAACAAGTGCGGCGCGATGCGGAAAGCGAAGGCCTGCACCAGGTGTTCCGCGATGCCGGCGCCGAGTGGCGCGAACCGGGCTGCTCGATGTGCATCGCCATGAACGGCGACCTCGCCCAGCCGGGCCAGCTCGTCGTGTCCACCAGCAACCGGAATTTCGAGGGTCGCCAGGGCAAAGGCGCGCGAACCGTGCTCGCCAGTCCGCTGGTCGCCGCCGCATCCGCCATCGCGGGCCGTGTCGCCGATCCTCGCGAATATATCGAACAGGAAGCCGCCGCATGAGCAAGACCACCCAACCGCTCGCCTACGTGCATTCGCGCACGGCGGTTCTGGCGAACGAAAACATCGACACCGACCGCATCATCCCCGCGCGATTCCTGACGACGACGGAACGCACGGGCCTGGGCAAGCATTGCTTCGAGGACTGGCGCTACGCCGCCGACGGCAGCGATAACCCGGCCTTCGTGCTGAACCAGCCCGCGTCGCGCGGTTGCGCCATCGTCGTTGCCGGCCACAACTTCGGCTGCGGCTCGTCGCGCGAGCATGCCCCGTGGGCGCTGCTGGACTACGGCATCCGCGCGGTGATCTCCAGCGAGATCGCGGACATTTTCCGCGGCAACGCGCTGAAGAACGGCCTGCTCGCCCTCGTGGTGAGCGAACCGGAACATCGCTGGCTGATCGAGAACCCCGGCATCGAACTGCGCATCGACGTCGCCGAAAGCACGATCCGCCTGCCCGACGGCGGCAACATCCATTTCGATCTGGACGCCTTCGCACGGCATTGCCTGCTGAACGGTGTGGACCAGCTGGGTTTCCTGAGCCAACAGGAAGAAGCCATCGGCGCGTACGAAACACGCATGGAGCAAGCCGCATGAAAGCCTCGATCGTCGTATTGCCCGGCGACGGCATCGGTCCGGAAGTCGCTTCCGCCGGCGTCGCCGTACTGCGCCAGATCGCCGAACGTTTCGGCCACGATTTCACCTTCACAGAGCACGCGATCGGCGGCGACGCCATCGACCGCTTCGGCGACCCGCTGCCCCCCACCACGCGCGAAGCGTGCCTGGCCGCGGACGCGATCCTGCTTGGTGCGGTCGGCGGCCCGAAGTGGTCCGATCCCAACGCGCCCGTTCGTCCTGAGCAAGGCCTGCTGGCCATGCGCAAACTGCTCGGCGTCTTCGCGAACGTGCGACCGCTGAAGCTGCATCCGCGCGCGGCGGCACTGTCGCCGTTGAAACCGGAGCGCACCAAGGGCGTCGACCTGGTCTTCATTCGCGAACTCACGGGCGGTATCTACTTCGGCGCGAAGACGCGCACGGACGATGCGGCGACCGACGAGTGCCGCTACACCGTGAGCGAGATCGAGCGCGTCATGCGGCATGCCTTCGATCTGGCGCAAACGCGCCGGAAGAAAGTCACGTCGGTGGACAAGGCCAATGTGCTGGAGACCTCGCGCCTGTGGCGTTCCGTCGCCACGCGTGTCGCCGCGGACTACCCGGATGTCGAACTCGAACACCAGCTGGTCGACTCGATGGCGATGCACCTGCTGACCCGTCCCGCCGACTACGACGTGATCGTGACCGAGAACATGTTCGGCGACATCCTGACCGACGAAGCATCGGTGCTGGCCGGATCGCTGGGTCTGTCGCCGTCGGCATCGCTGGGCGGCCCGGGCGCGGGCGTCTACGAGCCCATCCATGGCTCCGCGCCGGATATCGCGGGCAAGGCGCTCGCCAATCCGCTGGGCACGATCCTCAGCGTCGCGATGCTGCTGCGTCATTCGCTGGGACTCCCGACCGAAGCAGACACGGTGGAAGCCGCCGTCGACTACGTCATGGAAAACGGCAACCTCACGCGCGACCTCGGCGGCGATGCGACGACGCACGCGGTTACCCGCGCCGTGCTGGATGCCTGCGAAGCAAAGGCGGAGGCCGCATGAACGAGAGGAAGATCCCTATCCGCACGCTGCGCAGCGATGCGATCAAGACCGGTCCCGACCGTGCGCCCGCCCGCGCCATGCTGCGTGCCACCGGCCTGGACGACGAGGCCATCGCACGGCCGATGGTCGCCATCGTGCACAGCTGGTCCAATGTCTCGCCGTGCAATCTCAACCTGCGCGAACTGGCCGAAGCGGCCGCCAACGGCGTGCGCGCCGCGGGCGGCACGCCGGTCGAGTTCAATACCATCGCGGTGACCGACGGTATCGCCATGGGCACGTCGGGCATGCGCGCTTCGCTGGTCAGCCGCGAGCTGATCGCTGACTCGATCGAACTGGCTGTCGACGGCCACTGTCTCGATGCGATGGTGGTTCTATGCGGTTGCGACAAGACGATTCCCGCCGCGGCTATGGCACTCGCACGTCTGAATATCCCCGGTGTCGCGCTTTACGGCGGCAGCATCGCGCACGGCAATCACAACGGTTGTCCGATCACCGTGCAGGAAGTGTTCGAAGCGGTCGGCGCGCATGGTGCCGGCAAGATCGACGACGCCGAACTGGAAGACGTGGAACGTCATGCCTGCCCCGGCGCCGGTGCCTGCGGCGGTCAGTTCACCGCCAACACGATGGCCATGGTGCTGACAACGCTGGGTCTTTCTCCCGTCGGCCTCAACGATATTCCCGCGACCGCTCCGGAAAAGCTGGCGGCGGCGCATCGATGCGGCGAGCTGGCGATGGAATGCCTGAATGAAAATCGCCGCCCGAGCGATGTCCTGACGTCGGCCGCATTCCATAACGCGGCGCGCATGGTCGCTGCAACGGCGGGTTCGACCAACGCGGTGCTACACCTTCTCGCGATTGCCCACGAGGCACGCGTGCCGTTGACGATCGAAGACTTCGAACCCGCCTCGGCGAAGACACCGGTCATTGCGGACCTGAAGCCCGGTGGCCGTTACAGCGCCGTGGAACTGACCGCCGCCGGCGGCACGGCGATCGTCGCGCGCGAACTGCGCACGGCCGGCATGCTGACCGACACGCCCACCGTCACCGGTCGCTCGCTGTTCGCCGAACTGGACGCCGCGCCCGCGGCGACCAAGGGACAGCAGGTCGTGCGCGATATGGCGCATGCACTGAAGCCACGCGGCGGCTACAGCATTCTGTATGGCAATCTCTCGCCCGAAGGCTGCATCCTCAAACTGGCGGGCCATGGTCGGCTGAGTCATGCGGGACCGGCACGCGTGTTCGAGAGCGAGGAAGAAGCTTTCGCCGCCGTGCAGGCGGGCAAGATCCGTTCGGGCGACGTCATGGTCATCCGCAACGAAGGTCCCGCAGGCGGACCGGGCATGCGTGAAATGCTGGCCGTGACGGCGGCGCTGGTCGGACGCGGTCTGGGTAACGACGTCGCGCTGATCACCGACGGGCGTTTCAGCGGCGCGACCCACGGCTTCATGGTCGGCCACATTGCACCCGAAGCGGCTCGCGGTGGCCCCATCGCCCTGCTTCGCGAAGGCGATGCGATCTTCATCGACGCCGGGACGCGCGAACTGCGCACCGATGCCGACCTCACCGCACGCCGCGCTAGCTGGCGTCCCGCACCGCCGAAAGTCACCCGGGGCGTACTGGCCAAGTACGCGCGTCTGGTGGGCTCGGCCGCCGAAGGCGCGGTGACGCAGGCCTTCGAGGAGGACGAGGACACCGCCCCGCCAACGCGCCGCAAACAAGAAGATGCCGCCGACGACCTTACCCAGGCCCTGATCGGCAACTGATCCATCCGAACGCCGCGCGCATCGCGCACACCTTTCGCACCTGGAGAAAACGACGTGACCGAGAAACAAGCCACCATTGCCCCGCTGCAGAACGCCCGCATCGCCGTCCTCGGCTATGGCAGCCAGGGCCGCGCGCATGCCCTTAACCTGAAAGACTCCGGTCTCGACGTCGTGGTCGGCCTGCGCCCCGGCGGCCCCTCGTGGAATCGCGCCTATCTCGACGGCTTCGCGGTCGCCGAACCTTCCGAAGCCGTTCGCGGCGCCGACCTGATTGCGGTGCTGACGCCCGACATGGTCCAGCCCCAGCTCTATCGCGAATCCATCGAGCCGAACATCAAGCCCGGCGCCGCGCTGCTGTTCGCGCATGGCTTCAATGTGCATTTCGGTCAGATCGAACCGCGCAAGGACATCGACGTCGTGCTGGTCGCTCCGAAGGGACCGGGCGCGCTGGTTCGTCGCGAATATGAAATCGGACGGGGCGTGCCCTGCCTGTTCGCCGTCCACCAGGACGCGACGGGTAACGCGGAAGAAAAAGCGACGTCATACGCGGCCGGCATCGGCGGCGCACGCGCCATGCTGATCCAGACCGACTTCAAGGAAGAGACCGAAACCGATCTGTTCGGCGAACAGGCCGTGCTGTGCGGCGGCGCGAGCGAACTGGTCATCAAGGGTTTCGAAACGCTGGTCGAAGCGGGTTACCGCCCGGAGATCGCGTACTACGAAGTCATGCACGAACTGAAGCTGATCGTCGACCTGTTCTACGAAGGCGGCATCGCGCGCATGCTGGAGTTCGTCTCCGAGACGGCCCAGTACGGTGACTACACGCGCGGCCCTCGCGTGATCGACGACGGCGTGAAGGAACGCATGAAGGGCGTACTGAAGGACATTCAGGACGGCACCTTCGCCCGCGAATGGACGGCCGAATACAAGGCCGGCCTGCCCAATTACAAGGCATTCAAGCAGCGCGATCTCGAGCACCCGATCGAGCAGGTCGGTGCCCGGCTGCGCGCACGCATGCCGTGGTTGCAGACGGGACGTCCGGAAGCCGCGGCGGTCGAGCCGGCCAAGGCAGCCGAGTAAACAGTGTCATGCCGGCGGTCGGAGCGCGACCGCCGGCGTCTGCAAGAAGCACTGGATCTTCTTCAACAGGCCGCCGGCCAGACCGGCGATACGCAAGGATTCTTTGAGTGAACGCGCAACTGGATTCCATCGGCGACATTAGCCGCCCCTCTTCCCACCCCCTGGCCGGACAGGCCATGACAGGTGCCGACATCGTTGTTCAGGTGCTGGCCGACGAGGGCCTCGACGTGCTGTTCGGCTATTCCGGCGGCGCGATCCTTCCGGTGTACGACGCCGTCTTTCGTTACAACGAAAGCAATCCACGCGACGACGGCAGCGAGCCGCTGCCACTTATCGTGCCCGCCAACGAACAGGGCGCGTGCTTCATGGCTGCCGGCTACGCCCGTGCATCGGGACAGGTCGGCGTGGCATTGGTCACCTCGGGCCCCGGCGCAACCAATGCCGTCACCCCCGTGCGCGATTCCATGGCCGACTCGGTGCCGCTGATCGTGATCTGCGGTCAGGTACCGACCGCTGCGATCGGCACGGACGCATTCCAGGAAGCCCCGATCACCACGATCATGGGTGCGTGCGCCAAGCATGTATTCCTCGTCACCGATGCCTCCTCGCTTGAAGCGACGCTACGCACGGCCTTTCATATCGCGCGCAGCGGACGTCCCGGGCCTGTCGTCATCGATATTCCGAAAGACGTGCAGAACGCGCCGCTGATTTTTCAGGGCAATCGCGAACTGCCGGTGCGCGGCTACCGGGCGCGACTGCGCACGGTGCAGGATGCAACGATCGACGATGCTCACTGCGCCGCGTTCTTCGCCGCGCTGGGTCGCGCCGAGCGTCCGTTGATCTACGCGGGTGGCGGCATCATTTCCGCCGGTGCGGCGGATGCATTGCGCGCTTTTGCACGGACGTTCGGCATTCCCGTCACCACGACCCTGATGGGTATCGGGGGATTCGACACCACCGATCCGCTCGCGCTGCACATGCTCGGCATGCATGGCACGGCTTACGCGAACTACGCTATGGACGATTGCGATTTCGTGTTTGCACTGGGCGCGCGCTTCGACGATCGCGTGGTCGGCGTGCCGGCCGAGTTCGCACCTCGGGCGAAGACGATTGCGCAGATCGATATCGATCCGGCGGAAATCGGCAAGGTGAAAGAGGTGGACTGGCATCATGTCGGCCATCTCGACGGCGCCCTGCAACGCCTGCTCCGCTATGGCCAGCGGCAGGGATTCCGTCCTCGCGAAGACGGTCGCTACGATGCGTGGCACAAGCATATTTCCGCACTGAAGAAGACCCATGCACTCAACTACCAACGCGATGGAGACCTCATCCAGCCGTATGCCGTAATCGAGGCGATCAACCGCATCACCGATGGCCGCGCCATCATCACGACGGGCGTCGGGCAACACCAGATGTGGTCCGCGCAGTATTTCGATTTTCGCGAACCGCGACGCTGGCTGACCTCCGGCTCGATGGGAACGATGGGTTTTGGCCTGCCCGCGGCTATCGGCGCGCAGTTCGCGCGACGCGACCTGACCGTGATCGATATCGATGGCGATGCCAGCATCCGCATGAATATCGGCGAGCTGGAAACCGTCACGACGTATGGCCTTCCGGTGAAAGTCGTCGTGCTGAACAACGCTGGCGACGGCATGGTCCGGCAGTGGCAGAAGCTGTTCTTCAAGGGACGCTTCTCGGCATCGGACAAGAGCCTGCACAAGAAGGACTTCGTTCGCGCCGCGCAGGCGGATGGATTCGAATGGGCCCGTCGCCTGGACGATCCCGCGCGGATCGACGATACCGTGGCGGATTTCCTGGCCTTTGCCGGGCCAGCATTCCTCGAAGTCGTCATCGATCCCGATGCCGGCGTGTATCCCATGGTGGGACCGGGCGCGACCTATGCGCAGATGATCACGGGCGACTGGATTGCCAGCCGCTCGGAAGCGGTGGCCGATACCGCCGAACCGACAGGGATGTTCTGAATGCGCCACCTGATTTCCATTCTGTTGCAGAACGAAGCCGGCGCGTTGGCGCGCGTGGCGGGGCTGTTTGCGTCGCGTGGTTACAACATCGAATCGCTGACCGTGGCGGCGACGCCGGATGCCGAAGTGTCGCGGCTTACGCTGGTCATCTTCGGCGACGACGGTGTGGTCGACCAGATCATCAAGCAGTCGCGCAAACTGGTGGACGTGATCGATATCGCGGAACTTACACGGCGCGAGCATGTGGAGCGCGAATTGCTCGTGGCTCGCGTGGATGGTGCGCACGACCGTGTCGATGCCTGTGTCGCCCAGCATGGGGCGCGCGTGCTGGAGCGGCATGGCACGAATACGCTTGTCGAGTTCACCGGCCGCCCGGAGGAGGTGGACCGGTGTCTGGATGCCTTCGCCAGGATCGGCGAGGTGAGCGATCACGCGCGTAGCGGGATCGCGGCGATCGAGCGTGCTTCGGTAGCAGTAGTCTGACACCGCCATCCGTCGTTCCTGCGCAGGCAGGAACCCAGTGCGGTGCAATGGATTCTCGCAGCGACGTTTAGTCACGCTCGAAGAGAACGCGATCGTCAGCGACAAGGTGCATACATGCGTGATCGCTCTAGGCCCCTGCCTGCGCAGGAGCGACGGTGAGGAGCAGTGGCCGTTCAGTGTTGTAGACCCGGCTCGTCTGTGCACCTTCGACACTGCGACTGAACGCCAGCGCCGTACATCCAGCCGGTACCGGCTGGAAACCACGAAAGTACAGCCCGTAGCTCTCCATCTATTGCCGATCAGTTCGATCGACTGTGTCTGGAGCACGGACACGATGCGGACCGGACTGCGTTCCTTCTGGTGGCATTCGACCGGAATGTGCGTGTCGGTCACGACGATCGTGGCCAGACCTATCCCCTGCGCGAGCCGGATGCGACGCGCCTGATCCAGCCGACGATCGACAGCGGATCGCTGATGGCGTCCGGAAAACCATGGAGGAAATGGACGTCTAATTCCAGGACGATAAGCAAGACACTTCACCGCACCTTATCGATAGCTTCACCCCTCCTGTAGGAACCTGAACTTGCCCCTGCACGAGGGAGGAACCGAACATGCCCACCAATCCGACCAGTCCCGGTCCACCGTTCGCCGAACCCGGCAAGCAACGCCCGGACAGCGAGATCCGGCGCCCCGGCAGCTATCGGCCGGCGCGCGAAGCGGACCCCGAGCCGCTCGCGCTCGACGACCCCGAAGAAGAAGCCAACTACCTACCGTTACATCAGTAACCAGCGCGAAACCCGAGTGTAGGAGCGCGCTTGCGCGCGAAAACCAACGGAGCGGCGATGCCATGCGTGACATCCGCAGCCTGTAGATCGGGCTCGCGGATGTGAGTATCCGTCTTCCTCGCCCTGTTGGCTTTCGCGCGCAAGCGCGCTCCTACAAAAGCTATGTGACCGGCCTCGCAAACGCTGGACGGGACCGGTCGGCTAAACTGGGCCGATGAGCCCGACGCCCCGTAAACCTTCCAGCCGCCCCAAGGCGCCTGCGACAACGACCAAGCGCCGCCCCGCTGCCGCGCCCGCGCGCCAGACGCGGCCGGCCGATGCCTCGACGCGCGCCGAGAAAACGCTGGACTGGCTGCTCCGTCCGCTTCCGCCGCACCTGCGCGAGAAAGCCCACGCCTACCTGGTACTCACGCGTATGGATCGCCCCGTGGGAGCGCTGCTCCTGTTGTGGCCAACCTGGTGGGCGCTATGGCTCGCCGCGAAAGACTTCCCGCCCGTGGGGCCGCTGTTCATTTTCACCATCGGCGTTTTCGCTATGCGCGCGGCGGGCTGCGCGATCAACGACTACGCCGACCGCAAACTCGATCCACAGGTGGCGCGCACGGCGGGACGGCCCATTGCCTCCGGTCGCGTCACCCCGCGTGAAGCATTGATCGTCTTCGCATCGCTGCTCGTCCTGTCCTTCGTGCTGGTGCTGTTCACCAACAAGCTGACGATCCTGCTCTCCTTCGCCGGCGCGGCGCTGGCGGCGATCTATCCGTTCACCAAGCGCTATACGCACCTGCCTCAGGTCGTACTGGGCGCGGCATTCGGCTGGTCCATTCCGATGGCGTTCGCCGCGGTGACCAACCACGTCCCGCCGCTGGCCTGGCTGCTGTTTATCGGAAATATCATCTGGTCGGTGATCTACGACACGGAATACGCGATGGTCGATCGCGACGACGACATCAAGGTCGGCGCGAAGTCGACCGCGATCCTGTTCGGCGATGCGGATCTGGCGATTATCGGCATTCTCATGGGGACGTTCCTCGTCACGATGCTGCTGGTCGGTACGCGCGCGGCGCTGGGCTGGCCTTACTGGATTGCCCTGCTCGCCGCGGCGGGACTGTTCGCGTGGCAGCAATGGATCATGCGCGGACGCGCACGCGATGCATGCCTGACCGCCTTCCGCAATAACAACTGGCTGGGCCTCGCGCTCTGGGTCGGTATTGTGATCGCGCTCGCACTTTAATCCGCCTTGTTGCATGCCGATGACAAAGACGTCGTGAATTTTCACGATTGAAACCCCGTGGTCATCCACACTGAGTCGTCGCGTCACAACGAAAAACCAACATGTCGGTTCCCCGGAACCGACTGACCCGACATGCATACCACTCTGCTTCGCCGTGCCGTGCGCATGGCGCTCGTAAGCCCGTTCGCGTTTGCCCTGACCTTTCCCGCTTTCGCGCAGGACAGCGCGCCGGAAAAGAAAACCACGGACATGGACAACGTCGTGGTGACGGCGCGCTCCGGCACCGAAACCCGTACCAAGGCGGAAACCAGCTACTCGGTCACCACGATCGACGAAGACCGGTTACGCATGCAAGCGCCCACGAGCGTCACGGAAGCGATGAAGTCGGTACCCGGCTTCTGGGTGGAATCGTCCGGTGGCGAAGCCAGCGGCAATATCCGGGCGCGCGGCATTCCCGTCGACGGTTACGGCTCGGTGAACCTGCTCGAAGACGGCATTCCCGTGCAGCACGATCCGGCACTGGGTTATCTCAACGCCGACCAGGCGTTCCGTCTGGACGAAACCATCGAACGGATCGAAGTGGTTCGCGGCGGCCCCTCGTCGGTGTTCTATTCGAATGCACCGGCCGGCGCGATCAATTTCATTCCTCGCCAGGTCGGCGATACGCCCGATGGACTGATCAAGTACACCGTCGGCAACTATTCGTTGAACCGGCTCGACTTCTGGTACGGCACACCGGTCGGCGGCGGCTGGAAGCTCGGCGTGGGTGGATTCTGGCGGCAGGATAACGGCGTACGCAGCCCGGGCTTCGACGCGAACAAGGGCGGGCAGCTTCGCGCGAACCTGTCGCGCGACCTCGATGGCGGCCATGTCAGCTTCGATGTGAAGCATATGGACGACAAGGTCGCGCTCTATCTCGGCATTCCCATGCGCACGAATGCGAGCGGCGATATTCGCCCCGTGCCCGGTTTCAACGGCAATTACGGCACGCTGGCCGGTCCCGATACCCAGCACGTCATGATGAAGGAAGGCGACGGAAGCCTGTACGACTTCGACAACAGCGAAGGTACCCACGTCAAACGCACGCAACTGACGTTCAAGTTCGATCACGACATTGGCGGCGACTGGAAGCTTGCCGAAAGCATGCGTTACAGCACGACCGACACCCAGCGTAACGGCGTATTTCCGAACACCCTGCAAAGCGCGACGTCGTTTCTGGCGGCGCAGAACAAATACCTCTCGGGGTATCCGGGTGCGACGGGCTATCAACTGCGCTACGTCGACAATCCATCGCAGATCTACAACAACGCCAATCAGAACGGCAACGGCCTGGTCGTCGTCGGCGGACTGCGCGGCGTGACGATGCCGGTGGACGAATTCATCAACGATACGCGCGTGCTGCGCAAATTCGATGTCGGCGGGCAGTCGCACGACGTCACGTTTGGCTATTACTACGCGCGCTTCAACCAGGACTTCGACCGTTATTCGTCGAGTGTCCTGATGGATGCAAAGGACAATGCGCAACTGCTCGACCTGGTCGCGGTCGATGCGAATGGCCGCCCCGTCAGCACGCTTACCGACCATGGCGTCTACCGTTACGGCTACGAGTGGGAACATGCCAGCGGCACGTCGACGACGAACGCGTTTTACCTTTCGGACGAATGGCAGGTCACCGACAAGCTACGCATCGACGGTGGCGCGCGCTGGGAAAAGGTAAACGTCACGGGCAATACCGAACTCAAGCAGACCGTGAATCAGGGAACGTTCGCAACATCGACCATCCTCACGGGCAATGGCCAGTTCGTTCACTACGACCAGAGCTTTGATAAGCTCGGCTGGACCCTTGGCGCGAACTATCAGTTCGACGGACACCAGGGCATCTTCGCCCGCTATACGCCGACATTCCGCCTGCCGAGCCTGAGTTCGTACATCACGAGCCCGACGGCAACGCCCATCATCCAGACGATGAAACTCGCCGAGGCGGGCTGGAAGTACAGCGATCGCTTTGCCGATCTGTATGCGACGGCGTTCTACACCAAGTACAACAATGTGTCTTTCAGCAACTACGTATTCAATCTGAATGGCAGCGCATCGACTGCACAGACAGGCTACGCGGACACGAAGACGTACGGCCTGGAACTGGAAGGCACGCTGTATCCGTCGAGCCTGTTCGACGTGCAGTTCAACGCGACGCTGCAGCAACCGAAATACAAGGGGTTGCGTTATACGGAAGTCGTCGCCGGGAATCCGGTCCTTCGCGACTATCAGGACAATCAGCTGATCCGCGTACCGAAGGTCAGCTACCGCATCGTTCCCGGTGTGAACCTTATGGACGGAAAGCTGCGGTTGCAGGTGTCGTTCGAGCATGAAGGCAAGCGCTACGTCGACACGGCGAACTCCGTCGTTCTGCCCGCGTATAACGTGATCGGTGCGAGCGCGCGCTACGACGCCACCCAGCAACTGTCGCTGTTCCTCTATGCCGACAACATCACCAACTCGCTTGGCCTGACCGAAGGCAATCCGCGTGCCGGCGAATTGGCCAGCTCCGACGCGGGGGCGAACACATTCATCGCCCGCCCGCTGCTGGGTCGCTCGTTCCGCCTCGCTGCGATGTACCGGTTCTAATGGGGGATGTGCTGATGGGGATGACCATGAAACGCTGGCTCTGTATCGCTCTTCTCGGGTTCGCCAGCATGGGCATGCATGCGGAGGTGCGACCCGATGCGGTGCTTCGTGGCGAGCTTTCGGGCAAGGACAACCGGACGTATCGCGAGGTACCGTTCGACGTCCCCGAAGGCACGACGCGCATCACTATCGATGTCGACTACACCGGGCGCGACGAGCGCACCACGATCGACCTCGGATTGCTGGGGCCGGGCGGTTTCGCCGGACAGGACGGCTTCCGCGGCTGGAGCGGCGGAAGCAAGCGCGTCTTCACCGTGTCGGCGACGGATGCGACCGCGTCGTTCCTGCCCGGGGCGATTCGTGCGGGGCGCTGGACGCTGTTGCTGGGTATTCCGAATATCCGGCCGGCATCCCATGCCACATATACGGCGCGCGTATGGTTCGGCACGGACACCCATGAACCATGGGGTCCGGCCGATCCGCTGACGCCTCCGCTACGCCGCGAGGCGGGCTGGTATCGCGGCGACCTGCACATGCATACGGCGCATAGCGATGGCGGCTGCCCGACGCAGAGCGGCGCGGCGAAAGTGCCTTGCCCGCTGTTCCTGACGGTGGCGAAGGCCGCCCAACGCGGTCTCGACTTCATTGCCATCAGCGATCACAACACCATGTCGCAAGTGTCGGAGATGCGCGAACTGCAACCGTACTTCGACCGGATGCTGCTGATGCCCGCACGCGAAATCACGACGTTTCAGGGTCATGCGAATCTGTTCGGTGTGTCGCGCCCCGTGGATTTTCGCGTCGGCAGCACTGCCGTTCCCGACTGGAATGCGCTGCTTGCCGATGTCGCTAAGGCAGGCGGTCTCATTTCGATCAATCATCCGATGCGTCCCAACGACGAGACCTGCATGGGCTGCGGCTGGACGCCCGAGCGTCCCGTCGACATGGATCGCATCCAGGCCGTGGAAGCCGTGAACGGTTCTGACGTGGGTGGCGCGAATTCGGGCATCCCTTTCTGGGAGGCCCAACTGGATGCGGGACATCGTCCGACGGCGATCGGCGGCAGCGATAGCCACGATGCCGGATCGATCGGCACGCCGACGACCGTCGTACGCGCCGGCAATCTGTCGATGCCGGCGGTACTGGACGGTATTCGCGCGGGGCATGTGTTCGTGGATATTGAAGGCACGGCGGACCGGATGCTGGATCTGCGGACGGTGGTGGCGGGCAAGACGATCTCGATGGGCGACGAGGTCGCCGTGAAGCCGGGCTCGGTGCTGCGCTTCGTCGTGCATACGGAAGGCGTCGCGGACAGTCGCGTCGAACTGATCGATAACGGTCGCGCGCTCGCCATGCCCACGGATAGCGCCGCGCAGGGATCGCGCGACGATCGGATCGTCGACTGGACGGCCGATGGCAAACCTCACTGGATTCGCGCGAACGTACGTGCGGCGGATGGCCGTTTGTTGCTGCTGGGCAATCCGATTTACGTCAACCGGTCAATGGCCCGGTAACGGGGCGCGGGCCAGCGCCCAGACGTCGACGCGCGTCACGCCAGCCCGGCGCAGGACGCGCGCGCATTCGGCCAGCGTCGCCCCCGTGGTCATCACATCGTCGACGAGAGCGACGTGCGCCACCCCGGGCGCGGCGCGCAGATGGAAGGCGCCATGCACGTTCTTCCGCCGCGCGACCGCATCGAGTTCGGTCTGCGCGTCGGTCGCGCGTCGGCGCGCCAGCAGGTCGTGACGTAAAGGCAGATCGAACGCACGAGCCAGCGGGCGTGCGAGTTCCAGCGCCTGGTTGTAGCCGCGACGACGCAGTCGCGCGGTGTGCAGGGGAACGGGAACGATCAGCTGCGGACGTTCCGTGGGCGGAGCGGCCTCGCACCAGCGCCCGGCCAACACCCGCCCACAGGCAAGGCTGCCGCCGAACTTGAACCGGCTTTCCAGCACATCGAGGGGCCACGCATAGACGAAGGGTACCCAAGCAGCGGTCCACGGCGGCGGACGACGCTGGCACTGACCGCACAGCTCGACGGTGTATGCCAGCGGTAAGGCACAACGCATGCAACGACTATCGTTGCGAGGCAACGCCGCGGCGCACGCGGCGCACATATCCACGACGCCATCGCCGCTGTCGCCGCACAGCACGCAGCGCGGCGGGAGGATCAGACGCTCCAGTATCCGGAACGGTTTGTAGAGCATGTGGCGACGCGTCCTTGCGTCCGGTGGGATCAGCCCCGCGGCTTGAAGAGCGCCGCGTCGATGATCGACCAGAGGTGGATGATCCAGCCCAGCCAGATGATCCAGAGCACGGCGGCGAGCACGAACATGATCAGCGCCTTGAACGGCCGGCCCTGCACCAATTGTCCGAGTCCGGGGATGAAAAAGCTGCAAATCGCGGCCAGTACGTTGCCGGAACTGCCTTGTCCTGCGGTCATGCGCCTTGTCCTCGTTAAGATTGTCCCGTGGTCATGGTAAGGCATCCTGCGGGGGCATATTGTCAACCTACATACGCATACGAAGGTTGACAGTTCAGGTTCGGGCTTCCCACACTTCGCGTATCAAGCCACGGAGACACCCATGCCCGCAGCCATCCGCCACGACTGGACCCGCGCCGAGGTCGAAGCACTTTTTGCTTTGCCGTTCAACGATCTGCTGTTCCAGGCACAGACCGTGCACCGCGCCAACCATGATCCGAACGCCGTCCAGGTATCGACCCTTCTGTCGATCAAGACGGGTGGCTGCCCCGAGGACTGCGCGTATTGTCCGCAGGCCGCACGCTATGCGACAGGGGTGAAAGCGGAAAAGCTGATGAGCGTCGAGGCTGTCGTCGCGCGCGCGCAGGCCGCGAAGGACGCCGGGGCGAGCCGGTTCTGCATGGGCGCGGCATGGCGTTCGCCCAAGGATCGCGATGTCGAAAAGGTCGCGCATATCGTTAGCGCCGTGAAAGCGCTGGGGCTTCAGACCTGTGCGACGCTGGGCATGCTGACCCAGCCGCAGGCGAATCGCCTGAAGACGGCGGGTCTGGATTTCTATAACCACAATCTCGATACCGCGCCGGAGTTCTACGGCGAGGTTATCCATACGCGCGACTATCAGGACCGCCTCGATACCCTGGAATGCGTGCGCGAAGCCGGCCTGAAAACCTGCTGCGGCGGCATCGTCGGCATGGGCGAGTCGCGCGCACAGCGGGCGGGGCTATTACAGACACTGGCCAATCTTCCCGAACATCCCGAGTCCGTGCCGATCAACCAGCTGGTGCAGGTGCCCGGCACGCCGCTCGCCGGCACCGAGGCGCTGGACCCGTTCGAATTCGTACGCAGCATTGCCGTGGCGCGCATCCTGATGCCCGAATCCGTGGTGCGCCTGTCGGCCGGACGCGAGTCGATGGACGACGCGCTGCAGGCACTGTGTTTCGCCGCGGGCGCCAATTCGATTTTCTACGGCGAGAAACTGCTGACCACGGGCAACCCCGACGTCGAGCATGATCGCCGGCTGTTCGAACGCCTGGGCCTGAAGCCGCTGGAAGTCGAAATCGAACCGGGCACCGTGCACGCCGACATCGTCGAACGCGCCGACGCGGCGTGAGCCGGATCGACCTGCTGGCACGACTGGAAACGGCGCGCGCGGCACGCGAGGACGCCGGACTGCTGCGTCGGTTGCGCACCGTCGACGCGCGCGAGGGTGCGTTGCGCCGTATCGGCGAACGCACCCTGGTCGATTTCTGCAGCAACGATTATCTCGGCCTCGCGGACCATCCGGACCTGGTCGTGGCACTGACCGCCGCGGCGGGTCGCGACGGCGTCGGTAGCGGTGCGGCGCATCTGGTTTCCGGACATCACCGCGAACACGCCGCGCTGGAAGAACAGCTTGCGGACTGGACGGGACGCGAACGCGCGCTGCTGTTTTCGACCGGCGTCATGGCCAATCTCGGCGCGATGCAGGCTCTGCTCGGAGCCGGCAACGTCGCTGCACGCGGGACGTCGGTCTGTGTGCAGGACCGGCTGAACCACGCGAGTCTGATCGACGGTGCATTGCTGGCGGGCTCGCGGCTGCAGCGTTACGCACATGGCGATGTGGGCGACGCCATGCGTGGGCTGCGGGCAGAGCCGGATCGCGGCGCGCTGCTCGCCACCGACGGTGTTTTCAGCATGGATGGCGATGTCGCGCCGCTGCGTGAACTGGCCGGCATCTGCCGCGACGAAGGCGCCGTGCTGTATGTGGACGACGCGCACGGACTAGGCGTGCTGGGGCCGCAGGGTGCAGGATCTCTCGCCGAAGCGGGGCTTTCCCAGGCGGATGCCCCTTTGCTGATGGGGACGCTGGGCAAGGCCCTTGGCTGTGCAGGGGCTTTTGTCGCCGGCCCTGCGGCCATGATCGACGGCATCGTCCAGTTCGCACGCACCTATATCTATACGACCGCGCTGCCACCCGCCCTGGCCGCGGCGACACGGGTGGCGCTGAATATCGCCCGCGACGATACGGAGGGTCGCAGGGAGCGGCTGGGCATCCATATCGCCCGGTTTCGCGCCGGCGCGGAAGCGCTGGGCCTACCTGTCATGCCGTCGCGGACGGCGATCCAGCCCCTGCTGCTCGGCGATCCGGACCTGGCCATGAGGGCTGCGACACGGCTCGAAGATCGGGGCTATCTGGTCACGGCGATCCGGCCGCCCACGGTGCCCGCCGGCTCGGCACGGCTTCGGGTGACGCTTTCGGCGGCGCATGAGGCCGATCAGATCGATGGATTGCTCGAGGCGCTGAACGTCGCGATGGGCGCTCGTCCGTGACCGTTTTCCACGAATCCGACGGCCTCTTCGATCGGGCGTGGCACCGGCTCTCTGCGCGAGCGCGCCCGGGCAGGACCGTTCGGGCCCCGCTGCTATAATGCCCATCCGCTCGACCCTTCCCATGCCGATGTCGATCCTCAATATTTCCGCCTATAAGTTCGTCGGACTGGACGACTGCGCAGCTCTGCGCGTGGCGTTCCAGTCGCGCTGCGACGCGCTCGAACTGAAGGGCACGATCCTGGTCGCGCCGGAGGGCATCAATATCTTCCTGGCCGCGCCGCGCGATCGCATCGAAGCGTTCATGACCTGGCTGCGCGAGGACACACGCTTCGCGGACATCGTGCCGAAGGAAAGCCTTTCGGACGCCGCGCCCTTCCATCGCATGCGCGTGCGCCTGAAGAAGGAAATCATCACGATGCGCGCACCGCTGATCCGTCCGGAAGCCGGACGCGCTCCCGCGGTCGCGCCGGGTGATCTGCGCCGCTGGCTGGACCAGGGCCACGACGATTCGGGTCGTCCCGTCGTATTGCTGGATACGCGCAACGATTACGAAGTGGACGTCGGCACATTCGAGAACGTTGTCGATTATCGCCTGCCCAGCTTTACGGCATTCCCCGAAGCGGTGGCAGCGGACCGCGACCGCTTCGCCGGCAAGACCGTCGTATCGTTCTGCACGGGTGGCATCCGCTGCGAAAAGGCGGCCATCCATATGCGCGATGTCGGCATCGATCACGTATACCAGCTCGAAGGCGGCATCCTGAAATATTTCGAGGAAGTGGGCGGCGCGCACTGGCGAGGCGACTGCTTCGTCTTCGACGAGCGCGGCGCGGTCGATCCCACGCTCGCGCCGAGTGCCGACGCATGAGCGACCTTGCAATCGAGGTACGCGGCACGGGGCCTTTTCCGCTGGTGCTGATTCATGGATGGGCCATGCACGGCGGCATTTTCGCGCCGCTGGCCGATCTGTTGGAAAACACGTTCACGATGTACCTCGTCGACCTGCCCGGTCACGGACATTCGCGAAACAGCACGATTCCGCTCGAACCACGCGCCTGCGCGGATGCCATCGCCGCGGCAACGCCGCCGGCGGTCTGGCTCGGCTGGTCGCTTGGCGGACTGGTGGCGCTCACCGCGGCACTGGAACGGCACGAACACGTCCTCGGTCTGGCCATGCTGTGTTCCACGCCGAAGTTCGTCCGCGACGACACCTGGCCGTACGGCAACGATGCTTCGATGGTGCGCCAGCTTGCTGCCGATCTGAAAACCGACTATCGCGCGACGCTGGAACGCTTCATCGCACTGGAAGCCATGGGCAGCGCCGACCCGCGCGCCGAGGCCCGGCGACTGCGCGAAGAAACATTCGCGCGCGGCGAACCGGATCCGCGTGTGCTTCAGGAAGGCATCCGCCTGCTGGAAACCACCGATATGCGCGACCGGCTTCCCGAGCTGGTGCCCGCCAGCCTTTGGATGGCGGGACATCGCGATCGCCTCGTGCATCCCGCCGCCATGGAGTGGTCGGCGAACGCATGCGGCGGCGACTTCAACGACATAGCCCACGCGGGACACGCACCCTTCATCGGCCACGCCGATGCCATGGCCGACGCCCTGCAATCCTTTACTGGCGCACTCGCATGACCGATTTCCATTTCGACCGCCGACAGGTGCGCCACAATTTTGGCCGCGCCGCCGGCACCTACGAGCAGCATGACGTGCTTCAGCGCGAGGTTCAGTCGTCGCTGATCGAACGGCTGGACATCTATGAACAGACGCCGGAACGCGTACTCGATGTCGGCGCGGGCACGGGTCGCGGCACGGCGCTGCTAAAGAAAAAGTATCCCAAGGCACAGGTAATCGCGATCGATCTCGCGCTACCGATGCTGCGCCGTGCGAAAGAACATACGGGCTGGTTGAAACCGTTCTCGCGCGCTTGCGCGGATGCGTACTCGCTGCCGGTTCCCGACCATAGCGTCGACGTGCTGCATTCGAATCTCTGTTTTCAATGGTGCGACGACATCGCGCGCCTGTTTACCGAATGCGCCCGCGTCCTGAAGCCGGGCGGTCTGCTGACCTTCTCGACGTTCGGCCCGGATACGTTGAAGGAACTGCGCGAGGCCTGGGCGCAATCCGACGAGTTCGCGCACGTGGCCCGATTCCTCGACATGCACGATGTCGGCGATGCGATGCTGACCTCCGGACTGCGCGATCCGGTGCTGTTCGCGGAGCGCTACACGCTCACCTATCCCGACCCGCAGGCTCTGCTGCGCGAACTGAAGGGACTGGGCGCCACGAACGCCGATAGCGCCCGCTCGCGCGGGCTTACCGGCAAGCAACATTACCGTCGCATGCTCGACGCGTACGAAGCCATGCGCGTCGACGGCACGATTCCATCCACCTGGGAAGTCGTAACCGCGCATGCGTTCGGACCGCCGGTGGGACAGTCGCGTCGTACGGAAGGCGGCGAGATCGCGAGTTTCCCGATCGATAGCCTGCGCGGCTCGCGGCGTCGCTGAGAAATCACATCGTCCCCTGTCGCGCCGCTCTCTGTAGGAGCTCGCAAGCGAGCTCCTACGCAGAAGCGATGCAAAAGTATGAACCAGCCATCAGCGGTAGCTGTGGCAATCGACAAGGTGGTCGTTGACCATGCCCGTCGCCTGCATCAACGCGTAGCAGATCGTGCTGCCGGCGAAACTGAAGCCGCGCTTCTTCAGCGCCGCGCTCATGGCATCCGATTCCACGGATCGCGCGGGCACGTCCGCCGCGCGCTCCCAGGCATTGACGATGGTCTGGCCACCCACGAACGACCACAGATACGTCGCCAGAGAACCATGCTCGGCCACGACCGCTATGGCGGCGCGCGCGTTCTTTCGCGTGGAACCGATTTTCAGCCGGTTCCGGATCAGACCCGGATCGCGCATGAGCTTGGTCATCTCGTCGTCCGACATGCCCGCGATGCGCTCGATGTCGTAACCATGGAAAGCACGGCGATAATTGTCGCGTTTCGCAAGCACGGTACGCCACGACAGGCCGGCCTGAGCCCCCTCCAGCAGCAGAAACTCAAACAGCGCGCGATCGTCGCGAACCGGCACGCCCCATTCCCTGTCGTGGTATTCGCGTTCTATGTCGCTTTGGTCCGCCCATGCACAGCGCTTGATATTCACGGCATTCTCCTTTGTGCGGACGGAGAATATCCAAGCTATCGCAGCGATAATGTCCGCTTTGAGCATCGGTGTCCGTGCGCATGAATGAAGATTCCCCACGTCGGAACGCTGTCGTCGCATTGGGCATCACCGTCGTCATCTGGGCGTATAGCTGGATCGTGATGAAGCAGGTCCTGCGTTATGCCGGCCCGTTCGACTTTGCCGCCCTGCGTTATTCGCTCGGCGCAGCGCTGCTTTTCGGGGTACTGCTGGCAACCCGTCAGCCAATGCGCCCACCACCGATTCTGTCGACGGCGCTCGTAGGGCTTAGCCAGACCGCGGCCTTCCAGGGGTTGGGGCAACTGGCGCTGGTCAGCGGTGGCGCGGGGCATGTCGCACTGCTCGCGTATGCGATGCCGTTCTGGGCCGTGCTGCTCGCCTGGGTGCTGCTGGAAGAGCGTCCCACACGCCGCCATGTCGTGGGCCTGCTGCTCGCGGCGCTGGGCCTGACCTGCGTCATCGAACCCTGGCATGGCCTGGGCAGCACCATCAGTACGATATGCGCGCTGGCCGGCGGCGGATTCTGGGCACTGGGGACGGTACTCAGCAAACGGATATTCCGCTTGCACAATCCGGCGCCGCTGACCCTCACCGCATGGCAGATGATGTTCGGCGCGATGGCCCTTGTCGTCGTGGCCTTGTGCGTCCCGCAGCGCGAGATCGCCTGGACGCCGGCCTTCCTGGGCGGACTCGCCTATAGCGTGATCCTGGCGTCCAGCGTCGCTTGGGGCTTATGGCTATTCGTGGTCAAACGTCTGTCGACCGCGGTTGCGTCGGTTGCCAGCCTGGCCGTACCGGTCACCAGCGTACTGATGGCGTGGGTCATCCTGGGAGAACGCCCGACACCCATGGAGGGTGTCGGCGTCATTTTCATTCTTGCCGGCCTGGTCGCCGTCACCGGTTTCGGCTTTGGCCGCCCCGCCGGTCGTTCCTGACGCAAGTCACCAGGGCAGCGCGTCCAGATCGACGTTGCCGCCGGTCAACACCGCGCCGACACGCCGTCCCGCGAAACGCCCGGGATAACGCAGCAACGCCGCCAGCACCGTGGAGCTGGACGGCTCCACGACGATCTTCAGCTCGGACCAGAGCAGCTTCATCGCGGCAATGGTTTCGGCGTCGGACACGGGCAGCACCTCGACCGCGTGTTCGCGCAACGCTTCGAAATTCGGTTCCCCGATCAGCGTGCGCAGGCCGTCGCTGATCGTATCGGGCACGAACGGGCCGACACGATGCCCGTCGCGCAGCGAACGAAATGCATCGTCGGCACCAGAGGGTTCGGCGCCAAAGAGACGAATCGCCGGATCGATGCCGTGTGCGGCAATGGAGCAACCGGCCGCGAGGCCGCCACCGCCAACGGGGAACAGCACCACGTCGAGACCGGGAGCCTGTCGCAACAGCTCGGGAACCAGCGTGCCCTGCCCCGCGATGACACGGGCATCGGCATACGGATGGACCAGGTCGGCGCCCGTGGCGGCCTGTATTTCGGCGGCCGCAGCCTCGCGCGCGGCTTGCGTGGGCGCACACCGGTGGATGATCGCGCCCGCGGCAACGATGGCGTCGACCTTGGTCTGCACGGCACCGTCGGGGACGACGATATGCGCGGGAATTCCCCGGGATTTCGCCGCCAGCGCCAGCGCGTTGCCGTGGTTTCCCGACGAATGGGTCACGACGCCCTTCGACGCGGCGGCATCGTCGAGCGACCAGACGGCATTCGACGCCCCGCGGAATTTAAACGCGCCACCGCGTTGCAGGTTTTCGCACTTGAAGTAAACGGGAACGCCGACAAGCGCGTCGATACGATCGCTGCGCATGACAGGCGTGACGACAGCATGGGGCGCGATGCGGGCGGCGGCCGAACGAATGTCGTCCAGGCTGGGTAGCGTCATGCGCGGAACTCCACGCCGCATACGAAACGACGCTCGTCACCGGGCGCCAGCGTCACCAGCGGCTTGCAGTCGTCGCGATTGAAGGCGTCGGCCATGCACTCCATGGGTTCGAGCGCTACCGCACGGCGCGCATCGCGATTCACCGTGTCCGCCGTAAAGGCCAGCATGACGCCATGCTCCTGCCAGACAGCAATGGAAACGCCGGTCTTCGGATCGCGCAGACGGGTACGGGCACGCCCATCCGTATCGAGGCGCAGGTCGGCATAGGTATGGTTGAGTTCGATGTCGCCGATCGGGCGCGGCGTACGGAAGTCGAACGAACGATCCGCTTTATCCAGCGCCTGCCATGCACGCGTGCCGGGCAGAGGGATGTAGTCGGCGTCCGTGGCGATCAGCGTGTCGGCGGGAATGGTCAGTTCCCATTCCGCGATGGGTCCATCGGATAGGCGGAAGTACGGATGCCAGCCAAAGAACGTCGGCGCCGGATGATCGCCGACGTTGCGGGTTTTCGCCTCGACGGTGAGACCGCTGTCGTCCAGCGTGAAGGTCACCGCGATGTCGATGGCGAAGGAATAACCAGCATGCGTACCCGGCCGGATCGAATGGCTGACCAGGGTAACGGAGGCGGATTTGTCGTCCGCATACTCCCGCTGCACGTCGAATACGACGTTGCGCAGAAATCCATGGCGGATCGCCCGATCCGCACCCTCGGCACCGGGCAGGAGGTCGTACGTGTTGCCCTCGAACGTATACCGGGCATCGGCTACGCGATTGGCGAACGGCGTCATGATGGCAAAGCGGGAGCCCTTCTGGGTCGCAAGTTCCTGCGGATCGCGAAAGCCGTCGGCAATGTTGCGCAGGCGAGGACCCACGGGTAGTTCAATGGCCAGGACGGTCGCGCCACGCCGGGCGATTCGCACGCTCCGGTCGCCGTCCGCATCGACGAGAACCAGCAGCGGCTCGTCTCCGAGCGATGCATGACCAGTGGTAAAGCGGGACATGGAGGCTTCCTTTTGACGAATCCGACCGCATGTTAGCCTGCCTGTTCAGCCTTCACATGCCCCCTCCATGAACGATCGCGCCGACGCCGCAACCTCCGTCATCCACCTTGCCGATTACCGCGCCCCCGCCTGGCACGTCGAGCATGTCGATCTCGATTTCGACCTCGGGATCGACCGGACGGACGTCATAACGAAGCTCGATCTGCGGCGCATGGCGAACGAGCCGCTCCGCCTGAACGGCGAAGGGCTGGAACTGCTTTCGGTCAGTGTGGATGGTCGCCAGCTCGGACCGAACGATTACATCCTCGGTAACGGTACGCTGGAAATTGCGATCGATGCGGACTCGTGCGTCGTCGAAACCCGCGTCGGCCTTCGTCCCGCCGAGAATACGGCGCTGGAAGGGCTGTACCTGTCGGGCAGCCGCGACACGGGCTTCCTGCTGACCCAGTGCGAAGCCGAAGGCTTCCGGCACATCACGTTTTTCCCCGACCGGCCGGATGTCCTCTCGAAGTACACAGTGACGCTACGCGCCGATCGCGAACGTTTTCCCGTCCTCCTCGCGGGCGGCAACCCCGATGGCGAGGGTGACCTGGAAGGTGGCCGCCATTGGGCGCGCTTCGTCGATCCTCACCCGAAACCGAGTTACCTGTTCGCCCTGGTGGCGGGCCGGTTGGCACGCATCAGCCAGGACTACACCACTGCGGACGGTCGCCCCGTCGCCTTGCATATCTGGGCCGAAGCCGACGTCATTGATCGCTGCCACTACGCGATGGACTCGCTCGTGCGCTCGATGCGCTGGGACGAGGAAACCTATGGGCGCAATTACGACCTCGATGTTTTCCATGTCGTCGCCACGCACGACTTCAACATGGGTGCGATGGAAAATAAGGGCCTGAACATCTTCAACGCGAAGTATCTGCTGGCCGACGCGGACTCCAGTACCGACGACGAATATCGTCACGTCGAAGCCGTGGTAGCCCACGAATACTTCCATAACTGGAGCGGCAACCGCGTCACCTGCCGCGACTGGTTCCAGCTAAGCCTGAAGGAAGGCCTGACCGTTTTCCGCGAGCAGAGCTTTTCGGCCGACATGAATTCCGCACCGCTGAAGCGCATCGAAGACGTGGCACTGCTTCGCCGTGCGCAGTTCCCCGAAGATGCGGGTCCGCTTTCGCATCCGGTCCGTCCGGCCGAATACAGCGAGATCAATAATTTCTACACCGCGACGGTGTACGAGAAAGGCTCCGAACTGGTGCGCATGCTTGCCGGCCGCCTGGGCAAGGATGGCTTCCGCCGCGGCATGGATCTGTATTTCGAACGCAACGATGGCGACGCCGCAACGATCGAAGACTTTCTCTCCGCATTGGGCGATGCCAACGACATCGACCTCACACCCTATCTCGCGTGGTACGGACAGGCCGGCACGCCACGCCTGTCTGCCAGCGGGCAATACGACGCCGATGCGCGTCGCTATACGCTGAAACTTCGCCAGCGCACGCCGGCGGGTCCGGGTCAGGCCGAAAAGCGGTCGCTGCCGATTCCCGTGAAGCTCGCGCTGTTCGCCACCGACGGACGCATGCTGCCGCTCAAGTTTCGCGAAGGAACCGGACCGGTCGATACCGAACTCACGATAATCATCGATCAGGCCGAGGCCACTTACGTATTCGACGACGTCGACGTTGCACCGGTGCCGTCGCTGCTGCGCGGTTTTTCCGCACCGGTCATTCTGGAGTTCGACTACGCGCCCGATGAACTGGCGGTGCTGCTACGTCACGATGTCGACGGCTTCAATCGCTGGGAAGCGGGACAGCAACTTGCGGCACTGGCTTACGACGACCTGCGCGACGGAAAGCGGGACAGCGCAGCCGTTGCGGCGTGGACCGACGCCCTCGCCGCCCTGTTCGGCAACGAGGCCATCGACGACGCACTGCTGGCCGAGCTGCTGACACCGCCCGGCGAAATCGAACTCGTGGAGCGCCAGGCCGAGCGCGATCCGGACCGTATCCGCGCGACACGGAAAACGTTGCTTGCCGCGCTCGCCTCGCGCATCGGCGCGTCGACGCTTCGCCAGCGATACCAAAGTCTGCATGCACGAACGACCGGCGCCCTCGACGCGCAAAGTCAGGCAGCTCGCCAGCTCAAACGGCGGATGCTGGACCTGATCGCCGCCGTCGACGAATCGGACGCGCGCGCCCTTGCACTGGCGCAGTACAACGAAGCACCGGGCATGACCGACCGCCTCGCCGCCCTGACCGTGCTGGCGACCACCAGCGCGGACGGTGCGGCGGCTTCGATCGCGCATTTTCGCGAGCGCTACGCGGACAACGCCCTGGCACTCGACAAGTGGTTCGCCGTACAGGCGCAGTTGCCGGGCGATGACGCACTGGAACGCGTGCAGGCGCTGGAACGCGATGCGACCTTTACGATGCGCAATCCGAATCGCGTCCAGGCCCTGATCGGCTTGTTCGCCCGCGCCAATCCCACGGGATTTCACCGGGCCGACGGCGCGGCTTATCGCTGGCTGGCCGAACGGCTGGTGGTGCTGGACGGACTCAATCCCCAGGTCGCGGCCCGCGTGGCGACGGCCTTCAACGGCTGGAAGCGGCTCGAACCCCTACGCCGGGAAGCGGCACACGCCGTGGTGGCGGAACTGGCGGGACGCAGCGATCTGTCGCGGGACCTGACCGACATCCTGGGCCGGGTGGCCCTGGGCTGACCCGATCGGTCAGTTCGCGTAGTCGCGCAAGACTTCGCGAAGCTGGGCCATGCGCTGCTCGATACGGGGACGCAACGCGTCGCTCTCGCTGCCGGACTGCACGGCCAGGTGTTCCATCGCCATTTCCAGTTGGCCCAGTTCGATGATCAGGTCGTGATGGCGGAAGTCCGGCTCGATGGCGATAACGGCGTTCATGACGTCCTCCGGCACTGCCGACCTGGGTAAAGTAGTTGTGCAACCGCCGTGCCATGGCTGCCGGAGCAAACGATGAGTGTGAACCACGTCACATTCGACCTGGCCAGAAGTGCACAAAACTGACGCTGTGCGTCACGAATTGCCGATTTCCGGTAGGGACTGAACGGAAAAGTCACACATGGTTCACTTAATCGGCGCTAACTTAACCCCAACGAAAAAAGCCGCGACTTAGCGTCGCGGCTTGTCTTTCGTGCCAGTCATCCGGTTTCTGGCGCCCGGCAACACGGTCATCCTGGATTCCCCCTGTTCCTGAGACCGCCGGGCGCCAGATCTCATTCTCGGATCGAATGGGGCATCCCTGCCCGCATCCCGCTTCCTTCCTCCGGCACGCGACCAAACCCCTGTCGTTCGGTCTCGGCGCGCGTCTTATCGCGCAGCGTCTGCCCGGGAGAAGTGCCGGATTCAGGAAGCAGGGATCATGCCACCCGCCCAGGCCCGACTCCGTACCGCTTTTTTGTGGGAGCGCGCTTGCGCGCGATTCCTGCGGAGCAGGACGCCAACAATCACCGCAGCCCAGCTAGCAAACCGCCTCGCGTCATCGAAGGAACAGAGTCTCGCTCCGCAGGAATCACGCGCAAGCGCGCTCCCACAAGAGCAGGCCTGGGAAGGCGTTGCGGGCAATGGTCATACAGACACCAGCGGAAACGCCTAAAATAGCGTCCCGGCCTTAAGCCCGAGCCCCATGCCATGCTTCACAACGAAACCTATGACGTGATCGTGGTCGGCGGCGGCCACGCCGGCACCGAAGCCGCGCTTGCGGCGGCTCGCGTAGGCGCCCGCACGCTGCTGCTCAGCCACAACATCGAAACCATCGGTCAGATGAGCTGCAATCCGGCGATCGGCGGCATCGGCAAGGGACATCTGGTCAAGGAAATCGACGCGTTGGGTGGCGCCATGGGCCACGCCGCCGATCGCGCCGGCATCCAGTGGCGCACGCTCAACGCGTCCAAGGGACCGGCGGTACGCGCCACGCGCTGCCAGGCCGACCGTGCGCTCTACAAGTCGGCGATTCGCCACATCGTCGAAACCCAGCCCAATCTGCAGCTTTTCCAGCAAGCGGTGGACGACCTGTTACTCGAGAACGGTCGTGTCATCGGCGTACGCACGCAGATGGGGCTCGATTTCCACGCCGCCACCGTCGTACTGACCGCGGGAACGTTTCTCGCGGGCAAGATCCATATCGGCCCTGCGCAATATGCCGGTGGCCGCGCGGGCGATCCGCCGGCATCCACGCTGGCCGCTCGCCTGCGCGAACTGCCCGTGGCCGCCGACCGCCTGAAAACCGGCACACCGCCGCGCATCGACAGCCGCAGCATCGATTTTTCGGTGCTGGAAGAACAGCCGGGCGACGATCCCGCACCGCACTTCTCCTTCATGGGCTCGGCGCGCGAACACCCGCGACAGGTCAGTTGCTGGATCACGCACACCAGCGAGGCGACGCACGATCTTATTCGCGGCTCGCTCGATCGCTCGCCGCTGTATAGCGGTCAGATCGAAGGCGTGGGTCCGCGATACTGTCCGTCCATCGAAGACAAGGTCGTGCGCTTCGCCGAGAAATCGTCGCACCAGATCTTCGTGGAACCGGAAGGTCTCGACACCTTCGAGATCTATCCCAACGGCATCTCGACCTCGCTGCCATTCGATGTGCAGTACGCCCTGGTGCGCTCCATTCGCGGGTTCGAGAACGCGCACATCACACGTCCCGGCTACGCCATCGAATACGACTACTTCGACCCGCGCGGACTGCATCCGTGGCTGGAGACGAAGAACATCCCGGGCCTGTATTTCGCGGGCCAGATCAATGGCACGACCGGCTACGAAGAAGCGGGCGCGCAAGGATTGATCGCCGGCATGAACGCCGCGCTGGCCACGCGCGGCGAAGCGCCGTGGTACCCGCGTCGCGACGAAGCCTATATCGGCGTACTGATCGACGACCTCACCACGAACGGCACGATCGAGCCCTACCGCATGTTCACGTCGCGCGCCGAGTATCGGTTGCACCTTCGCGAAGACAATGCCGACCTGCGCCTGACCCCCGAAGGCCACGCCCGCGGCGTCGTGCCCGACGATCGCTTCCATCGCCTGGAAAACAAGCGGGAAGCCGTCGAACGCGAGACCGCGCGCCTGCGTGGCATCTGGGCAGCCCCCACGAACACATTGGGCGCGGCGGTGGAACGCTCGCTGGGCATCGCCGTCAGTCGCGAGACGCATGCCCTCGACCTTTTGCGCCGCCCCGAGATGAATTACGCCGCCCTGACCGCGGTCGCCGAGCTGGGTCCGGCGGTCGACGATCCGGAAGTGGCGGGACAGGTCGAAGTACAGGCCAAGTACGCCGGCTATCTCGAGCGCCAGCGCGAAGAGATCGAACGTCAACGCCGGCACGAGACCACGGCCATTCCGTCCGGGTTCGACTATGACCGCGTACGCGGACTGTCGACCGAGGTCCTGGGCAAGCTCAAGCGCACCCTGCCTGAAACCATCGGTCAGGCCGCACGCATCAGCGGCGTGACGCCCGCGGCGATTTCGTTGCTGCTGGTGCACCTGAAACGTCGCGCCGCCTGATCGGGCATCCGCGCCGCCTATGGCATGATGCGCGGAGAATAGCCGCGCGAGCAGAACGATGACCAAGCAGGTCTGGATTGGACGACAGGGCGAACGCCTCGGGCCTTATACCGAAGACGAGGTTCGCGCATGGTTGCGCGACAGAACGTATCGCCCGGACGAACTCGGCTGGTACGAGGGGATGACCGACTGGCGCCCGCTCGGCGAGCTCTTTCCGGACGCGCGGCCCGAACCCGGCCCGGCGACGGCTCCGCCCTCCCCGCCCCCGTTTCTCGGCATCACCGACGTGGCGGAACCGCTCTACGCCGGATTCTGGCTGCGCTTCGCGGCCTGGGTGATCGATTACCTCATCCTGCTCGTGCCCTTCACGGTCATCGCGCTGTCGATGGGGCTGGCCGGCGCGGCCAGCCACTTCATGGACGTCGTAGGCAGCGACCGTGTGAACGCGATGTCGGGTTATGTTGCCGCGCTGCGGCCGATCAGCCTGGCGACGACGATTGCCGGCTTCATCTACTACGCCGCCTTCGAATGCTCGAAGTGGCAGGCGACGCCCGGCAAGCTGGCTGTAGGCCTTCGCGTGACCGACATGCAGGGCGAACGCCTCTCGTTCGGCCGCAGCCTTGGCCGCAACGCCGTTCGCCTGGTGAACGTCGTCATCTGGCTGATTCCCATGATCTGCTACCTCGTCGCCGCATGGACGGAGCGCAAGCAGGGCGTGCACGACATGCTCGCGGGCACGCTGGTCCTGCAAGGGCGCGTCGGCGAGGTCACAGCCGCGGCGCCGCCCTATAACGGCGGCGGTTCGTTCAACGCCTGACCGGCACGCCGGAGGCGTCTCCTGTGCGGCTTGCTATCATCGGCGGCCGGAATCGCAGTAAGCGGCCCTCCGGCCGCCGCACAGGAACGACATGCAGAGCATCGAAGAACGTATTGCCCATGACATCGCCGCAAAGACCGAACAGGTACGCGCGGCGGTAGAACTGCTGGACGGTGGCGCCACGGTCCCCTTCATCGCCCGCTACCGAAAGGAAGTCACCGGCGGCCTGGACGACATCCAGCTGCGCTTGCTCGAAGAGCGTCTGCGCTACCTGCGCGAACTGGAGGATCGCCGCGCCGCGATCGTCGACAGCATCGTCGAACAGGGCAAAATGACCGACGCGCTGAAGGCCGACATCATGTCCGCCGACACCAAGGCCCGTCTCGAAGACCTTTACCTGCCCTACAAGCCCAAGCGCCGCACGAAGGCACAGATCGCGCGCGAAGCCGGTCTGGAGCCCCTGGCTACCGGCCTGCGCGAAGACCCCTCGCAGAACCCCGAAGCACTGGCCGCCGGTTTCGTCGATGCCGAAAAGGGCGTCGCCGACACCAAGGCTGCTCTGGATGGCGCCCGCGCGATCCTTATGGAAACCATTGCCGAAGACGCCGGTCTGGTCGGCGAACTGCGCGACTGGCTGTGGGACAAGGGTCAGATCCGGGCGAAGGTCGTTGCCGGCAAGGAAAACGAGGGCGCGAAGTTCCGCGACTACTTCGACCACAGCGAACCGGTCGGCAAAATTCCTTCGCACCGCCTGCTGGCGTTGATGCGCGCGCGCAACGAGGGCGTGCTGGAGATCGACCTCAACCCGGCGCTGGACGCCGATCAGGGGCATGCCGAAGGCGAGGGCCGCGTGGCCGCGCATGCCGGCATCCTCGATCGTGGCCGCGCCGCGGACACCTGGCTGCGCGAAACCGTTCGCCTGACGTGGCGGGTAAAGCTGCACCTGCATCTGACACTGGACCTGTTCGGACGTGTCCGCGAGGGTGCGGAAGACGAAGCGATCCGGGTTTTCGGCGAAAACCTGAAAGACCTGATGCTGGCCGCACCGGCGGGCAACAAGACCGTGATGGGCCTCGATCCGGGTATCCGCACCGGCTGCAAGCTCGCCATCGTCGATGCCACCGGCAAGCTGCTCGCCTACGACACGATCTATCCGCACGAGCCGCGCAACCAATGGGATCAGTCCATCGCGCGCATCGCGCAGCTGTGCAAGCAGCATGGCGTGAACCTGATGGCCATCGGCAACGGCACGGCGTCTCGCGAAACCGACAAGCTCGCGGGCGAAGTCATCAAGAAGTATGCGGACCTGGCGCTGTCGAAAATCGTCGTCAGCGAAGCGGGTGCATCGGTGTACTCCGCATCCGAACTCGCGTCGCGCGAATTTCCCGATATCGATGTATCCATCCGTGGCGCGGTGTCCATTGCCCGTCGCCTGCAGGACCCGCTCGCCGAACTGGTGAAGATCGAACCCAAGGCAATCGGCGTCGGCCAGTATCAGCACGACGTGAATCAGGTGAAGCTCGCCCGCGCGCTCGACGCGAAGGTCGAGGACTGCGTCAACGCGGTTGGCGTCGATGTGAACACGGCCTCCGCACCGCTGCTTTCGCGCGTTGCTGGCCTGTCGACGAGCGTCGCCGAGAACGTGGTCAAGTACCGCGATGCCAACGGTCCGTTCCCTAGCCGCAAGGATCTGCTGAAAGTGCCGCGTCTTGGCGACAAGGCATTCGAGCAGTGCGCGGGCTTCCTGCGCATCGCCGGTGGCAGCAATCCGCTGGACGCCAGCTCGGTTCACCCCGAGGCCTACCCCGTCGTCGAACGCATCCTCAAGCAATGCGGGCGCGAGGTGAAGCAGGTCATCGGCGACACGGCGTTCCTGCGTGGGCTCAAGGCCGAGGACTTCACCGATACCACCTTCGGCGTACCCACCGTACGCGACATCCTGAAAGAGCTGGAAAAGCCCGGCCGCGATCCGCGCCCGGAGTTCGTCGCGCCCTCTTTCGCCGAGGGCGTGGAAGATCTCAAGGACCTCCAGGTCGGCATGGTGCTGGAAGGCCGCGTAACGAACGTGGCGGCCTTCGGCGCCTTCGTGGACGTCGGTGTGCATCAGGACGGCCTCGTGCACGTCTCGGCGCTCTCGCACACCTTCGTGAAAGACCCACGCGATGCGGTGAAGGCCGGCGACATCGTGAAGGTCAAGGTCATGGAAGTCGACCTGCCCCGCAAGCGCATCGCACTCAGCATGCGTCTGGACGACGTGCCGGGCGAAGCCCGCACCGGTCGACCGGGTGGCGCACGCGACGAGCCCCAGGGTCAGGGCAGTCGTCGCCCGGGCGGTGGCGGTGGTCGACCGGCAGCCGCGCCGCCGAAGCCAGCGGCCGCGCCCGCAAACAGCGCCTTCGCCGATGCGTTCTCGAAGGCGCTAAAGCGCTAAGTAGCGGAAGGGAGTGCCATAACAACGCACTCTCTTCCGCTTTCCGTGGGAGCGCGCCTGCGGGCGAAAGGTGCTCGCGGCAACAGCCGATTCTTGGTGAGCTTGCCTGGTGGGAGCGGACTTTGTCCGCGAAAACCCGGTCGCGTCACGGCCGGGATCGCAAGTCTGATTTCGCGGACAAAGTCCGCTCCCACCGGACCCGGCAAGAATCGGTTGCTGCCGCGAGTACTCTTCGCGCGCAGGCGCACTCCCACAAAGTGCCATCTACCCCTACAGGACAACAAGCCATACACCGTCACGGTGCAGCGCAGCATGCGCAAGCGTATGGCATGCATTACCGTAACGAATCTCTAACGTCCCATCCACACGGAGTGTAAGCATGCGTATCAGCCATCTCGCGGGCGCCATCAGCGTCGCCCTGCTCTTCAGTGCCGGCGCCGCCGCTACCGATTTCCAGCAGGTCGTCTCGTTCGGCGACAGCCTGAGCGACAGCGGCAATGTCGCCTACCTTTCCGGTTCGCCGGTGGCTGCGCGCTTCACGACCAATCCGGGCACCGTAGCGGTCGAGAACATTGCGACCTATTTCAACCTGTCGCTTACCCCGTCGATCAAGGGTGGCACCGACTACGCCTACGGCGGCGCTCGCGTCGCCCTCGCCAACCCGGTGCCTTCGTCCATCACGCAGGTTCAGACCTATCTTGCCGCCAACGGCGGCAAGGCGAATCCGAATGCGCTGTACACCATGTGGATCGGCGCCAACGATCTTCTCGCCGCGACGCAGGACCCCGCCAACGCGCAGGTCATCGTCGCTACCGCCGCCACCCAGGAAGTCGGCACCATCAAGGCGCTGCAGGCAGCTGGCGCGAAGACCATCGTCGTCTTCAACCTGCCCGATGTCGGCAAGACGCCGATGGCGCTTGCCGCCGGCGCTGCGGCCTCGGGCCAGATCACCCAGCTGTCCCAGCTTTACAACGGCGTCCTGACCGGCGGCCTCGCCCAGATGGATCGCGGCATCGTGCCGATCGATACGTATTCGCTGCTCAACGAAGTGATCGCCAATCCGTCGAAGTACGGCTTCAAGAACGTCACGACGCCGGCCTGTACCACGCAAAGCTCGCTGACCTGCACGCCGAACACGCTGGTCGAGGCCGGCGCGAACAACAGCTACCTGTTCGCCGACGGCATCCACCCGACGACCGCCGCGCATGCACTGCTCAGCCAGTACGCGGTCTCGATCATCACCGCGCCGCAGAAGATCTCGCTGCTGGGCGAATCCGCCCTGGCGTCGAATGCTGCGCACACCCGCACGCTGCGAAACCAGATGCTGACCGATAACTTCGGTGGCGAAACGCGCGTCTTCGCGGCGGTCGATTACGGCCAGCAGAAGTTCAAGGCCGGCGCCAACTCGCCGAAGACCGATAGCGACAACGTGAACCTGACCGTCGGTGCGGACGTCCGCGCATCCGACAACGTCTCGGCCGGTATCGCTCTTGGCATCGCCCAGAACAATGCCGACTTCTCCGGCGGCGGCGGTTACAAGATGCAGGACATCGCCGCGTCCGGCTACGTGCTGTATCACAACGGTGGCGGCTACGTCGGCGGCTACGGCAGCTTCGGCCAGCTTAGCTTCACCAACATCGACCGCACCTTCGACCTCGGCACCGCCCGCCGCACCGAAACCGGCAAAACCGATGGTTCGCACGTTGGCGCTGCCCTGACCGGCGGCTGGTGGTTCGGCGGCGAAACGCTGAAGACCGGCCCGTTCGCGACGGTCGAATGGCAGAACATCCGCGTCAGCGGCTACAACGAATACAGCAACGACAGCTCGGCCATGGTCTTCGGCAAGCAGCGCCGCAACTCGCAGATCGCCACTCTCGGCTGGCGTCTGCAGGGCAACTGGCAGGCGGGCAGCACGCTGCTACATCCGTTCGCGGAAGTGGCGTGGAACCACGACAGCAAGGCCGACCCGCGCCTGGTCGAAGCCGGCCTGACGAGCATGAACGGCCGCTTCGCTCTGGAAGGCTTCTCGCCGGACAAGACCTGGGGCACCGCCGATCTCGGCCTCTTCGCCGACTTCGACAAGGCATGGAGCGGCTGGGTCAGCTACAGCGGCCGCTTCAGCGACAACAGCCAGAAGTACAACGGTCTGAATCTTGGCGTGAAGCTGGCGTTCTGATCTAGCCAGGAACGCACTCGAAGCGCTTCCCTGTAGGAGCGCTCTCGAGCGCGATCCCTGAGTACGGAATGCTGAGGATCTTTTGCGTCTATGTTTTTCTTCCGCGTCGGCG
Organism: Luteibacter sp. GL_149; assembly: GCF_057834065.1. Classification (NCBI taxonomy): domain Bacteria; kingdom Pseudomonadati; phylum Pseudomonadota; class Gammaproteobacteria; order Lysobacterales; family Rhodanobacteraceae; genus Luteibacter; species Luteibacter sp. GL_149. The sequence continues at coordinate 4,389,870 of NZ_CM174395.1, forward strand.
CGATCCCGGAAGGCTCGCTCCGTAAGGATCGCGCTCGAGAGCGCTCCTACAACAGGCAAAAAAACGCCGGCGAAAGCCGGCGTTTTTTGTCGTGAAGGTTGCGGCTTACTTCTTGCCGCCGCCAACCTTCGCGTAAATGCCTTCAGCCTGCTTGCGCAGTTCGTTGGCGGCATCGTCTGAGAGAACGTCGGTCTTGCTGCCGGCCTGGTTGTCTTTCAGCACGAGTTCGCCCGCATCGTTCCAGCCGGCACGCTCGATCGAGGTCGGCTTACCGTCCTTGCTGGGCTTCTTCTCCTGGACGATGACCCAGGCCTTGCCGTTCTTGTATGCGTAGTCCGTCGACGTGAAACCCTTGTCGCCGTAGTCGACGAGCTCACGGATGAACTGCACTTCGTTGCCCTGCTTGAATATCTGCCAGCCGCGCGACGCGCCTTCCTTCAGCTCGGTGCCCTGGGTGACCTTCATGCCACCGATGTTCTTCTTGACGCCGTTGAACCCGGCCAGTTCCTTCTCGCCCGCGGTGGCTACACCGACGAGCTGGATGTCCGCGGTGTTCTTGCCACCCTTGGTCAGCACCGGCGCCTTGAGCGGCATGGTGTAGGTGCGCTCGCCATCGGTGATGGTCGCTTCGACGATATAGATGTCGTTCGGGTTGACGTCGGAGGGGTTCACGTCGAGCTTGAACTGCGCGGGCAGCGTGACCGGCTGGATCGTCTTGGAAGCCAGCGGTGTGCCGTTCTGGGCCGTGACATCGACGATAACGATGTCGAGCTTAGCGGCCGGGGAAAGCGTCTTGCTGGTATCGCGCAGGGCGACGGTGCCGCTCACGGTGTTGGCGGAGCCGGTATCGCCACCGCCGGCAGCCTGCTGCTGCGAGCCATCTGAAGAGTGATTGCAGCCGGCGAGGGCCAGTGCGGCCACGGACGTCAGCGACAAGAAGATCCTGCGCATGGTTGAACCTCGTCAAAGTACCTATGAAGAATCGCGGAAAGTACGCGCGCGTATGTAGCACGCCTTCCGGGGGGAACGTAGAAGGATAGCGGCAAAAATGTCCGCAGAAAAGTCAAGATGCCGAAGGGTCGGGGCTGTCCGAACTGAGAGGTGCTCTGCAGATCGGGGACTTGCCGACTGGTACTTGCATACCAAATTGCGAAAGTACTTACCTATCAGCCATTTGGCCTCACCAATAAAACACCACCGGCCTGGAGGCGATCTGTTCCAGATCGCCCAATTCGCGACGAAATTAGACCGACCTCATTGTGCACAGGAGCCGCACCATTCCCTCGAAAACCAGGGACAATCACGATTAGCGTTCTGCCACGAATAAAAAAAACGCCACCCAAGAGGGTGGCGTTTTTCATATTGCCGCTTGCCTCGAAAGGCAGGCGGCCAACCCGCTTCCGCTTATACGATCAGAAATCGTACGTAGCGGAGAGACGCATGTAACGCGGGTTCTGGTAGTACGTCCCAATGTTGTACGTATTGAGGACCGTTCCCGGTGTGTCTTCGTACGTTGCATCGGTCTGCATGACCTTACGCTCGTTGGTCACGTTGAACACGTTCAGCGAGAACGCGAGCTTGTGGTCCGCGAACGCCGGACGGTACGTCACCGCCAGATCGAGGTTCTTCGTCCACGGCTGACGATTGTCGCCGGGGTGGAACGGAACGCCATTGCAGAAGTGGTACGACGAGTAGTAGCCCTGGAGCGGATCGGTACCAGCCGAACCGTAGCCACCCGGATTACCCTTCGAATCGAGCTGCGAACCGGCATAGTAGCCAAGGCAGGTCTTCGGACCACCGGACACGATACGCAGCGAGCCGGAGACCATCCATTCCGGCGTGAACGCGTAGCTGCCGTAGGCCTTGATCTGGTGACGACGATCGTTAGCCAGCAAGCCGTTGGAATTCTCCATCAGTGCGGCAGCATCCCAGTCCTGCGTCTTCGAGATGTCGTTCTGGCCGATATCCGACTTAACCTGACCTTCCGTGTTGCCGTAGCTGCGCGAGAACGTGTAGTCCAAGCGACCCTGCCACTTACCGTCGAACGGATGCTCGAGGTAGAGATCCAATGCGTAATACTTACGCTTGGCTCCCTCGGAGAAGCCCCAGTCCTGAGTCGTCATGCTGACAGATGTACGACCGTTGCCATTGGCATTCGCAAGACTGAAAGTATTCGTCTCGCCCGGATTGAAGATCACGCAACCCGGAATCGTGACGCTATCCGGATCCTGACCATTTGCAACCATCTTCGCTGCAAGCTTGTCCGTATCGCAGACGTCATCGATTGCGGTCTGTAGCTTGCGGTACGTCAGCTTCGCACCCGTGACCCAAGAGGGTCCGAGGGTCTTGTCGAAACCGAGGATGGCTTCATCCTGGTACTGCGACTTCAGGTTCGAAGCAGCGACCGACTTAGCGTCGTTGACCTGACCATATTCGCCGTTGGTGGAAACCGGACCTGGGCCCAGTGCCTTGAGGCCCGTCGGAACACCATTCGCGTCAATGCCACCATAGGTGAAGTATTCGCGAGTATATGTCGACGACGAGGCGCCACGGATCGCGACGCTGTTGGGCAGCGCGAGATAGTACCGGCCGAGGTTACCGTAGATCTTGAGCGACGAATCACCGAACACGTCCCAGCTCGCGCCAATACGCGGAGCCCACTGGTTACCGCTGTCGACGTAGGAAGCACCGACGTTGTTGTAGTTGGTGAACTTATCGTTGCGGATACCGACGCTGAGCAGGACCTTGTCGTTGATCTGCCACTTGTCTTCGAGGTAGTAAGCCTTCTGCTTCACCGACATGCTTGTGGTTGTCGAGAAGATGTACTTCTGAACGTAGTAGCCCTGGCCACCCGGAGGGCCAATGCCGAAACCACGGGAGATGGGCGAATTGGGCGTCTGCGACTGCGAGTAGATCCAGGCGTAACCCGGGCCACTTGTCGACTGACCTTCGTCTTTCGCACTGAACTTCATGTTGTCGATACCACCGGTCAAGCGGTGATCACCAATCTGCCATTCAAGGTCGGCACGAAGACCATGCGTGGTGCTGCCCGCATCTGGTGCTTGCGAGTACAAGGCAGGGTTGGCGTTATTACGAGGAACGCCACCATTAAGCAACGGATCCTGTGTGCGGAAGCCACTGATGTAAGGAAGACCGCCGCCACCCGGATTCGTCAGGAAGTCACCAGTCGTGCCCTTACCATACGTCGTGGTGAACGTAAGGTCGTCGGTAAGGTAGCTCGTGAACTTACCGATGTAGTACTTGGACGTGAGCTTCGTCTCGTTCGGCACCTGGCCGGTCGCAGCGCCCTGTGTACGGGTATCGTAATCGTACGAGTAATAGGCACCGCTACGCTGGTCGGTCGACTTGATCCCCGTCAGTTCGAGGATGTTGCTGTCGTTGATGTTCCAATCGAGCTTGGCGTAATACTTCGGCAGATCGTACTTATAGTGATTGTTCGCTTGCGGAGCGGTTTCGATGCTGTTCGTCGAAATACCTTCGCTCTTCTCGGCTTCGGCAGCCACGAACATATACAGCTTGTCAGCGATCAGCGGGCCACCAGCGTAAGCGCTATACGTGGTCGTCCACTTCTTGTTGTCGTCACGGTTGCGATACAAAGTACCGGCGACACCATTCTGCTGATATTTGTAACCAGACGGAAGCGCACCGTTCGGATAGTAGATATTCTTCGGCGTCGACGCCGCGAACTTCGGTTCCCACAGAACCTGGGCACCGAAATGCCATTCGTTCGTGCCGCGCTTACCGACCTGGCTGATAACACCACCATCGGAACGACCGTACATGGCGCTATAGCCACCGGTATAGATTTCCTGCTGGTCGATCGCGCCATACGGCAGACCCACGCCACCAAGGTTGCGCAGCGGATCGGTCGTGTTGTAACCGTTGATGTAGTACGCATTCTCGGAGACGCCGGCACCGCCGAACGACACTACGCGACCGAAATCGCCCGAACCCGTCACGACGCCCGGAGCGAGCAGCGCGATGGCTTCAGCGTTGCGGCCGAGCGGCAGGCGAGCGAGGGTTTCGGAAGTAACGACCGTGCGGGAGTCGACAGCGGCCACGTCGATCTGCGGCAGGCTGTTCGCCGTGACCGTGACCTGGTCGAGGGACTGGGCGCTGGAGGCGTTGGCAGCTTCGACGAACGAGACTTCCGAGGACGCGCCGACCGTCAGGCTGACGTTCTTGCGCGAATCGACGACCGCGCCACCCTTCATCACATTGACGGTGTACGTGCCGAGCGGGAGATTACCGACACGGTAACGGCCCGAGGCATCGACCGGCACTTCGCGGGTAACACCCGTGGAACCGGTAACCTGAACGGTTTCGCCCGCGGCGGCCGGGGCCTGACCGAAGATGGAACCCGTGGTGGACTGGGCGAAGGCGCCGCCCGTAAGGCCGAGGCCCATCGCAAGCGCGATGGTCAACGTCGAACGACGCAGGACGGATGCCTGCCGGATATTACGAGAACTCATGTGCAAATCTCCCCAGATCGACCCGAAACCGGGCCTGAAAACGAGCAAAAATCCGGCGAAGCCGCCGAATAAAGAACCCATTGCGGGTGCACGTAATCAAGGTGATGGATTAGCCGCTCACTCCTCCCGAGTGGCTGCCTCCCCCTGAAGACCTGCTCCCGACAAGTCTGTCGACTAACCGAACCGGAATGCTCGCGCAAGTGCGCAAAAAGATGCCGTGTCGGGATCGCCGAAGCCGAACATAGGGGCACGCGAACCCCCGTGTCAACAAAATATTTACATGCGCCAGATGGCAAATCCTGTGAGACGGCGGTCACAAACCGCGGAGGACTTGGCTTACAACGGGCGACAGCCGCATGTCGGGCGGGTTACAAAATGGAAAAAAAAGGCCGCCGGTTGACGGCGGCCACACTGGGGAGATCGGCCACGCCCTTAGGCGGCATCCATTGGCCTTTATTCTATTGGGACTGGTTGCCGGGGCTCGGAGGCCCCGGCGGATGGGGCACTATCAGAAGTCGTAACGGGCAGTGAAACGAACGACGCGTGGATCCAGATAGTTCAGCTCACGGTTGTAAGCCTGGTTGACCGTGGAACGCGTGGATGCGTAGCGGCTGTTGTAAGACGTTGGCGTCTGCTTGTTCAGGACGTTGAGCACGTCAAGCTGCAGCGTCACGTTCTTGTCCAGCCACGTCGGCGTGTAGGCCACATTCAAGTTCAGCTGGTAGGTCCACGGCGTATTGCCATGCGAACCACGCGGCGAGAACGCATATCCTGCCGTTCCGGGCAGCCCGCACCAGTAGTAGTACGAACCGTTGTACAGACCTCTGTCCGCGGTCGGATAGAAGCTGGTGCAATTGCGCGGACGACCCGAAGCGATATTAGCGTTCGCACCGAAGCGCCAATCTTCGTTCAACTCGTAGAAACCGTAAGCTTTAATCTGGTGTGCACGATTGTTCGGCAGATTGCCGTTAGCACCGATCATCAGCTGCGGAAGATCCCAGTCCTGCGTGACCGACACGTCGGTCTGACCGCCGGTACCGATGTCCAGATCGGAAGCAAGCTGACCTTCGGTGTTGCCGTAGTTCCGGGAGAACGTGTAGTCGATGCGACCGTACCACTTGTCTGCAAGGGCATGCTCCAGATACAGATCCAGCGCGATGTACTTACGTTTCAGGTCCGGCAGCTGCAACTGTTCCTTCGTATAAGTGATGGTCTTGAACGAGCCATCGGCTTGCTCGACCTGGAACGTGTTCGCGGTACCCGGGTTGAACAGGAAGCATGCGCCGCCCAGTGCCGGTGTGCAGGTATCGTCGATCGCGCTACGCAGCTTGCGATACGTGATCTTCGCACCCCACGTGTAGGTCGGCGAGAGCTGCTGATCCATGCCGACGATGTATTCGTCCTGATAATGCGACTTCAGGCCCTTCGCCGCGACGGTACGCGGATCCGGCGCATTGCCGCACTCCAGGTTCGACGAGATCGCGTTGGTACCGTTACAGGTGTAACCAACCGCGGCGTTGGTTGCGACGGACTTCAGCCCCGTAGGCGCACCCGTCGCGGCATCGACGCCTGTATAGGTGAAGTATTCCTGCGTATTGAGCGAGCCCGAAGCAGCGCGGACAGCAACGTTGTTCGGCATGGCGAGATGGTAACGACCGGCATTGGCATAGAGCTTGAGCGACGAGTCGCCGAACAGATCCCATGCCACACCGAGACGTGGCGCGAGCTGATGACGCTGGCGTGCAAACGGCTCGCCACCGCCATTGAAGTTGGTGAACTGTTCATTGCGCAAGCCGACCGAAAGCAGCCAGCGGTCGGTGATCTGCCAGCGATCTTCGACGAACTGTGCCGCCTGCTCCGTACGAACTTTCGCAGCGGTCGTCGAGTACGAGCGATACACATAGTAGCCCTGCGTACCGAGACCGCCCGCCGATGCAGGGGAAGCTACGCCATGGCCGGCGTCGATCGCCTGGTTGGGATTGGCCTGAAAACCGTAGTACCAGCCGTAGCCGCCCGGCAACGAGGTACCGGTATAGGAATCCGCATTCTGTGCGTCATAACCGGCGCGAAGATCATGGTCCCCAAGGCGATACTCAAGATCGACGCGCCAGCCATCGGTCTTGTCGTTAGCACCGGGAACGCGGACCGTGCTGGCGTAGTTCTGGCAACCCGTGTAGCTCATACCAGGCACGCGTGCCTGCTGCGTGGCGGAAATGAACGGACAGTTGGCGTCGTACTTGTACGGCACCTGGATATGGTCCTGCTTCTGACGGCCGTACAGTGCCGACACAGTGAAGTCGTCGGTGATGTAACCGGTGTACTTGGCGATATAGAGATTGCCGCCGTCCTTCGTATACACGCCGCTGTTCTGCACCGTGCCGTGCGTGCCGTCGGCATAGTTCAGGCCATACGTCGAGGACGTGTATTCGGTCTTGTCGGATATACCCGTGAACTCGAGCAGGTGGTTATCCGTGATATTCCAGTCGACCTTCGCCGTCCAGCGCGGGATTTTGTACTGATATTCGTTGTAGCCGGTCCTGCCCGCCGACGTCGACGTGATGGCACTGGGCACGCTCGTGCCTTCGCGACGGGTCATTTCGGCGTCGAGGTAGAAGAACAGGCGATCCTTGATCAGCGGGCCGCTTGCATAGGCGCCGACGGTCGAACGCCAGTACTTATTCTTTGACGTGTACTGATAAAGCGTGCCGTCGGTCGTGGTGGGATAGAAACCCGTATTCGGATAGTTGCTGTTGCGCGGCGTACTGCGCAGGGCCTCTGGTTCCCAGATCGTATAAATACCGGCGTGCCATTCGTTCGTACCACGCTTGGTCACGATATTGACGACACCACCCGTTGAACGACCGAACTCGGCGCCGTATCCACCCGTCAGCACCTGCTGCTGCCCGATGGACTCGAACGCCGGCTGTGAAGTACCGATCGACGACAGTGGATTGGTCACCGCATAACCGTTGATGAAGTATGCGTTCTCGGACGACGCGGCGCCGCCGAAGCTCGGCACTCCGTAGCTGGAATTGGATACGACACCAGGAGCGAGCAATGCAGCGGCAAGGATGTCGCGCTGGATCGGCAGCTTGTTCAGCTGCTCCGCAGTAAGCACGGTGCGCGTATCGACGGACGAAACGTCGATCGACGGGAGTACAGACGCAACGACCGAAACTCCCTCGAGGGTGGTGCTCGCCTGCTGCGCGGCTGCGGTGCCGAACGAAACTTCCGAGCCGCTCGCAATCGTGACGACCACATCGTCACGCGAACTGACGGTCGTACCGCTTTCGCTCTGCAGGGAGACTTTGTAGCGCCCAGGTGACAGAGACGAGAAGCGATAGCGCCCCGAACTGTCGACCGGCACGCTGCGCTTAAGGCCCGTTTCGGTGTTCTCGATGGCTACGGTGGCGCCCGACTGGGCAGCGACCTGACCGAAGATCGAGCCGGTGATATTCGACTGGGCAACGGCGTTGCCTGCCAGCATACCCAGGCCAACGGCAATGGCCAGGGCGGTACGGCGAACCGGCATGGTTAACCGGTGGTTGCGCATCTGCATCTTTAGAACTCCCCCAATGTGGGCCGAACCGCATGAAATTGCGAATCCAGCCAAGCCGATCCCGTCCCAGCGCTACGGCCAGGTGTGGAATGTGTCGGTGTACCGCTTCAGCAGCCCCCGATGGGAGCCGCACCCTGTAGCGCCGCAGTTTTTGCGCGGTGCGATAGCAGGTATAGCGCAAAGAAATTGCGGAAGACAACACGAAAAATGGAGAGGAACTTGCGCTTATTCGAATTTTATTACGTGAAGAGCATGCCCATGCGTCACTAAAATTTCACGAAAGCAAGCGTTTACATCATTTACGCCTGTGCCTATTGGCACGTGACAAGACAATTTCCTACGAATCATTCCTAGTAAATTTCGGCCGATTTGCACCTTTTTTCGCCTTGTCTAAAGGCATATTTCATCTTTGCGAAAGCAAGAACTCAGAAACTTCTGAGGCAATGGGTGATCGAAAGGAAGATCGGTGTACACCGTAAACGGGTTTCGCGCGTTGTCCGAGGCGATACCAAGGTTGGGCAACCGACCCCGAAGCACTCAAAAACGAGGTTGATACGCGCATGAGCGAGAATCTGAGGTCACATATCGTGGCGACCCGGTCTGTGGTGGCCATGTCCGGTGCATTGCCGAACGATCCCGACGGTGGCGAACAGTCGCAGACGTTCGCAAGTCGTGTGAAGGCCGTGATCAAGGCTTCCGGCAGTGTCAGTGAAATCGCGCGACGCTGCGGTTTCTCCGAAGGTGTCGTGCGGAGTTGGCGTGACGGCAATACCGATCCGTCGCGTGGCCGCTGCGTCACGATGGCACGCACCCTGGGCATTTCGCTGCTCTGGCTGGCGGCTGGCGAAGGCCCGATGATGCTGGGGAACAACAGCGACGACGTCGCCGGACGCATCGAAACATCGGAGACGGTACGCGAGCGACGCGGCGACCAGGACACCGATTCGCAGGGGACCATAGCGCTCGACTCGAGCCGCCTGGCGTCGGCTATGAAACTGCTGCAGTCGGACATCGAGATGGCCGGCGGTCAGTTCTCGCCGTCGAATCATGCGGACCTGGTGGCGGAGATGTATGAAATCCTCCATCACACGGCTCGCACGGACTACGCCGACCGCATGGTGGCTTTCCACCACAAGCTTCAGTCGCGCGTGCAGAACGATCGTGGCAACGGCATCGCTGCCTGAATGACACCCGCGGCCTTCGGCAGGCCGCGGGATAGTGTGGTTAAAGCCTTGAGATGTCGGCGATAGCGCCGAACGAGGCCTTCAGTTGCGCAAGTAACGCCAGACGATTGGCACGCACCGCGGGATCGGGAGCGTTGACCAGCACACCGTCGAAGAAACGGTCGACCGGGCCCTGAAGTTCCGCCAGACGCGCCAGTGCGCCGGTGTAGTCGCCCTGCCCCAACAACCCGCGAGTGTCGGCCTTTGCCGCGATCAGCGCCGCATGAAGGTCGCGCTCGGCGTCATGCTCGAAATGCGCGATGTCGACTTCGGTGCCGATAGCTGCCGCGCCTTCCTCTTCCGCCTGCTTGCGCAGGATGTTCGCTACACGCTTGTTGGCCGCAGCGAGGCTGGCAGCCTCTTCGCGGCGGGCGAACTCGCCCACGGCACGCAGGCGTCGGTCGAAATCGGGCAACGACGGCGGCGAGATGGCTAGTACCGATTCGAACTGGTCGGCCGTAAAGCCCTGATCGGCGTAGTAACCCCGCAAACGATCGAGAACGAAGGCATAGATCTCGTCGCCCAGCGCGGCGCGCCGCGCGCCGATGTCGACGACCGGTGCCTTTCCGTCCTTACCCGGTTTCACGCCAGCGACCAGCGCGGCCTCCGGCAGCATTTCCAGGGCTTCGGTGAAAGCGGCGCGCAGGTCGATGTCCAGGCCGCCCTCGATAAGCGTACGGGCGAGGCCGAGCGCGGCGCGACGGAGCGCGAACGGGTCCTTGTTACCGCTGGGCTTCTGGCCAACGGCGAAGATCCCCGCCAGCGTGTCGAGGCGCTCGGCAACCGCAAGCACCTGACCGACCTTGCCGGCCGCGATAGCGTCCCCGCCGAAGCGTGGCTGGTAGAAGGAGTCGAGTGCGTCCGCGACCTCGGCCGGCTGGCCCTGACGCGACGCGTAGTAACGTCCCATCACGCCCTGCAGCTCCGGGAATTCGCCGACCATGCGGGTCAGCAGATCGCACTTGGACAGCGCGGCGGCCTGCGTGGCCTGACCGGCGTCGACGCCGACGCGATTGGCCACCACGCGGGACAGCTCGGCCACGCGCACGGTCTTGTCCCACAGGCTGCCCAGCGACTGCTGGTAAGTGACGTTCTTCAACGATTCCTGATAGCTGGCCAGCGGCTGCTTCAGGTCTTCGTCCCAGAAGAATTTGGCATCGGCGAAACGCGGACGGATGACCCGCTCGTAACCCTTGCGAATCTCGGCCGGGTCCTTGCTCTGGATGTTGGCCACGCCGATGAAGTGCTCGGTCAGCCGGCCCTCGGCGTCGAACACCGGTACGAACTTCTGGTTCGTTTCCATGGTGGTGACGAGCGCTTCGGGGGGCACGTCGAGGAATTCGCGCTCGAACGTGCAGGCAATTGCCACCGGCCACTCCGTGAGGTTGGCTATTTCGTAGAGCAGGCCCTCGCCCAGACGCGGCGTACCACCCGTCGCCACACGGGCAACCTCGTCGCGGACGCGCTGACGACGCTCGTCCGGATCGGCCAGGACATGCGCGTGGCGCAAGGCATCCAGCCAGCTATCGGCGTCGGCCACATGGACGGGCTTCGGATGGTGAAAGCGGTGGCCGCTCGAAAGGCGGCCGCTACGCAACCCCAGAATCTCACCGTCGACGATCGACGATCCGTGGAGCATCAGCAACGTGTGCACCGGACGGACGAAGGATTCCTCGCGATCGCCCCAGCGCATGGCCTTCGGTATGGGCAGCGCTTTCAGTGCTTCGGCCACGATGTCCGGCAGCAAGGCAGCGGTGTCCTGCCCCGGATGGACCGCACGGAAGACGAACCAGGCGCCCTTGTCGGTTTCCAGACGTTCCAGCGCCTCGACCGTGACGCCGCAGGATTGCGCGAAGCCGAGCAGCGCCTTGCTAGGCTGACCCTCGGCGTCCAGCGCGGCGGCAATGGCCGGACCGCGGCGTTCGACCGACTGCTCCGGCTGCGCCAGGGCGACGCCAGGCACGTGAACCGCCAGGCGACGCGGCGAGGCGTAGGCCTTCGCGTTATCGACGTCCGCGGCGATACCGCGCTTCGCGAGGCCATCGACCACTCCGCGCAGGAAGGCGGCCGACAAGTCGTCAAGCGACTTGGGCGGCAGTTCTTCGGTGCCCAGTTCCACGGTAAGGGGCAGTCGCTTCTCAGCCACGGGTGGCCTCCTTGTTCTTCTTCAAGCCAGGAAAGCCAAGCTTTTCGCGCTGCGCGACGTAGGCTTCGGCCACGCTCCGGGCCAGCGTTCGGACACGCAGGATGTAGCGCTGACGTTCGGTCACGCTGATGGCGCGCCGGGCGTCGAGCAGGTTGAACGCATGGCTGGCCTTGCAGACCTGCTCATAGGCGGGCAGCGGAAGCCCGACCGAAATCAGCTTGGCGGCCTCGCCTTCGCACACGTCGAACCAGTGGAACAGCTCGGGCACGTTCGCGTATTCGAAGTTGTACGTGCTTTGCTCGACTTCGTTCTGGTGGAAGACGTCGCCGTAAGTCACTACACCGTGCGGCGCGTTGGTCCAGACGATGTCGTAGATGCTGTCGACGTTCTGCAGGTACATGACCAGGCGTTCCAGGCCGTAGGTGATTTCACCCGTGACCGGACGGCATTCGAGGCCGCCCGCCTGCTGGAAATACGTGAACTGGGTGACTTCCATGCCGTTCAGCCAGACTTCCCAGCCGAGACCCCAAGCGCCAAGTGTCGGCGATTCCCAGTTGTCCTCGACGAAGCGCAGGTCATGGACGAGCGGATCGATGCCCAGCGCTTTCAGCGAGCCGATGTAGCGCTCGAGGATGTCGTCCGGATTGGGCTTCAGGACCACCTGGTACTGGTAGTAGTGCTGAAGACGGTTCGGGTTGTCGCCATAGCGGCCATCCGTGGGGCGGCGGCAGGGCTGTACGTAGGCTGCGGCCCAGGGTTCGGGTCCGAGCGAGCGCAGGAAGGTGGCAGGGTGAAACGTACCGGCGCCGACTTCGGTATCTAAGGGCTGCACGAGCACGCAGCCCTGGTCGGCCCAATAACGGTTCAGGGTCTGGATCACGTCTTGGAAGGTGGGCGCGGACATGGTTCCCGAGTCCTTGAGAAAGCGGGCTAGTATAGCGATGTGCGATTCGCCAGGGGCCCGGGCGACGCCCCCGGCCCCGCCGGGACGTCCGGCACACCCTGCGCAGCGGACGACAACACCTCGCAGGCTTCGACCAGGGCACACAAACGATGGCAGTCAATCCGCATACCACCTCGCTGCTCGGTCGCCGCGGACGTCTGGAACTGGACGAAGTCCTGGCGACGCTCGTTGTCGACGGGTACCTGACCGGCGAGGACGCCAAGCGTGTCCGCCTGGGCTCGCGCAGCGGCCGCACTGCGATCGAGCTGCATCCTCTCGTCGTTATCGCCAATGCGAAGCTGGATAACCGTCGCGAACCGGCCCGCCCGCTGAGTCTGGAAACGCTGGTGGAATGGCTGGCGGGTAAAGCGGATCTGTCTTATCTGAAGATCGATCCGATGAAGATCAACGTGGCGGCGGTCACCCAGGTGGTCAGTAGCGCCTATGCGCAGCGTCATCGCATCCTGCCCGTAGCGGCGAGCCCGGGCGAAGTCACTTTCGCCACAGCCGAACCCTTCGACACCGGCTGGGCGAACGATCTGGCGCAGATGCTCCGTCGCGAAGTGCGCCGCGTGGTCTCCAGCCCCATCGACATCAACCGTTACCTGCTCGAATTCTACGGCGTACAGCGCTCGATTCAGCTGGCCCACGACGCCAAGGGCAACGACAACTCGAAGATCATCAACTTCGAACAACTCGTCGAACTGGGCAAGGGCGGCGAGCTGGGTGCCGACGACCGGCACGTGGTTCATATCGTCGACTGGCTGCTGCAATATGCCTTCGAACAACGCGCGTCGGATATCCATCTGGAACCGCGCCGCGATGCCGGCCAGATGCGTTTTCGCATCGACGGCGTCATGCAGAAAGTATTCGAACTGCCGCCGCCGGTCATGACCGCCGTGACGTCGCGCGTGAAGATTCTGGGCCGCATGGACGTCGCCGAAAAACGTCGTCCCCAGGATGGCCGCATCAAGACGCGATCGGCCGGTGGGCGTGAAGTCGAACTGCGTATTTCCACCATGCCGACGGCATTCGGCGAAAAGGTGGTGATGCGTATCTTCGATCCCGACCTTGTCGTGAAGGAATTCAAGCAGCTTGGGTTTTCGCCCGAAGAAGGCGAACTCTGGCGTTCGATGGTAGAGCGGCCGCACGGCATCGTCCTCGTTACGGGACCGACGGGCTCGGGCAAGACAACGACGCTGTATTCGACGCTGAAACATCTCGCGCGGCCGGAACTCAACGTCTGCACGGTGGAAGACCCCATCGAAATGGTGTCGCCCGAGCTCAACCAGATGCAGGTGCAGCCTGCGATCGACCTCGATTTCGCGGCGGGCGTGCGCACCCTGCTCCGCCAGGATCCGGACATCATCATGATCGGCGAAATCCGCGATCTGGAAACCGCGCAGATGGCCGTACAGGCATCGCTGACCGGACATCTGGTGCTGTCGACGCTGCATACGAACGACTCGCCGAGCGCCGTGACACGCCTGCTCGACCTGGGCGTACCGCATTATCTGATCCAGTCGACGCTGACGGGCGTGGTCGCCCAACGACTCGTCCGTACGCTGTGCCCCCACTGCAAGCAACCGGGCGAACAGGATCCCGCCGAATGGAACGCACTCACCCACGGTTGGGACATTCCGCTTCCGGAACGCGTCTTCCACCCGGTAGGCTGCCTGGAGTGCCGTAAAACGGGCTTCCTTGGCCGTACCGGCGTGTACGAAATGATGCGGGTTTCCTCGCGTCTCCGTAGCATCATCGGGGCGCAGCTCGACCTGGGAAAATTCGGCGACGCGGCATTGAAGGAAGGTATGAAGCCACTGCGTATCTCCGCGGCCGCACAGGTCGCGGCAGGCCTGACCACCGTAAAGGAAGTGCTGACCGTGCTTCCGCCGACCGATATCGATTCAGCTATCTGACCTTATATTGCGATCATGAAACCCGTTCTGATTATCCGTACCGGCCGCGCACCCGATGTCATCAGCGAACGTCATGGCGACTTTCCCCGCTGGTTCCGGCTGGGTCTGCGCCTGCGCGATCCGCATGTGCGAATCGTCGATGTAGAGCAAGGCGACGACCTCCCCGATCCGATCGCATGTGCCGGCGCCGTCATCACCGGATCGGCGTCGATGGTGACCGAACGGCTGCCGTGGAGCGAACGCACGGCTGGCTGGATTCGTAACGCGATGGATATCGACCTGCCGCTACTTGGCGTTTGCTACGGACATCAATTGATGTCGCACGCGCTGGGCGGACGTGTCGACTATCTGGAAGGTGGACGCGAGATGGGCACGATACCGCTGGAAACCCATGCGCATGCAGCGCATGACCCGGTCGCCACGAATCTTCCCGACCGGTTCCACGCGCATACGACGCACGAACAAGCCGTCCTCGAACTCCCGGCGGGCGCACGTGCGCTAGCGCGCTCCGCACGCGATCCGCATCACCTGGTTCGTTACGGACGGCATGCGGTCAGCACCCAGTTCCATCCCGAGTTCAGCGCGGAAGTCATGCGTGCCTACATCAGGCGCAAGCAGGATGCATTGCATGCGGAAGGCCAACCCGCCGACGCATTGCTCGCCGCCGTGGTGCCGACGCCGGAAGCTACGGCGCTGCTACGTGGATTCCTTCGCGAACATGTTCGCGCAGCGTGCGAACTGTCAGCCGCGTAACCGGCGCACGATCGCGCCGCGCGAAAAAAACGCGAAGACGATGCCGAACAGAAATCCGCCGATGTGCGTCCACCAGACGACGGCGCCATAGCTCGCGCCCGCGTAGCTGAAAAGCAATTGCACGAGCGCCCAGATGCCGATCAACAGGAAGGCCGGTACTCGCACGAATTCGAGATACAGACCCAGCGGAAGTACCAACCCGAGACGTTCTCGCGGAAACAACGTTACGTAAGCGCCGACAACGGCGGAAACGGCGCCGCTGCAACCGATGATTGCTACCCGTGCACCGGTCAACGAAATCGCACCGATCAGGTTGGCCACCACGCCGCCCATCAGGAAGAGCAGGAGAAAACGCGGCGATCCCAGTCGCCGCTCGGCCGGCAAGCTGAAGATCACAAGGAACAGAAGGTTGCTCACGAGATGCAACCAGCCACCGTGAATGAAAAGTGCCGTCGCAAGTCGCAACAACGCGGGGTCGCTCAACTGCTGCCAGATCGGAACGCCCGCGGTGAACAGATGCGCGGGAACGGTTCCCCAGTGCAGCATGATCGCCAGACGCTCGGCCGGCGCACTCAGCGCAAGCGCAACGAAGCACACGACGCACAGAACGACGATGAGCAACGTGGCCCAGCAAAGACGGGAACGCCGGCGCGTGTCTACGCGAACGAAGAGATTCATGGAACGTTGCGCACCAGATGGGGGCCATCCTGGTCCGTCGCCGACAAGGCGAACATGGTCTCGGGACCGACAATACCGTCGGCGGCGATACCGAATCGCTCCTGCACCAACTTGACGCGGGTTTCTACGCCCCGGTCGAAGTCCGTCGACGTGATAGCCGCGGTCGAACCATCCGTCAGATGAGCGAGAAGCCAGCGCATACCTTCGCCGTTATCGCCCCGCTTCAAGCGGGATGGCATATTCGGGTCCACGCGGAACACCGCGTAGAACTGCCCCTTCCAGATGTCCTGGAACGCCGTGCGCGCAAGCTCGACGTACTTGCCGCCGAGATAGAGACGTACGGTGGTATCCCCCGCGCCGACAAGCAGCACCTGCTGCTTCTTTCCACTGTCGTCGAGTTCGAGAATCATGGGGCGATCGAAGCGTCGTAGCTGATCGAGCGATCCCCGGCCACTTACGCAGGCAAAGCCCGGGAAGATCGTAGCGTCGCAATTGACGGCGTTCGCTACGGACGTTTCCTTCGATCCGACCTGCCAGCGGGCGAGGAGTTCTCCCCATACCCGAAGCTGTCCGACCTCCGGTGCGGGTAATGCGTCGCGCAGCTTGGACAGCGCCTGCTCGGGCGATACCGTAACCAGATTTTTCGGTCGCGAAGGGCTGCGTCCCGACAGGAAATAGCCCGCAACACCGGCGACGACCAGGAGCGTGATCGCCGCGCCGGCTATCCATACCAGCCGGCGGTAACGGCGTAGCCAGTAACGTGCGTACTGGGGAAGGACTTCCTGCGCGGCCTGCGCGAGTGTCCGCTCGCCGATCGACTGCTCGCCCCGTTCGCCGGCCCGCTCCAGGGCACGATTGGCCAGTGCGTTCAGGCGGGCGGGATTGCCTTCGCCGTCTTCGCACAACGACCTCAATCCAAGGCGACTGAATGGCATGCGGGTCGTCCCCGCGATGTGGAGCCGATGGCGGACGTAGCGTTCGCTTTCTTCGGGCGACAAAGTCGCCAGAGGTAATCGTGTACGAATTCGCGCGTCGACCGCGCGGGCGGCCCCCTCTTCCAGCCTGTCGCGAAGACCGGGCTCACCCGCCAGAACGACATGCAGCCAGGCGTGCGTATGCTCGGTCGCCTGCATCAGCTGGTCGAGCAAACTGAACGACTCTTCCCGCAGATTGCTCGCATCGTCGATGACTAGCAGGAAGCGTTGCCCTTGATGACTCAGGCGCCCGAGCGTCATGGCCAGACCATCGATCAGATGCGATTCGGTGTTCGCCTCCGCACTGAGAGGTAGCGGCAAGCCGAATGCGAGATAGAGCGAGCGCAGCCAATCGGCTGCATGCTGAGAGTGAATCGCACTATTCAGGGTGGCGGTGCGTACGCCATGGGGCGCCATTTCCGCCTCGAGCAGCATGCACAAAAGCGTTTTGCCTACGCCTGCCTCGCCCGTCAGCAGGATGACTGCCGGCGCAGTGGAGAGCAGCGCGTATTCGCAATGCGCTAGCAGCTCACGCTCACGCGTGAACAGACAGGCAAAGCGCGGATCAGGTGCCTCCGCGAACGGCGGCTCGCGCAAACCGAATGTGTGGAGATACATGTGACTACTGTAGCCGATTGGTGGGAAAAGCTTTATCGGGCGGAAGTCATCTTGGCGGGTTTGGAAACCGGGAAGCCGGAACTTAGCACGTTCCTTCACTCCACCGTTGCTGCGGCGCGGGCATTCGCCGAAGCGAAGCGAATCCTGAGGAAACGCAGGCAAAGAAAAACCCGCCACGATGGCTCGTAGCGGGTGTTTCAAGATAAAGCCCCTGGCGGTGACCTGTTGCGGGTCGTTTCCGATGGAAACGCAGGCAAAGAAAAACCCGCCACGATGGCTCGTAGCGGGTGTTTCAGGATAAAGCCCCTGGCGGTGACCTGTTGCGGGTCGCGCGCGAAGCGCGCACCGGCAACAGCCGCAAAGACGAAGGCCTCCCCGATTGGGGAGGCCTTCTAGATAAAGCCCCTGGCGGTGACCTACTCTTGCATGGCTTAAGCCACACTACCATCGGCGCATGCGCGTTTCACTGCTGAGTTCGGGATGGGATCAGGTGGTACCACGCCGCTATGGCCGCCAGGGAAGGGGTGGGAGCAGCGCGTAAGCGCCGGCTCCACATAGGGTGTAAACGAGTGACAAGCGTCGAGGTGAAATGTCTCGGGATAAGGCTAAGACGAACGAAGCGTCTTGGGGTTATATGGTCAAGCCTCACGGCTCATTAGTACACGTAAGCTCAATGCATTGCTGCACTTCCACACCGTGCCTATCAACCACCTAGTCTTGATGGTGCCTTTAGGAGAGTCAAGCTCTCGGGAGATCTCATCTTGGGGCGTGCTTCCCGCTTAGATGCTTTCAGCGGTTATCACTTCCGTTCGTAGCTACCGGGCAATGCCATGGGCATGACAACCCGAACACCAGCGGAACGTCCACTCCGGTCCTCTCGTACTAGGAGCAGCCCCCCTCAAATCTCCAACGCCCACGACAGATAGGGACCGAACTGTCTCACGACGTTCTGAACCCAGCTCGCGTACCACTTTAAATGGCGAACAGCCATACCCTTGGGACCGGCTACAGCCCCAGGATGTGATGAGCCGACATCGAGGTGCCAAACACCGCCGTCGATATGAACTCTTGGGCGGTATCAGCCTGTTATCCCCGGAGTACCTTTTATCCGTTGAGCGATGGCCCTTCCATACAGAACCACCGGATCACTAAGACCTACTTTCGTACCTGCTTGATCCGTCGATCTCGCAGTCAAGCACGCTTATGCCTTTGCACACAGTGCGCGATGTCCGACCGCGCTGAGCGTACCTTCGTGCTCCTCCGTTACTCTTTGGGAGGAGACCGCCCCAGTCAAACTACCCACCATACATGGTCCCCGATCCGGATTACGGACCTAGGTTAGAACGTCAAGCACTTCAGGGTGGTATTTCAAGGATGGCTCCACCCGAACTAGCGTCCGGGTTTCATAGCCTCCCACCTATCCTACACAGAAGAACTCAACGTTCAATGTAAAGCTATAGTAAAGGTTCACGGGGTCTTTCCGTCTTGCCGCGGGAACGCTGCATCTTCACAGCGATTTCAATTTCACTGAGTCTCGGGTGGAGACAGCGCCGCTGTCGTTACGCCATTCGTGCAGGTCGGAACTTACCCGACAAGGAATTTCGCTACCTTAGGACCGTTATAGTTACGGCCGCCGTTTACTGGGGCTTCGATCAAGAGCTTCGCCTTGCGGCTGACCCCATCAATTAACCTTCCAGCACCGGGCAGGCGTCACACCCTATACGTCCACTTTCGTGTTTGCAGAGTGCTGTGTTTTTGATAAACAGTCGCAGCGGCCAGGTTACTGCGACCCCTCGATGCTCAGTCACGCACGTGACCACACCAAGAGGCGCACCTTCTCCCGAAGTTACGGTGCCATTTTGCCTAGTTCCTTCACCCGAGTTCTCTCAAGCGCCTTGGGATTCTCACCCTGCCTACCTGTGTCGGTTTGCGGTACGGTTTTTCTATAGCTGAAGCTTAGTGGCTTTTCCTGGAAGCGTGGTGTCAGTCACTTCGTCCTCATAGGACTCGTCTCGGTGCTCGGCATAAAGTATCCCGGATTTGCCTAAGATACATGCCTACCGCCTTTCCCCAGGACAACCAACGCCTGGTAGACCTAACCTTCTCCGTCCCCACATCGCACTATAGAAAAGTGCAGGAATATTAACCTGCTTCCCATCGACTACGCATTTCTGCCTCGCCTTAGGGGCCGACTCACCCTGCGCCGATGAACGTTGCGCGAGGAAACCTTGGGCTTTCGGCGGGGGGGCTTTTCACCCCCCTTATCGTTACTCATGTCAGCATTCGCACTTCCGATACCTCCAGCAGACTTTACAATCCACCTTCACAGGCCTACGGAACGCTCCTCTACCGCGCACATCTTAAAAGTTGTGCACCCCGAGCTTCGGTGTATAGCTTAGCCCCGTTAAATCTTCCGCGCAGACCGACTCGACCAGTGAGCTATTACGCTTTCTTTAAAGGATGGCTGCTTCTAAGCCAACCTCCTGGCTGTCTATGCCTTTCCACATCGTTTTCCACTTAGCTATAACTTGGGGACCTTAGCTGCGGGTCTGGGTTGTTTCCCTTTTCACGACGGACGTTAGCACCCGCCGTGTGTCTCCCGTGTATCACGTGTTGGTATTCGGAGTTTGCCATGGTTTGGTAAGTCTCAATGACCCCCTAGCCATAACAGTGCTCTACCCCCAACAGTGTTCGCACGAGGCGCTACCTAAATAGCTTTCGAGGAGAACCAGCTATCTCCGAGTTTGTTTAGCCTTTCACTCCTATCCTCAGCTCATCCCCATCTATTGCAACAGATGTGGGTTCGGTCCTCCAGTGCGTGTTAC
>NZ_CM174395.1:4415000-4728874 GCF_057834065.1 Luteibacter sp. GL_149
TTCGACCAGGACGAAGCCAGCATCGCCACGCTTCGCCTCGATGGCGCAAAGCCGGAATTGACGACGCAGTCGCGCGATGTACAGCGTCGCGAACATATCGCGCACGGCACCATCGACAGCTCGCTGTTCGGCGCGGCATCGAAGGCCGGCATGAGCAACGCGATGGTCCTGAAGCTCGCCGAAGTGTTCAAGTTCGACATCGACTTCGTGCAGGACCTGCGCGTCGGCGATAACTTCACCGTGATTTACGACGACATCTATCGCGACGGCGCCTATTCCCGCGAAGGCGACATCGTCGCCGCCGAATTCGTCAACCAGGGCAAGCGCTACACGGCCTATCGCTTCAAGAACAGCGACGGCAAGTACAGCTACTTCAGCGAGGAAGGCCGTCCGCTGACGGGCTCCTTCCTGCGTATTCCGGTCGACTTCACGCGCATCTCGTCGCAGTTCAGCGCCGGCCGCATGCACCCGATCCTCGGCAAGATGCGCGCACACAAGGGCGTCGACTACGCGGCCCCCACCGGCACACCCATCCACGCGGCGGGCGATGGCGTCATCAAGTTCCGCGGCTGGATGAACGGCTACGGCAACTTCGTCGTCATTCAACACAACGCCACGATCAGCACCGCCTACGGCCACATGTCGCGCTTTGCGAATCTGCGCGTCGGCCAGCGAGTCACCCAGGGCAGCACGATCGGCTTCGTAGGCATGACCGGCCTGGCTACCGGCCCGCATCTGCACTACGAATTCCGCGTCAACAATACGCAGCGCGACCCGCAGACCGTCACCCTGCCAAAACCCGAACCCCTGCCCGCGGCACAGCTGGCGAAGTTCAAGAGCGAAGTGGTCAAGCCCCAGCTGGCTCGCTTGAATCAGGTGGACAGCAGCGTCAAGCTGGCCCGCGCCCAGTCCGATACCCGTAGCGACGACTGATCCGCCATGGCGGACAATAGTGAGCTTTATCTGGGCCTGATCTCCGGCACCAGCGCAGACGGCATAGACGCCGCGCTGGTGCGCTTCGAGGACGAACAACCGTCCCTCGTCGCCGGACTGACCCATCCGTGGCCCGACGATCTGCGTGCGCGCATCCTCGCGATCGCGCAGGACGAGCAACGACTGGATCTGGATACGTACGGCCGGCTCGACGTCGCCATAGGGCGCATATTCGCGGAAGCCGCCCTGGCGGTGCTGGCCCAGGCTGGCGTCGCCGCGTCGTCCGTGCGTGCCCTGGGCTCGCACGGACAGACGATCAGGCACCGGCCCACCGGCGAACACCCCTTTACCCTGCAGATCGGCGACGCTTCCGTCATCGCCGAAAGCACACGCATCGAAACCGTGGCCGACTTCCGCCGCGCGGACATCGCCGCGGGCGGCCAGGGCGCGCCCCTAGTGCCCGCGTTCCACGCCCACGTCCTCGCACCGACAGAAGAACCACGCGTTGTCCTGAATCTCGGTGGCATCGCGAACGTCAGCATCCTCGGTGTCGACGGATCGGTCACGGGATTCGACACCGGGCCGGCCAACGGATTGATGGATGCGTGGTGTCAGCGCCAGCTTGGCGAACCTTACGACCGCGACGGCCGCTTCGCTGCGTCGGGCACGGTCGACGAGCGGTTATTGGCAGCCTTGCTCGCCGATGCCTACTTCGCCCTTCCTCCGCCCAAGAGCACCGGCCGGGAACACTTTCATCTCGCATGGCTCGATGGCCACCGCGAACTGAGCGGTCTGGCCCCCGCCGACGTGCAGGCTACCCTGCTGGCCCTGAGCGCGATCACGGTGGCTCACGATATCGCCCGCTATGGCCACGGCGCGCGACAGGTCGTCGCGTGCGGCGGCGGCGTACATAACGCCGCGCTGATGGAAGCGATCAGGAGTCGACTGGGACCGGTGGAATTGCAGCGAAGCTCCGCTTATGGGATCGATCCCGACTTCATGGAAGCCATGGCGTTCGCGTGGCTTGCCCGGCAGAGACTATTGGGCAGGCCAGGCAATTTACCGACCGTCACAGGCGCGAGCGGACATAGAGTACTGGGAGCCGTTTACCTGGCTCCCACGGCCTAAATCGATTCGCCCGCTTCGGAGTAGTTTTTTGCCGCGGCGGCAAGCGCGGATGGCGACGTCTGCGACAGGGCGTTCAACGCCTCCTGAAAGGCCGCCTGCTCCTGCGCGTCGTAGGCCCCGGTCAGATGCGCGATATCGCCCGGCTCCAGCAGCAATTCGCTGAACACGTCGCCCGCCCCCATGCCCAGGCCGTAACGCAAGGCATGCAGGATCACTTCGTTGATCGACCAGCGGCGCTCGCGCGCGAGCGTCTTGATGCGCTCCGCCATCGCCTCGTCGATATGCCTGACCACAATATCCGGCACGTGCGTCTCCTCCTGTATCGCGCATGCCCCCTGTGCGGCCGATTCTTGCACAGAATCGGCGATGCGGTCTCCCCGGCCGGTCGCTATAGACCGAACGTCAGCGAGGGGCCGCGATCGTAGGAATTCGCCGCCACAACAGGGCAAGAACGATCAGGGTCGGCACGATGGAAACCGTGCTGATGACGAACAGCGTCGTGTAACCGGAATCCCGCACCAGGAAACCGGACATGCCGCCGATCACCTTGCCCGGCAGGTTCGCCAGCGAACTGAGCAACGCGTACTGCGTGGCCGTAAAGCTGCGGTTGACCAGCGAGGACATGAAGGCAACAAGCACGGGCCCCGCGAACCCTTGTGCGAAATTGTCGCCCGACAGCGTCAGGACGAAACTCCAGGTTTCGCCCGGGTGGTTCGCCATCACGATATAGAGCAGGTTCGACACCGCCACACCGACGCCAGCCACGGCCAGGAGCCGGCGAAGCTCGAACCGGGTAACCGCCCAGCCGCCCGCCAGCGCACCGACAATGCCCACGACCACGCCGTATACCTTGGAAACTTCGGCGATCTGCGTCTTGGTGAATCCCGTATCCAGATAGAAGGGATACGCCATCACGCCCAGCATCTGATCCGGCAGGCGGAACAGCCCGACGAAAGCGATCAGGCCAAGCGCCAGCCCCAATCCGTATCGCGAGAAAAAGTCGCGGAAGGGCCCGATAAATCCATCCTGTACCGCAACGGCCAGCGACACGCGCTCGCGGACACGGTGCTCGGGTTCGCGAACGACCAGTACGCTGACGATCGGGATAATCAGCAGCAGACAGATGGCCACGTACGCCTTCTGCCAGCCAACCGCGTCCGCGATGATGAGAATACCCGCGCCGCTGGCGATAAGGCCGAAGCGGTAACCCAGCGTGTAGGTCGCCGCCAGCGCGCCCTGCGCCTCGGGCGGTGCAATCTCGACGCGATAGGCGTCCACCACGATATCGATGGTGGCGCCCGCGAATGCCGCGATCAGCGTCACGCCGACAAAGCGCGCCAGGGAAGCATCCGGCGGCATCATGGCCATGCCCAACAAACCGACAGTCAGCAACAGCAGCGCGAACATAAGCCATCCGCGCCGCTGTCCCAGCCGGCAGAAGAGCGGCAGCCGGAAGCGATCCACCAGCGGCGCCCACACGAACTTGAAGTTGTAGCTGAAGGTTACGTAGCTGGCGAGGCCGATGGCACCGTAGTCGATGCCCGATTCCTTCAGCCACGCCGAAAGCGTGTTTCCCACCAGAAGGAACGGCAGTCCGGATGCCAGTCCGAAGAACAGCATCGTGATGGCGCCCGGCTGTGCGAAAGCCTGAAGAACGCCACGAAACCCCTTGTAGCGGGGTGCCGGAGAGGTTGCCGTCACTCGGCGTAGTCCACGATGAACGGCGCGTGGTCGGAGAAGCGCTCGTCGCGATAAACGGAACACGCACGCAGACGGTCGCGCAGCGAGGGCGTCGCAATCTGATAATCGATGCGCCAACCCACGTTATTCGCGCGTGCCTGGCCGCGGTTCGACCACCACGTGTATTCCACGGCGTCCGGCTTGAGGGCACGGAACGTATCCACCCAACCGATTTCCTTGAACAGCAGGTCGAGCCATGCCCGCTCTTCCGGCAGGCAGCCGGAGTTCTTCTGGTTCGACGTCCAGTTCTTGATGTCGTTCTTGGTATGGACGATGTTCCAGTCGCCGCACAACACATAGTCGCGGCCGCTGGCGGCCCACTCGCGCAGGATCGGCGTCAGCCATTCCATGATGCGGAACTTGTACTGCTGGCGTTCGTCGCCGGACGAACCCGACGGGATATAAAACGACACGACGCTCAGGTTGCCGTAGCGCGCTTCGATGTAGCGGCCTTCGCAGTCGAAGTCCTCGCGCCCCAGCGACGTGCGCACTTCGTCCGGTTCGCGCTTCGAATAAATCGCCACGCCGCTGTAGCCCTTCTTGCTGCGGGCATCGTGATAGAAGCAATGATGTCCGTCCGGCCGGAACATCGGATCGACCAGCTGGGCTTCCTGCGCCTTGGTCTCCTGCAGGCACACCACGTCGGCGTCCTGCGAACGCAGCCATTCGAAAACGCCCTTGGTCGCGGCGGAGCGAATGCCGTTGGCATTCAGGGAAATGATGCGCATGGTGCCTTCGGGGGTCGATGGACGGATCGGCGCATCATACCAAGGCACGTGGACGACCCGATGTCCGGCCATTACGATGCTGCCATGCCGATTCCCCTACGCATCGTTCCTGCCATCGGCAGTTACCGGGATGCCGCCCTGCGCCTCTCCGTCCATAGCGAACAGCGCGCATTCGTGAGCGCCATGTCCGACACGTTCGCGGACATCGATGTATGCCCCGGAAGCGAGGCCCTGGCCATACTGGAGGGCGACACAGTCGTCGGCTTCGTCCGGATCGAACGCAATGTGTCCGTCGTCACCGGCCATCCCGCGCCTGGGTCGCTGGGCCTGCGCAGTTTCCTGATCGCCGCGACGCAGCAGGGACGAGGTCTGGGCGCGGGCGCGCTCGAGGCAATTCGGCAGGATCTGTCGCGGCGATATCCCGACCGGGACCGTATCGTCCTCACCGTCAACCTCAGGAACGCGTCCGCCGTGCGCCTGTATGGTCGCGCGGGCTACGTCGACGACGGGCAGCTGTACCATGGCGGCGACGCCGGCCCCCAGCACGTGCTGTGGCGCCCACTGATTCCCGATACTCCCAAAGAGCCCTGACCGTGCACGATTACCAGCGCGAATTCATCGAACTCACCCTTGCCCGCGACGTACTGCGATTCGGCGAGTTCACCCTGAAATCCGGCCGTACCAGTCCGTACTTCTTCAACATGGGACGTATCGATTCCGGCGGCGCTCTCGCCCGCCTGGGACGCTCGTACGCCGCCGCCATCGAACGGTCCGGCCTCGGCTTCGACATGCTGTTCGGCCCGGCCTACAAGGGCATCGCGCTTGCCGCCGCCACCGGAATCGCGCTAGCGGACCACCACGGCCGCGACGTGCCGTGGGCCTATAACCGCAAGGAAGCCAAGGATCACGGCGAAGGTGGCAACCTCGTCGGCGCTCCGCTCAGGGGCCGCGTGCTGATCGTCGACGATGTCATGACCGCCGGCACCGCCGTACGCGAATCACTCGACCTCATCCGCGCCAGCGGTGCCGAGCCGGCAGGCGTTCTCATCGCGCTGGACCGGCAGGAACGCGGCAAGGGCGATCGGTCCGCGGCGCAGGAAGTCACGGCCGAGTTCGACATACCCGTCATCGCTATCGCCACCCTTGCCGATGTCCTGACCTTCGCGGGCGAGCGTCCCGATCTGGCAACCGAGCACGGGCGACTGGTGGCCTATCGCGACCAGTACGGCGTCGACGCTTAAGCCCGTCGTCACGCCGAAACGGCAACTGCGTCACGTCAACGTATCAGCGGCCGCGTCTGCGGCCTCATGATGGATATACTCCGGCGCAGGAGGGGACACCATGCGAATTTTGCTTTACGTCGTCGTTTGCGCCGGACTGTATGCGGGCATCGCTACCGCCGCGCAGGACAACGCCAATGCGTTCCGCTACAAGTGGCGCGACAGTCAGGGACACATCTATTTCAGCGACAGCCTGAGCCCGGACGCCATCCAGAATGGCTACGACGTGGTCAACGGCCAGGGCGTCGTCGTGAAGCACATCGATCGCGCCCTGACGCCGGACGAGCGTATCGCCGCGCGAAAAGTCGCCGATCAGCGTGCCGCCGACGACCTCGCCGCGCAGAACCGTCAGCGCGAAGACATGCAGATGCTCAACGCCTATCCCGACGAGGCGTCCTTCACGTCCGCGAAGACGGCCGAGGTCGAAACATTCGAGCAGGCGGCCAGAACCACGCGCCTGAATCTGCAAAGCCAGGAAAAGACGCTGGCCGAGTTACTGTCGCGCGGCGCGGATCTGGAACGGGCAAAGCAACCGTTGCCGCCCTACCTGACCGATCGCATCACCGAACAACGCAACACAGTTGCCACACTCCGGTCCACGCTCCAGCGCCAGCAGCAAGCCAAAGACGCAGCGCGGACGAAAGCCGACGCCCAGCTGCAGCACTATCGCGAACTGCGCGCAGCCCAGAAACCCGGCGGCTGATCAGACTGCCGCCTCTCCCGAATCGCCCGGGTCAGAACGGCAGCGTCAGCGACGGGTCCATCGCGTGGATCTGCTGGCGGAAGACTTCCTTGATCCGCTCCAGCGCCTTGCCGTTGTCGGCTTCGAAGCGCAGAACCAACACTGGCGTGGTGTTGGACGCGCGCACCAGCCCCCAGCCATCGTTCCAGTCGGCCCGGATGCCATCGATCGTCGTCAGGCGTGCGTCCCCGAAGTTCGCCTTGGCGCGAAGGTCCTCGACGAAACGATGGCTTACGCCTTCTGCCATCGCCACCTTCAGTTCCGGCGTGGACAGGCTTTGCGGCAACGTCTCGAAAATCTCGTCGGACGTCCCACCCGCGTCGACATCGCGACCCACGATTTCCAGCAACCGCGCCGCCGCGTAGATGCCGTCGTCGAATCCATACCAGCGGTTATTGTCGGCAAAGAAGAAGTGTCCACTCATCTCGCCCGCGAGAGCCGCGCCGGTTTCCCGCATCTTCGCCTTTATCAGCGAATGGCCCGTGCGCCACATCAGCGGCACGCCAGCGGATTCCTGCACCAGCTTGCGCAGATGACCCGTGCTCTTCACGTCGTAAATAATCGTGGCGCCCGGATTACGCGACAGAACATCCCGCGCGAACAGCATCAACAGACGATCCGCGTAGACGATTTCGCCGCTACGCGTGACCACGCCCAGCCGGTCGCCGTCGCCATCGAATGCCACGCCGATATCCGCGCCGGTCTTTTGCACCGACACGATAAGGTCCTGCAGATTGTGCGGGTCCGACGGGTCGGGATGATGGTTCGGGAACGTACCGTCCACGTCGCAGTACAAGGGAATGACTTCGCAGCCGATGGCCTCGAGCACGCGCGGAGCGACGTCGCCGGCAACGCCGTTGCCGCAGTCGACCACCACTTTCAGCCGGCCCTCGGCCGACACGTCCGACGCGATGCGCTCGACGTAATCGCCCACGATGTCCTGCGTGCGCAGGCTACCGCCGCCCGAATGGTCCAGGCGCTTCTCGTCGATGCGCTTGTAGATGTCCTGAATCGCCCCTTCGGAAAGGGTCTGGCCGCCGACGACAATCTTGAAGCCGTTGTAATCGGGCGGATTGTGGCTGCCGGTCACTACGACACCGCAGCCTGTGTTGAACTTGAACGTCGCGAAATAAACCAGCGGCGTCGGCACCGCACCCAGGTCGATGACATCGATGCCCGCAGCGCGAAGTCCTTCGGACAGTGCGCCAGCCAGTTCCGGGCCGGATAGCCGGCCATCGCGGCCGATGACGATTTCGGACAGGCCCTGCTCACGCATCAGGCTACCCACGGCCTGTCCGATCAGACGGGCGACGCCTGCGTTGAGGTTCGTCCCGACGATGCCTCGTATGTCGTAGGCGCGGAAAATCGATGGATCGACGGTCACCGTCTCGGGTTCGCGAGTCCTTGGCGACTCCAGAACGTGCACGGGCGTTGCCAGTCGGGGCGGTTCGCGCACGACATCCGCCACCAGCATGTCTTCGGGCACGGCCACGACGACCTGCCGGGGACGCGATCGCATCCAGAGCAGCGCGATACCGCCAGCCAGTCCGGCGAGTGCAAGCACCAGCGTCAGCGGCCACGAATGCGGCAGCACGATAAAAGCCTTAGGCAACGCGGCATAGATATAGAGCGCGCTACCCGGAATGCGCTGCCCCTGATCCTCGAGGGTCGGTGCCGTGCTGCCCTTTGTCAGCAACTGGAGGTTCGAACCGCCCTCGCCCTGACGAAGCTCGATGCGACCCGATGCGGGCTGGATGCTTTCGAAACGCGTATGCACCGAATCGAACGGGTACTGCAGCCATACGTAGGCGCGGACGGCGCCCGGACCGCCAATGGGCTCGACGACGCTCAACTCGCGTTCGGTGCCGGCAAGGAACGACTGGACCGGCGACTGTTCGTCCGAACCCAGTGCAGCCATCAACTGCGCCGCCTTGGCGTAGCCGAACTCACGGTAGTTCGCGCGCACGACTTCATCGAGGCTGCCGCTATAAACCTCGATCTCCTTCGAATCGGGCAACAACTGCTTCAGGCGTTGGGCAGCCGCGCCGCGGTCGTCGATGATGCCGGCCAGTACGGGATCCGCTGCCGCCTTGGCAACCTGGGCGTGCCGGGCCGCGATGACTTCGCCGATATCGTGCACGGCCTGCCGCTGTGCCGAGCGCACGCGTTCCGCCGCATCCGCCTCATCGGCGATCAGCCATGTCTGCCACCCACAGAAGAGTCCGCCCGCGATCAGCAGCGTCGCCCCCACGAGTGGGAGCAAACCTGCGATGTCGATACGAATCCCCTTGCCCGAGCCTCCTGCCTTCCCCGCCATACCCGTGTTTCTCCGTTGGAGACGTCAGCCCACCCCTGTAGAACCGAAGCCGCCCTCACCGCGGTGCGACGGCGCAAACCCTTCGACCACGCGCAGACGCGCCCGGCCGACCGGCACCAGCAATAATTGCGCGATCCGGTCACCCGGCGCGATGGTGTAGTCCGCGTTTCCGCGATTCCAACACGAAATCATCAGTGGGCCCTGGTAGTCGGCGTCGATAACGCCCACCAGATTGCCCATGACCAACCCATGCTTATGCCCCAGCCCCGACCGCGGCACGATCAGCGCGCACCATGCCGGGTCGCCGATGTGAATGGCAATACCGCTCGGCACCAGGGAGCTTTCGCCCGGCTTGATGGTTAGCGGCTGCTCCAGCGCGGCGCGCAGGTCCATGCCCGCGCTTCCGTCCGTGGCCGGCTCGGGCAGGGGAATGGTGTCGCCGAGGCGGGGGTCCAGGATTTTCAGTTCGATGTCGATCAAGAGGGCTTACGTCCGTTTGGTGCGATAGCGATCGGCGATGTGCGCGACGAGTTGCCGCGCCAGCTCCGTCTTCGGCATGTGGGGCAGGACCGCGTCGCCATCGGCCCAGTAAATGTGCAGCGCGTTCTCCGCCACCTCGAAACCGCGACCGGCGCTGACGTCGTTGGCGGCGATCATGTCCAGGCCCTTCCGGCGAAGCTTGTCTTTCGCGTAGTCGGCGATCGCCTGCGTTTCGGCCGCGAAGCCCACAAGGAAGGGATGCGACGGAAGCGCTGCGAGCGCGCCGATGATGTCGGGGTTCTCGGTGAGTTCGAGATGCAGCGGCTGGCCATCGTGCTTCTTCAGCTTGTCGCTGGCGGGAGCTTCCGGGCGATAGTCGCCCACGGCCGCGGCACCCACATAGATATCGGTGGTCGCCGCGTTCGCCAACACGGCCTCGTGCATCTCGCGCGCGCTGCGCACGTCGATTCGGCGGACGCCCACCGGCGTGGGAAGGCTCACGGGTCCGGCGACCAACGTCACGTCGGCGCCGGCTTCGTGGGCGGCGGCGGCCACGGCGAACCCCATACGCCCGGAACTGCGGTTCCCGATAAAACGCACGGGATCGATGTCTTCGTAAGTCGGCCCCGCGCTGACCAGCACCCGGCGCCCGGCAAGCAGCCGGTCGCCGAACGATGCCACCAGGGCGTCGCGCAATTCGTGGGGTTCGAGCAGACGACCCGAGCCGATATCGCCACACGCCTGGTCGCCATCGGCGGGCCCAAGGATGGTGACGCCGCGCTGACGCAGCGTGGCGACGTTGGCCTGCACAGCGGCGTGGGCCCACATCTGCTGATTCATCGCCGGGGCGACGAACACGGGCGCCGCCGTGGCCAGGGCCACCGTCGTCAGGAGATCGTTCGCGAAACCATGCGCGAGGCGCGCGATCGTGTCCGCGCTGGCAGGCGCGACGATGAACCGTTCGGCCCAGCGCGCCAGCTCGATATGCCCCATCGCGGCTTCGCCCGCCTCGTCCCACAGGCTGACGCGTACCGGCTGACCCGAAAGGGCCTGCATCGTGGTGGGCGTTATGAAGTGGGTCGCGCCCTCGGTCATCACGACGCGCACTTCGACATCGAGGTCGCGCAGCCGGCGAACGAGTTCGCAGATCTTGTAGGCGGCGATGCCTCCGGTCATCCCAACCAGGATGCGACGTTTGGCAAGATTCATGGCGATCTGTCGGCGCTTTCGGAACGGGTAGCTAGCTTAACGGATTTCGCCAGGGTCTCTTCCTGCATCGGCCCCACCACGCCCACGGGCGCAGCCCACACGTCGGCCTGGGCGCGACTCATAGCTCCCGTCGGACCAACGCCGGATCATGGCGGGATGAGCATCCAGCAATGGCCAGAAGGCGAACGCCCCAGAGAACGCCTGCTTTCTAAGGGCGCGGCACATCTCACCGACGCGGAGCTGATCGCCGTGCTGCTTGGGAACGGAACGGTGGGACAGGACGCGGTCGGGCTGGCACGGTCCTTGTTGAGTAAGGCCGGCGGCGTGTCGCGATTGCTCGCCGATCCCCAGAACGTGCCCCGCGTCGTCGGCGTGGGCCCTGCCAAACGCGCACGCCTGATCGCCACGTTGGAACTGGC
Organism: Luteibacter sp. GL_149; assembly: GCF_057834065.1. Lineage (NCBI taxonomy): Bacteria > Pseudomonadati > Pseudomonadota > Gammaproteobacteria > Lysobacterales > Rhodanobacteraceae > Luteibacter > Luteibacter sp. GL_149. The sequence goes on from NZ_CM174395.1 coordinate 4,425,977, forward strand.
GCGCCGTGCACTGGCCGAGCGGCTGCTGGAGCTGCCCGCCCTCGCCAATCCACGCGAAAGCGCCGCCTATCTCAGCGCCCGGCTGCGGCACCTTCCTTATGAAGTGTTCGTCTGCCTATTCCTGGACAACCGCAATCGGGTGCTTGCCTGCGACGAACTGTTTCGCGGAACCGTCGACGGAGCCAGCGTCTATCCGCGCGAGGTCGTGCGTGCCTGCCTGAAGCACAACGCCAGTGCCGTGATCTTCGCCCATAACCATCCGTCGGGCGTGGCCGAGCCGAGCGAGGCCGATCGGGACATCACCGAGGTGCTGGGCCAGGCGCTGGCACTGATCGACGTCCGCGTCCTCGACCATCTGATCGTCGGTGAAGGGGAGCCGGTGTCGATGGCATTGCGCGGACTGCTTTAGCGCCGCCCCAAAGAAAAACGGCGCGGTTGCCGCACCGCGCCGTTGTGGGTCATCTTCCGAGGGAGGGGCTGTCGATGACCCGTGTGCCCGTCGGCCGGGGAGACACCGGAGCACGTGGAGAAGTATCGGCGAGGGGGATGACAGCGAAATGACGACCAGGCGTCGTTTCGACGATTCGCCGGAAAACCAGGTTGGCGGCGGCTACCGGGAAGCCATCCCACGGCACCCTGCCGTTTTTGCGCCATTCGACTTATGCACAAACACGAATTTTCTCACTTGGCGGTCACAGCTGTTGTCCACACAGAGGTCAACGACGTAACCGGCTGATTTAAATCACTTCATCATGTGACGGTACCGAGTCTTTACGGTAAGGCGCCCGGGAGGCAAACGCCGGACGCATATTGCCCACAGAGTTATCCACAGGCTGTGTGGATAAAAGTACCGCCTCCGCTCCCGTCCTTTCGTACCAGCGCCCCCCGCCTACTCTGCTAGGATTGCCGGTTCCATATTCGCTTCGCCCCTCCCGTGAAAGAAGAGCTTCAACATCTCGTACTGCAGGCCATCGACGCCCTGCGGCAGAACGGCACATTGCCGTCCGATTTCGTCGCCCCGTCCTTCGTGACCGAGCGGACGCGCAGCCGCGAGCATGGCGATTTCGCCACGAATGCCGCCATGCTGATGTCCAAAGCCGCCGGCCGTAAACCCCGCGAACTGGCCGAGGCGCTGGTCGCCGCGCTGCCCGGAAGCGCCACGGTGGCGCGGGTGGATATTGCCGGCCCCGGCTTCATCAACTTCTTTCTGGCGCCTGCCGCCTATCACGCGGAAATTGTCCGCGTGCTGGCCGAGGGCGACACCTATGGCCGTAGCCGCTCCGGCGCCGGTCGCAAAGCGGGCGTGGAATTCGTTTCCGCCAACCCGACCGGCCCGCTGCACGTAGGCCACGGTCGCGCAGCCGCGATCGGCGACTGCCTGGCGCGTCTGCTCGATGCCGCCGGTTGGGACGTTGCGCGCGAGTTCTATTACAACGACGCCGGCGTACAGATCGCCAACCTGGCAACGTCGACCCAGGCCCGCGCCCACGGAGTGACACCCGCCGACACCCACTGGCCGGAGCTGGGCTATCGCGGCGACTACATCGCCGACGTGGCACGCGCATTCCTGGACCGCGACTCCGTCGAAGCCGATGGCGAGACCGTCACGGCCAATGGCGACGCGAACGACCTGGACAGCATCCGCCGCTTCGCCGTCGCCTACCTGCGTCGCGAGCAGGATCTGGACCTCAAGGCCTTCGGCGTCGGCTTCGATACCTACTTCCTGGAGTCGTCGCTCTATAGCGGCGGCAAGGTCGAGGAGACGGTGCGCGAGCTCGTCGCCCATGGCCATACCTATGAGGAAGGCGGCGCGCTGTGGCTGCGTTCCACGGATTTCGGTGACGACAAGGACCGCGTCATGCGCAAGTCCGACGGCACCTATACCTACTTCCTGCCGGACGTGGCCTACCACCTGTCCAAGTGGCAGCGCGGCTACGAACGGGCGATTACCGAGCTGGGCTCGGATCACCACGGTTCGCTCGCCCGAGTGAAAGCCGGCCTGCAGGCGCTGGACGCCGGCATTCCCAAGGGCTGGCCCGAATACGTCCTGCACCAGATGGTGACCGTGATGCGCGGCGGCGAAGAGGTGAAAATCTCCAAGCGCGCCGGCTCCTACGTCACCCTGCGCGACCTGATCGACGAAGTCGGCCGCGACGCGACGCGCTACTTCCTGATCGCCCGCAAGGCCGATTCGCAGCTGGTCTTCGACATCGACCTCGCGCGCTCGCAGAGCAACGACAACCCGGTCTACTACATCCAGTACGCCCACGCCCGCGCCTGCCGCGTCTTCCGCGAACTGGCCGATCGCGGCCTGTCGTTCGACCGCGCGAACGGCGTGGCCCACCTGGACCGGCTCGATACCGAGCACGAACAGGCGTTGATGGTCGAACTGTCGCGTTACCCCGAAATGGTCGAGTCAGCCGCGGCCACGCTTGAACCCCATCTGATCGCTCAGTACCTGCGCGACCTCGCCGGCGCGCTGCACAGCTATTATCACGAGCACAAGTGGATCGTGGATGACGCGAATCTGCGCGACGCCCGCCTTGCCCAGGTGGTCGCGACGCAGCAGGTATTGAGGAATGGTCTGGATCTGCTGGGCATTTCCGCCCCGGAGAGCATGTAATGGCACCACGTAAGAAGGCCAAGGGTCGTCAGGCCGTCCGTAACGATTCCAAAGGTATGCCGGGCTGGAGCTGGGCGCTGATCGGCATTCTCGCCGGCGCCCTGTTGATGGCATTCGCCATGCGCGGCACCTGGATGCCGATGATGCGCAAACAGGACGGCCCCGAACCCAACCCGCAGGCCACCGCGCAGAAGGGCAGCGAACCGGGCGTCGTCGATCAGGCCGAACCGGACAAGCCCAAGAAGCCGTCCTACGACTTCTATTCGGTGCTGTCCGAGAAAGAAGTACGCATCCCCGACGCCGAAATCCGCGCGCAGGCCAGCGCCGAAGCGCAACAGCGCCAGCAGGCCGCCGCCCAGCAACAGGCAGCGCAGCAGCAAGCAGCCGCCGCGCAACAGCAGCAACAGAAAGCCGCGCAAGCCAACCTGCCGCAGGCACCGACCCAGACCGTCACAGCGACGCCAGCCACACCGACGGCGCCAGCCCAGGCCAGCCCGGGCAGCAGCGGCTACCTGCTTCAGGTCGGCGCATTCCCCAGCGCGGGCGACGCCGAAGCACTCAAAGCCAAGCTCGCACTGCAAGGCTTCGTCGCCAACGTCCAGTCGGTCAAAGTCGGCACACAGACCTACAACCGCGTTCGCCTCGGCCCCTTCAAGTCCGCGACGGAACTGGAAAGCACGAAGCAGCGCCTACAAGCCGTTGGCATCAGCGCCATCGCGCTAAAAGAAGGCAGCTAAGCAAGCCACCCGCCGACGGACGGCGGCGCAACGCCGCCGTCCGCGCTGTCGCTCCACCCCGCTCCATTCGCTACACTTGCGACCCGCACGCGGGCCTATAGCTCAATGGTTAGAGCAGAGGACTCATAATCCTTTGGTTCCAGGTTCGAGTCCTGGTGGGCCCACCATTTTAGCTATTTATATTCAGATAGTTATAGCGGCATTTCGGGACATCGAATCCGAATGTCCCAAGACCTTCCCGGCGATGGCTCCGCTATGGCTCCCCCTTGAACCGTTGGAAGCGTAGCCAGGATGGCTTCCGACTGGCACGATGCAGACCATGCCAAAACGCGTTCAAGCCATCCCCGACAACCTCTTGCAAACGATAGCCGGAGACCTCTCGGACGACGTGCTTTTGCTGCCCACGCAAGTGATGATGTTGACCGGCCTTTCCATCGGCTCACTCAAAGAACGCATGCGCACGCGACCACCCAAACCGCCCCATCCGGAGCCGCGCGAAAAGAAGCGCGCTGCAGTGTGGTATTCGATGGGATCGGTGCGCCGTTATCGCGTGTGGCTCGCCGAACAAGCCGCGATCAACGCGCACTTGGAGGCAATGAGGTTTGCTTCGTTCGCCGCGTTTCTTCATGAAGCGCGTCCGTCGGACGTCTGGCCGTTTGCACTCATCGGCCCACATCGGCGCCCCGTGGATTTCGGGCTAACCCTCCGTGGCGACGTCGCCATGACGCGCGCGGACACGTGCGCCTGGCTCACCCTGGCTGACTACCTCGATGCGCGCTCACGGGCTGCACAGGCCGAACACGCGGCAACGCGCGAACACGGCCAGGGCTAGTCGCTCGATACAACGCGCAGTTGGTTCCAGTTCGTCGTGTAGCAGGGGCTGAGCATCCCGCGCTGCATCGCCCAGTCGCGCTGGTCGCGCACGCCGGCCGCGCCGATGCACAGAGTTCCCCGGCCCCATTTCCGATTGGCCTTATCGAGCACGCCCATGAGTGTTTCGCGCTGAGCATTGCGCTCGGGCGGGGCGGTGTCGAAGAGTGAGCCTTGGACCAGTTCGCGCGGGCGCAGGTCATCCAGCATGACCCCTGCTTTGACGTAGCGATAGCCGGGCCGCCACACCATGCGCAGCACCGCCATGGACCAGGCCGCGATCGTCGCCGTGTCGTCGGTCGCGCTGGGAAGCGCCACGCTTCGCATCGGTGTGTATTGCGCATCCTGCGGTCGAAAGACGTTGGTCTGGATCCAGACGGCCACGCGACCTGCGGCACTGCCCTGCTGCCGGAGTTTTTCAGCGGCACGGCTCGCATGAAACTGGACAGGGGCGGCCAACTGGTCGAGGGTGCATAGCGGACCGCCAAACGAGCGCGAAGCGATGATCTGCTTCTTGGCGGGCGGCTCATTTTCCCACGCCACGCACGCCACCCCGCGCAGTTCGGAGACCGTGCGTTCCACGACGACGGAAAATCGTTCGCGGATGCGCTTGGGATCGCAACGGCGCAAGTCGGCTGCCGTGGCAATGCCACCTTCGCGCAACTGCTCGGACAGGCGCCGCCCGATGCCCCACACGTCCTGCACGTCGAACTCGGCCAGCACCTGGTCCAACTCGGTTTCGGGCAATGCAGAGAGGTCGCACACACCTCCCCACCGGGGCTGTTTCTTCGCCACGTTGTTCGCCATTTTCGCCAGCGTTTTGGTGGCGCCGACACCCACGCACACCGGCAAGCCGGTCCACTGGCGCACACGATCGCGGATGACCCGCCCGTGTGCCGTCAGATCCAGCCGCGGTTGAGCGGTGAAGTCGAGGAAGCACTCATCGATCGAGTAAACCTCCTGATCCTCGTCGGGCACGAACTGGCCCAGCACGTCCATGAACCGGCGGCTGATATCGCCATACAAGGTGTAGTTGCTGGAGAACGCGACGATGCGGTGCTGCCGCGCCAAGTCGCGCATCTTGAACCAGGGCGCGCCCATCGGCACGCCCAGGGCTTTGACTTCTGAACTGCGCGCCACCACGCACCCATCGTTGTTCGACAGCACGACGACGGGCACGCCTTCCAGATCCGGCCGAAAGACGCGTTCGGCCGAGCAATAGAAACTGTTGGCATCGACCAGGGCGATGCGGCGGGGCGGTTCACCGTCGATCATCGCGGATGCGGTCGCCAGGTGCCCACGAGTTCGTTGACTTCGCTGTCCCAGTGGATCCACAGGTCATCGACCAACTTGCTGGCGTGGTAAAGCGTTTCAACCTGTGGCGTGGCGTTGAGCATCGCGCTCATCGTGCGAGGCGCCTCACGCAACGCGACCAGGTTCATGGCATAGCCGTTGAACAGGTGCAGGTCCGGCACGACCATGTTCAAGTCTTCGGGATCACCCGTTCGGAAGCCAAACGAATAGAACGTATTCGCCGCTTTGGCTGCGAACAACGCTTGCTGGTTGTAGGGATGATGCTTCGGACCGGCGACTGGGGTTTCGGTTTGGTTTGTAGTGGTCATATGAGTCTCCTATGGTTGATCACTCCTCCTATTTAGAGCCGATGCAACCGAAGTGTGATTTTTTCCTAGCGGGCTATCGCCCACCTCGGCGAAAACTCCGAAGGCAGTTGGTCACCACGCCCCAGATCACCAGTTCATCCCCATCGTCCAGCACGATTGGTTTGAAATGCGGGTTCTCCGGCATCAACGCCAACTTGCCGTCCAGCGTCCCCAATCGCTTCACCGTCAAATCGTTATTGAGGACGGCCACGACCACATCGCCTTGCTGCGGATCGAGCGCCCGATCCACCACGATGCGATCGCCATCAAAAATCCCAGCGTTCATCATCGACCAGCCTTTGACCACCAGGACGTAGGTCGAAGCCTCATGTCCCTGCTGGATGAGTTCGGAGTTCAGATCGACGCTGTTATCGATATAGTCTTCGGCGGGGGAGGGAAAGCCTGCCGGCACCCGACTGGCGAAGGCGGCCAGGCTGACCGTTGTCGGGATTAGTGAGACCGGCCGAGCATCCCCAGCGGTCGTCGGCTGGCGGTAGGTGTCCAGGTAAGACACCACCGTTTCGACCTGACTGGCGGGCACGCGGATGGGTTGCGTGGGCTCGCCGAAGGGGCCGGAGCCTGCTTTCCGGCCGGCGCCCGGTCGGAATCCACCGTGATCAGGGGGTGTCATGGGGCTCTTCTTGATTACTGAACGAAAATCAAGATTACCACCCGATCCGTCTCAGCGTCTGAGAGCGCGAGGCGGGTATGCTGGGCCTAGCCACCAGCGCGGGATGATGACATGTGCTACTCGGCCCAAGTGTGGGCGGACTATCACCGCTACCAGCGGGAGTTCGGCGCCACCCTTTCCATCACCGAGTTCGTGCGCCTCTTCGGCGAGCGAACGCGGGAGCGGAAGATCCGGATACCCAAGGCCATGGCGGATGCATTTGCGCATCCGACCACCCCACCCGAACGCGAAATCGGAACGTTAATCAAGGCGTTCGATGCGGAGCAAGCCTCCGCTCTGGAACAGGATCTGTTCAAGCAGAAAAAGCGCCTGGCCGATGCCGAACGCACCTTGCAGACGCGGACGACGAAGGCGGCTCTCGAACACCAGCGCATTGCGACCAGCAAGATCAGCGCGATCCAGGTTAAGTTGGCCGACCTTCGGCGCAGGGAGCCCGTGGATCGCGACGCACGGATATTTCCCGACACTTACGCGCCGGTGATGATCGTTCGGAATGGCGAAAAGGTCGTGATCCCGATGCGTTACCACTGCCGTCCCGAAGGGATGCCCGCCTCCATCGATCGGACGAAGGATGGCCGGGTCAGCGGCACGTATAACGCAAGGCGGGACAACCTCGAACGGTTCTGGCGCGGGCAGTTCGGGCACACCCACGGGATCATGGTCGTCAACGCCTTCTACGAGAACGTGGCTCGCCATGCGGCCGAACACCGGGCGTTGGCACCCGGTGAGCCCGAAGAAAACATCGTCCTGGAGTTCAAGCCGCAGCCACGGCAGGACATGATCATTGCCTGCCTGTATTCCCACTGGACCGGTCCTGGCGAAGATTTGTGGTCCTACGCGGCCATCACCGATGACCCGCCGCCCGAAGTGGCCGAGACCGGTCACGACCGCTGCATCATCCAGATCAAACCGGAGCACGTGGACGCCTGGCTCAACCCGGACCCGACGAACCTGGCCGCGCTTTACGCCATCCTCGATGACCGGCCGCAGGCGTTCTACGAACACCGGTTGGCGGCGTAAGAGCGTCGGAGGCCGATACCCGTTTTCCGACTACAACGGGTTGAAATCAGGACGGGGTCTGTGCGATACATGCGGGGCCGGGAAGTCAGGCGCTACGAACATGCCCCTTGCATAGAGTTTTGACCGACGCCCGACCGGGCCGCTGCTAACCCCAGCGGCCCGTTTCATTTTCGGGCCTTGGGCGCCTTCTTCGCGGCCTTCTTGGCAACAGGCTTGGCCGGCGCTTTCTCAGGGCTCTTGCGGGTCAGGCGAGGCGGTCGCCGGTGGCTCTCCATGGCCTTCAACCGTTGCTCGAACAGCACTGCGAACCGGGGAAACGTGACCCCGTATAGGACACAGAACTCCCGGACCTGGACCAGATCCAGGTTCCGTCGCCCCACCTCCACCGCCGAAATGTAGGTCTGGGGCCGGCCGAGCGCCGCGGCGGCTTCAGTCTGGGTCAGGTTCGCCCGGCGGCGGAGGTCAAACAGGAGGGTCGTCAGTTCCAAGTGCTCCGGGGAGTGAACCGTCTTGCGCTTCATGTGCGTGCCGTCCAAATAGTGGTCGGCCGTCAACCTATTACCCGCTATACGCCTACGCGGAACTCGTATCTTTAGCCGTTTTACGACTACTGATTTAGCCGTTGTTTTGTGTAACGAAAGTATCCTGCTTTCGCCGGGATGGAACGGGTGCGCCTGGGCGATGGTCACATTCACCCGCCGAAACAGGGGTTTCGTATGAAAAGGTTTGGTTTGCTTTTGGCCGCTGCCCTCTTGGGCGCCACCGTCGCACCTGCCGTGGCTCTGGCGCAGGAAAGTGAAGGTGGGTTCCGTGGATTTCTCCAGCGCGCCGGTTCGGCTGTCACGCAGACCGCGCAGGCGGTGGTGGGTAAGCCTGCCACCGCAGGCTCGAACAACTCGGCGGGGGCCACGACCGCCGGTGACTACTACCGCCCCATCAGCCCTGCCCATGGATCGTTCCCGGGGATCTTCGGCAACTACCGGCCGGGGGTGGACACCTTTCCGAGGGTGGCGTTGACCTTCACCCGTTTCGGCGCTTCGGAGCCGTGCTGGACGGTGCGCGCGAGCATCTGGCGCTCCGAGAAGTCGCCGACGATTGAGACGTTTCAGATCTGCAACTCGCCCATCATCCAGATGGATGATTTGGGCAATCCGTCCACGGTCGACGCAGGCCAAGGGATGACGTTGGCGAACGCGATCTTGCCCGCACAAAACGTCGAAGGCTCGTCCCATGCCGCGTCGTCGTCGACGCGAAACGCGGGGCCAAATCCGCCGTTGCGCCTGTTCCAGATCGAGGCGACCGGTCCGAATGCCTACGCCTTTAGCATCCAATACCGGAGCATCCTTTTGCGCCTCGCCTGGCTCTCAGGCTACGTGAACCCGTCGGCGCCGACGATCAACAGCACGATCGGTAAATCGATGTGGACGGTCTTTGATCCCAACGGAAACCTGGACCGGGCGGCGCACCTGTGAACGCGCTTCCGCTGCGCGTCATCGCTGCCTTGATAAGCGGCTTCGTCGGACTGGTCCTCGTGATGTCCTTCTTCGCAATCCTCCATCGATACCGCGTCAACGACGGTCCATTGCCTTACGCCGGCTTCGCTGTGGGCGCCATCGTAGGTTGGATTGGGGTGGGCCGCTTTGCGGCCCTGCGCGGGGCTAGCGCCGCGAAGCACGGGCCACCGCTCCTGGTCGAGGAACGGGGCGAATGGACCCATATCTATGCGCGCCCCAGGCCCCTCCCCGCACGCATTACCGTGGTTTCCTGGGTGGCCGCTGTGGTTCCGGCGGTAGCCGCAGCGTTCTGGGTGACGTCCGGGACGTCGAACCCGCGTTTGCCGATGTTCGTGTTCATCATCGTGGTGTTCCTGGCCCTGATTGCCGGCGCGATCTCGAAACTCTTTGGGCTGTTTCACAATGCAAGGCGAAAGGCGCAACGTCACGGTTTCGACATCGGAGCCGCAGGCGTTCGCCTGCGCGATGGCACGCTCATCCCGAGTGCCGTGATCGCACGCGTGACCATCACCAACGCGATGGATGGACGGGTCGTGGCCGTCGGCGGCTTCAATGCCACGGCCGGTGTTGCGCAGATGGGGATGACCACCCAACGGCTGATTGCGGCCGTGAGTTTCGTTGTGAATCTGGAACACGAGGGACAACGAACCATTCTGGCAGGCGGGCTGGATGACGCGCTCGCCCACGCCGTGATGCGGGAGGTCACACGTCGTGTGCCGGGCTTCGCGATGTAACGCTTCCCGCTGCGCCCACCGAACGAGAGCCGCGATCCGTCGCGGCTTTTTTTGTTCTTAGGGGGCTTCCGGATGAAGTTTCGGTGACTAGCATGGGTTGTGTCCGCCACTTCCCCGCCGAGACACACCATGCTTCCTCTCCGCTCTCCCCGCCTCCTCCGCGCGCTGTTGTGTGCGCTTCCTTTCTTCGCTGCCGCACCGCTTCCCCTCCACGCGGAGACCTGCCCTTATCTTTGGATGTGTGTGGGTAACCCTGCACTGGGCAACTCATTCCCAAATAGCCAGGCCCTGGGTGACAACTCGGTTGCCGTGTATGGACTCGCGCGCACCAACGGATCGATTACGATCGGGGGGACGGCGGGTTACAACGGTGCCGCAGACACCGACCCGACCGGTCCGACTTTCAACACCAACGCAACGGCGGTGGGCACCGGGTCGAAGGCCTTGGGTGGTCAATCGTCTGCCTTTGGCGCAGGAGCACAGGCCACGGGCGCAGGCGACGTGGCCGTGGGTGCGGGTGCCTTCGCCAACACGTCGAACGTCGGGAACAGCAACGCAACGGCCGTGGGCGCAGGCGCCTTCGCAAACAACTCGTTGGCAACGGCGATCGGTGCCCAGTCCGCCGCCACCGGCAATGGGGCCTTTGCGGCAGGCGCGGGTTCCAGTGCCTCCGGAACCAAAGCCGTCGCTTTGCTCGGGCAAGCCAGTGGTGACTTCGCCCTATCGTTCGGCGTGGGCAGCGTCGCCAGTGGCGCCTACGCTTCGGCGTTCGGCGTCGGCTCATCGGCGACGGCGGATCAGGCGACCGCCATTGGTTTCAACAGCGTTGCCAACGAACCCAACACCGTCAGTATTGGTGATGCCGCGAATCAGCGTCGATTGACCAACGTTGCGGAGGGTCAGGCCAACACGGATGCGGTGAACGTCCAGCAACTCAACGATGCCATCGGCCAAGTGAGCACCGGTGGCGTCACCTGGATCGCGTCCACTGAAACGCAGGCTGCGCAGGCCAAGGGCAACTCGGGCCTGGCGATGGGCAGCAATGCGCAGGCTGGCAACTCGGGAACCGCCTTCAACGTCGCAGTGGGTCCGAACGCCCAGGCCGGCGCATCCGCCGACACGTCGCAGAACCTGGCCGTAGGTGCCGGCGCGGCCGCGGGACTGCATGGTTCCTCGATGCTCGGCACCGGCGGTCAAGCGACGGCAGTGGGTTCTTCCGCGGTCGCTGATGCGGTTGCCTCCAGTGCGTTCGGCCAGAGTGCCCAGGTTCTCGCGGGTGCTGATTTCTCCACCTCCATCGGCTCGGGGACCGTGGCCGATCGTCCGTTCACCACGGCCTTCGGCAATCGCCAACTGGTCCAAGTCAACGCGGGTAGCGAGCCGACCGACGCTGTGAACGTCGGCCAGATTGCACGGGTCGTCGGTGGGTTCGGTGGCGGCGCTTCGTTCGCCGGTGGCACCTTCCAGCCGCCCTCGTATCTGCTGAGCGGACAAACTTTCCGCGATGTCGGCACCGCATTAACCTTTCTCGATCAGCGCATCGACGCCGTTCCGCCAGGTGGCGGCGGAATGGTCGGGCCACAGGGTCCGAAGGGCGACACCGGTGATACCGGTCCGCAAGGTCCGGCGGGCCAGGACGGCACGGGCAATGGCAACGACACCAAGGCGGTCCACTACGACAACGCCTCGCAGAAGGACGTGACGCTTCAGGGCGCCGATGGCACGCAGATCCACAATCTTGCCAACGGTGTGGCGCCCAACGATGGGGCGAACGTCGCCCAGGTCCAAGCGGCCGTGCAGCAGTCGCAATCCTACACGGATAACCAGGTCGCTGCGGCGAAGGATTGGGCCAAGGGCTACACCGATCAGCGATTCGATCGCGCTTCGCGGCAGTCCGCGCAGGCGGGTGCGGTTGGATCCGCCATCGGCATGCTCGCGCTCGGTGCGCAGGGCATCCAACAGAGCGATCGGTTGGTCATGTCGGTGGCCGGCTACCGCGGTCAGTCGGCCGTGGGCATTGGCTTCAACCATGTATCGCAGTCCGGTCGCGTGAGTGTGGCCATCGGTGGCGCGTTCGCCTCCGGCGGAACCGCCATCGGCGTCTCGGTCGGCATCGGCCTGGGTCAATAAGAGGACGTGAATATGCACATTCCTTTCCGCACTCTCGTTCTCGCCTGCGCTCTCGCGTCGGGGTCCGCCATCGCGGAACAGAACACGTCGGCCAATGTCTTTGACAGCCGCAGCGCCCTCGCTCGCCAGCAAGCCGAAATCGCCACGGTGATCGCGGTTCGTCCCGTCCAGATCAAGGACACCGGGACCAACAAGGGGACCTACCTCGGCGGCGCGGTCGGTGGTGCCACGGGCTACGCCCTCACTCGCAACGCCTCGTCGAGCATGCGCGGCGTGGGGAGCATCCTTGGCCTCGCCGGGGGTGCTGCCGTGGGCCAGGCCGTGGGCAACCGCGTGGGCTCGCACCCCGCCGTTCAAATCTTCGTCCAGCGCTACGATCACCAGGGCCGCCCCACCGGCTCGCTGACGTCGGTGGTCGAGGATGACGATCAGGGCATTCGGACGGGCGATCGCGTGTTGCTCGTCCGCTCGCGCCAGGGCTTCAGCATCGTGCGCACGGAAGGCACCGGGATGGGCGAAGCCTCCACGGTCGACGCGCAGGAGATCCGGTGATGAGCGCCGTTCTTCTCGCGTCAATGCCGACGTGGGATATCCCACGTCGGCATGTCCGCACCGCCGGCTTCGGTTTGCTCGAAATGATCCTGACCTTCATCCTCGTGATTGGCGCCGGGGCCGGGGCGTTCTGGCTTTATCAATCGGCGAAGGCGACGAGTGACGCAGAAACAGCAGTCGACCAGGCCTCTACCATTGCCTCCGGCCTACAGCAGGTTTTGGGCGGAAAGGCCGCAGGGTATAGCGGCCTCACGACAATGCGCGCCATCGATGCACATGTCATCCCACGGGACATGGTCAACGCAGATGGCACGTCGGCGCAGGGGCCCTGGGGCGCGCTCAGCGTCAACGGCAACTTCTTGATCGGCTCCCGGTTCGGATATCAGATCACCTTCCAGGAGGTGCCTGCCTCAGCCTGCGTGAAGATGACGACGATGGCGACCAAGCGCTTCGTCGGCGGGTATGTGCTGATCAACAACCAGGCGGCCATCAACGCAGACGGTCAAGTGGCATCAAACGGTGACCTCGACGTCAACTGGGCCGCGTTCGCCTGCAAGGACATCAATACAGTTTCTCTGGTAGGCATCTGATGACCGCCGCTGACCTCTGGTTTCAGTTCATCACCCGCGAACTGTGGGCCAACAAGTTCACCCCCGTGGAAGGAGCGGATAACCCGCCCTCCGACGGATCTCTCGATGCCTTTCAATCGGAGGACGAGGACTACTCAGGCTGTCCCGCCGTCGTCGTCCGGTGATAGGCCAGGTGGTCGCCGTGAGGGCGGCAGGACTGCATCGCCGGCAGACGCAGTTCCTGCCCACGCCATTGGTCGTATTCGCTTCCCGCCAGGCGCTCCGCCATTTGCACGCGGCCCGTTGCGTCGATCCAGATCAGACCCTTGTCGAAGAGCGTGTGGATGTCGGCGCGGAGCAGCATGCCGTTGTCCGTGCGGTGGGTGTGTTCACCGCGATACGGTCGGATGTGCGCGGCTTCAAGAATGTCTTCCACCGCGCATCCGGTCACTGCGCAGCGACGGCCATAAGCGGCCAATAGCCCTTCCCGAAAATCGCCTTGGCCTTCGCGAGCCACGATCTCGCGCATGACCCTTTTTCTGCCGTCGTGGTCGGACGTGATGGGTTCGACCGGCTCGGCGGCGATTTCCTCCCGCGCTTCTTCCAAAGCGGCTTCGGCAAGAGTGACTTCGCGCCCAGGCTCAATGAGACGCGGTTGGCCGCGGTGGTCGGGATACAACGCCCATACGCCGTGTCGCTCTCGATCGTAGGCTTCATAGACGGGATCGCCGTATGCGTCCCGACTGCGATAAAGCAGGTCGAGCGGATGGCCCTGGTCGGAGCGCAGCTCGCTCGACGACCTCACCCGGCCGTGAAACCCACGGTTGCGGTCGTTGACGGTGACTTTACTCAAGTCACTAAGCGCGTTGCTCGTCTTGTAGTCCGGAAACACGGACAGGATGTGATCACGGACTTCATCGGCTGTAACCGGCCGACCTGCACGCGAACTCAGGGTCAGCGCGGCGTCGGCAGCGCGCCAGTAGATCTCGTCGCCCCGAATGGTCAGCCCGTGGGACAGGTCGCGAGCCCCGCGCGCCCTTAGCGCCTCGATGATGCGCTCGGCTTCTGCGACATCGGGCAACCGCTCCTTGGTGTTGCGCGGCGCTTGGCGCCCGAAGGTATCTGCTTTGATGGCCTGCGCCAGATCCGACACAGCCAGCGTCCAGGCCACTTTTCGCTCGTGCAAATGGTCGCTCAATGAGCCGCGGGGAAGGTGTCTATGGAGGCGGTAGGTCCCCGCACCCTGGGCGAGCCCCGCGCCGACAAAACCATGGCCGTTAACGTAGGCGATTACCGTGTCGCCTTCGTCCATGCCCTTAAGGATGACCTCGCCGCGATCCCCTTCATCGCCCAAAAACCCGGCGGTAATCACGCCGCGATAGAGGTTTTGGCGCCACCAGTGAAGGTCGGCGGGCTTACCGATGTTGAAGAGGTGATACGCCATTCCGTTGCTCGCACTGACTGGAGGCCGGTCAGTGTAAGCCGGGCAGGATCGCAAGGGATGCGACCCTGCCGCCACCGGTCAATAAACGACCCGAACCAACACCTCGCCTTTGTAGTCCCCCGGTGCGACCCGCTGCCCTGCAGCGATCGTGCCGGTCAGCGGGAGCGCGATGGGGGTCAAGCCCTGGCCCATGACCGCGACGCCCGCTGTGCTGGTCCAGGGAGCGCCGGCCGGGGTGCGCACGGCATACGCCAACGGGGTGCCGTCCGTGGACGTCAGCACCTGCGGCCCATCCATGTAGACGGTGGCCGGGGCGCCCTTCGTGCAGCGGAGGCGAACGTCCGCGATTTGGCGGACCGCCGGACCGCCCGACGTGTAATCAGGGAACCGAAGATCGTCAGCCGATACCGAACACGAAGCGACCACACGCGCGCTGACCTGCATGGTGGCCGAGGTCTGGCCGGCGTGCGCCAGAGGGGCGATGAAGAGGGCGAGGGCGAGCAAGGCGAAGCGGTTCATGCGTAAGCCTCCAGGCGGGCGCACCAGGGACGATGCGCATAGGCGCTCTGCGCCTGCAGAGCGGCGCCCTCCCGGACGGCTTCGTCCCAACGCGCGCGGGCGGCGACGTCGCGGGCCAACTGGGCGCGCAACTCTTCTTCCCAGCGGGCCACGCGTTCCTGCTGGATCATCGCGCGGAACAGCACCGCACCGTTGATCTCGGTTTCGGGGGTGTAACAGTTGAAGTCCGCGCGATGCCGGAGGCTGCGGCCCTGAATGTTCGATGCGCGCCAGGTGGTGCCCACCAGGCCGCCGATGTTGATGAAACCGGTGCGCTCGAAATGGACCATTGCCTCGGCGTGCAGGAGCGGCAGGGATACACCGGCAGCGCTGGAAACGAACGTGTGGGCGGGGTGGGTTGCGCTAGCCATGGCGTGTTCTCCGGGGAGGTCTGGAAGGTCTCCCTACACCATCCAACCTATAGACGAATAAAAGTCTGTCAAGGCCTTCCGGATGAAGTTTTCATCGCTAGCCTGAAGGTATCCCTGACACGTTTGGACAGCACAAATGGATGGCCTCCAACCCACCCGGCAAGACCCGATCGTCTTCCAGTTCATCCCCACGTCGGTCTCGCTCGCACTTGCCGAAACCGCAAAGCGGATGGGCATGCATCCCGATGTGCTCGCCGCCAAGGTGCTGAGCAACTACTGCGAACGCGCTTCGAAAGGTGACCGCAAATGATGCTTGACCTGCCCCAACTGCCGCCGCACGTGGCGGCGCATGCGTCCGCTGCGGCCTTGTGCAGTGGCGGGGCACCGCGTGTGCTGCTCGTCGCCGACATGAGCCAGCCGAGCCTTGCTCGGCGCTTCTGGGCTTTTGACCTATCCGATCCTACCCACCCCACGCTTGTGCTCCAGACCCAGGTCGCGAACGGGTATGGCAGTGACCCTGGCAAGACCGGCGTTCCCACGACCTTCGGCGATGTCGAAGGTTCGGGCAAAACGAGCCTCGGCGCCTATGTCGTCGGTGCCCCCTATGTCGGCAAGCACGGCGGCAGTTACCGGCTCGCAGGCGTTTCGTCGACAAATGCACACGCGTTCGAGCGCCAAATCATGCTGCACCCGGCGCCTTACGTTTCCGCCACGCATGTGGGCACGTCCGCCGGCTGCGCGGCAGTCGCACCGGAAACGCTGACGGCACTCGACCGGCGGTTCGGTTCCTTGTCCGGCTCTGTGCTCTGGATCGATGGCCCTGGCGCGATCGCGCCGACGTGTGCCGCTGCTACTCAGTCGGTGTGGCCCGTCCACACGCCAACTTGGATCGCCGCCCTCACGCCAGCGCGGCCTTCGTGCAACGCCAGCATATCCGCCACCAACGAAAGGACGATCGTATGAACCATCTTGCCTTTTGGAAAGGCTTGGTGAGTATGGTGGCGGCCGTTGCTGTTGTGATGACAGCGATGATTGGGGTCCAAAACTACTTCGCTGACATGCAAAAGGAGGCCATCACCACTGCGGTGGCTCCTATCATCACCCGCCTGGATAGCATTGACGGTCGGCTAAACAAAATCGACCAGCGGCTTGATGGACTGGAAATGCACAGCAACAAGATGCAACGCACCCGGCTGGACTACTTCTTGAGGGAAAAGTAGCCCACCAGCGCCTTACCATCGGGAAGCGGATGTGACTGTGCTACTGCGATCACCTGTCCATCGGACAACTTCCAAATCGACGAAGCGACGGGCTCGGTCTCACTGATTTCTTTCGCGATCTCTTTAGCGTGATAGGCGCCGTCGAGGTGATTGTTGAGTTCCGCATGGAGCACCACCCATTGCGGTCCAACGTCCGGGACATACCCAACGAACACGAATACCCGCTGCCCGGTGATCTGATAGCCCTTCGCCTGGACTTGCGCCGTGACTCCTTGAACAAACGCGGCTTGCTCCTTCGGATAGATGTCCGCACCGATCGGCGTTTGGGGATTGAAAGCCGTGCTGACGGGCAGTTTGTCCAGAGACATGGAAGTATCCTTGATGGGGGCCGCACAGGCGCTTCCCCCCAACATCAAAATGATCGTAGCAACGGATGCAGTGCGCGCAAATAGTCTCATGTCAGCGCACCATGACCGGGCCGGTTTGCTGCTGCGTTTGCGCCTGCTGGGCTTGTTGGGCCTGCTGCGCTTGCTGTGTTTCCATCGCTTGATATTGCGCCTGGCCTTGCGCATGGAAGGCCTGCCCTTCGGGCGACTTTGCCAGCGAGGTGAGGGCTTGGTCCATGGCCTTCGGATCGTGGAGGCTCGCCAGGAGTTGATCCATCGCCGGGTCGCCCGTGCGCACCTGCGACGGGGCCTGCTTGGGCGCGCCGTCTTGACCCTGTTCCTGGGTGTGTTCTTTGTCCTGCGTTCGCTGTGGCGGTTTCGGGCCGAACGCAAGTTCATCCACGTGCCCGTTTTGCAGCACAGTCTTCAAATCCACCTTCACGTGGGGATCGGGCGAGTTGATGCCCATGCCCGGCGCCACGTTGTGGCCCCACGGATTGCGCAACGTCAGTTCGACATTGCCACTGGCATCCTTGGTTGCGCCCTCCACGATGTAGACATGCCCGCTGTTCCCGTCGCCTTTGATCAAACCATCGTTGGGCACGTCTTTCATGTAATTGGTGCTGAGCAAGACCGGCCGCCCTTCTTGCAGCGCGCCGTTGAGACGGTCATACATCTTATCGACGGGAACGTCTTTCGCGTCGTGTGCAGAGAGCCGGCTGGGTTGTTCGCCGGTCAGCGCATAGATCGCATTCTTCGGATAACCGCCACCCCCAATGCGACCCAATCCCTGCTCCATTCCCTCGCCTTTGCGTTCCTGCATTTCGCCGTAGGCCGCTTCCATCACGGCGGGCCAAATCGGCCCACGGGTATTGCCTGCGCCGTGGGTCAAGTTGTCGCTGACCTTCAGGTCGGTTTGAAGTTCGGCCTGGCTGATCTCGATCTGGATGGGCTTGGCTTCGTCCTTCAGACCCAGGAACCCACCGTGGCCGTGCTGGTATAGCGTGACCGTGAATGCCTTGGTGTCGGGGTTATACGCGATGGCATCCTGAATGCGTTGCGGCTGCTGCGTTGCAAGCGCACCGAGGGGAGCAACGAAATAGCAGTCGCCAAGATTGCGCTGGTGGATGTCTGAGGCGTCCGGCTTGCCGGTCGGACCGTAAAGGTCCTGATCTGTGAGATCGCTCACTGCGCACTCCGTGGCTTAGACTGACCATCCGGACCTTAGCCCACCCTCAGACGCGCAGGCAACCATGGACGCCAACCTCACGCCCCTCATTGAAACCGCCAAGCAACTCGCCCTCCTCGCCGAAACACTGGAACGCCGCAGTTCGGTTGCAGCCGCTCAGCACGAACAAGCCAGCCAAACCCTCGGTCAAACCGTGACCGCCGTTCGCGGTGACGTGGACCGACTGCTCCAAAGCGCAGGCGACCAAGTGAGCCAGGCGGCCCGCCAAGGTGTCGACGCTTCCCTGGGAGAAAGTGCGGGCCGGTTCGATCAAACCGCGGCGTCGGCGGGAAAGAAGGTCCAGACGGCGGTAGCAGCCCTGGACGAGGGCTTGGCCCGTGCTCGGGCGACGCTGTCTCGGCAAATCACCCTCAGTTACTTAGCCGTCCTGGGCGCCATGGTGCTGCTCATCGCTGGCGGTGGCGTCGTGCTTTGGATGGAATGGCAGGCCTATGGGGATGCACGGGCACGCACCGCCGCCGCCAACGTCAGCGCGGAAACGGCGGCCGCTTTTGCGCAGGTCAACATGACCTCGTGTGGCGGGCACCCCTGTGTGCGGCTCGATCCGAAATCACCGCGCTGGGGCGACAAGGGGCAATACGTCCTGGTGGAGGCGAAACGGCAGGAATAACGCATTTTCGGCAAGAGATCCAAATCTGGGCGCCTTACCGCGGCTCACCAGAGACGCCGGCAACAAAATCGTGGCACGCTTAATAGGCGATTTCTTTCCGATCTTAGGAGCAGGCGTGAAGGGAGGCACGGCGCATTGGATTGCTTGGGGGCAATACGTCGCAGTGGGGGCCGCATACGAGGCGGTCTATGCGATCACATATCACCTCTCATCGCCTCAGTTTCTACTGACGACCGGGCTTCGCCTGGCGTGCATGCTGCTGCTTCCGAGGCGTTTTTGGCTTGCCATCGCGGTCGGTGAAAGCATTCCCCTCATCGAAAATGCCGTGTTTTGCGCCAGCAAGTTCGGCATGACGTGGGCCGTGCTGGCCTCGATCCCGACCGTCGCTCTGTGGTGGCCGCTGCTGAACGTCGTCCTCCGACGCTGGTCCCTTTTTGAGAAAGACGGTCGCTTGTGTATGCCCGTCATTCTGGCATCCACACTGGGCGTTGCCGCGATCACATCTGTCATAACCACTGTCACATGGATCGCCGCGCTGATGCACATGCCCGGCAAGTTTCCGGGGCACGATCCGGTCCAAGTCGTCGTCTCGTGTTTGCTGGGCGCCTACCTCGGCGCCCTCACCCTAACGCCAGTCATCTTGGCGATGCGTGAGCGGTTCCGAACGCTCGGCGAACCGATCAAGGTTGCAACCGTATGGCGCAGTCCACTCCTTCGTGACGTGCTTTGGTGGGTCGTTCCCACGCTCGCCGCACTCGCCTATTTCACCCAATCGACAGCGGATGAAAGTCTTCAACAGGCTATTCGTCTCGCCCTGCTCTGGCCCGTCCTCGGTTTGGCGTGGCGATACGGCTGGCATGGCACGGCGGTCGGCGGAATGATGGCGAGTTTTGCGCTGGCCTCAACCGCACATGGCCTCCTTGATCCCGAAACCTTGAAGGTCCAAATGGCATTGTCTCTGGTGCTGTCGGGCGCCCTGATTTTCGGCGCCCGACAGCGCGGTGTCAGCGCCGCAGCGCAGCCCTACCACCGATAGAGAACTACTGGAACCGAATGCTGCACGCCAACGGGTCGTCGCAACCTGGGGCGAGCATCAGTCGCGCGGTGCCATCCGGCTGCGGTGCGACATGGATGATCACGGCCTCGTCCCGGTAAACCTGTTCACCGGTCGTATCAGCCGCCGTCCCAGCGGCGTCGGCGGACGTCACCCAACGGCTGGCATCGACGCCGATGGGCAAGTCTAGGACGCTGTCGGAGGCGGTGTAGGCGACGGCCCCACGAACGGTGCCGTTCGTGTCATTGACCTGCACAAACCGCACGCCCTGCTTCTGAAAGACGTAGACGTGGTAGTGCGGGGACGCACTGACATCCGCCGCATTCGGCCAGGTCTGACCCAAACCGGTGGATGGCGGGCTGGCCGCCATGGCGGCTTCCCCAAAGAGCGCACTAGCCAAACCGGCTGCCAACAGGGTTGAACGATAGATCGAACGCATAGAGCCTCCCTTGCATTGTCATTGGAGGTCATAGCGTATCGTTTTAAAAGGCGAGGGGATGCATCCACTGCCGACTGGATGAACCGCCCCGTGCATGGCTCAATCAGTTCATACAACGCCTTGCTCAAACCTGCTTATGGGCCTGTTTCAGCAACTTCAGCAATAGCGTCAGCGGGAACAACAGGGCCGCCCCGACTTGCCGGCGGAAGATGACCGCGAGGACGAGTAGGCCGACGAACAGGACATGGAAGAGATAGACGGCAACTTTGAAGGACGCCTCGTAACCCGGCAGCAACTTCGCATAAGTGGCGACGGCGCGGCGCTGGACCTCGACCCAGGCCTGGTCTTTTGCATCGCCCGAGGGAGCGTCGTCGTAGACCGACAAGGCTCTGAAGAAACCGGGATCGTAGGCCTGGATGTCCTGGGCGACGTCGTAAACGTTGATGAAGTCGGGGGCCAGCAGATACAGCCCACAACTGGCATGCGGTGTCAGATCACGGGTTTCTGGACCCTCCGGGCATCGTTCCGCATATGCCTGTGCATGCGCGAGCAGGTTAAACGCCGGGGTCCTATATTGGATGATCTGAGAGATCCCCGTTCGATCCAATGGGGTGGCACGGACCGTGTCGTGGTAGAACGACACCGGGTCAGGCGATAAGAAGAGCCAAGCGACCGCTAGGATCACTGCAAGGCCTAGGTATGATTTGAACTTGTCCACGGGACCGTCCCTGATCGAATGCGGTCCGATGTTAACCGGAAGTGTCAGCGGATGCCTATCAAACCACGGGGCATTGTGACTGCCGATTGGATAGCAAAAAGGGCGACGGTCTAGGCCGCCGCCCCTTGGCTCCCTGCATCGCCCCTATCTGGGGACGCTGGCAGTCAGGCGCCGGCAAACTATTTCGGCAAGGAAACGGACTTCATCTGCTGCTTCAGTGCCTCGGCCACTTCTTCGCCCGTGATGACACGATCCGGATAAGCCGCCACAAGGCGCTTGAGCACGGTGATGTAAGCCTCACCGAAAGCGGTGGTCAATGCGATGGCGACACCCGCTGAAATGGCTCCTCCAATGAGACTGCCCGCACCAGGAATGAGTTTGAGCAATCCGCCCACCAATGCGCGCCCACCCATGCTACCCGCGAGCGAAGTGAACGTGCCGCTGACCAGCGTGCTTAGGAAGTTTGTCGATACATCAATGCCAAAAATCGATGCGATCGAGGCAAGCATGGTGATCTGGATGGGGATGATGCCGATCGCATCGGAGAACGGGATGGGGATGGCGCCAACGCCACCTGCCGAAGCGGCCGATGCTGCAACTACCAGACGCGCCCGATCAACCTTATGACCTATCTTGATCCGTTGAGCGGACGCGAAAGCGTTTTTTTGGCCTTCGGGAATGACCTCCATCGTCAAATCGACCAGTTCCTCCACACCCTTCACGGGGATGGTTCGACCTTCGTCATCGGTAAACGCCAGGGAGTTGACGCGCACGGTGTTTCGCGCAGTGGGGAAATGGCGTTCCACTTCCTTATCGAAGCCCTGATTGGAGATAGCCGTGGTGATAACCATGATCACGGGGATCCCACGCTGGTCCAGCGCCTTCGCAAGTTCGATCTCTGCGTCCTCGACGCGTCGCGATCCTTCAGCAACGCAGATCCACGCGGCGTGGATATGGTCCTTCGCGTTCTCGCTGCTGTTGGTGCGGTCGATGAAGGCCATCATTTCCGCGAGGATGGGCTTATAGTCCTTGACCTCCAGGCCCTTAGAATCATAAATCGATACTGGGATGCCTGCCTTGGTGATCTTCTTCATTCCCTGCGTGACCGGCTTCCCTTGGCCCGTGTCCGCCATTCGCCCCTGAAAAACAGTGTTGATGAGCGTGCTCTTTCCAGCCCCCGTCTTGCCGACGATCAAGATGTTGGCCTCGCCCCGCTTTTTCAGTGCCTCTTCCTGCGCATGCTTGATGGCCTGCGCAATATCCAAGTCTGCAACCGTCATACGATTTCCACCCTGTTTGGTCATCGAACTGCAATAGGGGAAGCAGTCGCGAGACCACCTCCCTGTGTCCACCCTCCATGTTGCCATAGGTAAGTGATGTTAGGCGGCGGCCTCCTCTGCGGCAGCCTTAACACAGGCCCGGAAGCCCTTCTGTGCAGCAGCGATCACGACCCACAAGCCGATGAACGCAAAGATATTCTTAGCCATTAGGCGCCTCTTACACAGTCAGCGGGGTTCGACCGAGCATCGCATCGCGCGCGCAGCACCCCGGGACAAATGTGCAGTAGGGCTATCTCATGGATCGAGACCGGTCAGGTGCAACTCCACCGCCAGCCAACACCATGTCAGGCGTGGGGCTCAACTTCGGTCAGCCCGAGTTCATCCCGAAGGTAAGGCTAGTCGCCGGTCTTAGCGTAGCGCACGTCGGCCCTCTTTTTGGTAGCCTGATCCACTGGCATGGCTTACGACAGGGGGTTGCCGAGATGACCGGGTTCATCACAATCGCTGTGG
This sequence comes from Luteibacter sp. GL_149, assembly GCF_057834065.1. Lineage (NCBI taxonomy): Bacteria > Pseudomonadati > Pseudomonadota > Gammaproteobacteria > Lysobacterales > Rhodanobacteraceae > Luteibacter > Luteibacter sp. GL_149. The sequence continues at coordinate 4,448,917 of NZ_CM174395.1, forward strand.
CAGAAATTATCACGGCTCTGATCATCTGGGCATTGATCGAGCAGTTTGGCCATGTCGCCAAGAACAAGGGAAAACTCCGCTCCTTCGGTCTGTTCCTGGTCATCTGGGCAGTGGCGATTACCGTTCATATCTTCGTGTCGACACCAAACGAACGCCTTAGCGCTTTCGCGTCCGAACCATCTTCAAAGGCTGCTGATGACATCAGCACCCAGGACACCGCCACACTCGCTGCCAACAAGCCGGAACTTCAATCCATCCTCCGTCAAGTTGCTGCAGGCGGTGCCGTGGATCAGCAAACGCATGATCACTTTTGGAGTTTGATACCTGCTTCCCTTTGGTCAAAGCCAGAACGCCGCCAAGATACCGTGGCTGGCCTTGATGAAGGAATGCGCTTTCAGAAGGCTTTTTGGGAGAGCGCGCTTCTATCCGCACAATCGCACCAGGTTGTGAAAACGGAAGCATACGGAGAGGCACTAAGCCAAGCGGATCCGTCGGCTGTGAACAAGGGTGAGGCCATGCTTCAAGCAGCGGCATCGGGTGCCGCCTATACCCTTTCATCCGGTCAAGGCACGCGCGTGATCGATGAAGCCTATGCCAAACAAGTCCTAGCAAGCCTAGATGCTTCGTCTGCTCGGTTAACGGTCCTTCTTGACCCCGTGTGGCACCAGTGACCCGGGCAGTGCACGATCAGTCATGGTCGAGAACCCACGGCACAGAGACCCTGGGCTGACCTACATCACGAAACGCCAAGCCTTTTAAGACACCCTTTTGGGCCAAAGAACTTATTGGCATCAGGAAGCGGTGCGTGGATCTTGTATTGCCCGGCCGTGTCCAACTTCCAGTCCCGCCTTTCAATGTAACCCATGGTTTCCACCTTGCTCACGACCCAGCCTTGGGTGTCTGATGTGAGAAGGATCAGGTTGTAGGGAAGAAAGCGGTTGAGCGCGGCCATGATGTCTTTCGATAAGCCCCAAAACGGCTTCGGGCTCCGACTTATCTTGATGACCAACAACCCGCTCGGGTGCCTAAAATAGTTACGTTCCCGGAACAGTGATCGATACAACTCAAAGAACTCATCCGCCTCATCGGGCTCGCTTGCCCCGATATCATTGGCAAACTTGATGATCTCGGGCTCCACGGGGATACCTCCTACCTTCACGGCGAGGAGCAAATCATAGCCGTAAGCGTGCCCCTGCCCCTTCTTACATGGACATGCCACGACCGCGGCTGGGTTCCGGGCCCTTGCGTGCGCGCGCCTGCGCGATCCGCTCGACGAGTTGCTTCCAGGCGTCCGCCGCCCGCTGCAAGAGCGGGTCGAGTTTCGACGCGGGCGCAGGCGCCGCCTTCGGTGCCTGTGGTGCGATCGTGCGCGCATGGGCCGCCTTCGCGTCTTCCAGGGCCAGTTGGCGGGTCGTCTTCGGCGTCGCCAGGCCCTCTTGCAGAACGTTCATTTGAAATCGGTCCGACACCGTCGCCGCATCGATACTGCGGTCGAATAGGTCTGAACTGGCTCCGTAACAGGTATACGAAGATCTCATGCGCGTAAACGAGACCAGCGCCAAATGCCGATCCTGCATGCCGCGATGGGCCAGATGGAAGACCTCCAGAGCCCCCGCGCCCTGGGCCTTGTGGACCGTGCCTGCATAGGCGAGGTCAAGCGAGCCGTATTTCGCCGTCGAGAACGCCAGGCGGCGCCCGTCTTGCCCGGGAATGTCACTCTCGATTTGGACTTCCACCTGGTGGTGGCCGCCGGGCTCCGCCGTCAGACCCACGACGATGCCCTTCGTGCCGTTCACCACGCCCAGGCCCTCGTCCTTCTTGCCAAAGCGAATGCGATCCCCTTCGGCCAGGGTCATTTCGCTGAGCACGTCCTTTCGGCCCGTCGTGGTCTTGATCCGGGTATCGGCGCCCAGTTCACCGGCGGCGCGGCGGTGGGAGCGCAGCGCTTCGTTGAGCGCGGCCACGTCGGCACGCGTGCCGGCGATGACCAGTTTGTCGCGCGCTGGAACCTTGCTTTTGATGTAGTCCTGGACCAAGACCTGCATTGCCTGTTCGCGGTCATTGAAGCCCTGGAGTTGCCCGCGCTTTTCCATCGTAAGCAAGATCTTCTGCCCCGACGCGGCGTTCTCCCGCCGCGAGCGGAGTTCCGTCCCGCCGGCTGCGTAGAACGCCTGCGCCATGGCTCGGTCATCAGCGCCTTTCTGCCGCCGGATTTCCGTGAGATTGACGCTGCCCAGGGACTGGGCGAGCAAGCGCAAGGGCCCACCCCGTTCGACCGATTGAAGTTGTAAGGCATCGCCCTGCAGGATCACCTTGGCCTTGGCGGCGTGTGCAAACGCCATGAGTTTCTGAAGGCTCGGGGTGCCGACCATGCCGGCCTCATCCACCAGGATCACGGTCTTATCCGTGAGGCGGAGTTTGCCGCTCGCCAGTTTCGACGTGAGCGACGCGATCGAATACGACGTGATACCGGCCTCGGCTTCCAGTTTCTTAGCCGCGTCCCAACCCGTAGCGCAGCCAATGGTCTCGCGACCGCCACGGTGAAACGCGTCGACCAGCGCCAAGGCCATCGTGGTCTTGCCGGTGCCCGCCCGGCCCTGGATCACGGCGACGCCGCCGGTGCCTTCCGTCGCCCATTGAACCGCCTTGCGCTGCTCGTCGGAGAGGGCGATCCCCTTGGTCTTTTTCATATCGGCAATGGCGGCCTGGACCACTTCGGGGTCGAGCCGCACGGCGCGCTCGTCCTTCCGCTCGACCGCCGCACGCAACAAATCCTGCTCCACTTTTACCGCGAGCGCGTGGTCGGCATAACGCACTTCGCGGTATCGCCGGGAGACTTGGCCGCCCTCCCCCCGGTCGTCTTTGTGCAGCCGCTCGGGCCGGACAACGGCCAGGTCGTTTCGTGCCAGGAAGGCATCCGCTTCCTTCAATACCGCCTTCAGGCCCAGGCGCCCCTCGCCCTCCCGCGATGCGATCTGCTCGATGAGGTCGGCCTTGGTCCACACCGATTTCGTGGCGTGGAGTTCTTCCAGCACCTCGCGATCGTGGGCTTCCTGGGCTTCGCGATCGAGGCTCAGTGCCTGCTTCTGCGCGCGGCGCACCGCGGCCGGCTCCAGCAGGTCCGCCATGCGCTCGGGCAACAGGCCCGGGTTCGCCTGGCGGTAGTCGGCCAAGTCCGCGTGCCATCGGTCGAGCAGTTCGGTGAACGAGGGCTCATCCTTGGACTTTCGCGTGCGGAGGTTCGCTTCCTGAGCGGACCCGCCGTGCTCGCGCATGTAGTCGAGGATCTGCTTGCGGCGCCCGGACATCTGCTCCGCCAGGTCATCGGGGATCCCGGCGATCTTGAAAAACCGTTCCTTGACCTGGCCGTTGGCGTCTAGCCGGATGTCCGGTTTAATGCCAAAGCCGATGGCGCGGAGGTTGGCGGCGAGTTCTGCGCGATACATGGCCCCCACGGTTTTCTCGTAGCGGTAGATTTCCTGGGATTCAAGGGTCGCCCAGGTCCCATCTGCCGCCTGGCAGACGTTATAAACCAGGTTGTGGGTGTGCAGTTGCGGATCGACGTCCATGCGCGCGTCGCCCCGCTCTTTCCAGTCCTTTTCATGCGCACGGGCGCCAAAGTGCGTATGGGACGAGATCACCAGGCCCTTGACGCCCATCACCTCTTTACCGCCCTTCCCCCGCCGCGTTTCGGCGACGTGTTCCTCTACAAACCGCAAGCACGTCGCCACGGCATCGCGATGGGCCTTCAGGATCCGATCGCGCAAGGCCGGATCCGCGCCCGAAAACACGACGCTCACGGGTTTGGGCGGCGAAAAAGTGAGATCAAAACCGATGCGTTCGCCCTTAATCGTCGTCATCGGCTTGCCTTTGGCATCGAGCCGCGGTTTCCCTTCGCGGTCGAGCACGGGGTGCATTTCGGGCTTTGCGCCCGCGTTTTGTCGCAGCGCTTCGCCCTTGGGCCCGAACCCCTGGGCGAGAAGATCCATCACCTTTTCTTTCACCTCGCCCCGCAAGCCCAGGGCCTCGGCACCGTTGCCCAGCCACTGGCTCGTGGACCGTTCCTGCCCGTCCTTGCCCAGGTAATATTCCGTGGCTTTCAGGTATGCCGGAACGCCGCTGCTCTTCCCGTCAGCGCTGTTGTTTTTGAGGGCAGTGAGGGTGAGCATCGCAATAGTCCATGGGGTATCCCTTGAACCTAGTCGAAACCCCGCAAAGCGGAAGCCCCTTGCACGCATTTGTCCTCACCTGGAGACCCACCGATTGCTCACCTTGCTTGCTCAATCGGACCGGTTTCATGCGGCGCTCGAAGGGGTCCTGGAACCCTTCGCCGGCTCCCCGCTTCCTAAACCCCGTCATCGCGCGTGCGCGGCGGCCGCCTCGCTGTCCGTCGAGCACGGGGCAGCCTTGCGATTGGCCTTTGGGCACGGCATGCCCAGCGCCGCCACGGCGCTGCTGCGGCCCCAATACGAAGCCCTGGTGAGGAGCGCATGGAGCCTGCACGCAGCGACCGACGAACAGGTGGCGGTGTTGATGCAGCCCCTGGATGCGGACGCCGACAAGCAGGCCCGCAAACTGCCGCAGGCGAACGATATGCTCACGGCGTTAGACAAGGTTGCCCCCGCAGGGCTCCTGGCCCCGTTGCGGGAGTTTCATGGCGTCGCCTGGAACGGCCTGAACTCCTACATCCACGCGGGCCTTCATCCCATCGCCCGTCGGGTGGAGGGCTATCCCGAAGTGCAGGCGGTGCAACTCATCCGGAACTCAAACGGGTTAATCCACTTCGCTTATCGATTGATGGCCAGCCTGACGGGCTCGCCCGAGGTCATGGCAATGACCACGCACCTTTGGGAAGACCATCGCGATTGCTTTCCGGTCGCCGCCCCGATGGGACCCGCTTAGCGATCTTGGGCCGGCCCCACCTGGACCAGGGCCACGGGCCGCGGGTCGGTCTCGGGCGTGCCCACGCTTTCCTGGATGAGGTCAATGATCTCTGCGGCATGAAGGATCGGCTCAACGCCCGGAAAAGCGGCACCGGCCAGCGTCGCCAGCGGGCTGCTTTCGCGCTCCGCATGAATCCGTTCGATGGCGCCCCGCTCCACGACGATGGTTCGGCCCTTCGGCGCGTCGGGCTCGAGCTGAGCCAGGGGGTTCTCTGCCCAGTAGAACAGTGGCTCGCCCGGTTGGCCCGGCGTCCGGTTCACCTTGCGGCTCATCGTTCGAGCCACCTTCCGGCCCGCCGGCTTGGGTTCGGCGTGCGCCTCGTGCGCCTTCACTTCCACCCGATCCCCGGCGCCGGCCGCTGTCGTCGTCGTGCTCGGTTTGGCGTTGGGTTTCGCCGGACCCATCGTCCATCGTGCAGGTCGATGCGGGGTGCGCCGCTTCTCCGGCGACACCCCAGGGAAATCTAGCGTCAGCACATCACCGCCCATGCTAACCATGGCCCGGACGCCCCAGCCCAAAGCGAACGCTTTGTTGGGGCGGGGCCCCAGGGCGGAGGTCAGTTCAGACGGCTGAATGACCGGGCGGGTCTCTTCATGCACGGAGGTGTTGGTGCCGGATTGCTGCCCACCGCCACCGGTCGTGTTGACGGCGGTGATGGCCCACCGGGACTTACCGAACTGCTCGGCGATCGCGTCGCGGGATGCAGAGGGCTGGCACCGGAAAATCAGGTGGGTTCCGATCATCGAGCCGAGCGAGCGCATGGTCTCCTCGCCCCACACGGCTTTGATTTGATCGAGGGTCTGGCACGCGCCCACGAAGATCACGCCCTTGCTGCGGCCCCGTTCAATGAGCCCGGCAAAGTCGATCTTGCCCAGGCTGGGCAGTTCGTCGAGGACAAACGCAACCGTTCGGCCCTTCTCGTCGTCGGGCAGTGCGGCCGACAGCAGCGCCGGGGTCAGTGTGTTGATGATGGCGCTCGCCAGCGCCGTCGTTGCAGTGCGATCGCCGGCCTGCAAGATGATCTGGCGGATTTCCCCCGTGTAGCCATCGGCGGCCCAGTCGCTGAAGGCGATGGACGGGCGCAGGTGGCCCGCACTGTCGCGACCGTCACCCCAGGCCAGGGCCAGGTCGTCGATCAGTTTGGTGTAGGCGCTCAACGTCGCCAACACGCTGCCGGTGGTCTGCGATTTTTCATCGGCCACCAGGGCAACGGCCTTCGGGTAATGCTCCGCCATGCTCGCCGCAAACGCCGGGGCTGCCATTGCCAACCGATCAGCCAACGTGGACCAGCCCCAGTTGGTGCCCAACTCGTTCTGAAGGCCGCGCAATGAGCCTTCCAGCAACTGGCGTGCGGCCGTCGCCCAAAACTTGCCGTTGCCGTCTTCGTCGGGGATGAGCGAGGAAGCGAAGGTCTGCGCCTGGCTGCTGGTGCGCAGATCCCGCCCGAGATCCCAGACCAAGGAGCGCTGATCCCACGGGCACAGCAGGCCCACGGAGCCACCGAGCCAATAGGACGTGAAATCGCCCTTGGCATCGTAGATCAACGTGCGGTGGCCGCCCGCCAACAACTGCTGGACGATGGGGATCAGGCTGACCGTTTTGCCGCTGCCGGGCGAGCCATACATCAACACGCCGCGCGTCCAACGGCTCTTGGGCAACGGCAGTTCGGGATGGAGATCCATGAAGGGCGGTTCCTTCGCGCACTCGACCGCGGCGACCTGGCGCGCGGCCCGGACGGCGTCCTTCCCTTCCAGCAACTGCGGCCCGTCCAGGTGGCGCATGCGCCGCCAGGGGTGGAGCCCCGCTTTCAAGACGTAGGCGCCGGCCGCCATGCCAAGCGCCAGCGCTGGCAGCAGACGCGCATGGAGGGGCCACAGGTTCAGTGCGGCGGGGTTGTCCACCGCGGCATGGGGCATCAGATGCTCACCGCTCACCTGGGAGAGCAGCACACCGGGATACGCGAGCAACTGGTGGAGCAGTCCGCCATCGGGAATGCCTGATCCCAGCAACGGACGCCACAACGCCCAACCCACCAACGCATCCACGAACGCGAGCGTGAGCAAGCCGGCGACGATCGCGCTATCGACGCGCCGGATCCACGTGCTCGGTGGCGTGTTGGCCGGGATCGGCTGCAAGAACAGGTTGAGCGTCGGACCGGCCATCAGCGGGCCATCCCCCGCTCTTGCGCTGCGCCTTCGCGCACACGGGCCGGACGCCGGGGCGCACGCGCGGCGACGGGCTCAACCGGAACCGGTGCCGGGGCCGGCGTAGCGGGACGTTCCGGCGCGTGCTCCTGCTCGCGGTGGCGATCGAACGTCATCAGATACGTGTGGATCTTTTCGGCATCGGCGGACGCGCGGAAGATTTCCCGGGGGTCGTCTTTCAATGCGCGAACCCATGATTTGACGTAAGCGGCATGTTGGCCGGGGTCGTGACCGACACCCAGTTCCGAGCCGATCATCAGGCTGGCGATTTCCGCGCGGAGTTCTTCCTTCGCGTAACTCTCGCTCGCAAACGTGCCGGTCAAATCGCGCGCCAAACGGCTGCCATGTCCGGACCAATGGCCGAGTTCATGCAGCACGGTGGCGTAATACCGATCCGCGCTCGGGAACTGCTCGCGCAGCGGGACGATGATGCGATCGGAGGCCGGGCTATAAAACGCGGCGTTGCCCTGCCGGTGCTCCACCCACGCCCCGCTGGCCTGCACCAGGGCGTCGGCCCGTTCGATGGGATCCCAGGTGCGCACGGGCGCTTCATACGCCGGCATGCCGTCGATCTGCGACGCGTGAAACACCGTCGCCCAAAAGACCTTCGGGCGATCGAGACGGACCGTGCGCTTCACGCCGTCGGGACCCTTCTCGTCCTTCTCCATTTGCCAGTATTCGATCGTCGTGCCCTTCTCGCCCCGACGCACTTGCCAGCCTTCGGCGTCGGCCTGCTTGTAAGTGCAGAAGCGCGGATCGTCATGGCCCTGCGACATCAACCACATCGCATTGATGCCGCGGTAACGCTTGCCCGTCGTCGGGTTCATGGGCATGCCGATCGGACCCGCATCGGGGTCCCAGGGACGCTGCCAGGGCGCCGTGCCCGCTTCCAGTTGTTCGATCAGTTGGCGCGCCACGCGCTCGGCGAAGGGAACCTTGGCCTCTTTCTCGTCGTTCATGGCCGCTCCTCCCCATCGCGCGCGGTGATCGCATCGGACAGGCTCAACGCGTCTTCTTCAAACGCGCCCATCTGCTCCGGGTCGAGGTCGCGGGCCCGCTTCGCCGGCACTTCGGTCGACGGGGTCCGCAACGCGGAAGGCAGTGAAAACAGTCGGGTCAGCCAGTTCATGCGCGCTGCTCCCCAAGGCCGAGGATGGAAGGCAGGGGATGCAGCCAGGTCTGGACGCGCTTCTCACGCACCGCCGATTTCCAGACCGCACGCAGTGCATCGGTGAGGGCATCGACCTGCGGCCAGAAGCCCATGGCCGTGCGGAGCGCGGGGTCGATCTGCCAGCGGGCAATCGTCATGGCATCGGTGGCGACTGCGGCGAGGCGGCGCACGCCCGGCGGCCCGATGAAGGCTTCGGTTTGCGCTTGGCGCAGGATGCGCTCATAGCGGGCCAGCGCCTGGTCACGGACGCGCTGCTTTGCGAACTGGTCGCGGGTGTGTGTGGCCCAGGCCAAATCGGTTTCGGCGATACAGGCTTGGCGGCCGGCCTTGGTCAATGCGCCGAGCAGGACGGCGCCGCGTTTCGGAGTGAGGGGCATGGGGATCTCGCAGGGGATGGGATGACAGATCCACCCTAGCCTCGGCCACTCCAAACGGAAGCCCCCCCCCTGCTGACTTACCAGCGCATCGTCGGCCGGGGGACCATGCGGGTCGGCATCATGAAGGGCGACAGGCGCGCCGCCGCACGGGGCCGCTCGGGCTGCGGCGGGGGAGCCGGACGGTCGCCGCGCGGGAGCCAAAGGGCCATGTTGGGGAATACGCGATCGAGCGCCATCCGGACCCGCGGGCGGGGCACCGGGACGCGCACCCAGATGCCTGGGACTTCGCCCTTCGCAAAGGGCCGGGGGTTGGCCTTCCACGCGGCCAGCGCGTCGAAGATTTGGATGGGGCGGATTTGTGGGCGCATGGCGTCCTGGAGTTCGCCCAGGTGCTCGCCGACATCCAGCACGTGCGACAGAAACTCCCACCCGATCGCGCCCATCACCGCGCCGGCGATGCCCGAACCAAAGAGTTCCAGGAGCGTGCTCTCCGGCTGCTCCAGGTCGAAACCATCTCCATCTGGGTCAATCTGCACGAACATCCAAAAGTCGAGGGTTTCCTCGTCGGGGTTTGACGGCGGCAGGTTGGGCGTGCGGTTCGGGGTGGTCATGGCGGGCTCCAAGGGAGGTATAGAAGGTCTCCCTATACATCAACCCTAGGCCGAAATCGGCGGACGTCAAGACCTCAATCGTTGGGGATGTGCCACGGCGGACTGTCCCCCAAATCGTCGCCTGGCATGAGCCTGGGATCGGGGAGGAGCGATGTGCCGTTACCTCGGATGAACGTGTCCACCATTTCATCGTTGGCCCACGACACCCGCTCCAACTCCCTGGGCATGAAATAGTGCAGTTCCAGTTCGATGAGGCGACTGCCTGCCATGAACTCCGTTGCCGCCCGTTTGTTGAGCGCGCGCTTCAGGTCCGAAGCCACGCTGTCGCGGGCGGCATCCATCCCGAAATGAACGATGGCGAGCGGTGCATTGGCGACCTGGCGATCGACATCCGCGAGTTTCGATTTAATGAAGCGCGCTCGTGCCTCCACGGAGGGCTGGGCCAGACACTCCCAATGAACCACCGTTGCCTGGGACACCTCGGCGACGTATCGGGCGTCATCCTCATGCGCGCTTTCCGCACGAAGTGAGATCATGCACTTAGCGGGGTCGAGCACCCGACCCGTCAAGAGCCGAAATATCTTCGGCCCGACAAGCACGTGACTGTCCACCGTATCGGCAGCCACAGCGTCGAGGTCGCAACGGCGAACGACGCCCTGGCCGTAGTCGTCGCGCCAGGGATACCCGTCCGGCAGCGCCAGACGGGATTGAAGGGCGCGATCGGCATGCATCGCCAAATAGTCCAGGGGGACCGATGCCACCTCCACGGTAAACGTCACGTCGAGGAAAAGGCTCACCTGCTTCGCATCGGTCAACGGATCGAGCGCAGCGAAAAGCACCTGGACTGCCTCTCGTTCTTTAGTTTCATACGCGGTCGACTGAAGCCTTTTGCACTCGACGTGGACACGCTGATCATCCACACCGACGGACAGATCGGCGGCTCGATCACGACCCTCGGGAATGAACGCGACATCCAGTCCTTCCCGCAGGTAACGCCCCGCCATCGCGAGTTCAAACAACGCGCTTTCCGGAGACAACGTGCCATGGGCCATCATGCGTTTGACGCGTCCCTCCGCTCCTTCGACCTGGGACAGTTCAGGAAGCGCGATCCCGATCGCCTTGATGAGGGAAAGGATGCGCGAACCCAGACGCGCGTCATAGGCTTTGGCATGCGACAAAAACGCGACCGCCTGGGCCAGCCATGCACCCGGCAGGTCCGTCGGCAACAGCAGTGCGTCGTTCCTGACCCAGCGCCCCTCCTTCAAACCACAGTTGTCCATGTAATGCCGCATGGCCCGCATGGTTCGGCGAATGTGCTCCTGTTGGCTGTCTCCGGTGCAGTGCCATATCCACCCCAAAGCGCGCTGAATATCGTCGTCGTTCTCGATCCCAGCCATCCCCTGCTCCCCGTCCTGGATCCACACCGATGATATCGCTCAGCCTGTCACAAGAACGGGCCGCAAGCGGCCCGGGTGGAGGGGAGAGACGCGGTCAGATGGACATGCCACGCAGTTTGCTGGTGAGCGACCGATCGCGGGCCACCTCTTTCCCGAAGTCGTCGCGCCTCGGAACGGAAATGCCCCCTGAGACAGGGACCGGGCAGTAAAACGACGGATCGGAGGGACGACGCACACTGCCGGCCTGCTTTCCGTCGCTCTGCGCCTGGACGTGCCCCGGCGGCTCCGCGCGGGGGGCACTCACGCCCATGGCCTGGGCGAGCGTGGGCGCGAGGGCGGGGAGCACCCCTTTCCCGACGTCGTCGCGTTTCGGACGCGCTACGCGAAGCACAGCGGGTCGCGGGTCTTCACGCTGCACCGGGGGAGCCGGCGGTGCAGTGGCGGGCGCGTTCATGCCCATGGCCCCAGCCAAGGTGGGAGCGGCGGGCGCCGAGCGGGCAGCGAGCGCCGCTTCCCGGGTCGGGTAGGTCTTCTCATAAGCGCTGATAAACGGTTGAACGGGTTTCATGCGGACACCTCATCGAAAGTCGAAGCCTCATCCAGGTCAAACGCATCTGGGGCTTCGTCAGCCAGCGCGTCGAGTTCGGGGTCAAACGGCACATCGGGATCGCAGATATCTTCCGGCAGCGTGTCCATGTGCCGATCCAACTTGATGAAATCGCGTCGCGGTGAGCCGGCGCGGGTCAAACAGACCAGCGCGGTCCCTTGGCTCGCTACGAGCGATTCGAACGTCGCTTTGCTGAGCAGCGGTTCTTCAGACCAGCCTTTTCCATTGGCCGTCGTGACCAGCGAGAACTTCAAGTGATCCGCGGCGCCGCCCATGCCTTCGCGATTGCCATCGGTCGCCGCGGCGAGCGAATGGAAACTGCCGGCGCCCAGGCGGCGCAGCCAGCGCATGACGTGCGCCAGGGGATGGGTCGGGTCATACAGCGGCGCATCGGAGGCCTCGGCCACGCTACCGATGAAGTTGATGCCCACCCCACGCGTCGCGAACTGCGGCATCCAGGTCATGCCGAACCGCTTCACCAACCACTCCGTGGTGTCTGGAGAACTGCGAAGGGCGATGACGGACTGAAAACTGTCCAGGAAGGCTCCGATCTTTTGCTGATCGCGGCTGATGGCCCGGACGCTCTCAACAGTTTGTGTGCTACAGACAAACCAGCATCCGAGGGAGCGGCCAATGGGTGCGAGTTCCATGTCAGCCTCGGTGAGGAGCAGTTGGCATTCGTCCATCATCATGAGCACTGGCTTGGCCGTCGGATCCAGCGCCCGCCATTTCCCTTCATCCGCTTCTGCGCGCCGCCGGATCTCGTTGAAGACGCGGTTTTTCAGGAAACGCGTCGCCACCGTTCCAGCGTGACCGAAAATGGTTTGCGGCAGGTTGATGCCCACATGACGGCCGTGAAGGCATTCCTCTACCCGGACACCGGTTTCTGATTGAGCCCACTCAAGCAGCAGGGGATGTGCCATCACTGGACTAAACCAGGAACTCACCGTGGCAGCGATGTTGGCCTGAGTCTTCTCGTCCATCCCGTCGACTTCGACCAGGCAGTAGTTCCGCGCGTCCCGCAAAAGCCCACTTGCGGCGCCAGGGTGGTGTTCAAGAATAAAAGCAAGCAACTCCTTGGTATCCGCTACCTTGTCGGCATTTTTCGACAAGCCGATTTGAACGAGGCGGAAATGGTCATGCATCGTCCAGTGCCACGGGCCCCCTGCACCACCCAGATCGACAAGTGCGCGGAGAATCTGTGCAAAATGGCGAATCGCGCTGTAAGCGCTGGAGGTCCAAAACTCCGCCCCCGTTTGCTCGGTGTTGTTCGTGTTCAGTTCCTTCAGGGTGATGCCCACTTGCTCAGGACTCATCCCCTCGTAGAGGCCCACGATGACGCGCCGCGGGTCGATCAACAGGTAGCCTTGGTCGCCTTTGACCCGCCTATACAAAGTCGCCAAAGACCCTTTCCCATCCATGATCAACGAGCCGCCGACATTGGCGCGCACATAGCGTCCGGTGTTCTGCCTGCGCGCATACGTGTCCATGACATGAGCGATGTCGGGCGCGGTCCGATCGATCACGGTTTCGGGGTGACGGTGTTCACGGTGACGGGCGCGCTCTTCGATGACGTGGCGCGCGCACATGGGATTAAAGGCGGGGATCATCGGAAGGCTCCTCAATGACGGTGACGCCGGGGCCGTTCGGCCTCTGCATGTGATTGCGGAGGAGCAGCACAAGTGAAAGGAAGGAAATGCCGAAGGCGAAGCCGGACAGAAAGAGAGCGTCGGTCATACGTCGGTCCTCCGCGGGAGAACGCCGCGCTTCACACTGGGATCTGCGCGCGGGGTGGCGGGCGGCGGTGACACTTGGGCGCTGATCGCTTCAAGGAAAGCGGAGATCAGTTCGCGACTCGTCGCGTCCGATGCCATCGCTGCGGTGATCTGCTCTTGGATGAGCGCGCGGGCCTCATGGCGAAACTTCGCCAGCGCGTCGTCGGTGGCACGGCGCACTTCATCTGTCAGCAACTGCGCCTGATTCTCGACCTGCAAGCGCAAGTCCACGGCTTCCCGAAGCACCTGCGACGGACGCTTACCTTCGCGATCCGCGATGATGGACACCGCGCGCGTTTGTGCGGGATAGAGTCGGATGGTGACGGCCGATTGCGTGCGCATGCGGTGGATGCCTGATGGGGAAGAGGTCGGCGAAATGTTCTTCGCCTCACCTCCAACCTAGCCAAACAAACTTCATCCGCAAGGGGGTGTTCTGCAAAAGGTGGCAACGCCGCAAACCCGCATTCCACATGGGCTTCGGTGGCTTTGGACGGCCAAAAGGCAACGGGTTACGCGCCGAAAGGCAGTCGCAAAGGCAACGGAGAAAAGGCGCGTAGCGCAAAGGCTTCGGACGCTTTTGACGCGGCCGAAGGGAAGCGGTTAGGCCGTCACCGGAGGTGCGACATGGTGTGTGCACCCATCTCTTGCTTGTAAGGAGACGACGAGACTGCGAAGACCCATCCGCTGGCCCGGGCTCATGACAAGCAAGAGAGGGTGCTATCGATCTGGGGGGCGAAGGTGGCGGGGGCTCGACAGATGCGGATCCATCGCTACTGTCGATGTAGCCCACTCCACTTTTCATCGGATGCCCTCATGCCCTCGCCTTCCTCGCTTCGCTCCCTTCCCGTCCGCCCCCGATCCCCCGGCGCGAACAAAGAGCGCGCCCCTCGTCATTCGGATCGGGTGGCCGTTTCGTTCGTGCTTCCGGCGTCCCTGGTGAATGAAATGAAACAGGACGCCAGCCGTCGGGGCCTTTCCACAGTCGCGTATCTGGCCGCCGCTATCGCCATGGCCGGGGAGCGTGGCGATGAAATCGAAGCGCGCGTCCGCTTGATCGAGCACACGCATCACATGCGGTTTCTGCGCGGAGGAAAGTCCGCCCCGGGTGCGGAATGACCGCTCTCGCTCCCGCTGTGCTGCTCGCCTTCCTCGATGAAGTCGAAGGGCAACGCCAGCCGATGGGTGCGGTCCAACCGTGGCTCCGCGATCGCGTGCTGGCCCGCGATAAGTCGCGGTGCTGGCACTGCCGCGCGCCGGCCGCTCGCGTCATGCCGTTGCTGTCCCGTGCCCTCGGGGGTTCTGCAGGTGATGCCAACCTCGTTGCGTGCTGCGATCGTTGCCGGGTTGAGCATGCCGATACGGACCCGCTGGCCCTACCCTGGTCGAAGGACAAGCGACTGACGCTGCCGAAGGCGGCGCAGCGCGATGCTGCACTCGACGACGCCATGCACCACCCCGTGGCCGACCGCTACCGGCGTTCGACGGCGACCTGCCGCGAGTGGCTGAAGGGCACCCGTTGGAACTTCCCCAGGGTGCCTGTGGCGGTGCTGTGTGGGCCGACCGCAACGTTGGTTTGCCCGGTCCAGGTATCGCCAGGGCTGCCTTGGGGCGCGATGGCCGCTTCGCTGCGCGAGGCCGGCGCAACGTCCGTCCTCCTGGCGCCCCATGTGCTTGTCGTGCCCTCGGAACGGTGGCCGGTGGTCGCGCAAGCGCTCATCGAGCGGCACGCGATCCTCCGGCGCGTGAGCGCGAAGGCTGTCCTGAAGTGGGAAGAGCAAGAGCGTGGTTTGGGGGAAGAGCCAGGGCCAAAGGCCCAGTGGGACGTATTGCTTTCCGGCGTCGAGCAGACAAGGCGGGGCCGCGAAGCGAAGCCGAGGGTAGGCTTCCGCGCGCGCCGTCCCCGCACCTAGGCAGGTGCGGCGTTCGCAGCCAGGCTGCGGGGTTTGGAGACCTGTTTAAAGATCGCTGTTTAGGCGTTTCGCAAAGTAGTAGTGCTCGGATACTTCCCTCGCACGACGGTTGTGATCGCTCACGCCTTGATCGGTGGTTTCCAAGTCGCCGTTGCCGGCCGCCAGCAGAACCCTCGGCCCGATGGGTATGAAGTTGAGTGGGGCAATGACATCGGGGACGATGAACTCTGGACCGGGTGACCGCACGATGCCCCACCGCCAATCGGCCATGTTGCGCTTTGCCCACACGATCTGTCCCATGATCCGAATGCCTGCGGCGGCTCGGGAGCCGAGGGTGCCGTCATTCTGGGGAACGATGTAGCCCACTTTCTCCAAACATTCTTGTTCCTCTAGGCTTAGGTCGTGGCCCGATCGCCCTGGGAACGAAACGGCCTCCGGCCGTGATCGCCGGGTTTCTTCACGTGCGATCATGAGTGCGAAGAATGCCGTCGCCGTTTCATTTTCTGAAGCGTCCAAGGTATGCAGTTGCCTGCAGACGATCTTGTCGACCAAGTCTTGGAATGTATCCTCGACGCGCTTTGTGGTCGGCCCCGCCTCAGCGCCGTGATCCCACACGCGACTTGCGCAGAAGACATCCGCCCCAGGAGGAACCCTCCTGATCTTGCCGT
The DNA here is from genome assembly GCF_057834065.1 of Luteibacter sp. GL_149. Lineage (NCBI taxonomy): Bacteria > Pseudomonadati > Pseudomonadota > Gammaproteobacteria > Lysobacterales > Rhodanobacteraceae > Luteibacter > Luteibacter sp. GL_149. Next base: position 4,464,581 of record NZ_CM174395.1, read on the forward strand.
CTTTCAGGAGATAACAATCCACCAACCCGTCCCCATCGGCGAACCGTTGTATGGAGGCCTTCGGCAGCACATGCTGACGCTTAGTGATTTGGTGCGGGTTGCCGGGTAACGTCGGCTCGCCGCGCTGAGTGGGGTCCGCCATACCACTTCCTCTAAACGGGTCGTCTCCAGTATGTCTGAGGCAGATGGCGACGGCACGGTTGTTGACACCAGCGCCACGTCCAGGCGTGGCCGCTGGTCTCCCGCCTTCGGCAAGCCCGCGCTTAGTCCTCGCCCAGGAGGAGGATCGTCCCCACCGGCCGCGCGTCATCGCCGGGACCGATGAGCATCTGGAGCGCGATCTCAATCATCCTTCCGCTGCCATCGTCCACCGCGACCGAAACGCCGAATGTGATCCGGTCACCGCCCTCCTCCGCCGACCCCTTCCGCTCGCGCTCGATCTGCGCCCGGGCCCCCTTCATCGCCGCTTCGAGCACGGCCATCTCACGCAACGCGTAGGTGTCGGCGCACGTGGGGTCCGCCACTTCCCAATCGACGCAGACTGCATAAGCCGCAGCCGTGATCGCAACGGGGACTTTGAACCCCACAAGGAAAGCACGGGGCAACGCAACCAGGACACCGTCAAGCAGTGCCTGGCGGCGGGTGTAGCGGTAGATGATTTCAACGGGGTCAATCGGGGTCGGTGCGGTGGTCATGGCTCGCTCTCCTGTAGTCGTTGCTGGCCCGGAACGGGCAGCAGGTCCGCCTGCTGCCCATGGGCAAACGGCCGCCCGCCGGGTTGGCGCAGTCAAGGGAGGAAGAGAGCGGGTGGTGCGGGATGGAGCCGAAGGCGACTGACCCGGCCGCGAACGGCCCTTGACTGAAGAAGCCAGCCCAGAGGGCCGCTCTTGATCTGCGCTTCGCTTCTTCGTTAGCCCGGGCCCACGCGTGGCCCAAGGGCGAGGTTGTGGTGGCGCGTTGGACGTGGCCTTAAAGCGTGAAGTGTGGGCAGGCGCGTGGGCGATGCGGGGGGTAACGCAACGCGTTATCCCCGGCTCGTCCACCGGCTATCCACACGGTGCCGGTCACGGCATCACGCCTGCCCAGTAAGCGTCAGCATGTCTTTAAAGCGGTCGCTAACGACACGTGGCCGGCGGCCCATGGACCGGACCCACGCCCGCGCGGTGATGCAGCGGAAGCGCGCCAAGTCCCGACCGTGCTCTGTTTCCAGGCTCGCGCACTCGATGGTCCCGGAGCGCTTCCGCTTCACACGACGTTCTGGTGCGTAGATCGCGCAATAGAGCCCGATCACCTCGAGCTCGTTCCCGCGATGAAGGTAGCGACAGGCCTCAACGATGTAACGCGTGCCGTCGTCGGCGTGCGCTTCGTAGACCGGCGCCCAGGTGATGGGCTGGCCCGGGTCCGCGATGGCCTTGAGGGCGGCGAAGGGGTTTGCCAAGGGTGCCCAGGCGATCATCACTGGAGCGTCCGCACGGCCAGAGCGGCAACGCTGGCGGGCGTCGAAAGGATGGCGTGCAACTCCGCGAACTGCTCGTCGGTGGCCTTGTCTCCTTCGGGGACGACTTGGCGGACCATGGCGTATTGCTCCTTGATCACTTGCGCTGTCCGTAGGACCCACGCTTCGGTTGCGTCGAACTGCGCTTCCCGGTTTGCCTCGATAAGCGCGGCAGCAAGCGCTTCGGGAAGCGCCTGAGTCTTATCGACCTTCGTGCTCCAGTTCCCCGCGAATGCGCGCGCCACTACGCCGAAATCTGCATCCTCGATTAGGGGCTCGTTGGACCGCGCAAGCCACTGAATAACCATCGCCGCAGTGCGCTCAATGCCACTGGAATCAGGGCGTTTGAATAGCGGAGCAAAAGGGGACACTCCCCGCTCATAGTCGTTCAGTTCGCTAAGGAAGACGCGGATATCCGAGCGTGTAGAGCCGCATGTCATGATCGGCTCCTCACGCGCGAAGCGCGACGTTCGCCGGCTCGCCCTGGTAAGGCCCGAAGGGCACATCGGCCTCGACGGCGAGCCAGGCCAGGGCCTTGCCCAGTTCACGGGCTTGCGCCTTCGTCGTGCCCATCGAGCCGACCTCGCACTGGTAGTAAGGGCCCTCGTAACCGCGGCTGTCCATGTGGCCGTTCGGGGCCTTCCCGTTGATAACCATCAACCGCAGTTGCGCGTGGTAGCCGTCGCGTCCGCTGGACTGGAAGACCTTGAAGCGCGTGCCGGCCTCGCGGCAGGTGGCGGCGAAGGTGACCAGTGCGATGGAGAGGTGCGGAAACTTGGTGACCAGGGCTCGGCTGCGCGCGGGGCCCAGGCCCAGGGCATCCAGATCAGCGGCGGTGGGGAAGGTGGCCATGGCGATATCTCCGGGGTGGGTTGGGGAGGTCCGAAAGGTCTCCCTTATGGCATTCACCCTAGGCCGGTTGCCCCCCTTGTCAAGGGCAAAACACGATCTTTTTCAATCTTTATTTAGTCGCAGAATGCCTTTAAATAAGGCCTTTCACCGCACATTGTGCCGCCTCCGCATCGCGGCCCTCCGCGATGTAACGCCCCTCCCTCGCCCTACCCCAAAAACAAAAGGCCGGGCAATGCCCGGCCTTGCTAGCAGTTTGATCTAAATTCCCGGTTAGAAGCCCTCGGCTTCGCAGCGATCGCACTGCCACGTGTGGATCGTAAAATCATAACCTCCCCACTCCCCCACTCGTCCGCAATTTCCGCAGCGGCATTCTTTTGCGGTGGCAGGGGCCGGTGCCTCGCCTGCGACATAGTATGCCGAGCCGCGATCCGCATACGCCCCGCCATGGCTGTCTTCAGAGGGGTAGGCGTCGAAGTCGTCGAAGTCGTCGAAGGATGGGTTGGTCTTAAACGCGCTCATAAAAACTCCTTGTTCGTGGTAGTTAGGGAGGTCTTTGCGGTCTCCCCTCATACAGTCACCCTAGGCCAACCCGCGCCCTTGTCAAGGGCAAAACACGATCTTTTTCAATCTTTATTTAGTCGCAGAATGCCTTTAAACAAGGCCTTTCACGGCACATCGCGCCACCTTCGCATCGCGGTCCTCCGCGATGTAACGCCGTTCGCTCCTCCCCAAAACACAAAGGCCGGGCGATGCCCGGCCTTGCTCTTGATCTCGCTCGTTCCGTCAGCGCCCTCGGCGCCACGCCTCCGCATCGGCCTGGCCGCTCCGCCAGTCGCTCAACGCGGTTTGCGTCGCCTGCGGTCGCGCTGCGGCTTCTGCTTCCCGCTTCTTTCGACGCCGCGCTATCGCGTCGTGTTCGTCCGCGTCGAGTGCTAAAGCCGCTTGTGCGCTCCTCTGTTGCCGTCCCCGCTCTGCCTGGGAGAGCAGGTTCATGACCCCCATGTGCCCGATCAGGCTGTCGATCGTATCGATGTCTGTTTGGGTGGCAATGTCGGTCATGGTGCTCTCCTGTGAGTGGACTAAGCGGGTTGCACGATCAGGCACTTCCGCCGTTTCTTAAGATCCAGAAGCGCGTATTGTGCGAGCGATAGCAAGGCTCCGGTAAAAGACCCTTCTTTGCGCACCGCCTCGATCCGCGCGCGCACGTCCGCAGGCACGCCGATACGACGGCGCGTTTCACGGTTCCAACCGGGCAACGCCCCGGTCAGATGCAGCGTCAGCCGCTTCGCCGGTTCCAGGGTGAAGTAACACGCCACGTCACCCTCGGGATCCTCCTCCGGCTCAATCGTGACTTTCGCGGGCGCGGCCTCCAGCAAGTCGAGCGCGTAATCCGCGAGGGCGATCAGTGCCGTCGTCCACCGCACGCCCCCCGTCGCCTCCCGGACATCGCGCTCAAGGCTCGGAGGCACAGAGAACTGCACTCCACGAGTTTTCGTGGGGAGCACGGCCGCCATCACGACCTGCCCCGGGCCGGGGGTCTCGAAGCGGAAGGTGGACCCCGCCGGCAACCGGCGCTCCTCGTCCTTCCGAAGCGCACGCCCGCTCGTGTCGGCTCGATCCGCAGCCGTAGCCGCGGCAATCCAACTGGCAGTTTTCTTCGTCGCCGTCTTCTTCGCGGGCGGCTTGGGCGCGGGCTTGGGCTTGGTCATGTCGATCATTATGCAGCCACCGACGCCATGCGGGACGCACCGCAGGCGTGCTGGACCGCCGTGACGACGTGCATGAACTCGGCGCGGGCGCTCGGCGCGTGGCGGAGGCCCGCGTCGTCGTCCCAGATCGTTGCACCGATGCCATAAGCGCTGGCGAAAATGGCACGGTCCGACACGGCCAAGGGGTTCCCGTCGCCCAGGACGGCGAGCAAGGCCCGCTGATCCGCCCGGTCCATCCGCACACGGCTGGCAATGACGATGGACTTGACCTTCTTCCGCAGGAGATCAATCGATCGACGCGTGGAGAAGAAGTTACCGGCATCGAGCGTCGCGGGGAGCAGCACCAAACCTTCGGGCAAGCGTGTGGGCCGGCCGGGGGGATGATCCACGATGATGTAATCGAACTCGGCCGTGTGCCGGGGCATCGCCGGGCTCACCAGGAAGGCCGGTTGACGTCCGTGGACGTGGGCCTGCGCAGCCCAGCGCAACGCGCCGCCTTCGGAGCCGTTCGGGTCCAGGTCGACGAGCAGCACACGCGAGCCGGCGCAGGCGAGGCCGCCTGCCAGATTGATCGCGGTGGTGCTCTTTCCCGATCCGCCCTTGGAGGACCAGGTGTGGATGACGTGCGGCATAACGTGCTCCTTAGGCGGCATCGCGCAGGTAATGGGGGACAGGGCGGCGGATCATCGGAAGGCCGTAGCCATCCTCATTCGCGATCCGGCGCCGATATTCATCTGAGCAGTGAGCAGGATCGGTGCTGGGCCAGGTATTTGCGGAGGCCAGTTTCTGCATGTGCTCGCGAAGGCAAGTCGGGGATCGCCCTTCGCACCAGGCGGAAGGCACGTAACAGAAGGCGTCCACGGCGGCCGCATCGGCGCCGTTCGCCAGAAGCAGGGCGACGATCCCTTCGGCAGCGACGTTGCGCTTTTCGAACGGTGCGAGACCGCACATGCGACAGGCGACATGCAGCGGGGTCAGCGCGAAATCTCCGCGGCCATTGACCGGGGCACCGCTGGCGAGCAACTCGCTCACTTGCTCGATGTCGCAAGCCTGGACGGCGGCCAGGAGCGCCCGCGCTTCCGGTTGCGGCTTGCAATCGAGAGCGGCGGTGCGGAAGGGCAGATTTTCGGTGGATGCACTCATGGCAATTTCCTGAAGGGAGGTGTGAAAGGTATCCCTCTTGCCATCGACACTAGCGAAAAAGTGAGAAGAGTCAAGCTGATAGCGGAAGGGCGTTTAGCGGGCGGATCACAGGGTGGGGGCGGGGCTGTAGGCGAGGGGGTCGGTGGTGCAGCCCGGCTCGTATCCGCGCGGGTCATCGCGCACGCGATCGAAGCACAGGGGGGCAAGACCAGAGGTGCCTTGGCGTTCCCCACCCCAGCGGGTGAAGGTGACGCTGTGCGAGCCCGTGGCGTCCTGCGCGGTCGCCGTGTCGGTGCAACGGTCGGCCAGCGTGGCGGCGGTGACGTCGGCGCCGCCTACGCTGATGCGCTCCCACTGGGCTGTAGACAGTTGCCGGGTGACCAGTTCGACGCAGACCTGCGGTGGCACGTTCTGATAGACCGCTGCCCAGGCATCGGCCGGGTTCTTGACCGTGGCGGCCGTTAGGTCGAAGGTCCCCCAAGGCGAGCGGATCGCATCGAAGCCCGCCGGGAACCAGCCTTCCTGGATGCTGCGGCTGGCGGAAATCGAAGTGAAGTCCTTGCCCGAGCGGTAGGCGCTATCCACGGCGCCGATCATCTGATTGAGCCGGGCGTTTTCGCTGCTCACGTCTGCTGCGGTTCGGCCAGGTCCAACGAGAAACCAGATACCCGCCGATACGATGATGATGAGCGCGAGGGAGGCGATGGCCTCGACCAGGCCGAGGCCGTGCGTGCTTTGGGAAGAGGTTTTCATCGTGGCGTCTCCTGCCTATGGGAGACCGTTAAAGTCTCCCTTCACACCTTAACCCTAGGCCTAACCATGGCGTTGTCAATAGTAAGATCACGATTTTTTTCAATCTTTATTTAGTTGAAGAATGCCTTTAAACAAGGCTTCCTTCGTGCCCACGCCAACTGTCCCCATCGACGCCCGGTAACCCATCCCCCTGCGCATCGCGGCCTCTTGCCCAAAACAAAAAGGTCGGGCATAGCCCGACCTTTGCTTCTTCCGTGGGGTCCCGATTACCGGAACATGCTGCGATCTTCCTGGACCTGCTGCGGCGGCTCCGTGCCCTTCAGAGTGGGGCCTCAGGTTTCGCCTTTTCATGGTCGCCTGCTTGGTAGGTGGCCAGCGTCCCCAAGATGCGACGGACACCTTCGTCATCCGCCCGTGGCAGTCGACCGTAGTCCGAAGGGTCGTCACCAGTAGACTGGGTTCGGACCAGCCACTCCGCGACCGTTTCGCCATATCGGTCATCCCGCGCATGTAGGGGCGCGCCGAAATCCAGCAAGGTCTCAATTGCTGGCACCGCCATGGCCTCGGGCAACTCGGCGGCCAAATGGAGCGGGGTCACCTGGTCGGGATGAGACAAATCGCGACCGAAGTTCGGCTTGGCGGTTCGGAGGGCTTGCCAGACCAGGTGGCGGACGTCGGCCTCGGGAAGGGATCCGCCGCGATCGTCCAGGTGGGCCAACTCATGAAGCACCATGACCACGGCGGTGCGACCCTGCCCGTCGGTGCCTTGCACCAAGCGATCAGCGCCCGTGCCGAAATCGTTTCCATCGTCGACTGGCCAACGGTAGGGGGAGTGGCACTGCAGAATAAATAGACAATCGGCCAGATCGGGGTTCAACTGGGCCAAAGCCAGGTGCATAAATGGCGTGCCGTCTTCGTCTCGGCCCAGCGCGTCCGCCCCCGCGTCCGCCAACTTTTCCAACGACCAGCCCGACGGGTCGTCAGCCTTATAAAATTTCTCTCCATCGAACCCATTGGGGCGCACTAGGCCGCCATCCAACAGTCGTTTGTGGAACTCGCGGGTCATGGCGTCGCGTTGGGTGACAGAGCAGTAACTCATGGTGTTTCTCCTGGACTGGCTGGTCATTGGGGAGGCCGTTCAGGTCTCCCTTTGCACCTTAACCCTAGGCCGACCATGCGCTTTGTCAAGAGTGAAACGCGATCTTTTTCAATCTTTATTTAGTTGCAGAATGCCTTTAAATAAGCCATTTCCAGGCGCGCATTGCCCGATGCCATCGATGCCTAAAAAGCCACGGCGCCACCTCACCTTCGCATCGCGGAGGGCCGCGATGTTCTAGGCGAAGAAGTTACGTGGGCTCGAATCTGGGTAGGCCTTTCGGGATCGCCCTCGCCTCGGCTCGGTGCTTCTGCTTTTCATGATGTGCTGCTCTTCCCCAAAAAATGTTCTTGCTCTTCCACTGTGCGCGGAAAATCAAAAGCATGTTTTGGGAAGGAGCATGAAGAGCGGGGCTTCGCCCTTTGGAAAAACGAAAGTTGGCCAATGAAACCGTGCCGATGCGTGATGTAACGCAGGTTTGAACATAGCCCCGTGCAGACCCGTTCAAAGACCCGTTCAAGCGGGAAGCCGCATTCTTATGCGGTTTCTTCCCCGTTATTTGTTCTTGAACATAGTGAACATAGCAAATCAGTTCGTGGGGAAAGCAGCGTTCGACAGCGGCACAGGTGTAGGGTCGAGGGACGTGCAAGAGCGCACAAAATCCTGGCGCGATGATTTTGACCTGTTCAACCTGTTCAACCCGTGCAAGCCGCATTCCTATGCGGTTTTCGCTTGAACGGGTCTGCACAGGGCTATGTTCAAGCGATGGCATGCCGCAGGTCCCGGAACGAAAAAAGGGGCGGATATCCGCCCCTTTTGACCCTGGAACCGACCGACAGTTACGCCGCGGCATCGTCCCACGTTGTCCCCGCCGGAAGCCAACCCTGCGGCCAGCGGTGGGCCTCCAGCGGCACGACGCCCTCGACCTTCAAGTTAACGTAACGATCGCGCCGACCATCCACTGCCGGGCCCTGGCGGTTACCCAGATCAACGCCCCGGAACGTCGCGCGAAGGCGATCCCAAAAGCCCGTGTCGTTGAGCGGGTGGCGGCCGCGTTGCTGGCACCATGCGACGTAGTCCGTGTAGATGCGCATCTTGGAGGTCCAGGTGGTGTCGTCGACCTCCACGCTGTCGCTGATATAAGCCGCGACCGGATCACTGTCCAGGCGCTGTTGCTGGGCCAGGTCGGCCACCGGCGCCGGCAGCACGTCCGGAAACTTGCCCCCGCGCCGGATCAACCGCTGTGCTCCGACTAGGAGCCAATCGATCACCTGGGCCATCTCGGCGGGGTTCTCGGTGATCAGCAGGTGGAAGTCGGTGATCTTGTCCTCGGCCTTGACCCGTTGGGTGAATGGCAGCGTCAGGACCTTTCGCCAAAAGCCATGCTCGTGCTGCGACACCCGGGGGAACGCGTTGCTCGCGAGCAGCCAGACCGCCGTAGGTCGAAAGGTGAACGCATCGCGCCCCTTCTTTTCGAGCGGCTGGGCATCCCACGAGATCAGTTCCTTCAGCGTGTCTTGCATCTCGGAAGTGAGGGACTTCGGCACCTCACTGACCATGGCGAGCCGGGCACCATGCAGGGAGGCGGTGCCGAAGTGATCCCGCACTAGACGCGGCAACTTGATGGCGGCGCTGCGACCTCCGACCACCGCATTCAAAATGTGCAGGGCCACCGATTTGCCGTTCTCGCCGTCGCCATACATCCAGATGGACTTTTCAAAGCAACGGTTGATGAGCACCGTGGCGAACGCTTCCTGGGCCAGATCGCGCACACCATCGTCGGCGAAGGTCGAGGCCAGGTAACGCCCGAAACAGCCTTTCGGATCCACCGGCTGCGGGTGATAACGACCTTCGACGACCTTCGCGGGGTCGAAGGTGGCCGGGACACAGTAGGTCAGCCCGTGGATGGGATCGGGAGCGAAACAGTAAATATCGCCGGTCGATTCGATGGACAGATACTGCCCACGAAGCGGCACGAAGTTGCGCCGGCTGTCCGCCTTCGGCAGCCACTTCTTCTGACCGGCATTCACCATCAGGGTCACCAGCGTTTTTGCGGCGGAACGGCCGTTCCCGTCGTTCGCTTTATTGGGTTGCGCGATGCTCAGCCAGGCCGTGGCGTCGCCATCCAGGGCTTTGGGATCCACGATGCGCCAGTGCGCGGCGCTGTCGGCGCTCACTGTCCAGCGGTAGGTGGTTTCGTCAATGCGTCCGTCCGCGTCGCCGGTGGGACCGCCCACGCGCCACGTTTCGTCGTCGATGCGTTCCATGGCATACCGCAGTTCAAAACTGGGATCGGTATCCTTCTTCGATGCCCCCTCGTCCCGGCTCATGTCCGCGCCGTCGGCTTTCCGCTTCCTGCCGCCCACCGCATACAGCGGGGCACCGGCACGGGTAGCGTTGCTCTTGACAGCGACCATATCTTCGGCGACAAAGGCCATGCGGTTCTCCAAAACTGTGATGCAAGCGATATCGACCCCGCCCTGCCAGGCGGGGTTTTTCGTATCAGGCGGTGGCCCGGGTCTTCGCACGCTGCCGCTCATCCGCGGCGATCGCGTCGCAGACCAGGCGACGCACCAGGGCGCTTTGGGTCTGGCCCAAACGCTCGGCGAGGCCGGCCACGGCTTCCAGTTCCTGGCCGTTGATATACGTCTTCAACAGACGGTTGCGGACGTGCCGCTTGTGGCGATCGGGAAAGACTGAGGCGGTCATGGCGCACTCCTAAAAAGCACAGGGCGAAAGGGTCTGAACTGGGCCCGTTTCGGTCCCGGTCTAAGAGTCATAGCGGAAAATCCGAACCCCGCAAGGGGGTCGCGAAAGATTTATTTAGTGGCAACGCGCCATTAAATACTTGGCTCAAACTGCGCGAAGATATGGCGACCGGCGACGGCTTCGGCCAGGATCAACGGGAGGTGATGGCGGTCTCCTTCTTGGGAAGTGGGTTCGTTTCGGAGGACCGCCGTCGTCATGGCTTATCCCTCCACCAAGGCAGTCATCGACGCCACAGCGACGGAGGTGACCGGCACGTAACCTTCGGTGTGGTCACACGTGCCCTCGATCCGCCACCGCTTCTTGCCATAGGCACGCTCGAAGACCTCCGAGAACGTAAAGCGCCCAGTCTCCCAATCGTGACCCTGCGCGGCGGCCGTCGCCAGAATCTGATCCCCCAAGGCCGTTGCCGGGCGCTCCTCTCCGTCTTCCGTCGCCCCATACAGCACGAACGCAGCGCCATCCAGGTCCAGACTGTAGTCGCCATCCATGTTGTAGAGGCCTTCGGGATCACGGCCTCGTGACAGCGCGCTCAATGCCACCTTGGCGCGCATCGCCAGTCCTTCCGCGGAACGCCAATCGATTGCGCATTCAGCATTAGGCACGTAATCCGCCGAAACGAACATTTCGCCGAAAGTCACCCATTCGCGCACGGGTGCCCCCGCGACCCGGCAGAGGTTGATCACGCCGACGACCTGAATCGTGCCCACAGTCATGGTGATCGTCTGCGTAAACGGCGTGCGCCCATCCGCACCTTTCGTTCCCAGCTCCGGGTCGCCGACCTCCTGAACACCCTTACACCCATCCAGGAGGTGCTGGAGATTCTGCACGCTCACCTCGGATTTGGGGTCCTTCAGGTGGTAAGCGGCGACCGCCGCCACCATCGCGGGATCCGCCCAGAGTTTGGACAGCATTGGCGCATTGGTGTAAGTCGACGCCATCGTCCGGCGGGATTTGGTCTTGCGGTTGGTTTTGGTTTTGGCTTTACGGCTACTCATGACGCACTCCATAGGCCACCGAGCGGGATTGCCGGGGTGGGCAGAGCGTGCGCGTGGCGACGACTTCATTCAATACATCTCATTGATATCATTCAGTTTTACTGACTTCGGATTGAACCCGGCTTGACCCGGTTAAACCCGTGGCGAACCGCATGAACCCTTTCTGGAAATGTTCGCCGTTCAGGATCCCACCTCGCGATCAAGATCCAGGCTCGCGCACGGCGCCGATTGCTCGATGTAAGGTGCGTCGATACGCTGGCGGAATGCCACGCACCGCCTCCCGAAAAACCCTCGCCGAACTCGCCCTCGATCCGTTCCTCCAGACGTTGGCGACCCGTGATCCCGCATCACTGCTCACGGAGGCGCATGTAGCGGGCTTCCTCCAGGTTAGCCCTGACGTCTTGAGCCAGTGGCGGCGCGAAGGAAAACAACCGCCAATCTGGGTCGATCCCCAGCGCCGCCTTGGCGAACCGCCGCGCGCGGGGAGGACGGCCATTCGTTACCTACTTGGCTCGGTGCGGGAGTATGTCCTTGCGCTCGCCAAAGCCGCGGAGGCCGACCTTGCGGCACCAGGCGACGTCGCATCGGCAGACCCCGGGAAGCCACGCAAGGTCCCCCGGCTCGCGTCGTTCGCGCAGTTCCTGTCGACCGCACCGGCCGACGACGAATGGCTGTTCATGCGCATGGGTCCACGCCGCCGACCCATCGATTTCATCTACTCGCTCGACCTGGAACCCGGCGACGATGACGCGCCAGAGTGGATGACGCTCGCGGCGTATCTCGATGCGCTGCGCACGGCTGCGCATGAGGAAGCGATGGCGGAGATTGCCGCGAAGGATCGAGATGCGATCGTGGCGGCGGCACCGAACGCCCCCACGACGACGGGCCGCGCCCGGTCGTAGCCCGTCAGGCAGTTTTAGCCGAGCGCAACAGCGCGTCGAGCGGGATCCCCTGCTGCTTGAGCATGCTCGCCAATCCCTCGACCAACGCCTTTTGCTGGTCCGTCAGCGCGGCCATAGGTTCGGGTTCGTCGAGCCCGATCAGTCGACGCAACCGGCTCTCGCGGGCTTCGTAGAGCGGTCGCAAGCCTTCAATCGCTTCCATCGCTCCGATGTAGTCCTGACTCACTTTCTGCCCGCTACGGTGGCCCAGGGCCACCGCGACGGTGCCCAGGCTATGGGAGGTGCCAAAGATCTCGCTGGCAAGCGTGCGGCGTAGGTCGTGGAGACGGATCCAGAGGCCCGTCTTTTCCTGCAGCAACCGCGTCACCGGACGGTAATCGCGGATCTGACCGGTGGCCGTGTCGGGGTAGGGAAAAACTAGATCGCGGCCTTCGGCACTGAAACCGCCCTCCAAGTTCCGGTCCCGGCGCTGGTCGAGGATGGCCGAAGCCCAGGGCGTAAGCGGGATGTAGTGGTCCGCGTTTCCTTTCGTCGTCTCTGCGGCAAACATCGCCCGGTGGTCTTCCTGGCGAATGTCGATCCAACGGATGGCGGCCATTTCTTCCTTGCGACCGCCCCAAAGGGCCGCCAACAAAATGAAATCCGAAATCACACTGGTCGCGTGATCCGGCGCTGCACGAAGTGTGTTCAACGCTTTAAGCCAAGCCTGACCCTCCGCCTTTGCCGTGGGCAGACGCGTTTGCCGCGTCACCACTTTCGGAAGTGAACGGCGAACACCCTTGCGCCACGCGGTGAACGGGTTCTGCCCACCAACTTTTACCCCGCCCGCGCTGGTCCAAGCACCCGAACAATAGCGGAAGCACTTATGCACGGTAGCTACGCCACCGGCGATGCCTTCTCCGCGCTTGCGTTGCTCTCCCTTCGCTCGCCGCTCGGCCGTCCGATCCGCCGCTCGCTTGAACAGGGGGGCGAAAGTCTTTTCCACCGCTTCGGTGTCGACGAGGTGGAGCGGAGTGGACCACAAGGCGCTGCCGCCCATCCACATGATCACCTGCTTGCGATCCTTGAGCGTGGATGCCTTGAGCAGACCCTTCTTCACCCGCTCCTCGCCCTCGGTGATGAAATCGGCGAAGACGTGACCGAACGTGTTGCGCGCTTGTGCCTTGAGGACTTCCCCGGCGTCCGCAAGGGCTTTGAGTTTCTGGCGGGGGTCTTCTACCCGCCTCATCTCGACATACCACTCACCGGCCTGCGCACGTGCCGCTTCCAGGCTGTGCTGCTCAGTGAGCACCCACCGATCGCTCGTGCTGCCCTTGCGCTTGCGTTGCACGAAATAGGTCTTGCTGCCGCGGGTCAGGCGCACGCCCAGGCCAGGGGTTTGCGTGTCGCGCACCGTCCAGTCTTTGACATGCGAAGGCGTGGGCTCCGTTGCCAAACGTCCTTCAACGATCTCGATCGGGATCCGGGGCCACGTTTCAAACCGCAGTGCTCGGATAAGCGCGGCAGTGAACGGCACTTTGATGCTGGGTCGTTTGGGCGTGGTCATGGCGGGCGACATGAGGATTAGGTATCCGATGGTCGCACACGGCTCCATGGCTCCGCCATGGCTCCCCTCAGAGACACTAGGTGCCACCTCTTGCCACCTTTTGGTGACAGTCAGAATCCGAACAAATGGCTCTGTGGAGCCATTATTGGGGACGGATAGGGCTGAGGACGCACCCCCGCAGAAGGCCATTCAGAGGACTCATAATCCTTTGGTTCCAGGTTCGAGTCCTGGTGGGCCCACCATATTGCAATCCGTCGCCTTCCTGATTTAGCCAGCTTCCGCGGCCTATCACACCCTTTGTTTCAGCATAACTGATTCAATCTTGAGCATGGCGCCTAACAGTAAAATTTCCGTTATCGCTAAGGTAATCAGGGACGCATCGCAAGTGGTCGCACTCGAGCGAACGTTTTCTCCGCATAGACTCTGTAGCTACTCTTCGGTGCATTAGCTCGCCACCGCAACACCCACGTCCGATGTCAGGACGTCATCGACCATTCTGGCGACCGGTCGGTGGCGAGCAGGCCCAGGAGGACCGAATGGCTTAGTGGCTAAAAGAGGCGGTGAGTGCGCTCATGGGCACCAATGCCACCATCTGGGCCGAGGCTATAGAAGGGAGCTATCCACAGTGATGACCGTCATCTGTCGGCATCTCTTATGGGACTCGGCAAGTAATCGTCCGGCTTGAAGGGTCTTCGCATTCGCTGGGTCGCGAAATCGACAAACGCGCGAAGCTTCGGCAGTGACTGACTTCGACTCGGGTAGTAAAGGGAAAGACCGGGAACCTCTTCACAATACGGTTCGAGCACGGTCTGCAGATCACCACGTTCAAGATGCGACATCACGAGCGAGTGTGGCAATTGGAAGAGCCCAACACCTCTCAGCGCTGAGCGAACGCAGCCCTCGATATCGTTAATCACAAGAGGACCCGCTACGCCCACCGTGATGCGCTTACCATCGACGACAAATTGCCAGTGATCGAGAGCTCGCACGGATTGACGAAGCAGGATGCAACGAAAGTTCTGCAGATCGTACGGAGACGCCGGCCGGCCATGCTTCCTAAATAACGCCGGGGCGCCAACGACAACGAAGCGCTCCGGTGGCGTTAGCCACATCGCGACCATGTCGATCTGGACAAAGTTTCCCAGTCGTATTCCCGCATCGAATCCTTCTTCGACAATGTCGATGGGACGATCGTCGCCCACCAGTTCCAGTTCAACATTTGGGTGAGCGTCGAGAAAGTCCGGCAGCAAGCGATTCACTAGCAGCGGCAAAATGGGTCTGGGCATATTGATGCGCAGTCGGCCGGTAATCTCGCCACCCAAACCACTCGCCGCGTCCAATCCTGCGGTGAGCATGTCGACCGCCGGGCGCGCATAGGCAAGCAGGCGTTCGCCCGCCTCGGTCAGCCTGACGCTTCGTGTTGTACGGGAGAAGAGCGGCGCGCCAATCCGTTCCTCCAGACTGCGTATCGCCTGACTGACCGCAGACGGCGTGATGCCGAGGTGCCGGGCCGCAGCGCGAAAGCCTCGGTATTCCGCCACAGTCAAAAACATGACCAGCCCATCCAGATGGGTTCGAGCGATTGTTAAGTTCATCTACACGGCCCGTTCCGAATATGCCTCATATTCGAATAATAACGCACGGGGTACCGTGAGCCATCAAACCAATGAAGGCGAACGCACATGTTTTTAGTCATGGGAATTACCGGGAAAGTAGGCGGCGCAACGGCCACTCATTTGCTGACGCAAGGCAGGAAGGTGCGCGCGCTGGTTCGCGCCCCTGCGAAGGCGGCAAGCTGGGCCGACCAAGGCGTCGAACTGATTGAAGGCGACTGGAACGATGCGGCCTCCGTCAAGCGGGCACTCAGGGCCGTCGACGGCGCGTTTGTCATGTTGCCTCCCATATGGGCCCCCTCACCGGATTTCAGGGAAGCCAAGGGCGTCATCGCGAACTATGTCGAGGCGCTCACCCACGTACCGGTGCCCAGGGTAGTCGCGCTTTCGTCGATGGGCGCGAACAGAACCAGTGGAATGGGGCTGATCACGGCGCTGTCGCTTCTGGAGCAGGCCTTCCGCGACCTGACCATGCCGATTGCCTATGCGCGAGCCGGCGCATTCTTTGAAAACTATCTTTACGGCTTGCACGTCGCCCAGGGCGGCACGTTGCCCGTCTTCAACGACCCGACACATCGGAAATCGACCATGGTTGCGACCAACGACATCGGCGCCGAGATCGCATCGCTTCTGAGCGGGCCGGCGTGGTCGGGGCATCGGATCATCGAACTCGGCTCAATGCTGAGCGCAGATGAAGTGGCGGCGCAACTAAGCGAAGTGATGAAGCGCGACGTTAAGGCCGTTGCCGTCCCGCGGGCCGATTGGCCACATACATTCGAGCAGTTCGGCATTCCGAAGGGCAAGTCCGCACCGGCTGAAACCATGTACGAGGCCGTCAACGCCGGAGGGATGGACCTCGGGGTCGTGGGTACGGAGCACGTACCGTCGGCGACGCCCGCTCGCGATGTCTTTGCAGCGGCTCAAAGGGCCACCGCAGCCTAGGTCTGCCCTGCGCCAACGATGCGACGTTCGAAATCTACTCCGAAAGTCGCATCCCACCGGCGACAAATTCATCGTCTGAGGTTGGACCCATGGCTAAAGTCTCGTGGCGCCAAGTTTTACCCTTCGTGCTTGCCGCATTTTTCGTCGTCGGTTCACTGGGCAACATCATCGCTCCGAGATCGATCTACGAGGAATACCTGGATTGGGGATATCCCCCCTGGTTCCATTTTTTCACCGGAACGATGGAACTCACCACTGCCATTCTGCTTTTCCGGACACCGACTCGCCTGTCAGGTGCGGTGCTCGGCTGCACCGTGATGTTCGCCGCACTCGCGACCGTCATCATTCACGGCGAATACGCGCACGCCGTGCTGCCGCTCGTCGCGGCGACGTTGTCACTCGTCGTCGCCTGGATAAGTTGGCCCAAGCGAACAGCATTATCAGCCAGTGATCTGCATAGGTAGCGGCCGGGCATACAGGCGTTAGGCCTGTAAGACATCGCTTAGCAACACCGTTGATCCACTTCGGATCATTTCGGAAGAGCGATTGAGGGTCGCAAATACAGTAACTCGATGTCTCGCTGGGCGAGAGGAAGAGCGCATGTCAACGGTATCCAAATATGCAAGGGCGTTGATTCTTGCTCCCATCATAGGGCTCTCGCACCCCGTGATCGCATTCGAATCAAGCCATATCCCGATGACGCCGGTGCGTTGGCAAGTGAACGGGGAGGTGTCGTTTCAGCACGATCGGTCCAAGCAGGATGTGCTCTTCGTCAATAAGGGTTATGCGGAGCTGAAGAACACTAACTTCAGCAATGGAACCATTGAATTCGACACAAAATTTGTCGGGGAGCGAATTACGGGAATCACTTTCCGTCAGCATGACGATGAAGCAGACGCATTGTACTTTCGACCCAGCGCGGACTGTGCTGTCTCAGACGAGTGCATCCAGTACATGCCCACCGCGCATCACGTGTTCGAATGGGACTTGTATGGGAAGGATCAAACGCACGCTCCCATTAACCTGCAGGGTTGGAACCACATCAAGCTGGTGCTATCCGGCGCACGCATGAATGTTTTCATCAACGGTGCGCGCGCGCCAACGATGACAATCGGAACATTGGTTGGCGGATTCCCCGACGGCTCGATCAGACTGCACGGACCTGCCTCGTATGCACACTTGAGCATCGCGCCCAATATCGTTGACGGCTTGCCTGCCGTGGCGTCGACCGACCCCGCGGAAGTTGATCTTCGATATGTTCGCCATTGGCTTGCGTCGAAGCCCTTCGTCATGCCCAGTCGAATGGATGCCACGCTTCAGGAAAACACCGGCATCGATCCGGTTTATTCGTCGATGCCACAAGCGACGGCATTGTGGAAGCCGATTGCGCCCGACCCGGGTGGCCTGATCAATCTCACCCGATGGTATGGCGACGCGCAGACCGGGCCGGGCATCACCGGCATTTGGTTGAAAACCATAATCGACGCTGATTATGACCAAATCAAGCATGTGGATATCGGGTGGACCCGAGAAGTCTGGCTCTTCGTGAACGGTAAGCTCGCGCTCCAAAGCAAGAATCTGTACGGCATCAAGGGCGAAAGCAAAGAGCCGGGCGGCCGCTTGTCCCTAACCAACGGATCGTTCGACCTCCCGCTGAAGAAAGGTGCCAATCAAGTCGTCGTGGCTATCGACGACAACTTCGCCGGCGGACAGCAGCATTGGGGATGGGGCCTGGAGATGCGTTTGGCAAATACCGATGGTATTCGTCCGGCGGCCGGGGCCGCTGCGGCAGTCCCCTGACCAGCGAGAGCATGCATGAATCTCTTGAAGACAACGATAGCGCTGGTGGCGTCGCTCGTCGCGGCTGGCCTCATCTGATGACGAGCTGCCCGTTGGTTGTCCTGCCACCACCCGCGGGAGCTTGCCGCTCTACATGTGGCTTGCGGTTGAGAGCGGCAGGCCCACCGCCGGGCAGTTCCGTCCTGCCATTGGTCGCTTAGGTCTTTGGCGGCGCTCGCCCGGCGTGCGCTGAGGTAGTCTTGCCCCAAACTGTGGCTGTCACTATTTGCGTCTAGAATCGACGCATATGTTGTCCGCGCAAGCCCAATTCGGACTCGTTATTCCCGGTTAGCACAGACAGCGTATGGGCCGGTGGCTAGATGAACGGTTCGACGTACTTTCCTTGGTGAGGATTGATTGACGCGGCGCCATGTCCGCTTCCGACCCAAAGCGGACATCGTCGGCATTACGACGGTTGGGATCTCGCTGTCATACCGGTGGTAGCGGCGGAAGAATGACTTCAACCCGGTCACGCTTCGTGACAAGGGTCCACATTTCCCCTGCAATGTCGTCGGGGTCGATAGTGGGAAATCGCGGGTCCAGCTCTATGCGGTTGGCGGTCATGGCACGGAGACCTGCGGAGCGATCGATGGCCGCGCCAATATTCACTGTGCCGGCATAGACCCCCTTGGGCACGGCTTCATGCATTAAGTGTAAAGGCGTAGTTGCGGGCCGCAGCCATCAGGGGGGCCACATCACTCAAGCCGTCACCCCATGGCAAATCAGAACTTCGTCTTTAAGGACACGAATATGAAGTCGACCCTCGTAATAATAGTGACCGGCATTTTCACGTTTGCCGGCATGGCGCGTGGGTCTGCAGCACCTGCGGAGGATGTGACCTTGGATGAGCCCGCCTGGCATATGGAGCCTGCGGCCAAAGTGCCCGGTGCTAGCGGCGTGGCCGCGCGCCTGAAGGATCGAATCATTGTCTGGGACAATCCTGGCGACACCCCCAGGGCGGCTACCGAGGTACACCTGCTGATCGATGCCCCTTTCGCCGAGGTCCAGCCAGCAGTGAAGAAAGCACTGGCTGGTCTTGGCCAGTTCGACTCGAGTACCGAAAACAGTCTGCTGGCTTACCAGATCGATGGCTGGGGCGAAGTGCTGCTGTCCCGCCGGCCAGACTTGCGCAATACGTTGGCAAAACATTTCGTCCAGCCGCGCCTGGAGCTTGCCCTCAAAGAAGGGTTGCTGACCGCTGCGGAGGTCGACCAGCGCATGGCTCTGGCACGCGCCGACGTAACTTCAGCGCCACAGGCCGGTTATGCCCTTGATGCGTTTCAGTCGACCTATCCCAACTATTACGCCAATCAGAATCGTAGCTATGGCGTACTGGAAAAAAGCCGTAGCAAGCTGAGCATCTATGTATTCGATGTGTCGGCTGCCTTCGGGCATCCGGCGACTGCGGTGCGGATATCCCGCGAAGATACATATCCGAATCCCGATTACAGCACTCTGAGAGAGATTCGCGAATCCAGCCGCCGCAGCATACTTAGTTCAGGGACGCCATCGATACTCACGGGTAGCGTCGTGCCTGCGTCAGCTTTTGACCCGGTGCGGGCCGCACTTGTATCGATAGGCGCGGGCCATAGCGTCCGCATTGCCCCCACGCCGAGGACGTGGCTGGCCACCGTGGAGCCCGTGAGGACAGTACCTACGATCATACTGACGCCACCGCAGACCGATCGTCCGCCCATTGAAGCCGAGACTGTGCCTTGGGCTCGCATCGCGGGGGCGCAGGCGGATGCGATTACTTATCCACACGATCTGCTGACCTTGCCCGGGGGCGATCTGCTACTCAGTGCTAGTCGCATTGACACTGCACGGGTATGGCGATTGCAGCTGGAAGGTAACCAATGGAAGGCAACCACGCTCTGGCAGGGTGATGAAGGTGGTGGGCGGCAACTGGCGCTCAGCGCGGATGGACGCACCGCATGGTTTTCAGGCGCCTCCAATGCCAAGGAGGCAGCGCTTTTTTCCATCAATCTGGAAACAGATCGAGTAACTGCCTATGCGGTGAACCTGCCTGCCGATGTCAGCAAATCACGCTGGGAATTGATGGGAGACCAACTCCCGGCTTACTTCAACCACTCCTACTCTTATGAAAACAAGGATGGCAATTCGCAGCGCCGGGAATGGGTCGAAGTGCTTCAGGCTGCCGCTAAGCCGCCGGCTGATGGTGGTGCCTGGTCGTTCCAGCCCACGCTCAAATCGGCTCGCCAGTCCATGATGAGCGCGCAGATCAGTCCGGTACGCTGGCGCGGCCAAAAGTCCGTATGGCTCGAGGATCAGCCCGGCGTTTCCGTACTCGATGCCGCCAGCGGACGCGTGCTTCGCGCGTTCGCTCTACCTCAGCGTTTTGGCACTCCAAATAGCACTGATGCTACCGGCCAGGCGCAGTGGGTACCCCGGTCCCTGGGCTCACCCGAAGCTAACTGGATCGCCACAGGCTTTATCTTGATGCTGAAAGACGACGGCAGCCTGCCACCAAAGCTCGATGGCAATCCTGATCGCCACAATCGCTTTGACGGCGATCGTTTTGTCGGCATGCACGTCGTCGATCTAGATGATGGTCATGTACGCCTTTCTGCACTGCTAGGTCGATCCGACTCGCTGGCGGCCGCCGCACGGTCGGCCAACGGACGATGGCTTGCACTAGGCTCCAACAGTGTCCGCCCGGGAGGTTCTAAAGGTCCGAAGGTCGCGCTTTGGGATGTCACCAAGGGTCAAGCCTCCGTGCAGCTATTGGCCCCTCGGAACCGTGACCCAGACCTTCACGCGCTGGCCTTCTCATGGAGTGGGTCCGACCTGTGGGCATTTTGTGATGGTGGTCTTTTACATTGGCACCTGCCCGATGCATTCAAGGACGCAGCGAGCCATGGAAGCTTCCCAGACCAATCACATAACTAGGTACTGGCCCGTAAACTCTTTTCACCTACGAAAGCTCGGCAACCTTAGGCTTAAGCCATGTGTCTGTATCCGTTTTCGACCCAAAACGGACGGGACGTTCGACTTACGGACTAAGGGAGGGTTGCCGAAATACGTATAGAAAAGGACGCATCAATAGCTGTGCGCTCTATATGTCCGCTTCGGGTCGAAAGCGGACGTTGCTTTGAAAGCGCGCAGCTCAAGACCTCCCTAGTCCGGCAGGCTAACTACCGGCTTGAAGCCGCCAAAGATCATGCGCTTGCCATCGAAAGGACAGTCACCGGCGGCTTCCATGCGCGGGTCTTGCATGAATTTCGCCATGCCGGCATCGCGAGTGGCCTTGTCGGGCCATTCCACCCAGGAGAACACCACGGATTCATCCTGCGTCGCCTGCACGGCGCGGCGGAAATCGGTGAGCTTGCCGTCGGGCACGTCGTCGCCCCAGCACTCCACCACCCGTGTGGCGCCGAACTCCAGGAAAATGGCGTCGAAGGTACGGGCGTGCACGATGAACTGTTCGCGGTTGGCGTTGGGTACGGCGATCACGAAACCATCGATGTAGGACATGATTGTCTCCTTGGCGTGAAGGGTGGCCGGTATGGTCACTTTATGTATGCGACGAATGAGCGCCTGCGGGATCGACACGGGGCCTCTGGAGAAGCTGCCCGCTACGGGTCGGAAGCAGACCTTTTCACAAAATAGCTGGCCCTACTGCAGGCCAGGTCAGCAGTCGGCCGCCCCAGCCGGCCCAAAAGACAAGCACCTCAAATGTCCGGCTCGCCGCCAAAAACGGACGTTTGCAGGCCCCAGGCCAAGGCCGATGTATGCACGCAACCTCTTCTTACGATGGTCACGCCTGCCGGAAAATGGGAAAATTGGTAGTTAATGGCCGCTCTCGCAGCGCCAACTCCCCTCAAGAGACACCGTGAAGACACCCCAAGGCCTACAGGCGCTGATCGATGATGGCGTCATTGACGAAGTACTGCGACCACTCAAGAGCGGCAAGGAAGCGGCGGTATACGTTGTCCGTAGCGGCGACGAAATACGGTGCGCAAAGGTTTACAAGGACATGGCGCAGCGCAGCTTCCAGCAACGCGTGCAGTACCAGGAAGGTCGCAAGGTACGAGGCAGTCGCGAGGCGCGTGCGATCGGCAAGGCGAGTAAGTACGGGCGCAAACAGCAGGAAGTAGCCTGGAAGAACACCGAGGTTGATGCGCTCTACCAGTTGCGCGTCGCTGGCATGCGTGTGCCTGAGCCGTATGGCTATTTCCACGGTGTACTGGTGATGGAACTGGTCACCGATGCCGAAGGCTTATCTGCGCCACGTCTGGGTGAGATTGAACTCAGTGCGGAGAAGGCACGTGAATACCATCGTGTGCTGGTGCGGCAGGTAGTGCTGATGCTGTGCTGCGGGTTGATTCATGGCGATCTGTCCGCGTACAACGTGCTGGTCGGACCGGATGGTCCGGTGGTGATCGACTTCCCACAAGTCGTCAATGCCGCGGGCAACAATGCGGCGCGCACGATGCTGCTGCGTGACGTCAACAACCTCACGGCACATCTTGGACGCTGGGCACCCGAGCTGCTGGAGACGTGGTACGGCGAGGAGATGTGGGCATTGTTCATGGCCGGTGAGCTGCGACCCGATACGGAACTGACCGGCGAGTTCGAGCCCGACGAAACCGAGGTCGATCTCGACAGCATCCGTCAGTCCATCAACGATGCGCGTGAAGAAGCGCTCATCCGACAGCAGGGCCGCGAAGCGGCGGCGGAAGACTAGAACCGGATAGTTGACGTACCACCAGGCAAATACCTGCTGCGCATGCCATTATTTGTCCATGCATGGCGTACCCCACCCTTTTGATCACCCTGCGGATACCGCCGAATTCCGCTGCCCTGCGCACCGCGCGGGGGTTGAGCTATATCGCGCGCACATTGTGCGCCACGCTTTCGAACCACACGTACATGACGGCTTTGGCCTGGGCGCCATCGAATCCGGCGTGGAGCGTTTCCGCTACCGCGGTGCGGACCATCTGGCGCCGCCCGATTCGCTAGTGCTGATGAATCCGGATGAGGTGCACACCGGTCGCGCCGAAACGGAGGGCGGCTGGCGCTACCGTATGGTTTATATCCACCAGGCCGCGGTAGACGAGATCACCGGCGAGCCCGGCTGGTGGTTTGGCGACGCCGTGCAGGCAGACGCAGTGGGCGCGCGGCAGATTACCGCGTTGCTCAATGCGCTGTGGCAGGCGCGCGAGCCGCTTGCCTTTGACAGCTTGCTGCTGCGGTTACTTAGCGAATTTCGCCGGCATGCCCGCGTATCTCGCACGGCACAGCGCGAAGCACCATCGCGTTTTGCATTAGTGATCGACTATCTCCATGCGCACCTGGCCGAGCGTGTCACACTGGATGATCTTGCCAAGGTGGCGGGACTCAGCCCCTTCCATTTCTTGCGCCAATTCCAGGCGCGCCATGACGCCACGCCACAGCAGATGTTGATGGCTTTTCGCCTCTCCGCCGCCAAGCGCTTGCTCGCCGCCGGCGAAGCACCGGCCCAGGTTGCCGCGGCTACCGGACTGGCCGACCAGTCTCATCTGACCCGCGCCTTTGCGTGCCGCTACGGAGTGACACCTGCGCGTTACCAGCGCAGGCTGCAGCGGTAGCAATCTGGTACAAGACCATCCGATCGTGCAGCCCGATGCTGCACGCATGTGGACAGGAACGCTCTACGCACTCTGCGCCGGCCTGATGTGGGGCCTGGTTTTCGTCGGGCCAATGCTGGTGCCCGACTATCCGGCCGCACTGCAGTCGGTCGGCCGTTATCTCGCTTTTGGCATGATTGCGCTGCCGCTCGCCTGGCTGGATCGCCATGCGCTGCGCCAGCTCAGCCGTGCGGACTGGACGGAGGCACTGAAGCTCACGGCCGTCGGCAACTTGCTCTATTACGTGTGCCTGGCCAGCGCGATCCAACACGCAGGCGCACCGCTAGCGACCATGATCATTGGCACTTTGCCGGTGGTCATCGCGATTGCCGCCAACTTGCGTAACGCCCGTCGCGACGGCCACCTGCCCTGGGCACGACTCGCACCGGCGCTGTTGCTGATCGCCGCCGGTATTACTTGCGTGAATCAATCCGAGCTGGCCGCATTGCGCACCCAGACGCACGCGGACTTGGCACGATACGGTATGGGCGCTTTGCTCGCCGTCGCTTCGGTGGTGTGCTGGACCTGGTATCCGCTGCGCAACGCCGACTGGCTGCGCCACCATCCTGGCCGCAGCCCGCGTACATGGGCAACCGCGCAGGGAGTCGCCACTTTACCGCTGGCGCTGGTTGGTTACGTACTGGTGTGGCTGTACTTGCACGCTACCGGCAACGAGTTCCCCATGCCGTTCGGCCCGCGCCCCATGGTCTTTATTGCATTGATGGCGACGCTCGGCTTGTTCGCTTCCTGGCTGGGCACCACATGCTGGAACGAAGCCAGCCAGCGTCTACCTACAGCTATCGCGGGCCAGCTAATCGTGTTCGAAACATTGGCAGCGCTGAGCTATGCCTTTGCATTGCGCGGGACGTTTCCGAATACGCAAACCATGCTCGGGGTGGCGCTGTTGGTAGCGGGTGTGATCTGGGCTGCGCGGGTGAAGCCCGTGTCGCTGGAGTGTGTGGAAGCGGAGCGGTTGTGATAAATCATACTGACCCGTTTGCGGACCCCTTTGCGCTCAGTTCGCACATCATCCTGGATGGATAAGGCTCCTTGGTACGCGGAATAGGCGAAACGTGCCACTGAATTTTCGCTCGAAACTGGTGAAGCAGTTCCTCCAACGCCCATACCTGCACCGGAGCCACTTGACCATAGTCTGAAACGCACCACGAGCCACTGGCTGACTCGACCCGAATGATCGCGGAATAGTCGTCCGTCCATTGCCCGGCATATTGCTGCTTCTTTGCAGCCTGCATCGCGCCCTGAGCAAGCTGAGTTGCTCTTGCAAAAAGCTCGGGCGAAATGTCCGCCTCGTAGTACTTAATCTGATTGTCCCCAATGTCATTTGTGATCAATGATGCCCGCCCTTCCCTGCGAAGCGTCATGACGTAGATGGGACAGTTACCGAAACACACTGTGCGCTCGAGGGACACTGCCTCTAATGGGAACAGCGCGGCGTCCTCGGTATTCGCATTGGTAGGGCCGAATCGGAGATCACCGGCTTCAATGTGATCTTGAAGATTCAACACTGATTCCGGTGGAGCAGGTTCTGACGGCAATGCACGTTCTGACTCACGGTGGTACATCAATACCGATATCCACAGAGCAAGACCTGCAATACCACCCACTGCAGCCGATAAATCACAAACATTCCGCCAGGAAAGTCGTCTGAGCATAGAGGCGTAGTGATACGTATGAGTGTGCCTGGCAGCCTAACAGGCTGATGGACGGACTGGGGTGCGTCATGCATCCGGTGCAAACCCCGACTGGGACCGCCCCACATCAAGCCCCATTGTGCCGTCGTCCATCAACTTTGCGATGGCTCCTTGTTCACATCGGAGGATTGCACCACCCTACACACAGTTGCCAGGGTAGTGCTCGGCCGCCCCGGCATGGTCAACCGCAAAGAGGTCAGCATGATTTATCAACTGCCGACAAATCATGCTGAGCTCTTTCGCTCTGAAAGCGAACGGACCGCACGGTCACCGACCAGGCGTTACCGACGACGGTAATCCCCATCTGCCAATTCGTCCGCGCCCCCAATCGGGTCGCCAATCAACTAGAGACCTAAACAATGGCGACCAAGTTCACATATGACGACATAGTGCGCGTTCCTGCATCGGTGGGCGAAGATCCATCAGAGGTTGATCGAAAGGCTTGGGTTGTTGCCGTTTTCGACGGTGAACGGCCTGGTCCATACTTCGACAAATTTCCCCTTGGAACGGTGTACATGGTTGAGTTCGAAGACGGGTCGGCAACTGAGGTTCACGAGGCTGACCTTACAGCTTGGGAATGAGGGAACGTCCGCGTAGAAATTATTGGCGTGCCCCGCGATCAGCCGCAGCCGCAAAGAGATCGGCATGTCGACTAGCTGTGATCTCATCTTTGAGTACTTTGGATAGTCTCTTGGCCACTACAAAATTGAACAAGTACTCTTTGGCGACCGAATCTTAACCTCATCGGATTGCATGGGGTCACTCAGTGCCGCCTTCGCCCTATGTTTTCTGTCCGCAGTGTACTTATGACCGCCCGCATCAGGCTTTGTAGCCAAAGTTTGCCGGTAGCCAAGAACGCGCACGCTTAGAAAACCCTGTTCTACCAAGGCATCGGCAAGGCGTTGAGCGAACGATGGGCGAGAGCCTTTAGAGATAGCCGTGTTGCACCCAAACACCTTTATTCTGCCTCGGAAACTTGATTTCAGCCCGAGCACGACGAGCAAATCCGTCAGATTATTGACCGTTACTGTTGTTCCACCACTAGGGAGCGAGGAAAGCGTTTTGCTTCCCGCGCTGCTGTGCCCGACGATATAGAGAATGTCGTCTTCGTCCGCAAGTGAAGTAATGAGTCGTCCTGCGGCCTCACTATCGCATTTGACGACATTCGAAGGATCAACATTGCTCCATCCTGGATACTGGGCACAGAACTGCGTAGCCAGGCCCTTGCTTTTCTTTTGCACGGCCTCGGCTTCGTCAATCTTATCTGCCAACGTGAATTGGTCATCTTCGCCACGAAGTGATTCCAATGTTTTCAAGTTTGCATTGGCGCCGTCAATAATTAACTGACCTTTCGCGTGTCGATATCCAGCGATGATCTGATAAAACTCTTCATCGTTGGCGAATGGTATTAGAACGATTCGCTTTCCCATGTTGTCGTCCACCATATCTTGTCTTGTTTGGCCTGCATCTGGCGTGCATGCATTTCGTTATTGAACAGATTTTCGGCAGCTTTTTGGCGTGTTAATTCAAAGCTGGCGGCACACTTTATATTCATGCTTTGCTTCCATTCCTAGGCTGGCTTGCCGTGAGTATGGGGCGCCGCCATAAGCTTATATCACTCCCTCCATTTCAAGGGGTGCGCTGGCTACATGCAACGCTTAGGTAGGCAGGCGCACGCATCATATTCACCCGTAGGAACGGACGCGTGCATTTGTACACAAAGGTACGCAAGGGAATCATCGCCACCGCCTCCGGAGCCCCTGCAATGATCGAGTTCCCGCATCCCTCGCTTGCGGAAATAACATGGCTATTAGCGGAATAAGTTCAACCAGATTGAAGTTTTTCAAAAGTCTTCAAGACGATGAGGTATTCGCACGCCCGGACTGGAAGGGTGCGCTTCTGGAGAGAGACCGATACGACGCGCATCGCATGCCTCGGGTGCTTTGGAATGCGCTTTCGCGTGCCTCGGGAACATCAACCTGGCACGTCTGCTCATACGGCATGATGGATGCACAGAAACACGACCATGAGCCGCCACCCGTACCTGTATCCGGCGACTGGGAAGAATTCGCCAGCGACAAGAATCCTGTCCGAAAGGAACTCGAGTGGATTCTGTTCGAAGATCAAGAACGCTTCGCCATACTCGTCGATCCTGAGATCACGCTGATCGGTTGCTGCCCGGAGTTTGCGCTAGCTGTGGACACTATTCTCGCGGAAGACGGGCTCAGCTTGCGCGATCTCACAGAAGCAGATTTCGGTGTCCGTGAGGAATGGGGGTACCTTACGAGCCTCATCGTTGCGGTACTTGGCGATGGACTGCCCCGGGAATCGTAAGCACTTCCTGCCTACACCGTAGCCCCCACTCAGACTAATCTGAAAATTCGGTCTCTTTTATCCAAACGGGTTGACGCTACACGGCATCGCCGCGATCCTCTTCGCGTCGCCGCACATCGGCGACCGGGTGTGGAAACCTGTGTATAGCAAGTGGCGCTGAAGACGCCGTCTCAAACGACGTCTTCATGCGTTGCACTACGTTATGCCTGCCTTTTACGGCGGGCGTGCCGGGAGGACTTCGGTCCTGCCGGGTTCCACTTGCACCGGTTTTTCCACCCTGGCACGCCCGCCACCCGCACTCTGCGGGTGGCGGACATCCACGGAGAGGATGCCGCCATGAGCAGCAAGCAAGACGGACCGTCAGCGTCCGAGTCGTACGTCCTGAAGTCTGGTCACGACCTGTCTATTCCCTGCCCGCTTTGCAAAGGCAGTCGCGCCCTGAAGCTGGGCGATATCCATGAAGCAATTACCGGGCGTCTGTCGGGTATGCGCGGTGTGGCCGATCTTCTAATCGATGTGCCGATGATCGATGCCGAGCAGGGCTCGGTGGCGCAGGCCGCGTATGTGTTGCGCGGGTTGATCGATGAGGTGGTGGAGATTTATCGGGTGATGAATCTGGGGATGGATGAGAAGAGACGGGAGATGCGAGCGCAATAGTCGAGCGATTCTTGTGTAGGAGCACTCTTGAGCGCGATAGCCGACGAAGCGTGGAAACGGATGCCCACATTCGCAGACTCGATCTGCGGGCTGGCGTTGCAACGCTTGGCATCTACGCTCGTCGGCTATCGCGCTCAAGAGCGCTCTTATACGGGTAACTTGTCGATAGAGGATGGGTGACCGGTGATAGTTAGACCCGACTTCAGCACCTCGCCATCAACGCCCGGCCGCACGTGGCGCAGTGGATCCTCGCACCACCAGGTCAGCCGAAAGCACACGCTTTCGCGGGGGCACCGCCGGATCGTTGAGCAGTTCGATCATCATGGTCATCGCTTCCCGCCCCAGTGCATTCTTTGGCTGGGCGATGGTGGTCAACGGTGGCGAGGTGTAGCGTGCGAAGCGGATGTCGTCGAAGCCGACCACGGAGACATCCTCCGGCACGCGCAGGCCGTGCGAGATCAATGCGCGCATCGCGCCGATCGCCATTTCGTCGTTGGAACAGAACACCGCGCTGAACGATTGCCCCTGCGCCAGAAACAGCTCGATGGCGCGTTCGCCCGCTTCGATCGAGAAGTCACCGACGGTGGTCAGCGTGGGGTTGGTGGAAATCTTCGCCCGTTGCATTGCGAGACGGTAGCCCTGTTCGCGGTCCACGCATATCGGGCTCGACGATGGGCCGGCGATGAAGGCGATATCGCGGTGTCCCAGCGTAACGAGATAGTCGACCGCGAAGCCCGCGGCGGCGACGTTGTCGATATAGACACTGGAAATGTTGCTGTCCTTGACGTACTCGCAAGCATTGACCACGGGCAGACGGCCATCGATAGGAATCGCCGGTACACGATGGGACATGGTGATGATGCCGTCGGCCTGGCGCGCCGCGACCATGTCGGCATAAGCCTGCTCACGTACCAGGCTGCTTTGGGTCTCGCCCAGCAGCACCGAATAGCCATTCTCGTGGGCGACCTGCTCGATGCCGCGGATCACCTCCGAGAAAAACGGATTGGTGATGTCGGGGAGCAAGGCGACGATCAGTCGCGTACGCGCCGTGCGCAGATTGCGCGCGAGTGCGTTGGGCGTATAGCCCAGACGCTTGACCACCTCATGGATGCGCTGGCGTGTCGCCTCGCTGACGAGCTCGGGCCGCTGCAAGGCGCGCGACACAGTTGCCACCGAAACCTTGGCGATGGCGGCAATTTCCTTGACTGTCCGGACACGCGCAGGCTGCGGCGCAGCATTCGTACGCTCGCCCTTGGCGCCCTGCCGCTTACGCTTGGATCCATCCCCACTCACGCGTTTTAGTCCCTTTATCGTCGCTGTGCCGTGGACGATACCAGTTGGCAGCGCCCGAGAACGAAATGTCCGAAGTGGTCGTTCCGACCGAGATTTGTGCAATGCAATGTAATGGATTACATGAAATCGTTGCATAGGCATTTGCACATCTGTTACATACATTGCCACATTTAAAGCGGTCTACGACAAGCCGCTCAGCGCATCGAACAAAATTCCACGCAAGTGAGACGTTCAACACCAGTATTTATGCTGATGTAATCGAATACATTTTCGTGGCAGGGGAACATCGGAGAGGAAATGGCAGGCCAGTCCATATCGACCAGCGCCAGGGCGGTAACCCGATGAAGAAGCTCGGCATGGGGCTCGTCGGCCCCGGCTTCATCGCCGCGCATCACCTCGATGCCGTGCGTCGTCTGGGCAACGTCGAGATCGTCGGCATTGCTGGCTCCAGCCTCGAATCCGCAAAAAAACGGGCACGCGAACTGAACGCCGGGCGAGCCTACGCAAGTTACCGGGAACTGCTGGCCGACCCCGCCGTGCAGGTGGTTCACAACACCACACCCAACCACTTGCACAGAGAGGTCTCATTGGCGGCGCTGCGTGCCGGCAAGCATGTGATCTCCGACAAGCCGCTTGCCAGCAATACGCAGGAAGCGCGTGAACTGTACGAAGCCGCGCGCGAAGCCGATGTTGCGCACGTCGTCACCTTCAACTATCGCGGCTACCCGCTCGTCCAGCAGGCGCGCGCGATGATCGCCAAGGGCAAGGTCGGCCCGGCGGTGTTCGTACATGGCTGCTATTTGCAGGATTGGCTGACCGACGAGCGCGCGTATTCGTGGCGTCTCGATCCCAAGCGGGGCGGCGCCAGTTCCGCGCTCGGCGACATCGGCTCGCACTGGTGCGACCTGGCCGAACACGTCACCGGCGCGCGCATTACCGCCGTGCTGGCCGATCTGCACACGGCCGTGCCGGTCCGCGAGGCGCCAGCGGCTTCGCCGAAGGCTTTCGCCGGCGCGGCCAAGTCGACATCGCGGCGCAAGATCAAGATCACCAGCGAAGACCTCGCCAGCGTGCTGCTGCGTTTTGACAACGGTGCGCGCGGCTGCGTCACCGTCGGTCAGGTGCTTCCCGGTCACAAGAACGACCTGCGCCTGGAGGTAAGCGGGCGCCTGGCCTCGCTGGCGTGGCGGCAGGAGCAGCCCAACGAACTCTGGATCGGCCACCACGCGCAGGCAAACACGCTGCTGACGCGAGACCCCGCGCTGCTCGATCCCGCCGCGCGCGGCTATGCGCATCTGCCCGCGGGCCACCCGGAAGCCTGGTCGGACGCCTTCGGCAACCTGATGGCCGACGCCTATGCGTGGATTCGACGTGGCGGCACACCCGAAACGAAGCCTGCCGCGCTACCCACTTTCGCCGACGGCTATCGCAACAGCCTGCTGGTCGACGCGATGCTCAAGAGCCATGCCGCGGGCGGCGTATGGCAGCACGTCGAAGACCCTCTCGGACCACAACGCACAAAGGGGAAACGGGAATGAAATGGCGCCTTAGGTTGATGATGCTGTTCGAGTTCGCGATCTGGGGCGCGTGGTACGTCACGGTCGGCACCTGGCTTGGTCAGACGTTGCATTTCAGTGGCAAGGAAATCGGCGCCATCGCGGGCACCACGGCCATCGGTGCGATGATCTCGCCGCTGTTCGTCGGACTACTTGCCGACCGCCTGTTCGATACGCGCCGTGTGCTCGCCATATTGCACGTCATCGGCGCCGTCCTCCTGGTGCTCGCCGCGCAACAAAGTTCGTTCGGGGGGATATACGCCGCCCTGTTGGCCTATAGCCTCTGCTACATGCCGACGCTGGCGCTGACCACCTCGCTTGCAATGCGGCATATCGACGATCCGCAGGAGGAGTTCGGTGCGATCCGCGTGTTCGGCACCATCGGCTGGATCGTCGTGGGTCTGATCGTCGGCGCCTGGGGCGTGGAGGCTACCGCGTCGCCCTTGCACCTGGCCGCTGGACTTTCGCTTGCGATGGCAGGCTATTGCTTCACCCTGCCCCCGACGCCGCCGCTCGCTCGCGACCAGCGCTTCAAGATGCGTTCGGTGCTTCCGCTTGAGTCCCTGCACCTGCTGCGCAACCGCTCGATGGCGGTGTTCGCGCTGGCCTCGTTCCTGATCTGCATTCCGCTGCAGTTCTATTACGCGTTCACCAACCTGTTCCTCAACGAGATCGGCGTGGTCAACGCCGCCGGCAAGATGACCGGCGGGCAGATGTCGGAAATCCTCTGCATGTTGCTGATCCCGTGGTTCTTCCGGCGCCTGGGCGTGAAGTACATGCTCGCCGTCGGCATGCTGGCCTGGGTGGTGCGCTATGGCATGTTTGCCTTCGGCGGCACCGGCGAACTGATGTGGATGCTCTGGCTCGGCATCATCCTGCACGGCATCTGCTTCGACTTCTTCTTCGTCGTCGGCCAGATATATATCGATCGCGAGGCACCGTCCGCTCTGCGCGCGGCAACGCAGGGGTTGATCACCTTCCTGACCTACGGCCTGGGCATGTTCGTCGGCTCCTGGCTGTCCGGGGTGGCGGTCGACACCTATGTGAGAACCAATGCCCAGGGCGTCGCGACGCACGACTGGTACGCGATCTGGATGATTGCCGGTGGCTGCGCTGCCGTCGTGCTCGTCTTGTTCGTGCTGTTGTTCAAGGATCGCAAGGCGACGGCGGACAACCCTGTCGCCAACGCCACCTGATTCGAATCCCATCATTCCACCTGGCCCCCAGGAAGAACCGTTCATGATGACTCGCAGGCAGTTCCTGTCTCGTTCCGCGCTTTGTGGCACAGCGGCGTGGCTCACCCTTGGCGTACCCGGAAAAATCCTTGCCGCCACCGCGCAGGGCAAGGCGCTCGGTATCCAGCTCTACATGGTACTGAAGGCTTACCAGGACGATCCCGTCGGCACACTCAAAACGCTCAAGACGATCGGCTACACAGAAATCGAAGCCATCGTCACCAGCACGGCCAAGACCCTGCGCGATCAGTTGAACGAAGCAGGCTTGCGTTCTCCCAGCATGCACTTCGACAGCCTGGGTTTCGAGCCCGGTATCGAAGCCGCACACACGCTTGGCGCGCAATACATCGTCAGCAGCATGCTGCCGTCCATCATGCAGAAGGAACAGGCCGCGAAGGGAAAGAGCGCACCGGAACCGGCGTACTCGCTCGACGACGCCAAGCGCACCGCGGAGTACGCCAACCGCCTCGGTGAAAAGGCCAGGCAAGCGGGGTTGCAGTACGCCTATCACAACCACCATCTCGAATTTACCGACGTGGGTGGTGGGCAGACGTTCTACGACGTGCTGCTCAAGGAAACCGATCGCAAGCTCGTCCAGTTCGAGCTCGACTGCGGCTGGGTCCACGCGGGCGGCAAGAACCCCGCGGATTACTTCAAGGCCAACCCCGGCCGCATCCCGCTGATGCATGCCAAGGATTTCCTGCCCGGCGCCGGTGGCAAGAACTACCCGGGCGCGGAACTCGGCCGCGGCACACTCGACTACAAGCCGATCATGGCGGCGGCGGACGCCTCCGGACTGAAGCATTGTTTCGTCGAGCAAGAAGGCCCCTTCGACCGCATGAGCCAGCTCGACGCCGCGCGCGTCGACTACGGCTACCTTCGCCCACTGCGCTGAACCGCGCCTCTCCCCATTGATCGAAACTCTGTCTGAAGGCAAAACGCATGGAAAAGAACACGTTCGACGCCATCGTCGTCGGCACCGGTGTCAGCGGCGGCTGGGCCGCCAAAGAACTGACTGAGAAGGGCCTCAAGACTCTGGTGCTCGACCGTGGCCCCATGGTCAAGCATGGCGATTACCCGACCGCCATGAAGGCACCGTGGGAGCTGCCGTACGCCGACGAACCGACGCAGGAAGACATCGCACGTCATCCGAAACACACGCGTCCGTCGTTCTATGGCATCACGCAGTCCACCAAGCACTGGTTCGTCGACGACATCGACAACCCCTATGAAGAAACCAAGCCATTCGACTGGTTCCGCGGTTACCACGTCGGCGGACGCTCGCTGATGTGGGGTCGGCAAAGCTATCGCTTCAGTCCCATGGACTTCGAGGCGAACGGCAAGGAAGGCGTGGGTGTGGATTGGCCCATCCGCTATAACGACATCGCTCCCTGGTACGACTACGTCGAGCATTTCATCGGCGTCAGCGGGTCGACCGAACATCTGGCGCAATTGCCGGATAGCCAGTTCCTGAAACCGATGGAGCTCAATTGCGTCGAAAAGGATTTCCAGGGCAAGTTGGATGACAAGTTCAACCGCAAGCTCATCATCGGCCGCACCGCCAACCTCTCCGAGCCGCTCAAGCACGACAAGAGTCCGCAGCGTTCGCAGTGCCAGTATCGCAACCTGTGTATGCGTGGCTGCCCTTTCGGCGCCTACTTCAGTAGTAACTCATCGACCCTTCCCGCCGCCGAGAAGACCGGCAATATGACCATGGTCACCAACGCCATCGTCTACGAGGTGATCTATGACGACGCCAAGGGCAAGGCGACCGGTGTGCGCGTACTGGATGCGGAGACCGGCCATCAGACGGAGTACTTCGCGCGCGTGATCTTCCTCAATGCATCCACCTTCGGCACCACGCACATCCTGCTCAATTCCGTCTCCAGCCGCTTCCCCAACGGCTTTGGCAACGACAGCGGCGAAGTGGGCCACAACATCATGGACCATATTTTCGGCAACGGCGCGCGAGCGCTTGTCGACGGCCATGAAGACCGCTACTACTCCGGGCGCCGGCCCAACGGCTTCTACATTCCGCGCTACCGCAATATCGGCACGGACAAACGCAACTATCTGCGCGGCTTCGGCTACCAGGGCGGCGCGAGCCGCAGCGACTGGACGCGACTTGTCAACGAGCCGGTGCTGGGCGACGAGCTCAAGCATGCCGCGGAGAAACCCGGCCCCTGGTGGGTGTCGATGATGGGCTTCGGCGAAATGTTGCCCAATCACCAGAACATGGTAACCCTCGACCGCAACCATAAGGACAAGTACGGCTTGCCCGTGCTCAACTTCGATGCCGCGCACCGGGAGAACGAGATCCTGATGACCAAGGAGATCGTCGACGACGCAATGGAAATGATGACCGCCGCCGGCTATCGCAACGTGAGCTCCTTCACGATGCAGGCCAACGTCGGCGCCGGCATCCATGAAATGGGTACCGCACGCATGGGCCGCGACCCGAAGACGTCGGTACTCAACGAGTGGAACCAGATGCATGCATGCAAGAACGTCTTCATTACCGACGGCTCGGCCATGGCGTCGTCCGCCTGCCAGAACCCGTCCCTGACTTACATGGCGCTGACCGCACGCGCGGCCAGTCATGCCGTGGACGAACTCAAGCGCGGCAACATCTGAGGATATCGCCATGAACCGTCGTGAATGGTTGAAATGCATGTCCGCGATTGCCGTCGGCGCGGTCGCCGCGCCGTCGCTGCTGGCCGTCTTCGAGGCTCATGCCGCTTCGCAAAAACCGGGTGCGGCGCCCCGATTCTTCACTCCGGCGCAAAGCAGCCTGATCGCCGCGGTGATCGACATCGTGATCCCGCGTACCGATACCCCGGGAGCGCTCGACGCGGGCGTGCCGGTCTTTATCGACCAGATGTTCAAGGACGTCTATGCCAAGGCCGATCAACAGCGATACCTCACCGCGCTGGCCGCGTTCGACCAGGCCGGTGGCAAACCCTTTCTCCAGCTCGACGAGGCCCAACGCAAGAAGCTGGTGACGAAACTACACAGCGAGGCGATAGCCACATCGCGACATGCCGCGATGCCACCCGCGGCCGACTTCGTGCTGATGACCAAGAAATTGACCATGCTTGGCTTCTTCATGTCCCAGCCCGGCTGCACGGAAGTGCTCCAGTACGTCGCCATTCCAGGTGGCTTCAAGGCCGATATACCGCTGTCTCAGGCGGGCAATGGCAAGGCCTGGGCTGTGGAAACGGAATTGAAGATCTGACCCATGAACCGAATGCCGAGAAAATACGCATGAAAACCCTCAAGGGGCCAGGCATCTTTCTTGCCCAGTACGCGGGAGATGTGGCGCCATTCAACACGCTTCCCGATATCGCCCGGTGGGCGGCATCGCTCGGCTTTGTCGGCGTGCAGATTCCCACCAACGATCGTCGCTTGTTCGATCTGGAACTGGCGGCGACAAGCAAGGCTTATTGCGACGACATCGCAGGCATGCTGGCCGAACACGGGCTGGCGGTCACCGAGCTGTCGACGCATCTGCAAGGACAACTGGTGGCCTCGCACCCCGCCTACGACCGCTTGTTCGATGGTTTCGCGCCCGCCGCACAGCGCGACAACACGCAGCAACGCCAAGCCTGGGCGGTGCAACAACTCAAGCTTGCGGCGACAGCGAGCAAGCATTTCGGCCTGACCGCACACGCAACGTTCTCCGGCGCACTGGCATGGCATCTGTTCTACCCGTGGCCGCAACGTCCCGCCGGGCTGATCGAGGAAGCCTTCGCGGAACTCGGGAAACGTTGGCGGCCCATCCTCGATGCTTTCGACGACGCCGGCGTCGATGTCTGTTATGAACTTCACCCCGGCGAGGATCTGCACGACGGCGCTACCTTCGAGCGTTTTCTCGAGGCGGTAGGACACCACCCGCGCGCGAACATCCTCTACGACCCCAGCCACATGATCCTGCAGCAGATGGACTATCTGCAGTTCATCGACATCTATCACGAGCGGATCCGTGCGTTCCATGTGAAGGATGCCGAGTTCCGTCCCAATGGGCGCGCGGGTGTCTACGGCGGCTACCAGAACTGGATCGACCGCCCCGGACGCTTCCGCTCGCTGGGCGACGGGCAGATCGATTTCGGCGCGATCTTCAGCAAGCTCGCGCAGTACGACTATCCGGGCTGGGCCGTACTCGAATGGGAGTGCTGCATCAAGGATGCCCAGCAAGGCGCGAAGGAAGGCGCGGTCTTTATTCGCGACCACATCATCAAGGTCACCGAGCGCGCATTCGACGATTTCGCCGCGACGGTGAGCGACCGCGCGTTCAATCGCGACATCCTGGGGCTCGAATAACCATGACCGCCACGTCTCCCGACATCAGCCGCCGTACCGCACTCGGTCGCCTCGCCGCGGCTGCGGCGGCTTTCGGCGCCATGCCGTTGCTTGCCTCCGCCGGGACGGCCCCCGGCAAGACCGCTCCCGAGAAGGCGACATCCGGGCGCCTCAAGCAGTCGCTGAGCCGCTGGACCTCCAAGGCGCCGCTCCCCGAACTGTGCAAGCGTCTTAAGACCATCGGCTTCGCCGGCGTCGATCTGCTGTATGCGGACGAATGGGCGGTGGTGACCGACAGTGGCCTGGCCGTATCGATGGGGTATCCCTCCCGGCGGGATAACTTCATCGCGATGGGCTTCAATGACCCGGCCAATCACGCCACTCTGCTGAAAGAACTGGAAGCGACGATCCCACTCGCCAAGCGCGCCGGTGTGACCAATGTGATCACCATGTTCGGCAACCGCAAGGCGGGCATAGACGAGCGCCAGGCCATCGATAACTGCGTCGCCGGCCTTTCAAAAATCGCACCTTACGCGGCCGAGAACGGCATCACCCTGTGCGTGGAACTCCTGAACAGCAAGATCGACCATCACGGTTATCAGGGCGACAGCACGGCGTTCGGCGTCGCGGTGATGAAGGGCATCGACTCGCCCAACGTCAAGCTGCTCTACGACATCTATCACATGCAGATCATGGAAGGCGACGTGATCCGCACCATCCGCGACAACATCCAGTGGATCGGGCATTTCCACACCGGTGGCGTACCGGGCCGCCATGACATCGACGGCACCCAGGAGCTCAATTATCACGCGATCGCGAAGGCGATCGCGGATCTGAATTTCCAGGGTTTCATCGCGCACGAATTCATGCCGTCGCGATCCGATCCATTCGACTCGTTTGCCGAGGCACTCAGGATATGCACGGTATGAACTTTCATCGAGGGATGCCTTTGAAGAGGCGAAGCGCGATTGTCCTTGCCCTTTTCGTTCTCGCAGCCGCCGGCCAATCGTCCGCATGGGCACAGACCGATCCCAAGGCAACCGAGCGGTGGGAGCCGGTGCCCAAAATCGTAGCGTCGGGCAGTCGGGAAAGTACACCGCCATCCGACGCCGTCGTGCTGTTCGATGGCCGCGATCTCGCTCAATGGGAATCGTCCAAGGACCATGCTCCGGCGCGCTGGAAAGTGCACGACGGCGTGCTGACGGTCGACAAGGCCGCGGGCAACATCCAGACCAGACAGCGGTTCAAAAACTACCAGCTGCATCTGGAGTGGCAAGTACCCAAGGACATCGCTGGCGAAGGCCAGGCACGCGGCAACAGCGGTGTGTTCCTCGCCTCGACCGGGCCGGCCGACGAGGGCTACGAAATCCAGATACTGGATTCGTGGAAGAACAAAACCTATGTCAACGGACAGGCGGCCAGCGTCTATAAACAGACACCTCCCCTGGTCAATGCCATGCGCCCCCCGGGAGAATGGCAAACCTATGACGTCATCTGGACAGCGCCGGTGTTTGCCGCCGACGGCACGCTGAAGTCGCCGGCATACGTGACGCTATTCCACAACGGCGTGCTGGTGCAGAACCACACTCAGCTTGCCGGCGAGACCGTCTACATCGGCAAGCCAAAATACGCGCCCTACGCCGAAGCGGCGATCAAGCTCCAGGCGCACGGCGATCCTTCGCAGCCCATCAGTTTTCGCAATATCTGGGTGAGGCCGCTGGATTGAACGCCCTTAGGAGGAAGGGGACGGACTGAGCTGGCCCCTTTCGCTGGCGGCATGAATCGACTTTGCCATCGTTTTTAACGCACCCTCCGTGCCCTGACAGGTGTCGTTGGCCAACAATACAAATCCCTCGTGCTGCTTCGGGTAAAGCACCATCTGGCTCGATGTGCCAAAGCTTCCGCCGCCGTGCGAGACGAGGGGCTGCCCTTGATCCGTTTCCAGGTTCCAGGCCATTCCCTCGCCGTCATCGGCGGTACCGACCAGGCGTTGATGAGAAAGACGAATCACGGGGTCGCGGGTGTCGAGTTGCCAACGCAGATACTTCGCCATGTCCGCGGTGGAGGAATACAAACCCCACGCGGCACCGGCGTTCTGCACGTGGTAAGGCGCGATGCGGCCGTCGCGGTCGTAGCCGACGACGAGGCGTGCCGATTCACTGCGATCTAACGCAAGTCCGGTCGACGTCATGCGTAGAGGTTGGGTAATGCGCTGCCGGAGTAACGCGTCGAAAGATTTTCCATAAACGTTTTCAAGCCCCATGCCGACAACCTGGAACCCTGCGTTCGAGTAAGCCTGGTTTAGCCCTGGCTCGCTGCGTAGCGTGACGGTGTGCAGCGCGGCCAAAAACTGATCTCGCCCGAAACCTTGGTTTAGCGCGATCAAGCGAGAAGGTAGCGTCGCGTAGTTCTTTTCCGCAAAAATAATATCTGTGTCCGGGATGTCGCGTGGCATGCCCGAATAGTGGGTGAGCAGCGTTCGTAAGGTGATGGCCTTTCCGTTCAAAGCAAGATTGCTATAGCTACTCGGTAGCGAGTGGCGAAAATCGCCGTCCACACTCATGCGGCCATCGAGCACCGCTTGCGCCGCCAACATGGCCGTAAAGGTTTTAGTGACGGAGGCCAGTTCATAAACACTCTGCGGCGTCGCCAGCACGGCTTTGGCGCGAGAAGTCGAGCCGTAGTCGTAAAAATATGACCGGCCGTTGTCCATGACCACCATGGAAAACCCCACGTGACAGCGATTGCGAAAGAAATCGTCGGCAGCCTTGTCAACGGCGACATCCAGTACCGAACGATGAGCATTGTCGCTAGGTATCGTGGTATCGGCGGCGAGTGTCGACGAACCTATCGCCGCGCATAGCAGGGCGAGAGTGCAACCGATCCACAATGTCGCACGCGTACTGAATTCGGTCGGGCGCGATGTTTTTGAACGCATAGGTGTTCCATCTCCGATCGGACGGATGAAAGGCTCTATCAGCTATTGCGTACGGCTGAGGTTTCAGACGATGAAAATGCGCGATCGAACGCACACTTGCCGATCGGATGGAATATGGCCGTGCTGGAAAGGCTCTGCCAGCAGTACCAGGCAATGGGAACAGCAAGCACGGAAATGGTCAGAAGAAAGTAAGCCCTCCGGCGCACTGCAACACCGCGCCGGATCTTAGTGCGTTGAAACACCCACGTACCGGGCAGAGGCCATTGGCCGTGCCGCAGAAGCTTGAGGGCGTTCCATGTGGAAAGAAGCGCGACGACAAGAAGCGACGCCCATACGCTGATCAACAGACCGCGCCACCAGGGAAGCTGATCGCAAAGGGGAAGCGAATGGATATAACCAAGGAACGCTGGTTGTAACCAAAGCCGGCACGAGACAGCGATGACGACACCTATCGCCAGGAGCGCGACCAGATTGCGTCGGCCCTGAGGTGTTGGCTCAATGAACTCATCAGTCATATGCATCTAACCGCCAATCAGACGGCTCCCCCGGATTCGACGATACATCCCCTTTCGCTCCCGATCAGCCGGCTGGTGGCTTGCCGGCGTTTATCGCCAATTGGGCGGCGAAAGCCCGCTTGTATGCGGATCTCGCTTCTCCGCGGGCGACATAGGCAGCCAGGCTCGGAAATTCGTCCAGAATGCCCGATGGTTTCAGCCTGAGCAGCACCGACACCATCATCAGGTCGCCCGCACTGAACGCACCATCAAGCCACTCGGCATCGCCCAGGCGAGCGGAAAGCTGACCCAGCCGATCGCAGATGCGATCCACTACCAGAGGCAGGCGCTCCTTGCTCCAGGGCTTATCGCCTTCCACAAACCTGACGGTTACGAGTTCAAGGATCGGCGGCTCCACGGTGCTGAGCGCGGCAAACATCCAGGTTATCGCCCGCGCCCGGGCATTGCCACCGTCCGGCAACAGGCTCGTATGGCGCTCGGCGATATGGAAGACGATCGCGCCTGTCTCGAACAGGGCGAGATCGCCTTCCTCATAGGTTGGAATCTGGCCGAAAGGATGAATGCCCAGATGCGCGGGCTCCTTCATCGCACGGAACGAAACAAGGCGAACTTCGTAGGGTTGGCCTGCTTCTTCAAGCGCCCAACGAACGCGCGTATCGCGCGCCAGTCCCTTGCCGCCATCGGGCGATCGTTCAAATGCGGTAATGACGATGGTCATCGTGAGGCTCCTCCTGGCGAAAAAAGGCAATCTCACCGGGATGGAAGACGATCCCTTTCCGTGTCCGGTTTGTCCGCATAGAACACCATTGCAAACTCAAATTCCAGCTTCAGACCTCGACAGGCCCCGGCTTGCTCATTCGGTGATCGCCGGAGCCCGGCCCCCTCTCAGCCATCCGAGGACACGCCGCATCCATGTACCCGCCAGATCCGGATTCCATACAAAGGTCGCCACGCTTTCCGGCGGCATCGTGTATTCGAAGCGGGTCCGTCCCTCCGCCACCGAAACGCGGCGGGCAACCGCATTGATGTTCACCATTACCAGAACGATCGATCCGTCGAAAGCATTCTGGAATGCCACATTCGCGATGCCCTTGTCGGCATCGGTGTCGGTGGAGTTCACCCGGACAGCGCCTGGAAGCACGAATCGACTGAAGTGCGCCAACGCGTAGTACTCGTCATTGCGACTCACGGCCCCCGTCTGCGAATCGATCGTGATCACACCTTTGCAGGCCACGCACCCGCCGAAATGCGGACCGTGATTCTCGTCGAGAGCAAGGTTCCAGTAGATCGCACCACGTGCCCACTGCCTGATCCCCGTGACCAGCAAGTTCCGCGTAAACCAGAGCAGCTCGCCGTTCATGCTTAACGGCCAGTCTCCCCCGGAACACTCGGTGATGTAAGCATCCTTTTGGGGATACGCGCGATGCACGCGACCCTGCTCGTGTTGGCTGCCTTCGTAGCAATGCCACGCAACGCCATCGATGTAGCGCGAAGCATCGGGATCGGCCAGCACACTCAATGGCTCCTCGGGATGGCTCCAGTTGTGGTCCCAGTCCAGAATGCGCGTCCTCGGTTTGCGGCCTGCCAACTTTGGTCCGAGGTACCTCGCGACGATACGCGCCCGCGTCTGTGCACTCATTGCCATGCTCGGGTAGCTGATGGGCGTAAATCTTGGCTCGTTCTGCAAGGTCAATGCGAAGATGGGGATGCCATAACGGCGGTAAGCGTCGAGATACCTGACGAGATAGTCCGCGTACGTGCTTTCGTACTGCTCCAGCAATTCCCCGCCAATAAGATTCTCGTTGGTTTTCATCCATGCCGGCGCGCTCCATGGCGACGCTACGATGAGCAACCCGGGGTCGATGGAAAGGATCTCGCGCACCGTCGGTATCACGTCCTGCAAATTGGCCGCGACATTGAAATGCTGCAATGAGGGGTCGGCCTGGCCGAAGGGAATATCGTCCAGGGTGTAAAAATTCAGCGAGAAATCGGAGGCGCCGATGGTCAGCCGCATCATGTTTAAGTTGAGATTGGGCGGCGCTCCATACAGTTCGTGCAGCAACGCACTGCGTCCTGGTACATCCAATTTGTTCTGGAGAAGCCACGCCGAAGAGTCCGTCATCGCCGCTCCAAAACCGGTCACGGTCTGATACCTGGCATTGACGTCGATGACGATATCGGTGGGCGACGAATCTCGTGCGCTCATCTCGATGTCGGCTTGCTGCGCCAGCATCAGCCGGCGATCCGCCGTACTCAGCCAAAGCTCGACGGCTGGCATGACCGGCGGTGGCGAAGGGACGACTTTGGCCCCTGCCGTGGGCTGCCGGAAGCGCGGCGTAAAAAGGGCTGCCACGGTGAGCAGGGAGATCAAAGCAATGAAGACCACGGCCACCCGGCTGGAATCCGACCTTTCCTCATCCATGGCGCTGGTGTCTTTGATCACAAACTAATGGACCGGTTGCCGAACTGGTGAGCCAGTTTGCCACATGGCGCCCCGGACACGCGGCCAAATGACAGCAAAGGGGTCTATAGCAAACAGCAAAGGAGGCAGTATGATTTATCACTTGCCGATAAATCGTACGGTCCCCTTTCGTTGCATCCCATCTCTCTGAGGCCACCGTATTGAAAGCAGCAATCACCACTGTCTTCAATCTTGCAGCGACTATCGCTGGGGGCTCCGTAGCCTCGGCTGCGGAACCAAAATGAAACGACTTCTTGTATCGGCGATCTGCATAGCCTCCCTGGCCGCTTGCGGCACGCAGTACCGCATCGAGATGAACCCAGCGGCCTTCATGACCGTCTGGAACCGCGACATGGCGGATCCGGAGCTAAAGCTGACCCAGCAGCAAGGCAACGGCGACGCCGTTCTCGTCTCTCCCCACCTTCTTTTGATTAACCAAGTCCTTCGGGACAGTCGCTGGACACTCGTAGCGCCCGATCAGTTTGGACCGGCCACTTGTACGGAGCTTCTGGTCGCGGCCCTGGGCGTGACGCGCGACAAGGCCTCTGCGCTGATAGATAAGGCGCAGAAGGAGGGCAGGTTTTACGACGGGAACCTGGATTTCTCCATCGGACATTCCGGCGGATGGATTTGCTCGGCGGCCGTCAAGGACCCCTCGAAGGATGCGAAGCGCTGATAGCGAGCTGGACTCTTTCACTCAATGAACTACTCGACCGCATTTCAGTAAATAGTCGGAACCAACGCTCTGGTACGCGCCGAATACTGAAGATAGCTATCGCCAAAGTGCTTCTTTAACAGGCGTTCCTCTACCCGGAATTTGTACAAGAAGGAGATAAGCACGATCAGGAACGCAAGCAATGCGCGCCACTCGCCAATCATCACCGTTGTTCCCAGGAAGGCGAGCAATAGCCCGGAGTAGATGGGGTGGCGTACAAAGCGATACGGGCCCGATTGAATCAACTCATGTTCCTGCTTGAGTTGAGCCGCGACACTCCAGTTGCGACCAAGCGTGTAGCGTGCCCAACACGCAAAAAAAGCGCCGGCTACAACAAGGGTCAAGCCAACAGGCCGAAACCACTCAAGGTCTGGCAAGAACCGATGATGAAGCCAAAAGTCCCCGTACCACTCTCCAGGACCTAAAAGCGCACCTGCCGCAAGCAAAGGAAAGTAATAGGCGAGAAATCGCTTGGGAAATGACTCCATATGGCTCGTGGCTTTGATGCGCCTTGAGCTCCATAACCAATACAGGCCAAGAATTAGCCACGTTATTCTTAGTCCGTGGTCCATCACCTGCTGCATAGGTTCTCCAGATGCGGTCTAACGCTTGAGTTAAATGGCGACGCGAGTGGCAAAGCGCAAACGATTGCCGTCCGGATCTGTGACAACCATTTCCCTGGAACCCCACGGCGTGTCTTGTGGATCTTCAGTGGGCCCGATGCCGCCAGCGCTGAAAAAATGGAAGCATTCATCAACGTCGGGTACAACGAAATAGACAGCACCGCCTACTTCACAGTCTCCCGCGTGCTCGGTCAGGAAGATGGTCTGACCTTGCCGCGTCAGCTGTAGAAAGAGCGGAAAACCCGGCTCGAACTGATGCTGCCAATCGACAGTGAAACCAAGCCCTTGTACATAGAATGGCAAGCTATCAACTGCACGGGTGATCCGAAGCTGCGGTATGACCGTCTGAGTCACGATGTACTTCCCCTATCGCCTGACTACCTGATATACGCCCCCCTTTCAGCCCCTTTGGCTACTGCCGGGTAAGTTTCACGTTCGCAAATGGGCGGTGCCGTCCCTTATCGATATTGTCGATCGCCCAACGCCAGGAATCCGTTGCACGGTCGTATGCGAAGGTGTTGGAGAGGGACGGATCGCCGTTCTTGCCAGACCATATAAATGCAAGCTCGGCAGGATTCGATTCGGCATGACCGAACGCTGTCCCTACCAGTCCGTTGCCACCCGTCGAATCTAGCCACAGGCATGAGTATTGTTTTAACTCCGGATTCCAGCCGATGTAGACAATGGCATCGTATTCCGGTGCCCCAGCCGCCGTTCTTGATCGCGATATTTCGTGAATCTGGACGTACTGATGGGCCAGCACCCATTGGGCCACTATGTCGTGGGTTACCGACTTACCGGCGATATCTCCGCGCAGCACCCACGTTCCGATCAGGCGATCGAGCAACGGGGCATTAAGAGACTGTGCGACG
This sequence comes from Luteibacter sp. GL_149, assembly GCF_057834065.1. Lineage (NCBI taxonomy): Bacteria > Pseudomonadati > Pseudomonadota > Gammaproteobacteria > Lysobacterales > Rhodanobacteraceae > Luteibacter > Luteibacter sp. GL_149. The sequence goes on from NZ_CM174395.1 coordinate 4,509,075, forward strand.
GCCACACCCTGTGCAACGAAGCTGATCGTTGCCACCAGGATGACGCGCCGCAGGACGCATGTCTTCATTCGATGACCCCAGTCACTGACTTCGGACGATGCTAGTACGCCGCTCCCCGTCACCACAAGCAGACATACGCGAGCGGCCGCTGCGGGTCGGAAACGATCACTCAACAACAAAGGGGTCGGCATGATTGATCACTTGTCGATAAATCATGCCGATCCCTTAACTGGATCACGCATGCGCTGCGGACGTCACCGCCGCGTCAAACGTCTGGAGGAAGTCCGCCCGCGATCTTTCCCCAAGGTCGACAACCTTGCTACCGCCTGCGGAAACGAACGTCACATCCTCGATGCCGATGACCTTGAGGATCAGGCGAAGATACATCGTTGCGACGTCCCGATCCCGGATCGGCGAGCCCTCTGTATAAACACCGCCCGAAGCCATCAGGATCGTGCACTTTTTTCCATGGACCAGGCCCTCGCCCGTCATGCCAAGGGTCAGGCCTTTGCGTACCAAGTGGTCCACGTAGGACTTGAGGTTTGCGGGGATGTTGTAGTTATAAACCGGGGTGCTGATGGCTATGTGGTCCGCGGCCAGAAGCTCGGCGACAAGCTCGTTGGATAGCCGAAGGACATCCTTCATCTCGGGGGTGTGCTTCTCCGCGGGCGTAAGGCTGGCTGCCAGCCAGGGCAGATTCACGTAGGGCAGATCCATCCTTGCGAGATCGCGCTCAATGACTTCATCGCCCGGGTGCGCGGCCTTCCATCGCTCCACAAATGTTTTCGCAAGATTTCGGGAGATCGAATGCTCTCCTCGGGGGCTGGCCTCAACAAGCAGAAGCTTCGTCATCACGTTCTTTCCTCAATTGTGGCGTCCGCTTACCTGGACTAAAGTACGCGAACAATTTGTTCGTAACGCCAGTATGGGAAGGACGATAACGTGGCACAAGAAGGCACTTTTCCGAGCGAAGCGAACACTTTTGTTCCCGACGGCTCCTTGTCTGCGACCGACTGCAAGGGTCTTGCCGATGTGCTGGCCAGCGTCGGAGACAAATGGACCATCATGGTTGTTGGAGCACTGTCCAAGGGGTCGCTCCGCTACAACGAGGTCCAGCGGCGCGTCAGCGGTATCTCGCAACGCATGCTTACGCTGACTCTGAAGCGACTGGAGACGGATGGCATCGTTACGCGCACCCTGTTCCCCTCAGTACCACCACGTGTGGACTATGAGCTGACCGTGCTTGGCCAGACATTGCGTGGCGCGCTTGTGCCACTTCACTTGTGGGCGTCGAACAACAAAGAGGCTATCGCTCGCAATCGGCTGGAAGCAGCTGGGGAAAAAGACCCGAGGTAGTTAAATCCGGAATCAAGCATATTCGGCATCGGAGAAGCTCATCTGATTCATGCCATCATCCATCTCGTTCAGACGGCTATTTGAACACAGAGCCGATAACTTGTCCGGAGAGTCCCTGGAGAGGTTAGACAAAGCTTTGCTTAAGCCGTCGCAGCCATGCCTACCTTCATTCGATCGCAAGGGTGTCAGTGTTCATCACATGATCTGACACGGCGCTTTGTATCGGGTAACCACGGCTGGACAGGCAGGAGAACAACCACCCTGCCAAGAGGCATGGTGGACAACTGTCACCTACGCTAGCTAGCCTGCCGAGATTCGACTAACCGAGGGGGAGCCCCATGTCCGGCAACCGTTTTCTTGTAGTCTATTCTGGCCTTCTAACCGCAGTGTTCGCGGTCACGATGCTTTCCGGCTTCGCAAAGAATCCTATCACCTCGTTCGACGAGATCAACGTACAACGCATCAACGTTCGCGAGGCGGACGGCACCCTGCGAATGATCGTCACGAACGGGGCAAAGATGCCGGGTGTGATTGTCAAGGGAAAGGAACAGCCGAAGGTTGATCGTCCCCAGGCGGGCATGATCTTCTACAACGACGAGGGCTCCGAGAACGGCGGCCTCATCTTCGGCGGCAAGCGCAACGCCAAGGGAGAAATCGTGGATGCGGGCGGCGCCTTGTCGTTCGATCGATACAATGCAAACCAAGTGGTCCAGCTCATCGGCGTCGATGACAAGGACAATCACTATGCAGGCCTATCGATCACGGATAGCAAGGAAAACGAGCACAACAAGCAGCGCATATGGGTGGGACGCGACGATGATGGAACGGCCACGTTGTCCATGATGGACGGTGCCGGAAAGGAACGCATCCAGATGAAAGTGCCAGCCGATGGTACGGCTGTCATCAATTTCCTCGATAAGGATGGCAAGGTGCAGAAGACCATCGCGGGCACGGAAGTTGCGTCGGGTCGCTAGTTGGATGTGGCGGTGTTCATCCCTTCGCCGTGCGCACCGCTACCCCGTCTGGTCCGTTTGCATTGGGATGAACGCCCCGACGAGTATGCTCAGGCTCCGGGACGGGGTCGCAAGCGGTCTCAGCTGCCAGCTCTTTCATCGCATCGGCAGTGCGAGGACCGAATGTTTCTTCATGGAGTAGTAAAGCTCTCAAAAGAATTTCGAGCAGAACAAAAGGAGCATGATTTATCACTTGTGACAAACTCACCCCTTTGTGTTCCGTCCAATCTTTTTGTCCTTTCTATATTCGAACGCCAACCGCCCCGCTAACGTCGCTAACGGCAGCGCCCGCGACGATGGCCTGAAGCCGCACACGAAACCACGCGCCACCGCCATCCGCCTCGACGATGTCGATCCGGCCGCCATGCAAAGCGACGATCTCCTGCACCAGATGCAGCCCCAGCCCCGCGCCTGTGCTGCTTGGACGCAAACGATAGAACGGCTCGAAGATACGCTGCCGCTCGTCCGCGGGAATGCCCGACCCCTGGTCGCTGACGCCGAACGAGCCGTCCGGGCGAACATCGACGGTGATCAGGCCGCGACCGCCGCCGTGCGCAATCGCGTTCTGGATCAGATTGGTCAACACGCGCGCAAGCGACAGCGGGTCTCCCATCACCATGACCGGCGTCTCGGGCGCATCCAGCGCCAGCTCGTAGCCGGCACCTATCGCCAGGGGAGCGACGTCCGCCGCGACTTCACTCGCTAATGACACCAGGTCGAACGGCTCGAACTTGCCCTCATGTTTACCCAGGCGCTGTAGATCAAGGAGCTGCTCGGCCAGATTGGACAAACGCGCGACGTCCGTGAGGAGACGATTGCGCATGGCGCCAGCCTCAAGTGTTTCGATCCGCGCCTCGATAATCGCAATGGGCGCGCGCAGCTCGTGGGCGGCGCCAGCCAGAAAACGATCGCGGGTGTTATAGCCTTCGTTGAGGCGCTCGAGTGCGGCGTTGAACGCTTGCACCAGCGGTTGCAACTCGCGAGGCACGGTGTGATCGGCAAGACGCGCACCCCGTTCGTCGATGTCGATCGCCTGGGCCTGCTCAGCCACCTTGGCTACACCGCGCATGGCACGACGGACCAACCACGGCACCACAATCAGCGTCAGCAACGCCAGCGGCAGTGTTATGCGCCAGCCGAAGTAGGCCAGGATCAGGGCGAATATGATGCCCACATTCGCCGTGGGCACCCCGCCACAGATGACATAAATGCGCCCCATCGGCGTGTCGTCTGTATAGATGCGCATGGCAAGCGCATAAGGCGGACCGCTGGCGTGAACTTCTCCGCTCTGCAATTGAGTTAGCGAATCCGCCAGCGAACGATAGGCCTCGGGCACCTCGCCATGGACCATGCGATGGCCTTTTTCGTCCTCAATGGCGAACCACAAGCCGGGTGAGGTTTGAAGAAGCGACTGCAGTTTGGCATCGTATCGAAACGCCAGCTTGCCGGTGTCGTCCATACGCAAGTTGTTCACCATCATACGGGGAACGTTTTCGTCGATATACGACAAGTTTCCGACGTATATCATGTACGTCCACGCAATGATCAGTCCAAGAATGACCGCGGCTTGCAAACCGATCAACCGCCATGCCAGCTGCAACGTGAGCGATTTATTCCTCACCTTCATTGGTTCGCTCCTTGAGCAGATAGCCAATGCCTCGAATCACGTGAATGTCCGCGCGCGCTCCCGCCTCGCTCAACGCACGTCGAAGCTTCGACACATGGGCGTCCAATGCGTTGGACTGAATATCGTCGTTGAAGTCGTAGACCGACTCCTGCAGGACTTCGCGGCGAACCGTACGCCCATGTCGCAGGAATAAAGCTTCAAGCACCAGCAATTGCCGTCGTGGAAGCTGCAGCGACATTGCTCCGACGAAGGCTTCGTGCGCGGAAAAATCGAAACTCAGATTGCCCACCTTTGCCGTGGGTAGCGCCAGTTGCGACGGACGCCGCGATACGGCGCGAATGCGCGCCAGCAGCTCTTCGACGGCAAATGGCTTGACCAGATAATCGTCCGCGCCAAGGTCGAGACCGTCGATACGGTCGGCCAATGATCCTCGCGCCGTCAGCATGATGACCGGCAGATCGGCTCGACATTTCCGCGCGATCCGGATCAGGGTAGCGCCATCGCCGTCGGGTAGCTGACGATCCAACAAAAGCAGGTCATGTACGTTCTGGCGCAACGCCTCGCCAGCCTGCATCAGGTTTGGCGCAATGTCCGCCAGGATGCCGTGACGCTGCAATGCCGTGCGTAGTGCCTGGGCCATTTCCGGTTCGTCTTCAACCAGCAGGATTCGCATGGTTGGTATCTCCTTGCCTCACGCATGGCTGCGTGCCGGGCGACTTTAGCATTCACCTCCACCGTATCGGCGCAATGTTGAGGCAATGTAGGGTGCCCATGATCCGTGGCTGTCTGGATTCCCTGGTCTTTGTCCGCCCATGTCGATTGCATCGTTACGTCTTACCAGCCTGTCGGCTGCTTTGGCCTGTACCGCTTTCTGTAGCTCCGCACTGGCCCAGTCCGCGCCTCAGCAAAGCCCCACCTGGACCCTGGGTCTTGGCGCCGTCTGGAGCCCCAGCCCTTATCGCAGCTACGACAACAAAGCCTGGCCGCTGCCGATGGTCAACTACGATGGCAAGTCGTTCTACGCGCACGGAGCGCTCTTCGGGTACCGCTTGTTCAAGACGGTCTCGGACGAGTTCTCCATCACGGCTTCGCCGCTGGGGAATCGCTTTCGTCATGGCGATACCAGCGATCCGCATCTGCGCCAGCTTTCCGACCGCGACATCTCCGGCATGGTCGGCGTGGCATGGCGGCATCAAGCGGTTTGGGGCGCGGTACAGGCCAGCGCACAGAAAGAGTTCACCGGCCACGGTGGCGGTAGCGCCTTCGATCTGAATTACAGCTACCCGATCATCCGGGGCAACCTGACCCTGGTGCCGACCGGCGGCGTGACTTACAGCAACGGCGCACTGAACGATTACTACTATGGCATCGGTACCAGCGAGGCATTGCGTAGCGGACTTCCCGCCTACCATGCCGGCGGCGGCTCGTCGCCTTATCTGGGCATGGCCGCCATCTACAAGCTGTCGCATTCGTGGCTGACCACGGCCGGTCTTCGCTACACCCGTCTGCCAACCGCGGTCAAAGACAGTCCGATGGTCGATGCCGACCATACCGTCAGCTATTTTGTCGCGCTAAGTTACATTTTCTAAGCTATGGGCCAGGGAATCGTCCGTCGCATCGTTACCCTGGCCGAACGCCTGGAACCGGATCGCCAGGCGATCTGGGACTGGCTGTTTCACGCACACATCGAAACGCTCGATAGCCGGACGGCGATGGAACTGATCTTTACCGACCAGGGCGAACGGGTCGTGGCCTTGCTGGAGCGGGCGCTTCGGGATGAAGAAGGAACCGTTGCCGTTACTGGCATCCAGCGTTTGCCTGGCGATAGGGCGACGGAGTAGTTGAATCCCAACTCCACGAGCTCACGGCAGTGGTTCCGATACCCGGAATGAGTGGCGTGGGCCCGCCAATGGCGCGGCGATCTACCCGAAGTTTCCGGTGATCGCCCCGACGATATCGCCGAGTAGATCTGGACCCTGGTCGCCAAGCGCGACCGGGTCGAGGTGATCCTGCCGCCGCTGCTTTCGGCGTGATGACGCACAGGTCCACCCCCGGGCGCGAAGAACATCGCTCTCGACTGGTCTTGCCGCATGAAGCCAAGACCAGTCCCAACCCCGAAGGCAAATCCAAATCCCGGAATCTCCGTCGTCGGCAAATATTGCGATGGGAGCGTCAGCCCGGCATGCTGCAAATGTTCGCTTCCTACCCAAAGAAGCCATCGCCCAGATGCGTGCCGCTCAGGTTGACGCCAACTATTCGGACGAGCGCCACACTCCTTTACTGGATGGCGTAACCTTCTACTGGCAAGATTCCATGAAAGCGAAAACGCTGCTTCTAGCGGGCGAGATGCCCAAAGTGCGACTCTAGAGTCTTTAACCGTGACTGAGGAATGGACATGAGCAAGAGTATGGATTCGAAGAAAAGTGACAAGAAGAAGCCTGCAAAAACCATGAAAGAGAAGAAGGCGGCAAAGAAAGAAAAGAAGGGAAATTCCAGGTAGGTGACTCGTTCAACCATGAAGCGCTTGCATTCAAGTGACGTCACCCCTGCGGGCCTGTGGATGAGGCGACCTTAACTCCGGTTTTCTGCTGTGTCTAAAAAACGGGCCGACGTCATGAGGTTGGCACCTGACTTGACCGGGAAGAACGTGCCGAACGCGATCACGTACCGGCCGCCACATCCCCGAAACGTTCGCGCAATAGCCCCCGAAAACGCCGGCTGCACGGCAAGATGGCACCGTCACGCATCCCGAGTTGGGCATCGCCTGTATCTAGTGGGGTAATTTCGGCAAGGCAGTCGAGGTTGACCAGATAGCTACGATGCACCCGAACGAAGCGCTGTGGATCGAGCCGGCTCTCAATGCCGGCCATGGTGGCGCGCAAGGGATAGTCGCGCCCGCGTACATGTAGATTCACATAGTTGCCGGATGCCTGCACCCATTCGATCTCGCGCGCAGCGATCAGAAATTCTTTCCCCAGTTTGCGCACCAAGAAGCGTTCGGGGCAATCCACTGGCTCTACCGGTGGCCCTTCGTCGGGCTCGGCGAGCAGGCTGGCTTCGCCTTGCCAACGGATCAACCACAAGCGGTAAAGGGCGATGGTGGCGAGAATGCTGAAATAGCTGCGCGCGTCCTTTAGATACTCATAGCCAAAATGCACCCACCATGTACCGAAGTCGTAGTGATTCCCCGCGATGGTGTAGGCAAGCTTACGCAGCGCGATCATCCCAGCCACGTGCGCCAAGCTGAAGGGTACGGTGACGGCCAAGTGGCGAGGCAGCATACGACGCCAATTGTCTAAGCGGATCGGCCAGCGGCCTGTCACCCAGACCACCGCCGGGATCAGCGCCAGCATCAACACCGCGCTGCTCCACTCCCAACACCATGGCTCCCACGCCGCGGTCCGTGGATGATCCATCTGCGCATTGATGCTATTGAACAGTGCGTTGCAAGCGTACAGGACGATCCAGAAGCCAACCTCGAAAGGCCGGCGCCAGCGCTGGAATCCTTCAAACGTGAACGTGCGGTCCTTCATGTCACGCCGGGCCAAGGAGGGCCTGCAAGGCTACCGCGATTCGTCCCTCGCGTCCCACCGTTCATCACTGGGTGACCACCATCCGTCACTCAACGGGAGACGGCCATGGCTGGACGGGCCAAGGTTTGGCGACATCACGGGAACCCCACCATGAACCGCCGCCACGATATCGATGCCTTGCGCGTACTCGCCTTCGGATTGTTGATCCTCTATCACGCCGGCATGCTGTACGTGGCTCCTGTGGCCGACTGGGGATACAACCTAAAGAGCAGCTATCTCGCTGAATGGCTGACCTACCCCATGCTGTTTCTCAACCGCTGGCGGATGGAGTTGCTGTTCCTGATTTCCGGCCTTGCGGTGCACTTCCTGCGCGGGCGCTCCTCGCTTGCCCGACTGGCAGGGAAGCGCACTATGCGACTTCAGCTACCGCTAGTATTCGGTATGCTGGTGGTCGTTCCGGTGCAGACCTACGTGCAGGGGATAACCGAGAACTCCGTCGAGCCGGGTTTCTTGGCCTTCCTGCCCCATTACTGGACACATAACTACCGGGACCACGGACTGACTTGGAACCATCTCTGGTATCTGTCCTATCTGTGGCTGTACACGATGGTGCTACTGGCGATATTGCCCGCGCTTGAATCCGACGTTGGCCGACGGTTGCGATCTGGCGTCCGACGTCTGCGTGGTGCGCCTCTTCTGCTGGTACCCGCGCTACCACTGCTGCTTGCCGGGACGCTGCGCTATCACTACCCCGAGAACCACGCACTAGTGGGCGACTGGTATGCGCATGCGCTGTACTTCACGATGTTCCTCTACGGCTATCTGCTGGGAACCGAGCATGCTTTGTGGGCTGAACTGGCTCGCTTGCGTCGTGCCTCGCTGACTACCGCGCTAACTTGCTTTGCGCTGTATCTGTTCCTCGACAAGTTCGCGGGCACGCTGATCCATCGCCCGCTGACACACACCACCATGCTCATCGCCGGCTGGCTGATTGAGGCATTGCGCTACGCGTATTGCTGGAGCGCCATCGCCGCCATACTCGGCTGGGGCCATGCGTATCTGAACCGTCCGCTCCACTGGCTGCCGTATGCGCGCGAAGCGGTATACCCATGGTACGTGCTGCATCAGAGTGTGCTGTTGCTGGTAGCGTATTGGTTGCTGCCGTTGCGGTTGGGACCGGTGCTGGAACCCGCCTTGGTGCTGCTCGGTACCGTGAGCGGCTGCGCATTGCTGCACGAGCTCGTGATCCGTCGCACGAATTGGTTGCGACCATTGTTTGGACTGGATGCCAAACCGCGCGTGCTTAGCAACACTTCACGGCTGGCTGACGAGTCCGCTTAAGCGGGCAGCATGCGCTGCATCTGGAATAGGGGTCGGCACAACTAATCACTTGCCCGTAAATCATGCATACCGCTTTGCGCAGTGATGCAGCGACACTCAGACTAATCTGAAAATTCGGTCTCTTTTATCCAAACGGGTTGACGCTACACGTCATCGCCGCGATCCTCTTCGCGTCGCCGCACATCGGCGACCGGGTGTCGAAAACCCGTGTTTGGCAAGTGGCGCTGAAGACGCCGTCTCAAACGACGTCTTCATGCGTTGCGCTACGTTGTGCCTGCCTCTTATGGCGGGCGTGCCGGGGGGACTTCGGTCCCGCTGGGTTCCACTTGCACCGGCTTTTCGACCCTGGCACGCCCGCCACCCGCATTCCGCGGGTGGCGGTCATCCACGGAGAGGATGCCGCCATGAGCAGCAAGCAAGACGGACCGTCAGCGTCCGCGTCGTACGTCCTGAAGTCTGGCCACGACCGGTCTATTCCCTGCCCGCTTTGCAAAGGCAGTCGCGCCCTGAAGCTGGGCGATATCCACGAAGCAATTACCGAGCGACTGTCGGGCATGCGCGGTGTGGCCGATCTTCTAATCGATGTGCCGATGATCGATGCCGAGCAAGGCTCGGTGGCGCAGGCAGCGTATGTGTTGCGCGGGTTGATCGACGAGGTGGTGGAGATTTATCGAGTGATGAATCTTGGGGTGGGACAGAGGATGCAAGAGCAGTAATCGAGTGATTTTCTGTGGGAGCGCGCTTGCGCGCTCCCACAAGGGGATTTGTGAGGGCTCACTTATCAGGCGTAGGCTACCCAGCCGCGGAAGGCGAAGCCGGCGTAGAACTGGCTGACGTTCGAGAATCCGGCGTCGCTCAGGATGGCTTCGTCTTGTTCGGGCGTAAGAATGTGCAGACGTGCATCGATCGCCGTGCGGGCGGCCTCTGCCTTTTCGGGTTCGATGCCGGAGGTGACCGCGAAAGCGGCGTATCGCGACAGCCACTGTGCACGCTCGCCGTCGCCCTGCGGAAAGCTGAAATGGGCAACTACGAAAGGTGCACCTGGCTTCAGGCGTCGCCGGACTTCGGTCACCGTACGTAACCGCTCTTCTGGCGCCACGAAGTGCATGGTCAAAAGACAGGCCGCCCCATCGAACGGTCCTTCCGGCGCATCGTCGATATAACCCCGATGCAACCGCGCACGCGACGCGAGCGGTCCCATGATCTGTTCGGCCAGCTTCAACATCTCGCCAGCGGGATCGACGCCGTCGAAGGTCCAGCCCGGATGGGCTTGCGCGAACGCCTTCAATTCCAGTCCACCGCCAGCCCCCAGAACCAGCACGCGTGCATCGGCCGGTGCGCGCTCCGCTAACAGGATCGTCGTCATGCTTTGCAGGCCGACGAAGCCGGGCACCAGCCGTGGCGGTCCTTCGGCGTATCGGGTCACGGCTTCGGGATCGGAGAAGGGGTCCATGCGTTCGCTCACAACGTGCTCCGGATCATGTGACCGTCGTGAAAGCAAGGCGGTCGTGAAAGTCGGCACTCAGTTTAACCGGGTCACTTCGTCAGGTAAGCGTGACGCGTTACGGGAAGCTACTTCGCAAACATCCTCGCCCCCGCAACACACAGCACAACGCCGATGGTGACGACGAGCATGCTTGCGCTCACTTGCTCATGCAGCAGGCTTGCGGCAAGAACCAGACCGAAGAAGGGCTGGAGTAATTGCAACTGTCCGACAGCGGCGATGCCACCTAGCACCAGCCCCCGATACCAGAACACGAAGCCGATCAACATACTGAACAGCGATACATAGGCGAGCCCGGCCCATGCCGCGCCACTGATGCCCGCAAGCGACGGCGGCATGGTGTCAAACATCAGCGCCAACATCACAGGCAACGACAGGACCAGCGCCCAGGAGATGACCTGCCAGCCGCCAAGCGTTCGCGACAGTTTGGCTCCTTCGGCGTAGCCCAGTCCGCATGCCACGATCGCCGCCAGCATCAACGCATCCCCGATCGGCGACGCAGCAACGCCTTGCGACAGCGCAAATCCGCCCACGAGAGCACTGCCCAGACAGGAGAACAGCCAGAACGCCGGGCGCGGGCGCTCACCACCGCGCAGCACGGCGAAAATCGCGGTCGCCAGCGGTAACAGGCCGATGAACACAATGGAATGAGCGGACGTGACGTGTTTGAGCGCCAACGCCGTCAACAACGGGAAGCCGATGACAACGCCGAATGCCACGATGGCCAGCGAGAACAGGTCGCCGCGCTTCGGACGCTTCTCGCGAAATATCAGCAACAGAGCCAGACCCAGCAGCCCCGCGATGGCCGCTCGCGCAACGGTCAGGAAGACAGGATCGAAGTCCATCACCGCCACGCGCGTGGCGGGCAGCGAGCCACTGAATATCACCACTCCCACCAATCCATTGACCCAGCCGGTCGTCGCCTTGTCCACCTGATGCCCTGTCGTTTTCAATTCCCGATGGCAGCATGCTCCCCGATCGAACTGGCTGTGAAGTGTCGCATTCATGTCTATTGCAGGGCCGGAGGCCGTTAAGTCCCTACGCCACGTGACCACCTACGCCGCTGCCCGCTCAACGTAACAACGCAGACCACTGCGAAATGCTCACCACGGCGGTCGCCCCGATCACCAGCCCCAGGATCGTCGCGGCGTTGCTCAACCCATTCGCCGGCGAGCAATACGCCCCCGGTCCGAAGATCGCCGCGGCCATGCCGGTGTAATGCATGCCGGTTACGGCCAGCCCCATCACCATCGCGGCACCCAGACGCGCGAGGATGCCCGGCCAGCGTTCGCTGTCGCGCAGCCACGTCATGATCAACAGCGCGGCGGCGCTTGCACCGAACGCGATGGCGGCGGATATCCAGAACAGCACCGGGCGGTAAGTCAGGCCGTCGCCCATCTGCATCGCGTACATGCCGCCGTAGTGCATGAGGCAGACGCCTGTTGCCATCAATGCGGAGGCCAGTAGCCATGAACCCACGCGGACGCCGTTGCGGATGACGTAGAAACCGATGCCGCTGACCAGCACCGCCACGGCCCACGAGGCAAAGGTGATTCCCGTGTCGAATGTCACCGGCACAGGCAACATCAGGGCAACCATGCCCATGAAGTGCATGCCCCATACGCCCGTGCCAAACGCAACCGCGGCCGCACCGATCCATACCCACTTATTCTCGGTGGCCCTGCGCACGCGCGAGGTCATCTCGATGCCGCAGTATCCCGTGAGCGAAGCGATAACGAATGAGTAAACGACCAGCAGAATGTCGTAATGCTTATCCATGCGTGCGTCCCGCGATCTGGTTGAGGTGGATGGGTCAGACGGTTTCGACGCGTTGTTCGTTCGCGAAATGGAAGTACTCCACCTCGCCTGCCAGCATGCTGGCCTGCTCGAGCAATTCGTTGCTCGCGCGACTGACACCCATGACCTGCTGGTGGTGTTTGCGCGTACTGGCATCCATACGCGTGACGGTGGCGCTGACCTGGGTGACGTCGGCGGCCTGGTGTTCGCTGGCCGCGGCAATTTCGCCAACGATGTCGCTGAGCTTGCGCACGCTGCGCACGATGTTCTTGAAGTCTTCACTGGAGCGGGTGACCAGTTGCGCGCCATCGGCCACGGTCGCCTGGCTTTCGCCAATCAGGCGCTTGATCTCGCGCGCGGCTGCCGCACTGCGCTGGGCCAGACTGCGCACTTCACCGGCGACTACCGCGAAACCACGCCCCTGTTCGCCGGCTCGCGCGGCCTCGACGGCGGCATTCAGCGCCAGCAGGTTGGTCTGAAAGGCGATGCCGTCGATCTCACCCGTAATGTCGGCAATATGCCGGCTGGAAAGATCGATCGCATCCATGGCCTGGGTCATCTGCACGATCACTTCGCCACCACGCTCGGCCTGCTGGCGCGCGGTGGCCGCCAGACGATCCGCTTCGCTGGCGTTGTCGGCGGTCCGCCTGACGGTCTGGGCCATCGCACCCATGCTGACGGCGGTTTGCCCCAGCGATTCCACCTGCTCGCTCATCATCGCGGCCAGCTCGCCGTTACCCGAAGCAAGCTCGCGCGAGGTGACGTTGACCGCGTCCGCGCTGCCCCGCACCCGGCGGATCACTACGGACAGATGCTCGTCCATTTCGCGGAATGCGGCGCGTAGCTCGCCGATCTCGTCGCTGTAGAGCATGGGAATCTGATTATCGAGACGACCACTGGCCACGGTTCGCGCAAGTTCCAGTGCAGTACGGATGCGCGCCGTCACGGAACGCACGAACACGCCATCGCTTACTACGGCCAGCAGTAATCCGGCCAGTACGACACCAAGCGCGATGTTGCGGATGCGACGACCCTGCTCACCGAGTTCGACGTGATGCGCCCGGGCAGTCGCGAGGTGCTGTTCGATGGTTTGCTCGACCGCCGCCCGGTAATCGTGAAGCAGCGGCGCTGCTTCCCCGGCCGCCAGCCTGCTCACTGTGGCGAGGTCGCCCCTGGCATGTGCCTGCGATAGATGGGCCCACAGTTCATCCCATGGCTTAGCGAACGTTTCGAGGGCCCCATGGTCGACGGAAGAGAGCGTCGACAGACCATCATCGGCTGTAACCGGCAACATGCCCGATGCCATGGCGCGAAGCGCGTCTTCCCGGTGGTTAAGCGCGCCAAGCAAACGCGCCAGGGCTCCCAACTCGAGCACATCCTCCCGGTATTGCTGGTCGGTGCCGGCGTTGGCCCGCTCGATCCCATAGATGCCGACCAGACTGACCGCCATCAGGAACAGCAGCATCAGAGTGAGCCGCGCCCCCATACGTAATTTGATCGTGTATCGCATCACGAGCCCCCGCCCCTGAGTCCATCGATAAATATCGGCTGGACTCGCGGCGGGCTTGAGAGGAACCGCTGCACGTAATCGGCAAGGCTGCCTGTCAAACCCGTGCCAGCTCGCAGGTTGCGGCTAGTGGGCGCCGCCGGATGACGAATCCCTGCGCCCCGCCCCACCACACGTCGGCGGCCACGACTCCTGGCCGTCCGGATGCCAGACGAAAAATTCGCCGGATTTCGGTTCGCCCGTGTCCCGCGCGAACATCAGCGATTTCCCGCTGGGCGAGAACACGGCACCGATCTCCGAGCCGTTGACGTTGACCTCGGGACCCAGCTTCACCTTCGGCGACCAGCCATCCGGCCCCATCCGCGACTCATAGAGTCCGCCGTCCGCCATCACGATCAGTCGTTTTCCATCGGCCGAAGGTAGCGGCTCGTATTCGTCTCCCGGCGTATTGATGGCAGGCCCGGCGTTCTCGACGATCCATTGCCCGGCGCCGTTCTCGCGAGCGCGCCAGATATCGTTCTTGCCGAGGCCGCCCGGACGATTCGAACCGAAGTACAGCCAGCCGTCGGGTGCCAGTCGCGGAAACCACTCGGCTTCGTTCGAGTTAACCGGCGACGGAAGACGAACCGGCGCCTTCCACTTTCCGTCGCTGCCCCTGTCCGCCTTCCAGATATCGAGATCGTTGCTCTTCATGCTCCCGGTGAGCCGGGTGGAGATGAAGTAAACGGTATGGCCGTCCGGGGTGAACCAGGGATCGGCCTCCGTGCCGGGGCCTGAGAACGGTGCCGGCACGGGTGATGTCCATCCTTTCCCGTCGCAATGCGAGGTGAGGATTCGCCAGCCGGAAAACGTTTTCGAACTGCGCACGAAGTACAGGTCGCCGGTCAGCGGATCGAATGCGGGATGCGACTCGAACTGATTGCTGGATACGCCGGCCGGAGTCCACGCCCATACGGTTTCCGGGTGGTTTTCGCTGGCCATGCACGTCGGCACCAGAACCGTGAGCAGGATCGCCAGACAACGTTTCATGGACATCGCCGGAAACCCCAAGGATGGTTGCCGCGATGGTATCGCAATCGCGACACCCGCCGGGGTCACACCCCGGGGCTGTCCTCAAGCTCCTTCACGATCCCAGCGGTATCCTGATCCAGCGTCGGCGCGGCGAACGAGGCCGGTCCCGGCGTGCGGCCGAATTTGATCGGATGGGTCACGCCGCGATATTTGCCTACGGCGGGATGCTGGAAGGTCGACACCATCCCTTCGGCGAGTACCTGCGGATGGTCGAACATGTCCTCGATGCGCCGCGCGGCGGCGCTGGGCACGTCGTCGCCGAAAATCCGTTCCCATTCGAGGGCGCTGTGCGCGGCCAGGGCTTCGTGCAATTGCGGCACGATGTCGGCATATCGTTCGGCGCGTTTGCGCACCGTGTCGTAGCGGGAATCGTTGTGCAGCCGGTCCAGACCGGTCTTTTCGCACAATGCCTTCCAGAACCTTGGCGTGTTGGCTGAAATATAGATGTAGCCGTCGCGCGTCGGGTGGATGCCGGTGACGCCACCGGATCGCATGTCGCGACCGATATCGAGCGACTCGCCCTCCGCCCAGATCATGCGTGCGGATTGCATGGTCAGCGCACTGCGCAACAACGACACGCCGACGAACTGACCCAGCCCGCTACGTTCGCGCTCGTACAGCGCCGACGAAACGCCAGAGGCGAGTAACGCCGCAGCGTAGTAATCGACTACCGATCCGTAGATCACTTCCGGCGGCCCGCCGCGTTTGCCTTGCAGCGCGCACATGCCGGTCATGGTCTGCAGCACCTGGTCGTAACCGGCCTTGTCCTTCATCGGCCCATCTTCGCCGTAGCCGGTGACGGCGCAATAAATCAGGCGAGGGTTGATCAGGTTCAGGCGGTCGTGATCGATGCCCAGCCGGTTGGGTACACCGGGGCGGAAGTTATGTACCAGCACATCGGCATCGCGCACCATCTTCAGCAGCGTGGCGTGATCTTCGGCACGCTTCAGATCCAGCACCATGCCACGCTTGCTGCGATTCACGCCAAGGAAGGCGCGACTCTCGCTCGCCAGCGTCGACGGATACTGGCGGAGATTGTCGCCGCCCGGGGGCTCGATCTTGATGACGTCCGCGCCCTGATCGGCGAGCAACGTACAGCCGTAGGGACCGGCGATATAAGCGCTCAGGTCCAGCACGCGCACACCGGCGAGTGGGCCGGTATGACCGTTGCGGGCTTCTTTCGACTCAGTCGGAAAGGTGTCCATACGCTGCTCGTTCATGAAGGTCGATACCCGTTGCTGGAGTCACTTTGCAACAGGCTCCCCTAAAGAAACAGGTACCGTTGATATGTTCTGGCAGCACATATTCTTTTGTGATGCCCACGCAACGGCGTTATTCCAACACCTTCGGCGCCAGCGGCAGCCAGGTCAGACGCCATGCGCCGTCGACACGGCCGCCCGTGGCGAAATAGGGTGTGAACGTAAGCGGCGCCCGATAGCCGGGATCCAGTGCGATACGTGGCACGTCTCCGGATGTCGCGGGTAACAGCGTCAGCCAGCTATCTCTCGGCCCCGTCGGCAAACGCAGCGTTTCCTCGACCTTGAATCCGTCGATCAGGTCCGTTGCGTAGACCAAAGGCCCGCATGTAACAGCGGCATATTCGAAATGCAGCACTTCCTGCCGCACTTCGCTGCCATCGGGCGCACGCGATTCCTGAATATTGCGATTGACGGCACGATGCAACGTCGGCCGCGCAGGGAACCGCGCCAGGATCTCGTCGCCGCTGCGCCATTCGCGTTCGATCACGGCGTAGTGACCAGGAACGATCGCTACGCCGACGTCCTCGTTGTTCACGGTGACTGTTGCGCCTTCCGCCCATGACGGGATGCGTAGCTTTACGGCGAAACGTGCCTTGCGCTCTGCTGAAATATTCAACCGGATATCGCCGGGATACGGGTATACCGTGTCCTGTGCAACGCGCACCTCTCCCGCACCCGCCAACGCGAAGGTCGCCTCGCCAGGTCCGTAGAGATTGATCGCAATGCTGTCGTCGCCTTGCACATAAGCAATTGCGGGCAGCTCTTCCAGCGCCATCGCTCCACTGGACTTGCAACAGCGCCAGTACGTCGTGTGTACGCGCCGTCCGTTGGGAAACACGTAATAGCACCAGTCTTCGCCGTTCGGCGCCTGCGCGCCGAGAAGATCGTTATAGGCGGAGCGCTCGATTTCCTCGGCGTACTTCGCATCGCCGGTAATCGCCAGCAATTCGCGATTCAACTGGATCCACGCGAGCGTCGAACAGGTTTCGACGTAACCGTACGGACTGAATACTCCGGCAGGATTGAAGACTTCGCGCGAACGATGCGCCACCCCGCCCCACGGCCCCCCGCCAAGCGTCAGATGGTACTCGCGGATGTTTTGCCATACGTGGTCCACCGCACGTCGATAATCCTCGTCGCCCGTCGCCTTGTGCAGCTTGGCCAGACCGACCAGGTTCCATGCCAGCTGGTACGCCTTGCCGGTGGCAATGCCGGATGCGTCGACGCCAGATAGTGCACGCGTCAGCAACGCAAGATCGCGATGATTATCTGCCTGCTGCAGTATCCGCTGCGCAAGATTGAGGTAACGGCGGTCGCCGGTTGCGACATACAACTCCACGGCGGGGTCCATCAACACCGTCGCCGACAGTCCGAAATGATTGCCCAGTTCGGTGATGTCGATCCCGCCCTCGGTCAGCGTGTGCAGACACAGGTCGCCGATGCGGCGTGCGGCATCGAGATAGCCTGGCGCGGGAAAGTGCCGGTGCACTTCCAGCAATCCGATCACCAGATACGCGTGTGTCCAGATATCCCATGTGCGTACGCTCGGCGCGCCATCCCACGTTCCGGGCTTGGGCGGCTGCGGGCGCATGAAGCGATGGTCCGGCGCATAAGTACCCAGATAGCCGTCGGCTTCCTGCGTGGAGACGAGATAGTCCGCCACGCGCAGCACATGCGCGCGCAGAGCCTCATCGCCGCTTCGGGCGGCCGCTTTCGCGGCGGCATAAAGCCATTTTCCGGCGTGCTCGCCATACCAGTCGCCTTCGCGATCTTCCCGGCGTCTGTCCGGTGCGAATATCGCAATCGCGGGGCTATGCTCGTCGATGACGAAATGCGAAAGCCGCCCGTGCAGGTTAGCGTCGAGCGCATCGCCGAGGAGGCCGCGCAACTGTATCGTCGGATGCATCAGGCGGCATCCACGACACATCGGAAACCGACGCAGCCCGAACGGTCCTTGGACGGCGCCATCAGAAGATACTTGCCGTGTTCGTCCAGTCGATACGCTTGCGGGAAATACCAGTGCGAGGTCTGCGGCTGATAGCTGCTGCCGCCGCGAAGGATAGCCGCACGCGTGTGTTCGTCTTCGTACTCGTCGGTCCACTGCCAGACGTTGCCGACCAGATCCAGCAGGCCGAACGGACTGGCCGCCGCCGGATGTGCGTCGACATCGTCCGGCGCACGCAAAGTCCGCCCGCGATTCGGTGCCGGCACCATCGCATCGTTCCACGCGTCGCCCCACGGATAGCGCCGGCCATCGGTGCCTTGTGCGGCGTACTGCCATTCCCATTCGTGCGGCAGGCGTTTACCCGCCCATGCCGCGTAAGCGCGCGCGTCCTCGATCGACACCCAGGTCACGGGCTTGTTATCCCAGCCCGGCGGGGGCACACCGTCGCGCCAGTCGCGCAGGAAGTTGTGCGCATCGCGGGGCCGCCAGCCGCTGCCGTCCAGGAATGCACGGTACTGCGCGTTGGTCACCGGCGTTCGGTCGATGAAGTACGCCGGCATGCTCATCCGCCGCCGGTGGCCGCGCCGCGCGCTGCTCTCCCACGGATACTGCACGTCGTTTCCTTCCCATGTCTGGCCCTCGATCTCGACGCCGCCGACGACGAAATCGAAGTCGCCCGCGGGCATCGCCACCATGCCCTCCGGTGCCGTGGCGACCGGCGCGGTGCGAGCGATTTCCTTCAATTTCTGCGGCAGGGATTGCCACTGATTCGACAACGATTTCAACGGAACCGACGCCAGCTTGCGCATGTTGGCCAGAAAAGCGTCCAGACCCTCGATGTCGACACCTTCGGCCACGGCCAGCAATGCACCGAACCCACGCCCCTCCATCGCGACATCGAATACGGCGCGGCCGTTATCGTGCCGCGGCTGTAAAGGCGTGCCGTTCCATGCATCGTAATAACGCGTGCCTTCGCGATGCGGCACCGCGATCTGCTCGCCGTCCACGGCGTACTCGTTGCGATTGACCAGCGTCCACAGCGTGAACGCATCGACAGGAAAACGGCTGGCGAACACGCCTGCTTGCAGCGTGTGCTCGTAGGGTCGCCAGTCCATGCTGACCATGGCCGGCGCGAACTGCCGCTCGATGGCGGCGATGCGACGCAGCGATTCCGCGTCGCGTGGCGTGAGCTGGTTCCAGATGCCCCAGACATTTTCCCAGGCGTTGTAGCCGATACCGTTGAAGAAGATGTACTGCAGATCGTGATTGCGGTCGCGACCCCAGCGGTTCTCGTAGTTGATCATGTGGCGGGGTTCCAGCCACTTGAACTTCGCAACCGGCGGCACGATCTCGTTCGGCGCTTTCTTGCCCCAGCTCTGCACGTTCCAGATCAGCTGTTCCTCGGCGCTGATAGTGGATTCCGGTTGCAGCACGACCGGCCGGCCGGCCGCATCGCACGCATCGAAGAACGCGCGAGGCACACCGTTGTAGGTATCGCCGTTGATGCCGTCCGCGCCAACCGCCTTGACCAGCTGCGCCATGGTCTGCCAGTCGTTCAGTCCGGCTTCGCGCGTGCCGTTGTCCCAGGGCATGGTAGGCAGGAAGACGCGTACGCCGCGACGGTGGAAATCGTCGACGGCGCCGCGCAGGCCGTCGAGGCCATCCGGCAGGTCGTAGGCCAGATCGGTCTTGTTGCGGTCGTCGATGCCGATGTTGGGATAAACGAACCAGATCAGCACGCTGTCGATGCCGCCGAAGCGCGCTTCCAGATCGTCGAGATAGCGGTCGACCGTATATCGCCCGGCCACGGGATCGTAGAAGTAGCGATCCTCCACCATCATCTGCGCGTGCACGAAGTTGCGCTGCGCCCACTGCAGTTCCGGGCGTCGGTAGTTTGCATCGTCGTAGCCGATACGCGTGAGATGTTCGCGCCGCCAGTCGGTCAGCTCGGCGACCCAGTCGTCGACGGTGCCGTCGACGTCCATCTTCCAGTGCCCGATCTCGGCGAACGGCCAGCCCGGCGCTTTGCCTGGCGTGGGCAGATAGCGACCGGTGGTGACATGCGAGAACTTGTACTCGGTCTTCACTCGCGGCGCGGTCGCGTCGTCCGTGGATGCCGTGTCGCGGGGAAGGTCGGAACGGTTGGTCATGGTATGCGTCGGACTCGAAAAGTATCGGGGTCAGGCGAAGCTGCAATAGGTGGCAAGGTCTTCGGTGGTGGCAACCGGGCTATTGGCCGCAAGCAGACGTTCGACCTCGTCGTGCGCGGGCACCCCAGCTTGCGCGCCCAGCCGCGTACAGGCCAGTGCGGAGGCGGCGCCGGCACGACGCAGCACCTGCCCGAAGGCCAGGCCGCGACTGAGTCCCGCGACCAGTGTGCCGCAGAACGTGTCGCCCGCGCCGGTCGTGTCCACAGCCTGCACGGCGAACGCGGCTTGCAGAAATCGCTGCTTGCCCATGCGGGCGCAACACCCGCGCGCACCCAGCGTGACCACCAGACAGGCGACGTCGAGCCTGTCCATGCCCGTGGCGATGTCTTCCACTCCGGTCAACGTGGTCAGCTCGTTTTCATTGACGATGAGTATGTCGACATCCGCCAGCAGACTCGCGGGCAATGTCCTCGCCGGGGCGGCATTGAGCACGACGGTGACACCGGCGGCACGCGCCGCACGCGCCCATGCCTCGACGCTGGCCAATGGCGTTTCCAGTTGCAGCAGTACATGCGTAACGCCCGCGAGTGGCGGCAGGTGTCCGGGCTCAAGCAGGCTGTTGGCGCCGGGAGTGACCGTAATCGCATTCTCGGCGGCATCCGAAAGACAGACGAAGGCCACGCCCGTCGGTTGGCCGTGCACACGCACTATGTCGAGTTCAACGCCCGCGTCGCGTAACGATGCTTCGATCGGCACGGCGAAAGCGTCGTCGCCCAACGCCAGCAACATGCGCGTGACGGCGCCGCCTGCCCGTGCACAGGCCACGGCCTGATTGGCGCCCTTGCCTCCGGGCATCGTTTCGAACGCGTGCCCCAGTACGGTTTCGCCCGGCGCGGGTACGCGGGATGCGCGAACGACGAAATCGAGATTGGCCGAACCGGCCACCAGTACGGTGCCCGTACGCGGTGTCGTCATCGCAAAAGCGCCTGATAAACAAGATTGTAGAAATGGCGGCTGATGCGCGGCAGATCCTTGGGGACATCGTCGCGCGGCAGGTGCTGCAACATGAGAATAGCCACCAGATGCTCTTTCGGGTCGATGGTGTAATAGGTCGACGCCGCGCCGGTCCAGCCGTACTGCCCCAGCGACCCGAGCTGGCCGCGCTTCGCCACGTCGATGACCACGTAACCGCCGATACCGAAACCTTCGGCGTCGCTGAACTGGGTCACGGGAGGATTCAGCATCGTGAGGTGGTTCTGCATCATCAGTTCCACCGTCTTTCGCCCCAACAGGGCCTGCCCATCGAGCGTACCGCCGTTGAGAAGCATCTGCGCGAAACGCGCATAGTCGCCAGCAGTCGAGTACAGCCCGCCAGCGCCGCTGGTATAGGCGTTGAGCGGCTCGCCCGGATGCGCGGCGTTTGCGCCGTCCGCAATCGCCAGTTTTCCGTTCTTGTCCATGGTGGTGATGTCGACCACGCGCGTACGCTGCGACACCGGCACGCTGAAGCCCGTGTCGGGCATCCGCAGCGGATCGAAGATGCGCTCCCGCAGGAACGCTTCGAACGATTCCCCCGATGCCACCTCGACCACGCGCGCCAGCAGTTCCGTCGACGCACCGTCGTAACCGAAGCGCGTGCCGGGGTCGGCGGCGAGCGGAACACGACTCATGCGTTCGGCGAAACCGCGCAGATCGACAGCGCCGTGCGGATCGATACGCTCCATCAGCTTGACCGCTTCTTCGTCGCCCTTGAGGCTCGCCGGATAGCCTGCGGTGTGCGTCAGCAGCGCGTGGATAGTTATGGGTTTGGCGGCTGGCCGTAGTCGCGGTGCGTCGGCATTCCCACCGGCAAAGACCTGCGATGTCGAAAATCCCGGCAGATAGCGCGATACCGGATCTTCGAGCGTGATCTTGCCTTCTTCTACCAGCATCATCACCGCAACCGATGTCACCGTCTTGGTCATGGAATAGATGCGGAAGATCGTGTCCTTGCGCATGGCGTCGTGGCGCGCGATATCGCGATACCCATATGCCTGCCAGTCGACGATCCTGCCGTTGCGCATGACCAGCAATACACCGCCGGGATACCCTTCGGCATCCGTGGCCTTGCGCATGTACTCATGCAACCGCTGAAGACGCACGGCCGACAGGCCCTGCGATTCGGGAGTGGCTTCCGGCAGCACCGCAGCCTCCGTCGTACGCGCCGATGCAAGGCATAGCAGGACGACCGCTACCGTGCCGGTCCAGCCCCTGCCTCTGCGAAATCCGATCATCGATGGTTCCTTGTCACCGACCCGACGCCCCAGGTGGCGGGCGCCGGATCGGTCGTCCGTCACGCCCGGATCACAACGTGATCGAGTACGTCAGCGAAGTCACGCGGCCACGACCGGCCCAGTAGTTCTGGTAGCCGGCGAGCTGCGACCAGCTGAGGATGTATTGCTTGTCCAGCAGGTTCTCGACACCGAGCGACAGCTTGCCATGTTGCTGCATGTCGTAGTTCACGCCCAGATCGAACAGCGTATAGCCATGGGTCTGTTCTTCGTAGCTGAATTTCGCGCCGTCGTAGGCCCGCACGTCGTTCCCGGAGATGTGACGATTGAACAGCGTGGTGGAGCCCAGCGTAGCGTCGGCATTGGGCAGGAATTTCCAGGTGACCGACGCGGCGAACTTGTCCGGATTGATGTCCAGCACGCCCATCGGCTTGTTCAACCCGCCCGAGCCATAACGACCCGCCGGATCGGCCGACCAGAACGCTGTCTTGCCGCGAATGCGCGAGTACAGCCCCGTGACTTTCCACTGGTCGTCGAAGCGCCATTCGCCCGTCACTTCCGTGCCTTCGATACGCACCGGAGCGCGCGAAAGGATGAAGTCGCTGGTGTGCGGATCGATGGCCAGCGATGCACCGAACGGCGACTTTGAAATGTAATGCGTCGCGCCGAAGGCACCTTGCTGGCCACGCCAGTTGAAGCCGATTTCGTTGTTCTTGAAGATGATCGCATTGAGATCCCGGATGCGATCGACGGATTGTCCGGGCACGTTGATGTTACGCAGCGGAATACCGATGTTCGGCAGGGTGAAGCCTTCGCTGTACGAACCGAACAGCGACCACTCGTCCGTGATACGCCAGATCGCGCCGGCGTTCTTCAGGTTCTCTTTGTACTTCACGCCACCGCCCTGAACAAAGACGCGATTGCGGTAGTAAGTCGTGGTGTAGCTCTTGACGTCCAGCTTGTCGTCTTCGCGGCGATACCCGCCACTGAAGGTCAGCGGCCCGATGTCCCAGGACAACTGGGCATACGGTGCGACGCCCTTGTAGTTCATCGGCGGCACCCATAGGCGATTAGTCAGCGCCAGCCGCTGCTGGGCCTCGTCCTTGGTCACGTCGACGCCCGTGTGCAGTTCCAGCCCGGTGATGTTGAAGATATCCGGCCGCGTCCACGACGTGCGAATACCCTTTTTATGCGAGGTAATTTCCGACTGGTCGAACAATGTATTCAGTGGCGCGATCAACGGGTCCTGCTTGTCCTCGGTGTTCTCCGGCAGGTAACGCATCGCCTGGTCGGCCTTGTAGATATTGATATCCAGCGAGCCGCCGAAAAACTTGTTGTTCGTGTACTGCACGTTGTACTGCTTGAAGTCGTTGAATGCGTCCTTGGAGCCGAAGATCTGCCCCTTCTCGGAGGTGTTGGTATGCGGCACGGCGCACGGAGGATCGTCGGTCGGCCCGCGACAGCCAATCACCTGGATGTAGTTGCCCTTGCCGGTGATTTTGAAACGGCTATAGGTCGCCTGCAAACGCTGGTCGTTGTTCTCGCCGAAATTGAACCCCGCCTTGAGGAACAGGTTCTTCGACGTGGAGTCGGCCAGCGAGCCGCTGGTATTCATGCCGATACGGCGGCCGTCGCCGTCGTAGGAAATACCACGATCGATATACGACGCCGCGGCCAGCACGTCGTATGACTCCTGCTTGCGCGCGAAGGTCACGCCCGTTTTCCAGCCACCGCTGTCGCTATAGCCCTGGGTCTGGTAGCGCGTGGTGATGGTGGTCTCGTTGCCTTCCTTGGTCGGCACCTTGGAAATGTAGTTGATGATGCCGCCCGCGGCGCCGATACCTTCGGACGCGGATGGACCGTTGATGACCTCGACGCGACCGATCACGCCCATATCGGTGAACGTGCCGTTGCGCGTACCTTCGCGCAGCGGCGAGCCCTGCGGGATACCGTCGAACAGGCGCAGCGGGATGCGACCGCGCAGCGTTTCGCCGGTGTTGCTCATCGCCTGCGACGATTCGGCATAACCGGGAACGGTCCGCGCCAGTACGGCCGTCGCATCCTCGGTCACCAGCAACGTATGCTGGATCTCTTCCTTGGATACCACTGTGATCGCACCGGGGATCTCGTCGATCGCCTTCGGGGTGCGCGTACCCGTCACGATGACCTGTTCCAGGTTGACCGCGGCCTTCTCTTTTTTCTTGGCATCCTTCGATGTATCGGTATTGGCATCGCTGGCGGGCGTGGCGCTCTGCGCATGCACGCTGTCCCCGATAACGGAGATCAGCAGGATGCTGCTGATCGCTACGAATAGTGGCTTTCTCATGTGGTGTCCGAATGGTGTGCTGATGGCTGCGGGTTGGCCAGATGGCCAGCCCGGCGCGTCGCGTGCGATGCGCCAGGGACAATGTGCTGCGTCTTTGTCTGGCGGCGCCCTCCCCGGCGTCCCAACAACCCTGTGCTATTTCACGAGTGAGCGTATGCGCTTCACCCTCCGCATAGAACCGATGCGGACTATGTTCAGAGACTAGTTTTTGTTGCTTACGAACGAAGAAAAAGTTTGTCGCGATGCAGCATTGTTGTCGTGCATTCGCGATAGTGCGCGGACGTCAGCGCGACTTCGTTTGCATGGCCTGCATGGCTTTGCGGCTTTCCTGAAGCAGTACCGTCACCAGCCGGACGCGCACGCTGGAACGCGACCACACGATGCCGATACGACGCGGTACCGCAGCATCGGGAAGCGGAATGCGCGCCAGCTGCAATCCTTCCGGCCAGGGTCGCGCCCAGTCCGGCACCAGCGACACACCCAGTCCGCGGTCGACCATCACGGCGATCGCGTTGAGTGCGTTCAGTTCGAAACGTTCGTGCGGAACGATGCCGCGAGCGTGCAGGTACTCGTCGGCCTGCCGGCCACCCCACTGATTGCGGTCGTAGCGGATCAGCGGTTGTGTCGCGAGCAGTTCGTGCGGATCCCGGTCGGCCATGCTTTTCGGCGCGAGCACGATCAACGGCTCTTCGCGCAGCAACTGCCATTCGCAGGTTTTGGGCAACGGAAAGGGCGCCTGCAACACCACCGCGGCATCGAGGTCGCCGGTCTCCACCGCGCGATAGAGGTCTACCGAGTAACCCGGCTTGATGAAGACATTGATCTGCGGAAAGGTCGCGACCATGCGAGCGAGTACGTCGGGCAACATGCCGGCCAGTGCGGTCGGACAGGCGCCGAGGCGCAGTTCGCCGGAGACCCCGCTTTCGTTGGCGACGCTGCGCAGGTCGGCCACGTTGCGCAGCAGATCGCGCGAGCGCGCCAGGATGCGCGAGCCTTCCTCGGTCACGCTGACGGTACGGCCGACGCGTGCGATCAGGGTGGCGCCGATTTCGCGCTCCAGCGTCCTGATCTGCTGCGCCACGGCCGCCGGCGTGATGTTCAGCACGCGTGCCGCGGCCGCCATGGAGCCCTGGTCGACGATGGTGATGAAGGTATTGAGGAACTGGGTTTCCACGGCGACTCGCTTGACGTGTGAGGCAGGCTACACGAGGCCGGTGCTTGCTGCCATGGCCCGTAGGTAGGGGTGACATTCGGCCCTGCCTGCGCAGGTGCGACGGTATGGCAATGTTTCTGCAACCCTCACCGTCGTTCCTGCGCAGGTGTATGGACCGGAGAGATGGTTAACAGATGTGCCAGGACATGGTGGACACTTTATCGCGGTCGTCGCAGGTCGACGACATCGAGCCAGTGGTGAGCAAAATAGAGGTCATACACACCGTCCTGATCGGGCCGGGGCCGGGCGGCGATGAGCTGACCTTTGAGCGCTGTCGAGACCACGAGCGGCCGCGTGAGTAGTTTGATCCGGCCGCGTTGATCGACCCCGATGACGATGTCGTCGGGGCCGTACTCGGTAATCTGATCGAGCCGTTCGGGGAAGGGGCGTGGGCTGAGGCGATAGCGTGTCACCGGCGGTACCATGCCGATGGCCTGATGCGGGCGCACGTGGTTGTAAATCTCGCGCCAGTGCGCGAAGGCCCGCTCCACCTCGGTCAGATTCAGGAAGTGGCGGCCACGCAGCAGCTCGATGTCCAAGCTTCGATGGAAGCGTTCGTCCTTGCCGTTGGTTTGCGGATGAAACGGACGGCTGAAGCTCAGGTGGATGCCAAGGCGGACCAACCATACGCCGAGCGTGGACAAGTGCCGGGAGGGGCCGTTGCCCATGCCCCACGGGGTGCCGTTATCCATGTTCATGCGCCGCGGCAGGCCGTAGCGGCGGAAGGCCTCGGTGAGCCAGTGCTGCACGGTGGCGCCGGTCATGTCGGCGTTATGGCCCAGGATCAGGTTGAAGCGGGAATGATCGTCGAGCACGGTCAACGGATCGCACCGACCGCGGCCGACACGGAGGGGGCCTTTGAAGTCCATCTGCCACAGGTCGTTCGGCTCGGCATGCTCGAAGCGCTGCCAGGGATGCACGGCCGGCTCGGTGGGCGACCACAGCAGGCCATGGCGCCGAAGGATGTGGGTGATCGTGCTCGGTGCCGGAGGCGCCAGGCCCTCGCGCTGAAGCAACACAAACAGCTTGCGGCCACCCCAGTGGGGGAACTGTCGGCGCAGGGCGACCACGCGCTCTTCGAGCGACTGAGCCGTGCGCGTCGGGGTGCGATGGGGACGCCGCGAGCGGTCGGCCAGGGGCTCGTGCGCCTGATCGCGGCCTAGCCATTTGTACGCCGTGGTTCGGCTGACGCCGAACCGGCGGGCCAGCTCAGTGATCGACTGACCGGGCTGCTTGGCCACCGCGACAAGCTCAGTACGAAGTGACATGGATGAGGTTTCCTTCCAGGGCATGGGCTGGGCCTCGAGTCGCCACAACTTGGCGGTCGAGGTGTAAACCATGTCCTGGCACATCTGTTAACCATCTCTCCGGTCCATACACGCAGGCAGGAACCCAGGACGACCACTTGCACGCAAGCCCGACAGCGGACGATCTCGCTCTGAAAGCGATCGTCACTCCTCCACATCCGCATAAATAGTCAGACCCTTCAGCGAACGCGTCGGCGCCGGGAAGAACAGGCTCGCCACGTAGCCGATCACGATGCACAGCAGTATTGAAATCGCGAGATAGAAATACGGGTGAACCAGATGGAACGTCCATGCGATCAACGTCAGACAGATGCTGGATGCGATACCGATGGCCACGCCCGGCGCATTGGCACGGCGCGTAAACATGCCAAGGGTATAAGCACCGGCAAAGCCGCCACCCAGCAGACCGGCAAGCTCGATCGACACGTCGAACAACGAATGCACATCGAAACGCGACAGCAATAGCGCCGCACCGATACCGATCAGCCCCACCACCACAGTCATCATCTCGGCGAAGAACACACTCTTCTTCTGCGAGGGGTCCTTGACCAGCTTGTCGTAGAAGTCCACGGAAATCAGCGTCGCGACACTATTCATGATGCCGGACAACGTGGCCATCGCCGCAGCGAAAATGCCGGCGACGATTAGCCCGGTTACACCCATCGGCAATTCGGCGGCAATGAACAACGGGAACGTCGCGTCGATGGGCAGCAGCGGATTCATGCGCTCCGGATGTGCCTTATAGAACACGAACAGCGCGGTGCCGATCATGTAGAACACGAAGCCACCCGGAATCATGATCGCAGCGAACGCCCAGATCGAACGCCCGGCTTCCTTGTCCGACTTGGTCGACAAGGTGCGCTGCATCAGCACCTGATCCTTGGGGAAGGTGAGTACCACGTCGAACAGCACCAGGAAGAGGAAGCCCCAGACGGTGGCCTTCGTCAGATCGAAGCTGAAGTCGAACACGTGCATCTTGTTCTCGGCCATCGCCGTGGCCATGAACTCACCCACGCCACCGTGCAGGCTCCACACGATGAAGCCGATGGCGAAGATCGCCCCGCCCATCTTGACGATCACCTGCACGAAATCGGTCCAGATCACCGCTTTCATGCCACCCATCGCGGTATAGACGATGGTGAAACCACCCATCAGGATCACGCTCCAGGTGACGCTGATGCCTGTAATGGTGGCGATCGCCAGCGCCGGCAGGAACAGGATCACGCTCATGCGGCTGCCGATCTGGGTAAGGATGCACAGCGCGCTGGCGAGCATCCGGATCGCGGGATGAAAGCGCGTTTCCAGATACGAGAACACCGACATCAGATCGAGCCTGCGCAACAGCGGCACGATCCACACCGCGACGAACATCAGGCCGAACACGGCGATCAGGTTGTTGGTGAGGTATTGCCAGTTGCTTTCGAACGCCTTGGCCGGAATGGCGATGAAGCTGATGGAACTGGTGTTGGCGGCGTAGAGACTGACGCCCGCGGCCCAGAACGGAATGCTGCGGCCACCGACGAAAAAGCTCGACGTGGAACCCCGCTTCTCGCGCAGGTAGAAATACAGCCCGATGCCGATCATCGCCGACAGGTAGACGACGATCACGATCCAGTCCAGCCACCTCAGCAGCAACTTGCTGGACTGCACCTGCGCGGACGCGAACTCGATGCGCCTGCCATCCGCGCTGGGCGCCGCCCATAGCAAGCCGTCCTGCCATGATGCCGACGCCTGCGGATTTTCGATGGATACGCCGGGCAGCGTCGCCCACGACCCGGTAATGGTCTGGAAGGTCATCGCGCGCACCGGCGCGTTCGCCGCATCGTGCACGAGGTACAGCACGTGCGCCTGCCCCATCGCCCGCCCGGTTCCGGGAACCACGACGCCCGGCACTACGCCACGCGCCACCCAGCCGGTGCTGGTGGACCAGCGCCATAGCCGCTCCTGGCCATCGGTCGCATCGGGCACGGTCGCGAACACGCCGGCGGTCTGCACCACCAGCGATGTCGCCGGCACCGCCTGAGGCCATCCATCGACCGTCGACCAGGTCGGACGTTCGGCATCCAGCGTCATCTGCAGCAACTGGATCTTCGATCCGGATTGCCCGGTGAGATAGATAACGTTTCCACTCAACGCACCCTGCACCGCCGATAGCGGCGTAGGCAACGGAGGCAGCGGCTGCAACGACAGTTCGCTACCGGCAAGCTGGACTCTGGCCACCCTGTCGATGGCACCGGTTCGCGAAGCACCGATGAGTGCATAGGTCCGGTTGCCATCGCCGACCAGTGCGGCGATGTCGCCGGGCGCCGTACCTGACTTCCAGGCGATGGGCCGCCACGCATTGCCCTTATCGTCCAGCTGCCATGCCGTGTTTTCCAGTATCGCGACCGCTTGTCCGTCGATGGCCGCGATGCCCTCGATCCGGCCAGAGGCTTCGATCGCAGGCAACGCGACGCTGCGCATAGGGGTCAGGCTATCGGCGGCAGCCGGTGCGACGATCAGTGCCATGCCGATGGCGGCAAGCCATCGCAGGCCACGCCGGGAGAAGGTCGAGCGGGTAGTTTTTCGAGGATCGACTTGCATGATGCTCCGCGACGACGATGTCATTCCGCCGCTGCCACGATCGCCTGGGCGCGCTTGAGGAACGGTACGTCGATCATCTTGCCATCGACCACGAAAGCGCCACGACCGGCATCTTTCGCTTCGCGTGCCGCGGCGACGATCCGCCGTGCCGTCGCGATCTCGGTGTCCGAGGGCGCGAACGCCGCATTGGCCAGCGCCACCTGCGAAGGATGGATGCAACTTTTTCCGATGTAACCCAGCCTGCGCGCCATCTGTGCCTCCGCCGTGAAACCGGCTGTGTCGTCGAGATCGGCAAAGGCGCCGTCGATGGCGAAGATATCCGCCTGTGCCGCCGCCATCCTGACCGCGAACATCGCGGCGTGCACGCTGGCGCTGTCGCGCCGGTCGATGGCATTCGGTTCGAACAGGTCGCCCAGCCCCAGCTGCAACCCGGCAACACGCGGATGCGCGGACGCCAGCGAGGCGGCGCGGGCAAGCGCTCTGGGCGTTTCGACATTGATCAGAAGACGGATAGGCGTCGTGACGCCGTTGGCCACCTCGGCGTATTCCAACACATCGATCGCGCGGAGCAATGCCGCCACCGACTCGATCTTGGGCAGATTGAGCAAAGTGACGCCATCGCGTGCCATCGCACGCACGTCGTCTTCGAAGTACGGTGTCTTCGGTGCGTTGACGCGGACGATGATGACCTTGGCGGCGCCGCGCACCGCGTCTCTTGTCACGAAATCGGCGACCTGCTGCCGTGCTTCGCTTTTGAGTTCGGGAACGACCGAGTCTTCCAGATCGAAGGAAAGAGCATCGGCCTGACCGGCAAGTGCCTTCGCGAACAATTCCGGTCGCGCCCCCGGCACGAACAGCTTGCTACGCATAGGGTCGCCTGTCGGATGTTGTCCTTGTCATGGGCAGCAGTGTGGAGCAAGACACTATGCGGATCGACTACGGGCGGCATGTTCAATAGATAGTTTTTCTATTGACTGGATAGTGGCTGCGCAGGAACGACGGCGAAGGGGGGGAAGTGGAGGCCACGAATCACGGAGCTTGCCAGCCTATCTGAGCGATGCCATGTCGATGACGAACCGATAACGGACATCGCTCTTCTGCACGCGCTCGTAAGCCTCTTCGAGCTGGTCGATGTCGATCAGCTCGATCTCGGAAACGATGTTGTGCTGACTACAGAACTCCAGCATCTCCTGCGTTTCCTTGATGGAACCGATCATGGAACCCGCAAGCGTGCGACGTTTCGGCAGGATCGCGAACGCACTCACGGGAACCGGCTCTGCCGGCGCACCCAGCAGCACCAGTGCGCCATCGATCGCCAGCAATCCGAGATAGGCGTTCCAATCCATCGCGGCGGAAACGGTGCTGACGACAAGGTCGAATGTGCCGGCGAGGGTTTCGAAGATCGACGAATCGCCGGTCGCGAAGTAATGATCGGCGCCCAGCCGAAGCCCATCCTCCTGCTTGGCAAGTGTCTGGCTCAACACCGTGACCTCGGCGCCCATCGCGTGCGCGAGCTTGACGCCGATGTGCCCGAGACCGCCCATGCCGACGATGGCCACTCGCTTGCCGGGACCGGCTTTCCAATGGCGCAGTGGCGAATAAAGCGTGATACCGGCGCATAGCAGCGGTGCCGTCGCGTCGAGCGGGAGGTTGTCGGGAATGGACAGGACATAGCCTTCCTTCACGACGATGTGGTCGGAATAGCCGCCGTAGGTCGGCAGGTCGCTGCCGGGTTCGATGGCGTTGTACGTCCCGACCAGGCCCGGCCGGTATTGCTCCAGCTCGCGATCGCGTTCGGCACATGCGGTACACGAATCCACGAATACGCCCACGCCGACGCGATCTCCGACCTTGAACCGCGTAACGCTGCCGCCGACGGCGGAGACGATGCCCGTTATCTCATGCCCGGGAACCATGGGATAAATGGCGTTACCCCAGTCGTTCGCGGCCAGATGGATATCGGTGTGGCATACGCCGCAATACTTGATGTCGATCACGACATCGTCCTCACGTGGCGCGCGACGTTCGATCGTAAAGGGGCGCGGAGGCATCCGTGCCGCGGATACCGCATAGGCTTTGGCCGTTGTCATCTTGGGTTCGCTCCGGGGTGTCGTGGACTGGGCTGAGAGCCTGATCCCCGCAACACAGACACCGTTATCCGCATCCTCCATGTTTCATGCACGATCCTGCAAACGGGAAGATTCCCGGTATGCCACCGTGGCAAACCGGATACGATGGAGCCGGCGAATAAATCGCTCTATAGCGGGTAAATGTGGATGAATCCCCAGTCCGGGCCCTTTCTGGAAATCGCTTCCATCATTGCCCGTTATGCCACGGACGAAACCTATAGCGGCACGGCTATCGACTCGCTTTTCTTCAGCCGTCGTTCGTCGCCGAGCCAGTGCCTGCACGTGGCGCAGTCGCCCTGTTTCGCGCTGGTTGTCCAGGGCCAGAAAAGCATCGCGCTGGGTGCCGAGACCTATCGCTACGGCGTGGGCGATTTCCTGCTGGTGTCGCTCGAACTACCGGTGGTATCGCAGGTAACGCAGGCCAGCGAGGACGAGCCGCATATGGGTCTTGGCATGTCCATCGACAGCAACGCGCTGGCCGACCTGATGAGCCGGATAAGCATCCCGCACCGTGCGCTTGCCGCCACCGACAGACTGGGTGTCGCGGTGAATGTCGCGTCGCCCGGACTGCTGGATGCCACGCTACGACTGCTCCGGCTGCTCGACAGACCGGAAGACATTCCCGCGCTCGCGCCACTGGCGGAGCAGGAGATCCTTTACCACTTACTGACCGGTCCCTGCGGCGCGCAACTGATCCAGATCGCCGTGGCCGACAGTCCGGGCAACCGCATCGCCAGGAGCATCGCGTGGCTTCGCGACCATTTTCGCGAACCGCTGCGGGTGGACGAGCTGGCAGAACACGTGGGCATGAGCGTGTCCTCGCTTCACCACCATTTCAAAGCCGTCACGGCGATGACGCCCATGCAGTATCAGAAGCAGCTCCGGATGCACGAGGCGAGAAGGCTGATGCTTCTGGAAAAGCTCGATGTCGGAACGGCCGGCTATCGCGTGGGCTATCAGAGCACGTCGCAGTTCAGTCGCGAATATGGCCGTCTGTATGGATTGCCGCCGTTACGCGACATCGAGCGCATCCGCGGCCTGGACACACACTGACGCTTACGACGACGCGGCTCGTGCCAAAGCCTGCGCGTCGGCGATCGCATTCAACAGATCGGAAACGTCGAACGGTTTGCGCAGAATGCGCGCGCGTTCGGGAATGAACGCGTGATCCGTATGCCCATCGCTGGTGACCGCCACGATGGCCATATCCGGATGAGCCGAACTGACTTCGGTGGCGAACGAGAACGGCGTGCTGTCGCCGTGCAGATGGCCGTGCGAAATCAGTACGTGGATACGATCGTGGTTGACCATGTGCTGTGCGATGCCGCGGCTCATGGCCTGAAGCGTGCGATAGCCATTGGCCGCCAGCGCTACGGCGATCGACTCGACGATCAGCGGCTCGGGATCCACGATGAGAATCGTTGCCGCGCTGGGTTCGCTCATCTTCTTTCCGTACCTGGCCGTGCCGGCGCAACTTTGCCAAGCATATGACGGAAAGCGGGGGGTGGGGGTGGGTAGTGGGGGCGCATTTCCGGCGAGCGTCCGCCGGACGCTGCCGGCCCCTCGATCGATCGCCGGATTTACGCCCCCACTACCCATTCCCAACCCCCCGCTTCCCGTTTGCCGCAACGCCGCATGTAAACGTTTTCATGCGAGGCTATGATCCGCCCCTTGCCCCTTAAGGACTGGACGTTTCATGCCCTTGCCTTGTCTCCGCGGCGCCCTGCCCGCATCGCTTCGCACCTCGCTTTTCCTGAGTGCGCTCCTGATCGGCTCCCACGCCATGGCCTCGGACAAGGATTTCCCGGCACGGTCCCAATGGCGGGCGTCCAGTTCGTCGCAACAGGTTCCCGCGCTTGCGCCGGAACACGCGATCGATGGCGACCTGACTACCCGCTGGGGCGGTGCCTTCAGCGCGGGACAGTGGTTCCAGGTGGATCTGGGCAAGGTGGCGCCGGTCGGCGGCCTGATCATTCACTGGGACAGCGGCTTCGCAGCGTCGTATGACATCGAAACGTCGACGGACGGTCGCGACTGGCACAAGGCCTATGCCACGACGGATAGCATCGGCGGGACGGAATACCTGTTCTTCCCCGACGTTTCCGCGCGTTATGTGCGCCTGGCCAGCGTGCCGCGCACAGCCGACTGGGGCGTATCGGTTTTCGAATTCGAGCCGCTGGCCGCGAGCGACGCCGCGAAAATTTCCGGCCTTTCGGGCAAGGGCGCACAGGCGGCGCTATGGAGCGCCGGTTCGCCACAAGTCGTTGGCGCGAAGGGAAAGCAGAAGGACACGCGCGAACTGCACGTGACGTTGCCGCGCCCCCTGACCATCGCCGGTCTGGATGTCGCATGGGCGGGACCGCACCGCGACGCACGACTGGAAGCGCGCGACACCGCCGGCATCTGGCACGAACTGGCGTCCGATCCCGGCGCCGTTGGTACGTCGTCGTACCTGGCCGCGCGCGAACCGCTGACCGCGACCGAGCTGCGCCTTACCGTCGGCCAGGTCGACGGTGCGCCACTTTCGGTCCAGCGGCTGACGTTGCTTGCGCCACCGCGCGTCATGACGCCGATGAAGCGATACCAGATCGCCGCCGCACGCGCGCATGCGGAACTCTTCCCGTCGTCGCTGCATATGGAGCAGGTTTACTGGACGGTGGTGGGCGTGCCTGCCGGCATGCAGAAGTCGATCTTCGACGAATACGGCGACATCGAGGCATTCAAAGGCGCGCCGATGGTGCAGGCCGTGTGGCGCGAAGCGTCGGGCCACACAGCGGTGGCAGATGGCAGCGATCGTAAACATGCCCTGCGCGAAGGTTGGATGCCGATGCCGACCGTGGGCTGGATCGCCCAGCCGGGCCTTGCCGTACAAAGCGAATCCTTTGCCGTCGAGCAGAACGGCCAGCCGGTGACGCTGGTTCGCCATCGACTGACGAACACCGGCACGCAACCGGTCGACGGCACGTTGTCGCTCGTCGTGCGGCCGATGCAGGTCAATCCGCCGTGGCAGAACGGCGGTCCGTCGCCGATCCACGACATCGCTATCGAAGGTGGGAACGCCCAGACGGACGTTCGCGTGAACGGTCGTCTGTTGTTCCAGTCGCTGACACCGGCCGACACCCGTGGCGCCGCACCGTTCGGCGCGCATGGCGAATCCGAAATCACGGCGAGCGTGGCGGCAGGCACGCTGCCCGCCGCCACGACGGCGCACGACGACGACGGTCTCGCCGCCGCCGCACTGGGTTATCGCGTGCAACTGGCGCCGGGAGCACACAAGGACATCGTCATTGCGATGCCACTCGGCACCGTGGCCTTCGATCCGAAGGCCACGCGTTTACCCGACGCGCCGGCAATCGACCGCTCGGCGCTGCTCGGCGCAGGCAACGATGCGGGTGCACACTTCGACGTTATCGCGACGCGCGTGGCCGCCGACTGGCAGAAGCGTCTCGGCGGCGTCGGTCTTTCCCTGCCCGATCGTTCGCTGGTCGACATGCTTCGCGCGCAAGGCGCGTACATGCTGATCAACCAGACGGGACCGGCGATGCAGGCCGGCCCGCGCAACTACAACCGGTCCTTCATTCGCGACGGCGCCGCGACGTCGTCGATCCTGCTGCGCCTTGGCGAAACGAAAGCCGCGCGCGATTATCTGCGCTGGTACGCCGACCATGCTGTGCATCCGAATGGCCTGGTCTCACCGATCCTCAACGCGGACGGCACAGTGAACACCGGCTTCGGTTCGGATATCGAGTACGACAGCCAGGGCGAATTCATCAATCTCGTCGCCGACGTGGCGCGGCTCGACGGTGGCGCGTCCACCGTGCGCGACTATCACCGGAAAGTTCGACTGGCGATGCAGTTCATGCAGGAACTGCGCGAGCGCACGCTGGTACCCGGTTACTTGTCCGACCGCCCGGCACCGGAGCGTTTCCACGGCATCATCGCGCCGTCGATCAGCCACGAGGGTTATTCCAGCCCGACGCATAGCTACTGGGACGACTACTGGGCATTGAAGGGTTGGCACGACGGCATCTGGCTGGCCGACCAATGGGGCGATAAGGAGATGGCGACCTGGGCACGCGGGCAGTACGCCGCGCTGCGCGAATCGGTCGCCGCATCCATCCGCGCGACCATGGCGTGGAAGGGATCGGACTTCATCCCGTCCGCCGCGGATCTTGGCGACGGCGATCCGACCGGCGTGTCGATCGCCCTCGATCCCACGGGACAACAGGATCTGCTGCCCGCGGATGCGCTGGAACGTACGTTCACGCGCTATCTCGACGATGTCCGCGCGCGCGAAAAACCCGATTCGCTTTATGCGTACACGCCGTACGAGATGCGCAACATCCTTACCTACGTCCATCTCAACCGGCCGAAGGATGCAAACGAACTCTTCGACAACCTGATGCGCGACCGTCGTCCGCTGGAGTGGCAGGAATTCGCGGAAGTGGTTCATTCGCGACTTCGCCATCCGGGCTATCTGGGCGACATGCCGCATACATGGATTGGCTCCGAATACGCCCGCGCGCTGTTCGGCATGCTGATGCGCGAGGCCGACGACGGACTGTATCTGCTGCCCGGCGCGTCGACGGCCTGGCTCTGGGGCGAAGGCATCGATATCCGCAAGCTGCCGACCGCGTACGGCATGCTGACGATGACCGCGCAGCAGCAGGACAAAACGCTGCGCATGACGCTGGGCGACGGACTGCACAAGAACACCGCCGTGAGGGTGTTCTGGCCGAACCGGCAAAGACCGGCAGCCGTTGTCATCGATGGCAAGCCGGTGACGACTTTCGATGCGAATGGTGTTGTGTTGGCAAAGCCGTTCCGCAAACTCGAAGCCACCTGGTAGCTTGATCGCGATAGCCGCTCGCGAGAACGCGCATCGCCGTTCTCGCCCTGGTTGCATTCCCGCGGTACCCGGGGCGTCGTCGCCCCTACAACCAACGACATATTGTTCAACCCTCGCGCCGATAGTGGAATGGTAGGCGAGATGGTCCACACGCATGCGGACCATCTCGCCTACCGCAGCTCCATTTCATCCCGTGATGTATTCGCGGGCAGGTGTCGTGTTGCACGCGAGATACAGTCATGCCACGAAACAACGTACCCCCGTCGGACCAGGGACCGGCATTCTGCAGCACATCGACGCAGCGGCCGGTACGACAGTCGAAGCGGCACCAGAGGCTGGCATCTTCCGGAAGCGTCGACGGCCTCGTGCGGCTGCGCGAACAGCTCGAAGCAACCGGCATCGCCTCCGTGTTCGACATTACGAACAAAACCCGAGCGGCATTTGTCGCGCAGTATGGATCGGCTCTGCAAGATGAAGCCACGGTGGCCGCGCTTTACAGCGCCGCGACGCAACGCGCCGCCGCCCTCACGCGCTTTCATATCCGCCGTCTCGCACACGGCGAACCGGCCATGTTGGCGTTGCGCAAGTTCGATGCACCAAGCGACGAGGCATGGATCAAGCGTGTCCTTGGTCAGGATTACGGGGACTGGTTCCCCAAGCGAGACGACATCTATGCCCCCCCGGATTCCGTCGCATCGCTTTTTTCTCCCGCGGCCTATCTGACCTTTCTCTACAAGACCGCACTGCCGCTGCATGCGTCCAATAACGCATACCATCTCTTCAAGCGTCGCCCCGACCTTGCGGGCCTGACATTGACGCAGACACACCTGACAGAAGAACTCCCGACGCTCGATCTTGTGCTGGAAGTCTTGCGGAAGGGTCTGGGATCGACCTCGTCGCAGGATGCACTCACCGGCAAGGTCTATCCATCCACCCTGCCCTATAACCATAACGCCGTTATCATCAGCGAGGCTATTCGCGCCAGCGGGACCAGCCTGCCGGAAGTATGGGCGCGTCTGGAGGATTTCCGTCGCGAGGCATTCGATCCGGTTGGCACATGGACTGGGCGACATATGCCAGCGCTTCAGCAAGAGCGCCTCGGCCTTGGGCCAGAGCAGTACGAGATTCTCGTAAGCCCCGCCTTCGATGCCGCCACGCTCGCATCGTATTACGGTCAGACCGCACCATTGACGTTGAACAATGTCAGTGAACTCACCGCGTCGACGGGGCTGAGCGAAGCGGAGGCGCATGAGCTTGTTGCTTCTTATAGCACTAACAGGGCATCGCCCTTCGATGTGTCATTTATCTATCCCTTTATCGGCCAGACCATACTGGCCGGAAACTGGGCCCATATTCAGAACATTAGAATTCAATACAGCTCAGTTAATACTGGAACGCGTTTTGAAGCGTGGGCAACGACCGCCGGCACTCGCTATTTGACCGTCGGCCTGGAAATTAATGGCGAATCGATGGGCGTTCACCTTGCGCAGATTATGAGCCTTAACGAAACACCTAAGACAGTGCTATGTAGCTTTCCCGCCCCGTCGTTACCCATTGAAACACTCCGGTTTGCCACCTTTCGTTTCTGGGTATCCGAGACCCAGGCACCCAGTCCACCGGAAATAGTTTCTGCCGGCCCACGCCTCTATGGATCTATATATATCAACGGATGGGAAGGAAATACCTTGCCACCTATCGGAATTTATATTGGCAAACCTCCGACGGAGGATGGCAAACTTGTCAATACAGACAATCGGACCTTCGACCGCATTCAACGCATGCTCCGCCTGTGGCGCGCATGCGGCCTCAGCTTCGAAGAGATCGACTGGATCACGGTGCAGGCCGGGCAAGGTACGGCCGATGAACTGAATGCGACCTTGTCCGCGCTCGCACCATACATGCCACTTCGCGATCGCTACGGTCTATCGGTCAATGTGTATGGCGCCTTTATCGGTATTCTCAATCCCAATCGCCGGCCCGATCAGTCCTCCTTCGTCGAACAGGTTTTCGGAACCGGTCCGTTCCCTGAAAACGAGATTACATTTGATCCGTATATTGATAGTCCTGACGGTATCCGCGCACGCCTATGCGGCGGCCTTCGTATCGACGACCGTCTTTTATGCCACCTCGCCACGTTGATTGCGAAGGTCCAGGTAAGCCCACCCCCGGAAGAAGGCACGCCGGCGACACTTTTCCTGGTACCGGAGGTTATCGCCGCGTTCTATCGTCTGGTGGAAATACCGCGCGTGTTCGGGCTTACACCCGACGAAGGCCTCGCGCTCTGGACTCGCATGGATGCCGTCGACGGTGGCACCGCTGGGCCCATGTCCATCGTGAATCAGGTTGCGGGAAAGTTAGACTTGCCTGTGCGCATTCCCGCCATTATCGAGCGTACGCAACACATCGTCGACTGGATGGCGGAACAGAAGGACACACGAAAGCTCAACGTCGCCACGCTCGAATTCATGACGACGCGCACCTATCGAACCACCGCCACCGAAGAATTGCTGTCATTCGTGAAGAATGCACGCGACGCGGTCAACGCCACCGACGACGCGACGATCGTCGATCAGTTATGCCGCCACCTGGCAAGCCAGTTCGGCCTGAAGCATACCGTGATGACTGCCACGGTCACGTGGATGGACAGCGTGATAGAGACAATGAATCCGGCCATGAAAGGTTTCGACATCCTGGCGTTCTGGGCCGCCATCAAGGGAATCGCAATACCTGTCGACATGGGCAATCTTGAGCTAGAGGAAAAGACGATCGTCTACTGTCAGATGCTCAATCAGTTCACCCTGATATGCCATTGGTCCGTTCTGACGGAACAGGATGTCGATCTTCTTATGCCGGCCGCACCCAGCTCCGAGACATCTCCTCTCCTTGGCAAAATATCGCGATTACCCACGCTGGAACTCCTGCTCTGGCTTTCCCGCTACGTCGCATGGATCGAACGCTTCGCCGGGGAGAAGCAAGCCGAAGCCCGGCGCTATCTGATTCGCGCAAGCACAGATGCCATCGCCGTGGGTGATCTGCGCATCGCCGAGATGTGCGAGTTGCACGACTGGGACCCGACGACGACACAACAGGCCATGGAATGCCTGTTCGGCAAGGACGTCTATCCCACGTCGTTTGTCCAGCATTACCAGCTCGTCGTCTGGATGGACGAAGTGCAGCATCTTCACCTCGCGCCCGGCGACGTCAACGATCTGAAGAAACTGCGCGCCGCCACGAGCACCGCAGCGGCGGCGCTACGTACCAAATTGGCACCCAGGGTACTCGCTGCGGCGCATTCGTTGTCCGCCATAGCAAACTCCACCCCTGCACGGAGCATGGCATGAACGTCACGCTGAACCAGACGCTCGACGAACGCGAACGGGATGCGCTGGTCGCCTACTACATTCGTTACGCGCCCACGGGTTTGGCCGTTGGCACACTGCGCACGACCAACGATCTTTACGAGTACTTGCTTCTCGACGCCATGGTCTCGGGCAAAGTCAGAACAAGTCGCATCGCCGAAGCAATTTCGAGTGTTCAGCTCTATCTGCACCGGTGTCGCGAAGGCTTGGAACCCGGCGTCGATGCAGCCGTTCTCGAACAGCTTTCCGGTACCAACACGTTCTATTCCTACTGGGACGCATACTACAAACGCTATGGTACATGGGCCGGCCTGCAGCGGCTTTTACGCTACCCGGCAAGCTATCTCGATCCGGAGCTTCGCTATGGGAAGACCACGCCCTTCCTCAACCTAGAACAGTCGATCAACGAAGGAAGGCTGACCGAGGAGCGTGCCGAGGCGGCCATCGCGACCTATGTCGGCGAACTGGGCGACATCTTCGAGATGACGGTGGTCAACGGCTTTATGGAAGAAGCCGATCCGGCGACATCGCCGATGCTTTTCCTTGCGCGTAACAACGATGAAACGCCACGTTATTACTGGCGACGGGCCGAAGGTGTTGTCGTTGTCGGCACCCTAAATACAGGCGTGTGGGGGCAATGGATGCCGGTAGATGCCGGCATTCCTCCCGTCGCGGACCTTGCTGGCGACCCCAATATCGTCCTGTTCAAGGAGAGGCTCTACGTTATATGGCTCGCGCGCGTCATGGACGAAATGAAAACCACCGGCACCAGTCCGAACCTGGCTCCCAATCCGCAGTACCGGCTTGAACTCAACGTCGCTCGGCTTGGCTCGGGTGGACACTGGCGTGTGCGGCGCAACGAATTTACGTACGACCTGGGCAGCGTAAGAGATATCTATGTTGCCCCCGTCTTAAGAACGGATGCGCACCCCCGATTGACCGTGCTGGTCAATGGGCCCGAGGCATGGACCAAAGCGTATGAGATCGATGAAATTACGTGGGTAGCCACTGGGACAGATCTTGGCCCATATAACGTGAGTTATGGCAAATCCATGCGACGCAGTCTTGTTTACACCGTAGGCGATCTTACCATCGTGCCTACGGACGAAAATTTTTCGTTTCCGACACGACTTACCGTGCACCACCTTAGTCTTGTCGAAAAAGGCAGCGGAAAGACTGACTTCAATTTCACAATGAGTTATTACTCACAAGTAAGTGGCTTCAAATTTTCCGTCTTTGCAGATGCAAAAAATGGAAATCCCACCGAGATCGCCACCATCACTGCTCCTGCCGGTGACTACCCGTGGACGGCCGCATTCGTGGGTACACCCGCCGATATCGGAGCGAAAAATATCCAGCTTCGCTATCGTATTGAGGGAAGTGGTTCTAATGGCTTCGCAGTCTACGACGTAGTTCCGAGAATTATCGTTTCCGGAGGCTTGACCGAGTCAAACAGCTCGCCGTGCAGAATCCTTGACAACTATGGAGTTCAAAGCCTGGATGTCAATGGAGTTTACGTTGCGACACTTACCTCGCTTGCCGGCCCTCTCTTCGAACGCCGCATCGGTGCGTCTGTCGACGCACTGCTCAGCTATAGCACGCAAAGGGAGGGGATCGAGCCCCTATTTGCTTCGCCGCCGTACGATTCGCCGATCAGGTTCACCGGAGCAAACGGCCTCTACATGCTGGAGCTGTTCTTCCACGTGCCCTGGCTGATTGCCTGTCGCCTGCTGGCCGAGCAACGTTTCGATGAAGCCGAACGATGGATGCGCTTCATCTTTTCACCCTCCGGCTATGTCAACGTCCTTGGCCAGCCCGAGATGGTCGATGGCAAACCCCGTTACTGGAATGTCGTCCCGCTTCAGCGAGACGCCGCATGGGGACCCGAGCTGGGTGTCATTACCGACGACCCGGACATCGTGGCCGCGAACGACCCGATGCATTACAAGCTCGCGGTGTATCTGCGCTGGCTTAGCATGCTTCAGGAACGCGGCGACATGGCCTATCGCCAGCAGACCCGCGACACGCTGACCGAGGCAAAGATGTGGTACATGCATGCGTTGCAGCTTCTCGGTCCGCGGCCCTATTTTCATGTCGAACTCGGCGAGTTCTGGACGAATCCGTTATTGGGCGATGCGGCCGCGACAGGCAATGCCGCGCTTGCCGTGCTGGACACCGACACCCGAGCGCACGATCTCGTATTCGTCTCGGGAAACCCGGCTGAGATCCCCATGACGAACAGCCCGTTCCTGCCGCCGGTCGACGATGCCGTCCTGACTTGGTGGGATCGTTTCGAGCTACGGCTATACAACCTGCGCAACAACTTATCGCTCGACGGGTTGCCGTTGATGCTGCCGCTCTACGAAACACCGGTATCGCCACGCGAACTGCAAAACCGCCGACTGGCCGGCGACAATTCGGGCGGCGCGGGAAGCGGCGGTAGCCTTCTGCAGTCCATGCGTTTCCCTTTGATGCTGGAACGCGCACGGAACGCTGTGCAACAGCTGATACAGTTCGGCACCACGCTGCAGGGCATTCTTGAACGACGCGATGCCGACGCGCTGAGCGTCCTTCAACAGACCCATCAGACCGCGCTTCTCAACATCACGCGCGAAGTACAACAGCA
Organism: Luteibacter sp. GL_149; assembly: GCF_057834065.1. Lineage (NCBI taxonomy): Bacteria > Pseudomonadati > Pseudomonadota > Gammaproteobacteria > Lysobacterales > Rhodanobacteraceae > Luteibacter > Luteibacter sp. GL_149. The sequence goes on from NZ_CM174395.1 coordinate 4,551,840, forward strand.
CAATATCGACATGCTGACGCACAGCGAACGCGCAACGACGGAAACCCGCGCTTCCGCGCAAGCGCGACAGCGTCATTATGCCGCACTCTACGACGAACACATCTCGCGCAACGAACAGCGTGTGATGGATTTGCGCTCGGAGTCGTCGGAATGGCGCACCCGCGCAGGCGTTACGACGTTGGCCGGTGCAGCGCTGGATATGGCCCCTAACTCGTTCATCGCCGGCATGGCCTGTGGCGTGGGCGGCATGAACTGGGGCGCGATCGTTCGGGCAACAGGACAAGGCTTCGAGCTGGCGGCCCAGATTAAGGACAGCGAAGCCACTCAACTCGATACGTCCGAAATCTATCGCCGTCGTCGCGAGGATTGGCGACTGCAACGCGACCAGGCCACCTCGGAAATCGCGCAGCTCGATGCGCAACTCGACGCATTACGCTCGCAGATCGCCATGGCAGGCCGGCAGGCCGATCAAAACGATATGGAGCTGGGTTTCGCCCAAGCGGTACTCGATACGCTCAGCACACGCTTCACCGGAGAAACGCTGTTCCGCTGGCTTGGCAGCCGCATGGCGACGCTGTACTACCAACTTTACGACGCCGCGGCGGGGCTCTGCGCATATGCGCAGGCGAGCTATCAGTTCGAATCGGGCAACACGACCCCGCTCCTGCTTACCGGTGCATGGAACGATGTGTATCAGGGACTCATGGCGGGCGAGACGCTTATGCTGGGTTTGCAGCGGTTGGAGAACGCGCACATCGAGTGGAACCTGCGACAGCAGGAGGTCGAACGGACGGTGTCGCTCGACGGCGGGACGGAAGGGGCCACATCGCTGGCCGCGCTGATTTCCGCGGGCCTCATTGGGTCGACTGGCACATCAGGCATCGTGACGGTCACGCCAGCACCGGACACCACATCTCTCAACGTCTCCTTCGAACTGACGAAGCTCTCTATCGATTCGGACTATCCCGACACCGGCAAGCGTACGATCAAGTCGGTCAGCGTGTCGATTCCAGCGGTCACCGGACCGTACGAAGACATCCGGGCATCGCTTGCCTACACCGGCGGATACGCACCAAAGCTTCCGCCCGGCTGCGACCGGGTGAAACTCTCCCACGGCCTGGTCGACAGCGGCCTTTTCGTGAGCGACCCGGGAGATGTGAAGTATCTTCCTTTCGAAGGCATTCCGATCGCTGATACCGGAACGTTCACCCTCACTTTCCCGGATGCGAGAACGGATTCGAAGCGTTCGCAGAAGGCGATGCTTCTAAGCATTACCGACATCATTTTCCACGTGCGCTACACCATCCATCCCGGTGCTTCCAGCAGAACGCCGTGAGGTCTCATCGTGAATAACCGATCGGTACCGCTGACTGCCGCGCCGTCGCTACCCAAAGCGGGCGGTGCCATGCCCAGCGTGGGCACGACATGGACCTCCGTCGGAGGAACCGGCGGCGTCTCGATCGGAATACCGCTACCCGTGTCGCCCTGCCGCACTAGTACGCCGGCGTTGTCTCTGTCCTATGGCACGAGTCTCGGCAACGGTCTCTTCGGCATGGGCTGGACCATCGGTATTCCGGCAATCCGTCGCCGAACGACGCACGGTATTCCGAAGTACGACGACAAGGACGTTTTCGTCGCTCCCGACGATCAGTGGCTTGTTCCGGGCGAGAGCCACGTGACCGACACCTATGGAAGTGTCTCGCTTCCCACGACATACGACGTCCGCCGCTTCCGGCAACGCGTCGCGTCATCGTGCGACCTTATCGAGCAATGGACGCCGAAGGCCACGTCGGGGCCGGCATTCTGGCTCGTCCACGAAACCAGCGGTATGTTGCATCTTTTCGGCGGACATCCGGATGCCATTCTGTGCGATCCGGACATGCCGGCCCATATTGCGGAGTGGCGTCTGCGCGAGTCGGTAACGCCTTCGGGCGAACACACGATCTACGACTATATTGCCGAGGACGGCTTCGGCGTGCCTGCCGAAGAGAGCCTGCGCGACAAACGGGCCGCGCGGTATCCATGCCGCGTACGCTACGGCAACGAAATGGGGGACGATGTTCCCTACGGACTGCTCGGCGCCGACGTGGCCGACTCGAAGTACTTCTATTTCGAATTGATTTTCGACTATGGCCAGCGTGGCGACGATCCGGAAACCATGCCGGGCTATGAGCCCACGCTGGCATGGACACCGCGACCCGATCGCTTCTGCGATTTCTCGTACGGCTTCGAACACCGGACACTGCGCTTGTGCAAACAGGCGCTGATGTTTCATCGGGTGGACAGTGCGACATCGGCCGCCGTACTGACGCGCCGCACGCTGTTTGAATACGATACGTCGTCACAGGTGAGCCGCCTGACGGGCGCACGTTTCATGGCTTACCGCGGCAACGCCGCATCCACTCGCAGGGAAACGCCGCCGGTCGACTTCGCGTGGACGGATTTCGATGCGACCCGCTGGACCTATGCGTCCTTGCCGCGATTTCCCGGGCTCGACGACGGAGTCCGCGCACAGCTGGTGGATCTTTACGGCGAAGGCATTCCAGGCATCCTTCACCGCGACGACTCGGGCTGGGTGTATCGCGAACCGCGGCGCAATCCCGATACGCCCGACGGGGTGTCATACGGTCAACCCGTGCCGTTACCACGCATACCGGCCATTCGTGGCGAAGATGGCGTGCGAGAGCAAAGGCGGGGTTTCGCACGCGAGGACAGGCATGCCATGCCGACGCGGCGGATGCTCGTCGACCTCACTGGCGACGGCAAACTCGACTGGCTCGTCGCGGACCCCGAACTGCGTGGCTATTACACACTGGATGCCACGCGAATCTGGTCCACTTTTACGCCGTTCAGGGCGTTTCCCGAAGAGTTCCTGCACTCGCAGGCCCAATGGGCCGACCTTGCCGGCGCGGGCCTCATGGATCTCGCACTGATCGGACCGTCAAGCGTTCGCGTCTACCCGTCTCTTCGCGAAGCTGGCTATGGGACCGCAACAAACGTGGCGCATGCTGGCGATCCCTTGCCCGTCACGGGGAGTACGAACGCGATCGTCGCTTTCGCCGATCCGCTGGGCAGCGGCCAGCAACATCTGCTGCGCATCGGCGCCAACGGGGCGGTCGTCTGCTGGCCCAATCTCGGGCACGGACGGTTCGGCAACACCGCACTGCCACTGGGCATGCTCGATCTTCGGGGTATGCTCGATCCCGCCCGTATTTTTCTGGCGGACCTCGACGGCTCGGGTCCCGTGGATGTGCTGTACGCCACGAGCGAGTACTTGCTTGTATTCCGGAATCGTTCGGGACACGGGTTCGAAGCGGCCGTCGAATGGCCATGGCCCGAAGGGCTGTACTACGACGAGACCTGGACCATCAGCTTCGCCGATGCGGCGGGTATCGGCTGCGCAAGCATGCTGCTGACCACGCCGCACGGATCGGACGGCACGCGGGTTCCCCGGCACTGGCGACTGGACTTCGCGACGAAGAAGCCGCATCTGATCGAATGGTGCAATAACAACCGCGGCTGCGAGACAACCGTTGCCTACCGCAGTTCCGCGCAAGAATGGCTCGACGAAAAAGCCGCTCTCCCGGCGGGACAGAGGCCCGTGTCGCATCTGCCCTTCCCTGTTCATGTCGTGAAGCACATGACGCGACACGACGAGATCGGGCGGCACACAACGAGAACGACACATACCTGGCGTGGCGGTTATTACGACGGTCAGGAGAAGCAGTTTCGCGGATTCGCCATGCATACGCTGGTTGACGAAGGCGCACCCGATGGCCGCGATGCCAACGATTCCTCGGCACCCGGCATTCTTACGAAGAGCTGGTACTACGTGGGCCATCCCGATATCGACACGGCACGCACGGGATTTTATGCGTCGGACGATAAGGCCGTGGGCGTTCAACCGCCGCTGTTTACGACGTGGAACAAGGTCGCGCAGCTCGATGTCCCGCGAAACAATCTGCCCGAGACCGACAGGATGGAACTCTGGCGCGCGTTGGCCGGCTCCGTTCGCCGTACAGAAGTTTTCGGCATGGACAATCGCGCCATCGCCGTCCATCCCTATTCGGTAACCGAGGCTCGTCCGCATCTGCGGCAAGTCGAAGCGCCCAACGACACTCACCCCTATGGATCTTGCCTGCTCATGGAGGCGGAGCAGTTGAGCTATTCCTATGAACGATTGCCGGCCGATCCCCGTCGTACGCATTCGCTCAGTCTCGTCCGGGACGAATACGGCAACACGCTGCAAAGCGTGACGGTGTCCGGCGCACGGCGCGATATCGCCTCGCCGCCCTATGCCGACGGACACGAATCCACGTGGTGGAAATCGTCCATCGACGAGCAGCAGGCCATGCACTATGTATCCGAGACACTAGCGAATCCGTGGTACCTGATCCAACCCGATGCGTGGCGGCCCGGTGTATCTGGCGACGTGCGCGTGAATGCCCTTGCCATCGCACGCGACGATCTCGACGAAGCCGACATTTGTGTCGAACGGTTCGTCGCCGTGGATAGTCCGATAGCGACGACGGACCGGAAGCTCGTTTCATTGACGCACGCGGTGTACGACGAGAGCGACGTTTCCGCATCGCCATCCTTCCATGGCCTTCCGACATCGATCATGTCGGCGGCCATCGACGAGCGGGCCATCTCCGAATACGAATCCGTACTTTCCTCATCGGAACTACAGAGCCATCTCAACCGGGGCGGTTACACGCCGATGCAATCGCCGCTACTGAATCCCGGCGAGGTGATATGGGGCACGACGACCAATATCACCGTTTACGCAGGCGTCGATGCGTTTTATCGCGCCGTGAGCATTGCCACCTCGAAAAGCGTCGGGGCAACGACATTCACGTATGAACGGCTTGGACTGTTTCCCGAACGCGTGGAGGGACCCGATAAGCTCGCCACGACCGCGGTGTACGACTATCTCAACCTTCAGCCTCACCGAATCGTCAACGCCCACAGGAATACGCACGAAGTGGCGCTCGATCCGTTCGGTCGCGTTTACGCCACGACGTTCCATGGCACAGAAGTGTCGGAGAACGACACCGAGATACAAGTCGGGTTTTCTTCGTTCTCGTCCGGATGGCCAGTCATTTCCGCATCGCCCGCGGAGGGTATCGACCAACCCGGCGATACATTGACCGTTTACGCTACCGCGCATCTGTACGACGAGAACGCATGGATGGGACGACTCAGCGACAACGCAGGGGCATGGACTCCCGAACTTCGCGCCACATGGCTGGCTGCGCGGTGGATCACCGCCGAGGGATGCATTCGCGCGCACGGGCGTCGCGCGGACCGGGACAAACCCGAGCCAGAGCGGGTGTTCGACGCGTTTCCTCGTCTGCCGATCCATACCGTCAGTCTCCAGTCCGATTGCTACGACGCGATGAATCCGGCACGCAACATCCAGATATCGGTGGCTTTCGTCGACGGCTTTGGGCGGTCCCTGCAAACAGCCCGATTGGTTCCTCCCGCAGAAGGCGTCCCTCCCGGTCAGCGATGGGCAGTCCCTGAAAGGGTCCGGTGGCATGACCGCGGCTTTCCCGTGCGCGTATACCGACCGCATTTCGCGGATACGTGGCACTACGTAGCCGATCCTTCGGGCGATGGAACGATAGCTTTCGAGTCGCTGTTCTATGACGCCACGGGTCGACAGATATCGTCTATAAATGCGAAGGGCGGCGTCCGGCGCTCACGCTTCTACGCCTGGTATAGCGTTGCAGAGGACGAGATCCAGTCCACCACGACGCCGACACCCTGAGGGGGTTCCGTTATGTCGGACATCATTTCCAGTCCAGTCGTTGTCGCCGTCGATCCGCGCGGGTTGCCCGTCCGCACGGTGCGTTATTACCGACGAGTGGCGACGGACGGGACCGTGGAACGAGTGGAGCGCACGCGGTATGACGCCGATGGCCGTGTCGTCGCGCAATACGACGCCCGTTCCGTCGATCGCAACGTGCCGGTGCGTAGGTCGTCCGGCGCCTTGGGCGCGCCGTTTGCGTGGAGCGCCGACGCCGGCGATGCCTGGCAGCTCGTCGCCGATACCGGTGCGCCGCTGTGGTCGCGAGACGCGAACGGGGTCTGGCAGACGACAACATACGACCCGGCGGGGAGACCCGTACGGCACGATGAAGACACCGGTACCGCTTCGCGCTGTCTTGCCCTCACCACTTACGGCACCGCCGAGGCGTGGCCGGCCAATCTCGCCGGTATACCGGTGCTGGCGTTCGACGCCGCCGGTCGCCGTGAAACGACGCGTGTCGCGCTCACCGGACAGGTCCAGGCATCCCGTCTCGAACTGCTCGCCGGCGATACCGATCCGGACTGGCCGGATACCGACGCGCTGGAAGCTCCGGCGATCACCCTTGCCACCTACGACGCGCTCGGTGCGCTGCTGACCCAGACCGACGCGGCCGGGCATACGCAAGAGGTCGTGCGTGGTGTGGCCGGGGCCCCGGTGCGTACCGGCGTGATGCTGGCCGGAAGCTCCCGCATCCCGCTGGCGACGGCCCTGCACTACGGCCCGTCGGGCGAGTTGATCGGGCAGTCCACCGCCAATGGGGTCACCCGGACCTGGACGTACGACCCGGACGACGGACGCCTGCGGCGCACGGCGACGCTGCGCGATACGACACCGTTGCAACGCCTTGAGTACCGCTACGACCCGGTCGGCAACATCCTGGCGATCAGCGATACCGCATCGCCCCTCGTCTTCCATCGCAACGCGAGGATCGAAGCGACCCGCACGTTCGCCTACGACGCCTTCCACCAGCTGATCGAAGCGACCGGGCGCGAGCATGCCTCCGCGGGATACGGCCCGGACCTTCCCGATGTGCTGCCGGTCGTTGGCGATCCCGCCTCCCTGCGCGCCTATACCCGCGCGTACGCATACGATGCGGGTGGCAACCCGACGAACCTCGGCACGCAGGCGATGACGATCGCGCCCTTGTCCAATCGCGCGCTCCCCGCCAGCGTCACCACGGACCCGGCGAAGGTCGACGGCTTCTTCGACGCGAGCGGCAACGCCCATCAGCTTTATCCCGGCGGGGCGACACTGGTGTGGGATGGCCGCCATCGCCTGCGCGAGGTGGCCACCATCGTGCGCGCGGCACGGGAGAACGATCGCGAACTGTACCTGTACGATGGCGGCGGTCAACGCGTGCGCAAGCGCTGGCGGCACGATGTGGCGGGCACGATGCGTATCGCCGAGACCTGCTATCTGGGCACGCTCGAACGCCACCATGACGACGTCACCCATACGCATCGCGACGTGATCACCGTGGCGCTTGGCGGCGACGCCGTGCGCATCATCGTCAAAGCCGATGGCAGTACCACCACCCGTTACGCCGTGACCGATCATCTGGGCTCCACGGCGATGGAGCTGGACGAGACCGGCCAGCTGGCCTCGTGCGAGGAGTACTACCCCTTCGGCGGTACCGCATGGCAAGCGGCAAGCTCGCAGCTGGAAGCGGACTGGCGCACGGTGCGCTACTCGGGCAAGGAACGCGACGCGACCGGGCTCTACTACTACGGCTTCCGCTACTACGCCCCGTGGCTCGCCCGTTGGATCAACCCCGACCCGGCCGGCGATGTCGACGGGTTAAATCTGTACCGCATGGTCAGGAACAATCCCATAGGCATGTTCGACACGAATGGATCGGTAGGGCGCGAAGCGAACGGCGGGATGACGATTTCCGAGTTGGATATGCTCGTCGATGCCGCCGCGAACGAGCATTTGAGCAGAAGGCTTGTAGGTCCCATAACTGCCCTGTACCCCTCTGCGATTGATAGGCCGTCGGCTAACCTCTTCTCGGCGGCACCTCCCGCAGCAAGTGGAGGCGCGGACCCCGTCGCTGTACTGATGAATATCATGAATGCCACGGGATACAGAGCCCCTTCAAGGGGCGCGGCGAGTGTCTTGCCATCGGTGGCACATGCAGCAAGCGGATGGCGGAACAGTCCTGAAACGTCTCCGTCGGAAACATCGCGAAGCGAGTCGCCGTCCGACGATAGCCACGTTTCGGACGCGAGCGGAGCCCGTCTTATCGAGAGGACATTGGGAGGAAAGGTGTATCGCCTTTCAAAACGGTTCCCCGGTGCTGATGGCATGACCCATTTCGATCATTCGAAGGACTTCACTTCGGTTCCAAACATGATAAGTGACGGCAATGCTCTCATCGTGTCCGGCGACCCGCGATCCGCTCGGCGCTTTGCGGTTCGCGACAGAAACTATCGAATGTATGAGATCGATGCGACTCATATTTCAGGTGTGTCTCTGAACGAAAATTTTGAGAACAACAAGGAAGAATTAATGCGGCATCTCGGCATTGAACCGCATGAGGAGCCTGCGACACTCGACGAGCTCGACGCCTTCGTTGGCGGGGCTGCCGCCATGAACGAAATTCACATCAGGCACGAGGACATCGAGCCTCACATGATTACTCTTGTCGAGAGAAATGTGAGGTCTCCATCGCCGACGGGTGCCTGGAGGACATACCTGGCATGAACGTCTACGGCGCCGCGCGCTTCCGATCAGCCTGCCAGGCCAAGCGGCAAGCTCGCAGCTGGAAGCGGACTGGCGCACGGTGCGCTACTCGGGCAAGGAACGCGACGCGACCGGGCTCTACTACTACGGCTTCCGCTACTACGCCCCGATACAACGGCGTCCGGATCGCAGACGAACCGGATTAACGTGGAGAGAACGAATCGACGATCTGCACGGCATGGTCGGTGCGGTCCACAGCGAAATGGCCGGCGAGTTCAGTCAACGCATGTTGACGACTGCGGTAGTCGAGACATCGACATGGGGTGGTGCGCGGCGCCGTGTGTTTGCCGGAGGTGGACGTGATCTCGACTGGCAACAAGTTTTCATGATTTCAGACGCTGGCGGCATACCGGTAACTGGTGGCGGCCATATGCATGCGGAAATAAGAGCGCTGAATTTCGTCGCGGCCGGCGCTATGGAGCCTCGTCTCGTTGCCGCCTCAAGACCTATTTGCCCGGACTGCCGGAGAGAGACCGCGCACGGGGAGGTACGATCGTTACGCCTGTGGCCGCACTCTGGCAACCAGGGACGCGTTCTCAAGCAGGTGGGCGGCAACGGCTTCTCTCGGGCTGGCCGTTGTGGAGTTTCTATCGAAATAGCCCACATCCCCGCCTTACGCCTCGGCATCGTGGGCAGAACCGGAGTATGCCGTAGTGGTGCACGCATACATCGCGAAATACGATGAGCGAAGCCGAACCGATCCACATCGGTCCCAGACGTGCAACGACGACCCGTACCCGTTAACGTTACGATCTTTATGTGCATACACACGACCATGAAGATCCTCGTTACCGGTAGCGCCGGCCATCTTGGCGAAGCACTCGTACGCACATTGCGCGACCGCGGCGACGATGTCGTCGGTGTCGACCTGCTCGCCTCGCCATTCACCACGCATGTCGGCTCGATCGTCGACCGGACGTTCGTACGCGATCGCATGGCGGGCGTGGACGCCGTACTTCATGCGGCCACGCTGCATAAGCCGCACGTGGCGACGCACGGCACCCAGGACTTCATCGACACCAACATCACCGGCACGCTGAATCTTCTGGAGGAAGCCGTTGCCGCCGGCGTGCGCTCGTTCGTCTACACCAGTACCACCAGCGTCTTCGGCGATGCGCTCGTCCCGCCCGTGGGCGAGCCGGCCGCATGGATCACCGAAGAGGTGGTGCCCGTTCCCAAGAACATCTATGGCGTAACGAAATCGGCGGCGGAAGATCTCTGCCAGTTGATGCACCGGAACAAGCATCTGTCCTGCATCGTGCTGCGCACGTCGCGTTTCTTCCCTGAAGAGGACGACAGCAAAGCGGCGCGCGAGGCCTATACCGATGCGAACACGAAGGCGAACGAGTTCCTGCATCGCCGTGTGGATATCGAAGATGTCGTCGGCGCGCACCTGTGTGCGATCGAGCGAGCGCCCGCGCTTGGCTTCGGCCGTTACATCGTCAGCGCGACGACGCCGTTCCTTCCCGAAGACATGCCCTTGCTGCGAACGGACACGCCCGCTGCCCTGCGCCTGCGCGTGCCGGGCTTCGACGCCGCATACGCGGCGCTGGGATGGCGCATGGCGCCGCATCTGGATCGCGTGTACGTCAACGAGCGCGCACGGCGCGAACTCGGCTGGCAGCCGCGCCACGACTTCGCCGGCGTTATCGACCGGCTGCGGAAAGGCGGCGAGCTGACCAGCGACCTTGCCCGCGCGGTCGGCGTGAAGGGTTATCACGCCGGGACCTTCGAGGAAGGCCCGTACCCCGTCTAGCGTTTCAGGCGTTGGCGGCGCGGCGCAGTCCGTCGATGTCCAGCTTCTTCATGGTCATCAGCGCTTCCATCGCCTTCCGTCCTTTTTCGGGGTCGGGGTCGGAAAGCAGCTCGAACAATGCCGTGGGCACCACCTGCCAGGACAGACCGAAGCGATCCTTCAGCCATCCGCACATTTGCGCCTTCGGATCGCCGCCGTCGGACAGACGGTTCCAGTAGTGATCCACTTCGTCCTGGGATGTGCAGTTCACGACCATCGAGACGGATTCGTTGAACGTGAAGACCGGGCCGCCATTCAGCGCCGTGAAGCGCTGGCCGGCGAGATCGAACGCCACGGTCATGACCGAACCTTCCTTGCGGCCCGATGCCTTGGCCGACTCGGCGCTGTACCGGTTGGTGGTGACGATGCGCGCGTCGTCGAATATCGCGACGTAGTACTTCGCGGCCTCTTCGGCCCGGTCGTCGAACCAGAGAAACGGGGTGATGCGCTGGAAACGGGTTTGCATGGCTACTCCTCGCTGGGTTCCTGTTTGCTCGTCGAACGAACAGGCACCGAATCGACAAAGGGCACGTCGTTATTCCTCTTCATCCACCTGCCCCGGCCGGATATGCCGGGGATCTCCGGAACCCGTGGTTTCCGGCAGCTCCGGACCGTCTGGCACCGCGTGCGAGGGATCGCCGGAGCCGGTGGTCTCTTCCCCGGGACGTATCCGCGGAACACCTGATGCGCTCATGCTCGCCTCCACTGTCGGTACGGTTTCCCGACTTTACGATGCCGGTCATGACGATCGGGTGGATGCCGGATGATTGCGACATGCCAAGGCCTCTTGGGTTTGTGTGTGGGCGCGCGACCTGGATGGTTGCCGTTTCTACTCAGACTATTCTGAAAATCCGGTCTCTTTTAGCGTTATGGATTGACGAGTGCGTGTGTGGCCGCGATGCTCTTTCGGTCGCCGCACATCGGCGATCGGGCATAGAAAGTCCGTGTTTAGCAAGTGGCGCTGAAGACGCCATCTCAAACGACGTCTTCATGCGTTGCGCTACGTTATGTTCGTCTTTTATGGCGGGCGTGTCGGGAGGACTTTGGTCCGGCCGGGATCCACTTGCACCGGTCTTTCTATCCTGGCACGCCCGCCACCCGCACCCTGCGGGTGGCGGACATCCACGGAGAGGATGCCGCCATGAGCAGCAAGCAAGACGGACCGTCAGCGTCCGCGTCGTACGTCCTGAAGTCTGGCCACGACCTGTCTATTCCCTGCCCGCTTTGCAAAGGCAGTCGCGCCCTGAAGCTGGACGATATCCATGAAGCGATCACCGAGCGGTTATCGGGTATGCGTGGTGTGGCCGATCTTCTTATCGATGTGCCGATGATCGATGCCGAGCAAGGGTCGGTGGCGCAGGCAGCGTATGTTTTGCGTGGGTTGATCGACGAGGTGGTGGAGATTTATCGGGTGATGAATCTTGGGGTGGGACAGAGGATGCAAGAGTAGTAATCGAGTGATTTTCTGTGGGAGCGCGCTTGCGCGCTTGTGCCAAGCAAAATATCAATGACGGTACGAAAGCCAACGGAGCGGCGATGCCGTGGGTGACATCCGCAGCCAAAGAGCCGGGCTCGCGAATGTGAACATCCGTTTCTATGCTCCGTCGGCTATCGCGCGCAAGAGCGCTCCCACAGGAAATCCGGAATGCCGGAACGGAGGTGGCGTTTCAGAAGACGTCGCGCCTGGTCAGAACCAGACGCGCACACCCGCCACCCACTGCAGATCGGTGACGCGCCGTCCTTCGCTGCGGTTCAGATCGGCGGTATTGCCCATCGTATGGACGAACTTCACGCCCACGTAGGGTGCGAAGGTCCGGCGAATTTCGTAGCGAAGACGCAGGCCAAGCTGAAGATCGGAAATCCCGCTGCCGATGCCGCGCGCCGGATCGTCCTTGCCATAGGCATTGACCTCGAATTCCGGCTGCAGGATCAGCCGCTGGGTAAAGAGGACTTCGTACTCCGCACGCACACGCGCGGCGGTGCGGCCACCCTGCCCTGCATACGCCGTGGCCTCCAGTTCGAACCAGTACGGTGCCAGACCCTGCACGCCGAATGCGGCCCACGTACGCCCCGGACCTTCGCCGAAATCGTGACGCGCACCGAGCTGCGTGTTCCAGAAGGTGGCAATTGCATGGCTCCACAGTGCCTCGATGTCGGCGTCTTCCAGCGATCCACGGGCACGCTCGCCTTCCGTACGCACCCACAGACGATTCGTATCGCCGCCATACCAGCCCTGGGCTTCCCAGCGCTGACCGTGATCGTCGCGTCCCGCCCATGATTCCAGCTGGTCGATCATCAGCATGCCGACGGGGGCCGAATCGTCCATGTCCATATGCTTCATGGGGCTGTGGACCAGACCGTCCGAGTAGTCGGGACTGCGGGCATCGGCCGGTGCCTTGCCGCCCTGCATGGGCGCCATCGACATGCCGCCCATATCCATATCGCCATGATCCATCGAGGCATGGTCCATCGAGGCATGGTCCATGCTGCCGTGATCCATCGACGGGGCATTTTGCGGTGGCGCATCCGCCGCTGGCTGGGCCATGGACGAATGATCCATCGACCCGTGGTCCATGCTGCCGTGGTCCATGTCCATCTTCGGCTGTTCCGGCGCGGACTGCGCGTGCGCCTGCGCTATCAGCAACAGCGCCGCGATGACGACCCAGGGCCGCCTCACGAAACCACCACTTCGCGGAACATGCCCGCTTCCATGTGATAGAGCATGTGACAGTGGAATGCCCAGCGGCCCGGATTGTTCGCCGATACGGCGAATGCGATCCGCTGCGCGGGCTGGACATTGATGGTGTGCTTGCGGACCTGGAACGAGCCGTCCGGCGCCTCGAGTTCGCTCCACATGCCGTGCAGGTGGATGGGATGATTCATCATCGTGTCGTTGACGAGCACGATGCGCACGCGTTCGCCAAGTCTTAAGTGAATCGGTTTCGCATCGGAGAATTTCACGCCGTCGAACGACCACATGAAACGCTCCATGTTGCCGGTGAGATGAAGTTCGATATCGCGTGACGGCTCGCGTCGATCCAGCGATCCACCCACGGTTTTCAGATCCGCATAGGTCAGCACGCGCCGCCCGTTGTCGCGCAGCCCGATGCCGGGGTCGTCGATATTCGTGCGCGGCGTATCCACGCGCATGTCCACGCCCGGACCGTATTCCGTGGAGGCATGACGGGCGATCGGTCCATCGCTGTCCATCGAGCCCATCATGTCGTCCATGCTCAGCCACTGCCGCGCGTCGATGGAGGGAACCGTCGCGACCGTGCCCTGTCGGGGCGACAGCGTGCCACGCGCATATCCGGACCGGTCGATCGATTGCGCGAACAGCGTATATGCCTTTGCGTTGCGCGGCTCGACGATGACGTCATAGGTTTCGGCAGGCGCGATACGCATCTCGTCGATGTCGACCGGTTCGATGTCCTGACCGTCGGTGGCGATGACGGTCATCTTCAGGCCGGGAATACGCAGGTCGAAAATCGTGGACGACGAGCCGTTGATGACGCGCAATCGCACCTTTTCGCCGGGCTGGAACGAGCCCGTCCAGTTTCCGGCGGGACTGGTTCCGTTCATGAGATAGGTGTAAGTCGCACCGGAGACATCCGCCAGGTCGGTAGGATTCATCCGCATGCGGTTCCACATGCCGCGCTTCGACCATGCCTTGCGCACGCCCTCGGCGCGGGCATCGGCAAGAAAGTCGGCAACGGTCGGCTGCGAGAAATTGTAGACGTCGCTGCGCTTTTTCAGCTTTGCGTAAACGCGCTCGGGATTTTCGTCGGTCCAGTCGCTGAGCAACACGACGTAGTCGCGATCGGTCGGATAGCGTTCGGGACCGGCAGGCTCGATCACCAGCGGCCCATACAGTCCGGTCTGTTCCTGAAAGCGCGTATGCGAGTGATACCAGTACGTTCCCGCCTGACGCACGTCGAAACGATAGGTAAACGTTTCGCCCGGCGCGATACCGTCGAAGCTCAGACCCGGCACACCGTCCTGACTCGCGGGTAGCACGATGCCGTGCCAGTGGATGGATGTCGGCGTCGACAGCCGGTTGGTCACGCGCAGCGTCACGGTGCTGCCTTCTTTCCAGCGCAACAGCGGGCCGGGCACGCCGCCATTGACCGTGATCGCACGACGCGAGGTTCCCGTGTAGTTGACCGGTGCCTCGACAATATCGAGCGCGAACTCCGTACCTTGCAGCGCCGTCGACTCGCCGGGACTCGTCAGCGCCCACGCCTGACCGGGACGTGCAACGCCGAATCCCAGCGCAAGACCACCCATGGCGATGCCCTGGACGAATCGTCGGCGTGAAAGCATCTCGTCGTCGCGGTTGAATGTCATGTCGGCTCCCGGCAATACGACTTGGGAGCGTAACGGGCACGTCGGCAATACCTCAAGCTGGAGCAGGCTACATGCGGCCTGCGGCTCCCCTGGAACGACTAGTCGTAGTCGACACGGACCGTGATGTTCGCATCGCCTCGGCCCGCGGAGAACGGCTGGCCATTGCGTTTATAGCGAGCCTTGAATGCGTACTGGTCGCCAGCGGCGCGCGGCGTCAGCACGATCGGCGTCGAACTGTTGGGCACGACGGCCACGTCGGGCTGGATGCTACGCAGCTCGATACCCACGCCGGCAGCCCCACCCGTTACCGCGAAGAGACCGGCATCGTCGGCATCGGCGCTACCGGCGAAAGTCATCCTGACCGCGTTGACGTTCGAGCAGCCTGCCGACGTAACGCCCCCGTGTATCCATGGACTTCCGCCGTCGGCACCAAGGTTCCCGAACAGGACATCCCTTAGCTGGAACGACACGTTCGTCCCCGAGAAAGCGCAGGTCGGCGTGGGTGCCGCTATTTCCACTGGCGTGAGGTCGAGCGTGATCTGACGGTTACCGTCATGCCCCCAGGTGGCGACCTGTCCTCCGGCAAGCATTCCCGACGACACGGGGCCGGTTTTAACGAGCTGCACCTTGAACCGGAAGTTCTGCATGATCCATGACACCCTTCCAGGAAAGTACTCGCTCCAGGGCACTTCCCGATGCGGCAGATGATCGGATGTCGACGTGGTGTAAACACGGATACCGACGCCGGCAATGCCTGTCTCGTAGGCCCCCTGCCCGTAACCGGACAGCGTATTGAATCGCGAAAGCTCGCCGCGACGGATGGAGTTGTAGCAAATGTAATTTAACGTAGGCGTTGTGTACGCCGGCGTCGAAAGTATCTCGGCAAGAATGCGTCCATCTTCCACGCCGACGGGAACCTCCACCCGTCCGAAGCTGACCGTCTGCGGTACGCCCTGACTATGCAGCGGATTGCATCCCTGTTTTGCCGCTGCGACCGTGTACGACACGGATAACGCAAGGAAAACGGATAGTACCCGGAGCATGTATCTGTTCATTGATCGGCAAGATCGGGAGGTCGGACAACCATAGGTCGCGGCACGGAACCGGACTATCCGTGGCGCCCGCGACCTCCCCCGTCGTTTCCCGACAATGCGTAGTCGAATGCGTAGTCGGTTGCGCGACATCCGCAGCCAGGATATCGGGCTCGCGAATGCGACCATCCGTCTTCCTCGCCCTGTTGGCTTTCGCCCGCAAGCGGGCTCCTACAAGGCGGTTCGTTCGGTCTGGCGCGTAGGAATTTTTCCTACTCCGACGAATTCCCGTGTAACGAGGATGAGACAGGTTCCCCGGCAAGCCTTGCCGCACCTCGACAGCGCAAGAAAAAATACTTGTTACGCAATAACTTACGATGCATGAATAGGCTTCCATCGCGAGTAAGTGCGAGCTAGTTTCACGAGGCCAGCGCTCGATGAACAGGGGGTCGACACGCTGTCGCGATCTTATCCATGGGAGATACAACATGCTCGCGAACCTCCGCCGCCATGTCCTGGCGGCTTCTTTGTCGGCCGTGCTGTTTTCGTTTTCTCTCGCCGCTTACGCGCGCGATGAAGGCCCCACCATCGACCTCGGTTCGGCGGACCCCAACCAGACGGTGAATGTCACGCTGGTACTGAAGCTCCAGCACACCGAGTCGCTCGAACAATACGTCTACCAGACCGTGACGCCTGGCAATCCGCACTACGGGCACTTCCTTTCCACCAGCCAGTTCGCATCGCGTTTCGGACCCAGCGATCGCGATCTCGCCCAGATCGGTGCATTCCTGCAAAAGAACGGCATCGCGGAAGTCGAGGTATTGCCCAGTCATCTCGCCATCAGGGCAACCGGCACGATCGGCCAGTTCAGCACGGCATTCCAGACGCCGGTGCATGAATACGAGCGCGACGGACATCGCTTCCATCGCCCGAGCCATCACCCCGAATTGCCGGTAGCGCTGTCCAACACACTGGTAATCGCGGCGGGTCTCAGCAACGAGCCGAAATATATTTCCCATCGCGTGAACAGCAATAAAGTTGTCGCACTGACCGCCGCGCCCGCGATCGCCACGCTGACGACCGCGTCCGGATCGACAGCCACGAATACGCCGGGCGAATACACGGTCGGCGACGTGGCGAATTTCTACAACATCAATCCGCTCTATCAGGCGGGCATCAACGGCAAGGGCACGACGATCGGCATTGTCACGCTTGCCGGATTCCTTCCGCAGGATGCCTACGACTACTGGTCGCTGATCGGTCTGACGACCAAGCCCGGCCGTATCACGCAGGTGCATGTCGACGGCGGCGGCGTCATCAGTTCGGCGGCAGGCAGCGGCGAAACGTCGCTTGACGTGGAACAGTCCGGCGGCCTCGCACCCTTCGCGGACATCCTCGTCTACGACGCACCCAATACCAGCGGCGGCTTCCTCGGCGCGTTCTATAAAGCTGTGTCGGATAACGTCGCCGACAGTATTTCGGTGAGCTGGGGCCAGCCGGAAATATTCTATTTCGATTCGCCATTGACCGGCGGCGATTACACCAGCGAACTTGTCGCGTTCCACCAGGTATTCCTGGAGGCCGCCGCACAAGGCATTTCGATGTTCGCGGCTACCGGCGATTCCGGCGCTTACGACACCGTACGCGCGCTCGGCCATACCGATTTCAGCGCACCGTTGACGGTGGATGCACCGGCCTCCGATCCGTTCATCACCGCAGCCGGCGGTACCACGCTGCCCTTCACCTTCAGCTTCGCGGGCGGACCGAAGGCTTCGATCGCCACGGAACAGGTATGGGGCTGGGACTATCTGCAAACCTATCTGGATAAGGTACGTCCCGGCGTCTACGACCTCTTCGCGACCGGCGGCGGTGGCGGCGTAAGCATCTTCTGGCCGACGCCGTTCTATCAGCGATTCACTCACGGCATCCGCCAGAGCGAGCCCAATCAGTCGCTGGTGGCGCAGAACCCGAGCGTGAGCCTGCCGGGTTATACGCAGACCACGCCACTGACGCTGCTGACGCTTCCGGCCCATTACTCGGGTCGCAACTTGCCCGATGTGTCGCTGAACGCCGATCCGGAAACCGGCTATCTGTTGATTTCGTCTACCGATGCGGAAAACGGCGTCGTGACGGGCGAGGGCGGTACGAGCTTCGTGGCGCCCCAGCTCAACGGCATCTCCGCTCTGCTGACACAGAATGCCGGTCATCGCGTCGGTTTCTGGAATCCGCAGGTGTATCTGCTGCAGGACTTCCTGGGCTATGGCAAATATTCGCCGGTGAGCGACATCAAGGCTGGCGACAACTGGTTCTATCAGGGCAAGAGCGGATATGACCCCGGCGCCGGCCTCGGCACGCTGGATGTAAGCAAATATGCGCGAATCCTGAAGTTTGGATTCTGATCGGTAGCAACGGCGGGCGCCCTGTGCGCCCGCCTTCCGGAGCGGAGGACTGTCGCTTGGGGGCGCTAAGCCAGTAGTCTTCAGGTCTTTGCACGCCTCCGGTCAAGCATGCTCGCCTCGATTCCCGCCTTTCTGCGCATCCCTCTCGCCTGCCTGCTGCTGGCCGCGAACGTCGTGCTTCACGTCACACCGCTGTTCGTGCTGACGTTCTTCAAGATCGCGATCCCCGTGCGCCCGATCCGTCAGGCCATCACCCATGGCCTGGTCGCTATCGCGGAAAGCTGGATCGCCGTCAATTCATGGCTGTTCGATATTTTCACGCGCATCCGCTGGCAGGTCGAAGGGCTCGACGGTATCGAGAACCACGACAACTTCCTCGTCGTCTGCAACCACCAGAGCTGGGTCGACATCCCGGTGCTGCAGAAACTGTTCAATCGACGCGTGCCGTTCTTTCGGTTCTTCCTGAAGAGCAAACTGATCTGGGTGCCTTTGCTCGGACCGGCGTGGTGGGCGCTCGATTTCCCGTTCATGAAGCGCTATTCGCGGCAGACGCTGGAAGCGAAGCCGGAACTGCGCGGTAAAGATCGCGAAGCAACGCGCCGGGCGTGCGAGAAGTTCCGGAGCATCCCCGTGTCGATCATGAACTTCACCGAAGGCACGCGCTTTACGCAGGCCAAGCACGACGCGCAGAAATCGCCGTACCGTCACCTGCTTCGACCGAAAGCGGGCGGCGTGGCTTTCGTCGTCGACGCCATGGGCGATGCCATGCGTTCGCTGCTGGACGTCACGATCGTGTATCCGCAGGGCGCGGGTAGCCTGATGGACCTCATCGCCGGCCGCGTCCGCGAGATTCGCGTTCACGTGCGCCAGCTGCCGATCCTTGCCGAACTGCGTGGCGATTACGACGACGATGCCGTTTTCCGCGAGCGGTTTCAGGCTTGGGTGAATGATCTCTGGGCGCAGAAGGATGCGCGGATCGGGCGGATGCTGGCGGAGTAACACGCCGCTCTCGACCGATCCCGTACCTCACCGTCGCTCCTGCGCAGGAGCGACGGTGAGGGGGGCCCCCGATCTCTCGTTCTTACTTCCCGGCACGCTCCTTCGCCAGCCGATCGTCGAGCTTCTTCTTCGACGCCGCCGCGTAATCCCGGCACGCATTCTCGCTGCGCAACGACTTGTGCGCGTCGACCTTATCCATAAGGTCCACCATATCGGGATGGACCGTAATCAGGATGTCGCACGGCAAGCTCGCCACGGTATCCAGCGACTTGCGGTAAGCCGCCACGCGGCGGGGATCCGCACTGAAACGATACCCGTCCGTCGAGAACGGCGTGAGGCTGTCGCCATAGACGATGTTGACGCACTCGCTGCCTTCGCACGAACGCCACGTCCATGTCGTGCCACCCGGCGTATGGCCGGGTGTCGGATGCGATGCGAGGGCCAGGTCGCCAACGTGCACCGTCTCGCCGGGTTTCAGCTCGTCGACGTCCTTCACGGCGGGGAATAGCGGCGCCTCGCCATGCTGCGGATCGTCCGGATCGTTGCCGCCAAGCCGCATCGCACGCGCGCCGGCGGGACTTGCGCGCACTTCGGCACCGCTATCGTGAGCCAGTTGCGCGATGGCGCCGGCGTGATCCGCATGCGCATGGGAGTTCAGGATCACGCGAATATCTTCCACGCGGAAACCCAGTGCGCGGATGTTCGACTCGATCCGCGCCGCGTTGACATCCAGCGTGCCGTCGATCAGCACGTGACCTTTCGGCGACGTAATCAGCATCGCCGACAGACCGCGCGTACCGACGTAATAGGTATTTCCGTAGACCTTGAACGGTGCCTGCGGCCGGGTCCACTCGGGATCCCCAGCGTACGCCGTGCCGGCGCTGGCTGCCATCGCCCCCGCGAATGCAAACGTTGCGGCGAATTTCATGACTGTCCCCTTCGATGAGTCGCGCAACGATAGGTCGCCCAGATGGCGATTTCCGGGCGCAGCCGTGTCGATCGTGAGATCAGGTCGTGCGCATGGCCGGTGGACGGTTTCTGCGGGCACGCCAGAACAGGAATCCGGTGACCATAAGGAACATCGGCAGCACGCCGGCGATGCAGGCAACGACACGCCACAGCGTGCCGCCCACCGCCGCCGTGTGGATCGGGAACAGCGTATTGGCCAGGGTACCGCCGGTGCCCAGTCGCGTGGCGTCTTCGCCACCGATCACTTTCGCGCCCGGCGCGTCGATCCAGAGCGTGCTGCGTCCGGCGATATTCCATTCGCCCGGACGCCGGATACGCAGGACCAGCGCGGCGCCATCGCGCACGGGCAACATGATGCGCGTGATTTCAGCGTCCGGCGCGGCGGCGTGCGCCGCGTTCAGCACGGCTGGCCAATCGACGAGGCTGGTCGACGACGGCACCGGTGGCGGCTTGCGCGGTGCGGGCTCGCCAAAGGCGCTTACAAGGCCCGCGCGCACCGCGCCGCGGTAGGCCATGGTTGTTCCCGTGCCGAGCATGACCAGCAACAGCGGGAAGGCAACCACGCCAACGAATCGATGCCAGCTGGCCCAGCGGAGAATCGCCGGACGCGGGTGAGGGCGCAGATGGGTGAGGGCGCGACGGCGTCCCGGCCAGTAGAGCCATACGCCCGACAGCAGCATGAAGAGACCCGCCCAGGCCACCACGCCGAGGATCGTCTCGCCAATCGGTCCGGACAGAAGATGCGTGTGCCAGTCCTTCAGGATGAGCAGTCCGTCGCCCGACGCTTTGCGGCGCAGAACCGGCTCGCCGGTGACGGCATCGAAGTAGACATGGTCGCCGCCTTTCAGGCCGCCATCCCAGACCGGAAGCGCCTCGTCGGGCGGCGAAATGCTGCGCAGCGCGCTGCCGTCGGGCGACCCGAGAATGTGTTGCAGCGCGCGACCCTGCGTCGTCGGATCGGGCACGGCGTGACCGGTAAGCTCCGGGTGACCGGCGACCACGAGCTGGTCTTCGAAAAGCAGCACGCTTCCCGACAGCGCCACCAGCGCCAGTACCACGCCAAGCGAAAGTCCCAACCACAGATGCAGCGTCTTCAGCACCGTGCGGGCGCGACGGGGCGATCGGTGAGCGGTGCCGGATCGGGTCATGTCAGAAATCCACCGAGGCTTGTACGTAGTATGTGCGCGGCTGACCGACATAGATGCCATCGTTGTTGTCGGTAGAGCGGGTGAAGTAGCGGCGGTCGAAGATGTTCTTCACGCCGACGCCCAGCCGCAGGTTCGAGACCGACGGGCCGAACGCATACTCTGTGCGGGCATTCCAGGTCGTCCAGCCGGGGATATCGCCGAGGTCGCCTTCGGGCGTACCGATCGTCCGGTATTGCGTGGGATGGTTCGGATCGAAGCTGGGCGTACCCGGCGAATGCTGGCGCGACTGCGAGAACGCGTCGACGTTGAACGTCCATGCGGCGCGCGCATAACGCAGGCCGGCATTCGCCGTGCGGCGGGAATAGAACGGCAGGTCTTTTCCTTCGAACGAACCGAAGCGATAGAACGCATGCGTGTACGTGGCGGTGCCCCACAGCGACAGGCCACGCAAGCGGTCGTCGAACGCGCCGAGGTCCACGTGGGCCGCCGATTCGATGCCCTTATGCGTCGTGGCGCCCAGACTGGTCCAGCCATCGTACGAATCGACCACGCCGGGCAGCTTGCCGACGAACTGCAGTTCGTGATCGAAGTTGATCCGGAACAGCGATACCTCGCCGCCCCAGGCGGCAGTGTCGTAGCGGGTACCGATCTCGTACGTACGCGCTTTTTCGGGCTGAAGCCCCGACGCGAACTGGCTCGTCGAATCCTTCTGACCTATCTGGAAATATTGCAGGCTACCGAACGAGGTCTCGGCGTTCGCGTAAAACTTCAACGCATCCGTCAGGTGATAGATGACGTTGAGCGAGGGCAACGGCTGCGAATAGTGGTCGCGCCGGAAGGTCGGACCCTTTACGACGACGGTGCCGCCGGGATGCGCCTGCCACCAGCTGTTGATGCGCTCGTAGCGCAAGCCCGGCGTAATGGTCCAGTCGCCGGCGTTGATCGTGTCGTCGATGTATACGGCGTGTGCTTCGTTACCGCCGGTGTTGTCGCCGGAAAGCACGTACGGCCCGGCGTACGGAAAGCTGTCGTAAGGCGTGTAGTCCAGGGTGGACGTGTACTTGTTGTTGCGCAGCGTGCGCTCGTGCATCGCTTCATTGAGATAGCGATAACCGACGCTGATTTCATGCGTCCACTGGCCCCAGTCGAAAAGCTGCGAGTAGCGCGGCTCGATGGCGAACGTGTGGTAATCGCGCGGATAGGCCATCAACTGATGCGTATAGGTACCGGCTACCGTTCCGGGTGCAATGGTTTCGATATGGCTGCCACGGAAGCTGTCCGTGTAATACGTCTGGACTTCGAACGTACGGCGATCGTCGCGATGGCTGTATTTCAGCACCGCGTCCTTGCGCGTACCGTGGAAGTCGTCGAACGGACGGCGCGACTGGAACGGGTCGGCATCGTAGTCGGCCTGGGTCAGGCCGCCAGGCATGCCGGCATGGCCATCGTAGTAATGCAGGCTGCCGGTCAGTTCGTCGGTTTCGGAAAATGTGTAGCGCGCCTTGAGCATGATGTCGTCGATGCTCTCGTTGTCCTCGCGTTCGCGATAACCCGGCCCGTGCGTGCCGTTGTAAAGCAATGCAACGCCAAGACCCTGCGTGGTGGTGCCACCGACAAAGAGATTGCTTTGCGTGCGGATGCCGCCATGCTCGCCACCCTGCAACTGCACGCCCGCATTGCCGCCGAAGGTTTCGGGGATATCGCGCGTAACGAAGTTGATGATGCCGCCCACGTTCTGCGGCCCGTAGCGAACGGAACCGCCACCGCGTACCACGTCGACCGCCTGCAGGTTACCCAGCCCGACCGGCGCCATCGACAGCTGCGGCTGGCCGTAAGGCGCCACGGCGATGGGAACGCCATCCAGAAGGATGGTCGAGCGCGGCGAGAGCCGCGATGTAAGGCCGCGCACGCCCACGTTGAGCGAGACGTCGCTGCCGCCCGTGCCATTGCTCTCCTGGACCTGCACGCCGGGAACCCGGCGCAGTGCGTCGCGCAGGTTGACCGCGCCGCTTTCGGCCAACTCTTTCCGCCGCACCACGGTGCGTGCGCCGGGGTGGTTCGCCACGGTGTTACGGCTGGCTTCGCCCAACCAGTCGCCCACGACCTTCACACTCTCCAGTTCGGCCGCGGGCGGCGGGGGTGCCGTCTGCCCGGAAACGACGGGCGAAAGCAGGCCGCTGGCCAACAGGGCAAGCGACAGCACGGTAAGACGTGAAGGCATGGGGAGGCATCTGGGGAAGGAAGCCCGGCAATGCTAAGTGCGAATCATTCTCATGGCAATCAGCTTTTCGGTTGCCCGGGCCTATTCCAGCGCCGACGTCACCCCGAAGAATTCGTAGTGCACGTCGTCCCATGGCACTCCCAGGGCATCCAGATGAACCCGTATAGCGCGCATGAACGCCAGCGGCCCGAGTACGTAGACATCCAGGTTCAGTATGTCCGGCAACCATGCACGCAGCCGTTCGCGGGTGACCAGGCCAGTGCAGGCGTCGTCGGTTTCGCCGCGTTCGTAGCAGTAAAACCGTCTCAGGCGCGGGTAGGTGGCCGCGAGTTCGTCGACCCTGTTGCGAAAGGCATGCACGCTGCGCTGGCGCGCCGCATGGATGAAGTTGATCGAGCGGCCGGCCTGTACGGCGGATTCCAGCATCGCCATGACGGGAGTGATTCCCACGCCGGCGCTGATGAGGGCCAGAGGCCGTGCGCCCTCCTGCAACGTGAACTCGCCCGACGGGGGATAGAGCGCCAGCGTCTCGCCGATGGCGACCGAATCGTGGAGATAGTTGGATACGATGCCGCCGGGTTCGCGCTTCACGCTGATGCGATAGGTATGTCCGTTCGCAACGGCGGATAGCGAATAGTTGCGACGCAGTTCCTGGCCGTCGATCGTGACGTTGAGGCCGATGTACTGGCCTGGGCTGTGCCGTATGACGTCGCCACCGTCCAGCGGCCGAAGACGCAACGACACGATCTCGTCGCATTCCATCGTTCGCGATACGACGACGAAGGAACGAAGACCCCGCCAGCCGCCGGGTGCGTTTTCCTGACTGTCGTACATCTGGAATTCCGCCCCCACCAGGACGCCGGCGAACTGCGCGTAGGCGATACTCCAGGCTTTGATCAGACTGTCTGTCGCCGTCTCTTCGCCAAGCACGTCGCGAATCGTACGCATGAGACATTCGCCCACGAGAGCATAATGCTCGGGTTGCACGTACTTCGAGACATGCTTGCTGCAGACCGTCGATATGACGGGGCCGAGTTTTTCCATGCGGTCGATATTGCGCGCATACGCCAGAATGCGCGCCGAAAGCGCTCGCGCCTGTTCGCCGTTGATCTGCCGGGAATGATTGAACATCGAACGAAGTTGCGGATGTTCGTCGAGAAGCAAACGGTAGAAATGGCTGGCAAGTATTTCTCCATGTACTTCCAGCAGAGGCACGGTGGCCTTTACGATGGCGATATGTTCAGCGGATAACATGCTCGACCTCACAACGATGGATGTCGTTGCTATTCGCAACGATCGTTGTGTTCTGCAATCATCATTCGTGCCATCGTAAGATGCGATGTAAAGCAAGCGCTTAATCATGGCTTGCGTCACTATGACTACCAGCTTTTGCTGTCGAATGGACTCGACGTTGTCTCTATGACTCCTGCTTCCCTGCTTTCCGGTTTACTCCCCCTCGTTGCCGACCTCACGCACGACATCGACGATGCCGAGCGCTACAAGCGTCTGCTGAAGACATTGCGCGAGCATTTTCCCTGCGATGCCACGGCGATCCTTCGTCTCGACAACGACATCCTCGTTCCGCTAAGCGTCGACGGCCTCAGCGAAGACACCCTCGGGCGGCGCTTTTCGATTCACGAGCATCCACGTCTCAAACTTTTCGTCGCCAACGAAGACCCCACGCGGTTTCCTCACGACAGTCCGCTTCCCGACCCGTACGACGGCCTGATTCCGAATCAGCAGGGCCGGCTGCTGGTGCATGACTGCATGGGATGCCGCCTGCGCGTCGACGGCCGTACATGGGGAGTGATCACGCTGGATTCGCTGGCCCCGGGAAGCTTTGAGTCGGTGGACCTGTCGGCGTTGGCGTCGTTCGCATCGCTGGCGGCGGCGACGGTCGTGGCGTCCGAACGTATGACGGCGCTACGCATTTCGGCCACCACCGAGCGACGGCGTGCGGAGGCCTATCGCAATGCGGCCAAGGAACGCACGCCTCGCGGACCCATCGGCCAGAGCGAGATCTATCGTCGCCTGATGGAAGAAATCCGCGTCGTCGCCACCAGCGACCTGAACGTGTTGATCCAGGGCGAAACCGGCACGGGAAAAGAGCTCGTCGCACGCGCCATTCACGCCGCGTCGTCGCGGGCGACGCAGCCGCTGGTCAATATCAACTGCGCGGCGCTGCCCGAAAACCTGGTCGAAAGCGAGCTGTTCGGTCACGTGCGAGGTGCGTTTTCCGGCGCGACCGGTGACCGTCGAGGAAAATTCGAGCTCGCCGATAAGGGCACGCTATTTCTCGATGAAGTCGGAGAACTCAGTCCCGGCGTGCAGGCCAAGCTATTGCGCGTAGTGCAGACGGGACAGCTGCAACGTGTCGGCTCCGATCGCGAACACACCGTGGACGTGCGCGTCATCGCGGCGACCAACCGGGATCTGGCGGAGGCCGTGAAGGTCGGCAGCTATCGCGCCGACCTGTTTCATCGCCTGAGCGTGTATCCACTGACGGTGCCGGCGTTGCGCGAACGTGGGCGCGACGTGCTGCTGCTTGCCGGTGCCTTTCTGGAAGAGGCGAGGGCGAGGGCGGGTCTGACAGGCATTCGTCTTGCCGCGGACGCCCAGGACGCATTGCTCGCCCACCCATGGCCGGGCAACGTACGGGAACTGGAACATCTGATCGGCCGCAGCGTATTGCGGGCCATGGCAAGTCGTCGCGATCACGACGCGTCGGTCCTCACGCTGACCGCCGCGACCCTCGACCTTTCCGGATCGGAACCACTCGAACCGGAAACGCCATTGCCCGAAAGCGAAACGCCGCGCGGCACCACCCTGCGCGCCATGCTCGAATCCCACGAGCGCCGCATTATTCAGGACCAGCTGGAACGCCACGATGGCAACTGGGCAGCCACCGCCCGGTCGCTGGGCGTCGACCGGGCGAATCTGGCCCGCAGCGCTCGCCGGCTGGGGCTGCGCTGAACCGGAACGACGACGGATCGTCCACCGCTATCGTGCCAGTCTGCGCCCTCCATTTCCGAGAGTCTTCGTCATGGTTTCCATGCAGGAACAAGTCGGGACCCAACCCGGCCATATCCGCAGCGGTATGGGAGGCTGGACCTACGCACCGTGGCGAAACAACTTCTATCCCGCCGGTCTCGTTCAACGGCGCGAACTGGAGTACGCAAGCCGCCAGGTCACGGCGATCGAGATCAACGGTACCTATTACAAGGCGCAAAGCCGGGAAACGTACGAGAAATGGGCCGCCGAAACGCCGCCCGGCTTCGTGTTCTCGGTAAAGGCGCCACGGAGCATCGTGCAGATCAAAACGCTGGGACATGCCGGTGAGCAGATCGAGCGATTCGTCGAAGGTATCGTTGCATTGGGCGACCGTCTCGGCCCTATCCTGTGGCAGCTGCTACCTACACGTGTTTTCGACCCCGAAGCCATCGGGGCCTTCCTGGATCTGTTGCCGGCGAAGGTCGGACAGATCTCCCTGCGTCATGCCGTCGAGGTGCGGAACGAGAGCTTCAGGTGCGAGGCCTATCTGGCCCTGGCAAGGAAGCATGGCGTCGCCACCGTGTTCACCGATTCGCCCAACTATCCGTCCTTTGCCGACCTGACCGGCGACTTCGTCTACGCCCGGTTGATGAGGAGCAGGGCGAGCGAAGAATCCGGCTATCCGGCGTACGAACTGGCGGCATGGGCGCGCCGGGCGGGCGAGTGGGCGAAGGGCAGCGACCCCGCCGACCTGCCCCATGCGGGCAATCCCGGGCAGAAACATGCCGGGCGCGACGTCTTCCTGTACTTCATCTCCGCCGCGAAGGAACGCAATCCGGCGGCCGCTATCGCACTGCTTCAGCTACCTGGCATGTCGAAAGCCTCATAATCGTGCCCTTTCATCACCCCTGTCCGACCGGAGCCCTATGGAACGGCTGATCCAGAACTACCTGCTCGACCTGTTCGCCGAACACGGCATCGAACTCGACGAACCCGATGAGCGCGACGAGGACGAATGGCTGCTGACGGAAGGCGATTTCCCGGCCATTTGCGGCGTCTGGCACGAGGGTAAGGACGGGCAGGTCGGTCGACTCGACATCGATATCGTGCTGGATGAGGAGCGCCGGATCGAAGAGATTTTCCCGGGTGTCGGCGGCGGCAAGGCTGGATGCCGCGACGCGCTTGCCACCTTTGCGAGCAACGATTTCCACGTGATGCTGGCGGCTTGCTGGCATACCGTCGACACGTCGAAGCTCGCGGTCGAGCGCATCGTCATCGGCGGACGCCCGTGGGATGCCTACATTGGCAACTTTACGCTGCGCGGCGAACGTACCGAGCCTCTCGACGTGCCCGACGAAGCGATGACGGCGCTTCAGGCGGTCATCGCCACAGAGTCGCTGACGGGCGAATTGCACTGGGTCCGCGTTTTCTACGGCAACGTGGGCGATGGCCGCACGCAGATCGAAGTACTGCTGGACAACAAACCCTGGGCTGCGGGCGACAAGGCGTTGAGTTCGGTGAACTGGCCTCGCGAGGATCGGTACTACAGCCTGCGGAATTTTATTGCATTGGTGCCGGTGGAATAGAGTTTCGAATACGCGTGTCGCGAGAACCGTTTGCATCGCGCTGGGTTCGAAGCCTGCGCAGGAACGACGATGGGGTGGTGAAGCGGACATCGTAGCCCGCAGCGTCTCCGATGTCGGCAGGATATCTATCTCTCACCGTCGCTCCTGCGCAGGCAGGGGCCCAGGGCGATCATGCACGAAAGAGCGATGCCTATATTTCCGAGGGATTGAGAATGATCGACAACCTGCTCGAACTGACGGTCTTCACCCGGGTGGTCTCGGCAGGTAGTCTTTCGGCCGCCGCGCGGGAACTGGACCTGTCGCTGGCCGTCGTGAGCAAACGACTGACCGCGCTTGAAACAAGGCTGGGCGTGCGATTGCTCCAGCGCACGACGCGGCGCCAGTCGCTAACGGAAGAGGGCACCATCTTCCATGCGCGTTGCGTGCGCATACTGGCCGAAGTGGAAGAAGCCGAGGCTGCCGTATCGCATACGCGCGACACCGTTACCGGCGTGCTTCGCATCACCGCACCGCGCGGCTTCGGCCGCCGTCGCATCGCACCGCTCGCGGTCGCCTTCCAGGCATTGCATCCGGAGCTGCGCGTGCAACTCGTACTCACCGACGCACTGGTCAACCTGGTCGAGGAAGGTATGGATCTGGCGGTGCGCTTTGGCCGGTTGGCGGATTCGTCGCTGATCGCACGACAGCTGGCACCGAACTTTCGTGTCGTATGCGCTGCGCCTTCTTATCTTGCGCGGCACGGCTTTCCCTCCGATCCGGCAGCGCTGGCAGCGCATCACTGCATCGTGTTCGGCGAACATCCCACCAGCGACTGGCACTTCCAGCACGACGGCGCCGCGATCGTCGTGCACGTACGTCCGACCTTCGTCACCAACGATGGCGAAACCGCGCAGACGCTGGCACTGGAAGGGGCGGGCATCGTCATCAAGTCGATCTGGGATGTCGGCGACGATATCGCGGCGGGACGTCTGGTGCGGCTGTTGCCGGATTACACGATTTCCGCGGCTCCGTTACAGGCGGTCTATGCGAACGCGCAACACCTGGCGCCACGCGTGCGTCGCTTCGTCGAGTTTTGCAGCGAGCGGCTGCGAGAAGAATGGCACTGGGACTAGTAAATCGCCTTTTTATAGGAACACGCTCCTACAACGAAGCGTGCGGCGAGCCCCATGTTTCCGGCGTGACTACCGCGAAGCCATGATCGCGCGACGTCCTGCGCGATAGCCGCAACAGCTCGGCATCGCGACTGAACAGCACTTTCGCTCGCGCCGTCGCCGCCAGTTCGAGGAATTTCTGATCGTCCGGGTCGCCGCAGCGCGGCAGGGCCGGTACGGCAACGGTAACGACAAACGGCGCAACGTAGCGGTCGTAGAGGGCGCGGCCCTTCTCCCGGGCCGCGCCCTCCAGCCCCAGACGGGCGTATTCCAGCACAGCCAGCCACTCGTCCCGGCAATCCTCGCGGGTTACCGCAGCCACGACGCCCCGATCGAGCGCATCGCGCAATGCCGCACATCTCGGGTCCCCGAACACGAACAGGTCCAGGCAGACATTCGTGTCGAGGACGATCCGGCGGGGCGTCATGCCGCCTGACGCTCCGCCAGTGCGTCGCGTGCCTGCGCCACCAGTTCGAACGAGTGCATACGCGCGGTGTGGTCGAAAATCTGGGCCGTCACCATCAATTCGTCGGCGCCCGTGCGTTCGATAAACGACGCCAGACCTTCGCGCACAGTGTCGGGCGATCCCACCACCGCGCAACTCAGCGCGTGATCCACGCCGGCCCGCTCGATGGGCGTCCAAACACCTTCCATGGTATTGACCGGCGGCGGCAACTGGCCCGGCGTTCCGCGGCGCAGATTCCAGAACTGCTGCTGCAACGATGTGAACAATCGCTGCGCTTCCTCGTCGGTATCGGCAGCGAACACGTTGATGCCGAGCATCGCGTAGGGTTTGTCGAGCACATCGGAAGGCCGGAACATCGTCCGGTAGACCTTCAGCGCGTTCATCATCAGATCCGGCGCGAAATGCGATGCGAAAGCGAAGGGCAGGCCCATTTCGGCAGCGAGTTGCGCGCTGAACAGGCTGGAGCCCAGAAGCCAGATCGGTACGTTGGTACCCATGCCGGGCACGGCGCGTACGGTCTGCCCCGGTTGCTGCGGCCCGAGATAACGCTGCAGCTCCACGACATCTTCGGGGAAACGATCGTCGCTTGGTCCCATGGCCCTGCGCAATGCGCGGGCCGTACCCTGATCCGTACCGGGCGCACGGCCAAGGCCCAGGTCGATACGGCCCGGATACAGCGATTCCAGCGTACCGAACTGCTCGGCGATGACCAGCGGCGCGTGGTTAGGCAGCATCACACCGCCGGAGCCCACGCGAATCGTCGACGTGCCTTCCGCGACATAACCGATCACGACCGACGTGGCGGCGCTGGCGATACCCGGGAAATTGTGGTGTTCGGCGAGCCAGAATCTTTTGTAGTCCAGATGCTCGGCATGGCGTGCGAGCTCGCGTGTATTGCGTAGCGCATCGGCAGGCGTAGCGCCACGCACAATGGGCGAAAGATCCAGAACGGAAAACGGAATCATCCGGGGGCCTCGACATCGGGAGGCGGCTGGGCCGCCGATGTATCCCATATGGGCTGCGGTGTAGGCATTTGCAACCCGGCCGCGAAGACCTGAGCAAATTCTTCATACCCGATATGTCAGCCACGTCCGTACGCGACTGTGGGCATAGCCGGAAGGTGTTTTTCTCGCCGCCGAAACGCGATCCCAGCGTGGTTTCATGGCCCCGCTTCACCGCCTCCCGCCTATTCGCCGCGAGGCACTACTCCACTTCAAGGAATGAATCCCATGACCATTCGTACGACGGCCACCCCGGTGCTGCTCGCAACACTCGCCATCGCCGCGACCACGGCTTTCGCCGGTCCGGCTGCCCAGGTCG
The DNA here is from genome assembly GCF_057834065.1 of Luteibacter sp. GL_149. NCBI lineage: Bacteria > Pseudomonadati > Pseudomonadota > Gammaproteobacteria > Lysobacterales > Rhodanobacteraceae > Luteibacter > Luteibacter sp. GL_149. The sequence continues at coordinate 4,582,820 of NZ_CM174395.1, forward strand.
AACCCCGTTACTTCGCCGTCCAGCTCAGCAGCGCGCCGACCATCGAGGCGCAGGAGTTCATCATCAAGGTGACCGACAAAGAGAAGATCGACGCCACGCTGCAGGCCATGAACGGACCGGGCGACGTGCCGCGCTCGGTCCTCGGCAAAGTCGTCCGCGGGCGCGAAAGCTACAACAGCCACTGGAATTTCCACCTGGCACCGGATTCGATCGGGTTCTTCGACTTCGCTATCACCGGCTGCCAGTGGCCGGCAAACTACGTCGAAGACAACATCGAGAACCTCAACTCGTTCCTTACCAACAACACGCTATGCCTGACCGGCTCGCGCGTCGTTCGCGAAGTTATCCGCTAAACGGATCGCGCCCCGACGGCATCGTCGGGGCGTTCGCTTCAGAAGTGCATGATGACGTCCATTACCGCCATCCATTGCGTGTGCTTCGTTCCGTTGTCGTACGCCGCCTGGTCGGAGGCGTGGTCATAACGGACTTCCGGACGGACTTCGAGATCGGGCGTCACCCAGCGGGTCATGCCCAGCGTGCTGGTGACGTAGTGCGTCTTGTAACCCGTGCGCTGGCCGTCCGCATCGTTGTAGAACTCGTTGCGGAACGACAGCATCGTGCGCGGATTCAATTCGAAGTTCATGTAATTGACGATGCCGTACGCATTCGTGTCCTTGGTCTGGCCTTCGGGCAAGGTGGCCAACGCCACGCTGTTGACGGTCAACTGATAAGCCTGGGTCAGCATGTGCAGACGGCCGTTGAAGCGATGCCCCCAGGTAATCACGTATTCCTGCAGGTTGTTGTACGTCTGACGTTTGTTGTTGTACGACTCGACGCACGGATAAATCATGTCGTCGTTGGATTTGGACACCCAGCGCACGCAGACCTGCCCCGTGAGCCGCGCATCGCGATTCCAGATCGCCACGTCGTCGCCACCATGCAGACCGACCTGAAGCGTCCACTGATCGTTGAGCTTCGTCGTCGTGAGGATGCCCATGTTCGTATAGGCGTCCACCGTGTACAGCACCGAATGCGTCACGAGGTAATTGTTCGGCGAGAACTGCGCTTCGATATCGGGAAGCGAAAGATAACGGCCGAAGATTACTTCCATGCCCTGCGCCACCCACGGGATATAGATGTTCCCGTAGAAAATCATCGGGTCGTACCCGTTCACGCGGTTGTTGTTCAGCAACTGGTTGCTGACGACGCCCTTCATCGCCGTGTAGTGATAGTCGTAGCCATAGAGCTGGTCGAAGTGGAAACCCCAGTCGATATGGTCCGTCTGCACGGTATCCGGCAGGCGCTGGATACGCAGAAGGAACTGATCGAACTCCACGCGGTTCGGGCGGCTGACGTACGAGACCGGATAATTGGAGTTGTCCGACGAGCTGAAGTTGATCGAAGGAGCCATCCAGCCGTAGACCTGGATCTTGTTGCGGTCGAGCCACTGGCCCAGCGCATTGCAGGAAAGCGCCTTCTCCAATGGGTACCGCGCATTCGTATCGGGCACGCCGACGTTATTGTCCACGCCGCCAAGCTGCCATTCGGACGAGGGAAACGGTGGAGAATCCAGGGGCGCATCCATCGCGCGGCGCGGCGGCGCATCGCCGGGTGCCGACGGCTGCGCATCCTCGCGGTATGCCGCCGCCATGCGGGAAATGAGGCCGCGGTCGCAATCGGACGACGCCGTTTCCGCGTGAATGTTACCCGCCATGCAAAGCGCGACCATGCCTGCCGCGAAGGCGGCAAACCAGGGGTGTTTCATGACTCATCTCCAGCCCGCGCACGCAGCGCGGGTCCGATCGGTTGGAAAGCGGCTCAGATACCGGCGTAGCCGCCGAGCTCGTACTCGTCCCTGTCCGTGGCCCAGGCCATGGATATGTCGCGCATCGCGTTTTCCGGGCACCTTGCCGGAAAAAGTCGGACCACCGTGTCGCGGTGATCCGGGGCCGGGTCCGGAAACATGGCGCGGTCGCTGCAAACGTCCATGACGTGTCGTCACTCGTTGGGGAACGGACGTATTGTCCAAAAGCGCATGGAAAAACGGGGTAGCGTTTCCCTGCCGGGGCGTATCGTTTCCGTAAAGAGTGTCGCCAGGGAAACAATCCGTTCCCTTGCCGGAGGCTCCGCGACACCGGAATCGGCGGAAAATGCGCAGCCATCACCACCTGCCGGTCACTACCGGGGAGCAAGACATGATCGACGTGAAGAGCTTTGCCAGCCTCGGCGGCGCCAACCACGGTTGGCTGGACGCCAAGCATCATTTTTCGTTCGCCTCCTACCACGACCCGAAGCGCATGGGCTGGGGCGGGCTGCGCGTCTGGAACGACGACACCATCGCCTCGGGCACCGGCTTCCCGCCGCATCCGCATGCGGACATGGAAATCATCACCTACGTCCGCGAAGGCGCGATCACCCACGAGGACAGCCTGGGCAACAAGGGCCGTACGGAAGCGGGCGACGTGCAGGTTATGAGCGCCGGCACGGGTATCCGCCATGCCGAATACAACGCGGAGCCGGGCGCCACCCAGATATTCCAGATCTGGATCATGCCCAACCGCGGCGGCGAACAGCCCGCGTGGGGCGCGAAACCCTTCCCCAAGGGCGACCGCTCCGGCCGTTTCGTCACGCTTGCCAGCGGTATCGCGGGCGACGACGAAGCACTGCCGATCCGCGCGAATGCCCGCGTGCTTGGCGCAAGCCTGAAGGCTGGCGAATCGCTGGACTACGCCCTGGCGACGGGCCGCTTCGGTTACCTCGTACCGGCCAAGGGTGCGCTGGAGATCAACGGCAAGCGCGTCGAAGCACGCGATGGCGTCGCGTTTCGCGACGAGCCGGCGCTGACGATCAAGGCGCTGGACGATGCCGAACTGGTGCTGGTCGATACCGACTGAGCATGACGCGCCGGTTGCGAGGTGGTTATGCTGATGCGAAGGAGTGCGCATGAACCACCTCGACAACCTCGTTCTCAATACCGATAGCTACAAGGCCAGCCACTGGCTGCAATATCCACCGCGCACCGACGGGACGTTTTTCTACGTCGAATCGCGCGGCGGCGTGTATGAGAGCACGGTGTTCTTCGGCCTTCAGGCCATCCTGAAAGCGTGGTTGTCGCGACCGGTGTCGCACAAGGACATTGACGAAGCGCGCGATTTTTTCGCCGGTCACGGCGAGCCGTTCAACGAAACGGGTTGGCGACACGTCGTAGACGCGCACCAGGGGCGGCTGCCGCTGCGCATCCGCGCGGTGGCGGAAGGTAGCGTCGTTCCCACGCATCAGGCGCTGGTGACAATCGAGTCGACCGATCCCCAGGCGTACTGGCTGCCTTCCTATCTGGAAACCCTGTTGCTGCGACTGTGGTATCCGGTGACCGTCGCGACCATCAGCTGGCAGGTGCGGCGCACGATCGCGCACTATCTCGACCGGACCAGCGACGATGCAGCGGGCCAGCTGCCCTTCAAGCTGCATGATTTCGGCGCTCGCGGCGTATCCAGTGCGGAATCGGCCGGTCTTGGCGGTATGGCGCATCTGGTGAACTTCATGGGCACCGATACCGTGTCGGGCGTGCTTTATGCCCGCGCCTATTACGGCGAACCGATGGCCGGATACTCGATTCCCGCCGCCGAGCACAGCACGATCACCAGCTGGGGCAAAGACCACGAGGTCGACGCCTATCGCAATATGCTCCGGCACTTCGCGAAACCCGGCGGCATCGTCGCCGTGGTCTCCGACAGCTACGACATCTACGCCGCGATTCGCGAGCACTGGGGGAAAACGCTTCGGGACGAAGTGATCGCGTCCGGTGCCACGGTCGTCATCCGTCCCGATTCCGGCGATCCGGTCGAAGTGGTGCATACCTGCCTGACGCTGCTGGACGAAGCGTTCGGCAGCACGATCAACGGCAAAGGCTATAAAGTCCTCAACCACGTGCGCGTGATTCAGGGCGACGGCATCAATCCGGAAAGCATCCGCGCCATTCTGGAGCGCATCGTGGGCGCAGGCTTCGCCGCCGACAATCTTGCGTTCGGCATGGGCGGCGCACTGCTGCAGAAGCTGACGCGCGACACACAGAAGTTCGCATTGAAGTGTTCCGCCGCGCGTATCGATGGTCAGTGGGTCGACGTGTACAAGGACCCGGTGACCGACGCAGGCAAGACGTCCAAGCGCGGCCGCATGACCTTGCTGCGGCATCGCGAGTACGGCAGCTACCGCACGGTGCCATTGCCCGATGGTGTCGTCGAACTCGACCCGTCGACGATCGAAGCCGGATGGGAAGAGGCACTGGCAACCGTGTGGGAAAACGGCGAGCTGGTGCGCGAATTCAGTTTCGCGGATGTCCGGGCGCGCGCGGCGCGGCCCTGAGTCGCCCACCGTCGTTTCGATATCCGGACACCCTCACCATTGTTCCGGCGCACGCCGGAACCCGCGACGAGGCGGGCGGTTGTTGCGACAGCGATGGTCGCTTTCAAGCGAAAACCTCAGGGTCCGGGCTTGGCCCACGTAGTCGCCGCGGACCCCGGCGCACGTACGCCGGGGTAACGCTGAGGAATGGGAAGACCCGAGGGTAAGGGCTAGCGTTACTTCGCCGCCTTCGCGTCGTACTTCATCAACCCGTTCGTAAACAGATACGCCGCGATCTGGTAATAGCTGACCGCCGCATTGGCATCCGCCTGGTCTATCTGCTCCACCGGCGTGGTTTCGCCGGTATCGCGGTTGGGCACGACCTGCTTCACCGGGTCGCGAGGTACCAGCGAGGTCAGCTTGTCGCCGTGCATATAGCCCAGCTCCTGATACGTGCTGATGAAGGCACGCTCGCGGCCCGGTTCGATCTTGAACAGGTCGTAGCCGAAGAACCGCGTGGTGTAGCTGAAGTTGAGCAGGCCCAGCAGCGTCGGCGGAATATCGATCTGGCTCATCAGACGGTCCACGCGACCCGGCTGGACGTGCTTCGGCGAATAGATCAGCAGCGGGATGTGATAGCGGTCGACCGGCAGGCTGGTCTTGCCCGCGCTGGTGGCGCAGTGATCGGCGGTAATGATGAAGATCGTGTCGTCGAACCACGGCTTCGTCGATGCGCGCTTCAGGAAATCGGCGATGGCCCAGTCGGTGTACTTCACCGCCGCGCGGCGGCTGCCCTGGGGCATGTCGACGCGATCCTTCGGGAAGGTGAAGGGCCGGTGGTTCGACGTGGTCATCACATGCCCGAAGTAGGGCTTGCCGGCCGCGAATGACTTATCCATCTGACTGATCGTCAGGGTGAACAGATCTTCGTCGGCGACGCCCCAGACGTTCTCGGCGTGGATGTCCTTGTCGGCAATGGCGTTGCGGTCGACCGCTTCATAACCATTCGTGCTGAAGAAGTGGTTCATGTTGTCGAAGTAGCCGTAACCGCCGTACAGGAACTGCGACGTATAGCCCTTGGTATTGAAAACGTCGGCTAGCGAGAACAGGCCTTCGTTACCGGGGCGCTTCACGATGGATTCGCCCGGCGTCGGCGGCACCGAAAGCGCCAGCGCTTCCAGACCGCGAACGGTCCGCGTGCCGTTCGCGTACAACTGCGTGAAGAACAGGCTCTTGTCGGCCAGTGCATCGAGGTTGGGCGTCAGGTGCTCGTGCTTGCCGGTGCTGCCGGCGAGCGCTTCCATGTAATCGCCCGAAAGGCTTTCGACGCTGATCAGCACGACATTCAGGTGCTTTTCCGGACCCTCGTTGGTCACCACGCGGGTAAGGTTGTGCGGGTCGTCGCTGACGAACTTCGAGTCCGGCGTTTGCAGCAGACCGCGCAGCGTCCTGAATGCCTCGTCGTTGTCGATCGTCTTGTAGTAGCGGGCGTAATCCAGCTCGTTATTCCGGAACGCCGCGAAGAACTGGTAGATACCGTTGCCGGCCAGTTCGTTGACGTAATTGTTCTGTGCGCGGTCCTTCATCGACCCGTCGATGGCAAACGAACCGGCTACGGTGAGGACCAGCCAGACGCCGACGACGGCGGTGCGGCCGAGGAAGCGGGAACCGCTGTCGCGGGCACGCAGGGCGCGGCGCGAGAACAGGAAGATGAGGATCGCGGCAATCAGCAGATAGATCGACCAGCGGACGATCGGGTACGACTCCTGGATATTCCCGACCACTTCATGCGTATAGACAAGATAGTCGACCGCGATGAAGTTGAACCGGGCGCCGAACTCGTTCCAGAACACAAGCTCGGAAGCGGCGAGGTACAGCACCGCGAAAAGCAGGACGAAACAGAAACCGAGGAAGATGGCGTGACCGACCCGGGACAGATAGGCACGGCGAGGCAACAGCCAGAGCACCAGCAGCATCGGCCAGGCGAAATAGACGTAGGTCATCAGGTCGTAACCCAGACCGACGCCAAAGAGATAAAGCCACTGCAGCGGGTCGTGCGGTACGTCCTTGCCCGTCTTGATCAACAGGACGAGCCGCGTGACGAACGCGAGGACGACGAAGACCACACCGAACCAAACCAAGGGGGCGAAACGCTGGCGCAAGGCACCCGGGACCGACGAATGGGAACGCATGGAACCTCGCTTGGGCATGACTCGGGGCCGGGTTGGCGACCCGCGTCGGGCGTGAATAGGTGGAAAGGATCGAAGCGTAGCTTACGGCAACCTCGCCGGGTGCCGTCCAGGTACGAACGCTCTACGCCTTCGTACGTTCACTGTGGCACCCTACACGACTTTACGAAAACCGCGGAGCCATCAGGTCAGTGCAGCTAGAACGGGGAGCGGAAGTCCCAACGACCGACACGGTGCTGGTCCGTCCAGCAGTTTATGTCACCCTGCTGCGCCGGGCGGGCGGCCCTTTGCTGTCGGTCGTATTGCTGTGCCTGGCGCTCTGGGCGCTGCACGCCATGGCGAGCGAGGTGACCTATCGCCAGATCGCCCGGTATTTCCACGGGCTGCCGAATAGCCAGATCGGGATCGCCGTCCTGCTGACCGCCCTCAGCTACGGGGTCATGACCCTGTACGACTGGTACGGCCTCGACAGCATCGGGAAACGCCTGCCCATGCGTCGGGTGGGTCTGATCTCGTTTATCAGCTACGCCTTCAGCAATGCGCTGGGCATGTCGTTGCTCGTTTCCGGATCGATCCGCTACCGCTTCTATATCCAGGCGGGCCTGTCGACCGTGGAAGTGGCCCGGGTCGTCCTCTACACCACGCTCAGCTTCTGGCTGGGATTGGCCGCGATTACCGGCGTGACCCTGCTTCTGGTGCCGATTTCGGCCGACGTACCGCTGTCGGAACTGCGTATTCCGCTGGCCATCCTGCTTACCCTGGTACCGCTGGCATGGTTCGTGAGCGCCGTCATCGCTCGCCGGCCGCTTCGCATCTTCCGCTGGCGCTTCAGCCTGCCGCCCGCGAAGGTGGCCGCGCGCCAGATCCTGATCGGCGCCCTGGACTGGGGACTGGCCGCCGGCGTGCTCTACGTCCTGATGCCCGAGGAAATCGCGGGCGGCTTCGGCCATTTCCTCGCGATCTTCGTGCTGGCGCAGATGGCCGGCGTGATCAGTCACGTGCCGGGTGGACTCGGCGTATTCGAGGCTGTGATGCTGGCCGGCTTCGGCGCCACGGGCAATCAGGGCCTGGAAGCGCCGATCCTGGGGTCGCTGGCGGCCTACCGGGCCGTCTACTACCTGTTGCCGCTGTGTGCCGCGACGGTGCTGGTGCTGTGGCGCGAAGCGCGCGGTCTGCGCCACGCCGCCCTGCTGACGCCCTGGTTCACCAGCCTGCTGCCGCCCTTCTTCGCCGGCCTGACACTGGTATGCGGCGCGGTGCTGCTGTTTTCCGGCGCCACGCTTGCTATTCCCGGCCGCATGGAGATTCTCCGTGGATTCGTGCCGTTGCCTCTGGTGGAGGTCTCGCACTTCCTGAGCAGTATGGTGGGCATGTTGCTGCTGATCCTGGCGCGCGGCCTGCAACGCCGTCTGGATGCGGCCTATGTCCTCACGCTGGTGCTGCTGGTGGTCGGTGCCGTTCTGTCGTTGCTTAAGGGCATCGACTACGAGGAAGCGACGCTGCTGTCCTTGCTGGCACTGGGTCTGGCGCCGGCGCACAAACACTTCTACCGCCGGGCGTCGCTGTTCCGCGCCACCTTCTCGCTCGGCTGGATGCTCGCGATCGTTTCCGTTCTGGGCTGCGCGACCTGGCTGGTGATGTTCAGCTTCAAGCACGTCGAGTACAGCAACAACCTGTGGTGGGAATTCAGCTTCCACCACGGCGGTGCGCCACGCGCGTTGCGAGCGCTGGTGGGCGCGGCGGCCGTCGTCATGCTGTTCGCGCTGGCCAACCTTATCCGTCCTGCGCGCCCACGCCGCATTCCGCCCGGCGAAGCCGAATTCGCCCGCGCCCTTCCGCTGATCAAAACTTTCCCCTCCGCCCAGGCCCATCTGGCGCTGGTGGGAGACAAAACCCTGCTGTTCGCGCCCGACGATCGTGCCTTCATCATGTACGACATCGAAGGACGCAGTTGGGTCGCCATGGGCGACCCCATCGGCAACGACGAAGAAGCCCGGCGCGAACTGGTATGGCATTTCCGCGAACAGTGCGAGCGGGCCGGTGGATGGCCTCTGTTCTATCAAGTGCGCCCTGAAGATCTCGACATTTATCTAGAAGTTGGCATGAATTTGCTGAAAATCGGCGAAGAAGCGCGCGTACGGCTCGAAACATTCAACCTCGACGGCAAATCCAAGAAGACGCTGCGCGGCACCGTTAACAAGCTCGCCCGCGACGGCCTTCGCATGGAGATCGTCCCGATCGAGGGGGTTCCGGCGCTGCTGCCGCGCCTGAAGGTTATTTCCGACGCATGGATGCGCGACAAGCGCGTCCGCGAAAAGCGCTTTTCGCTCGGCCTGTTCGACGAACGCTATCTCTCGCGCACACCGATGGCGGTCGTGTGGCTGGGCGAGGAGATTGTCGCGTTCGCCAACGTCTTTACCAACGATACGAAAGAAGAAGCCTCGGTCGACCTGATGCGCCACTTGCCCGACGGCCCCTCCGGCATCATGGATTTCCTCTTTATCGAACTGATGGTCTGGGCACGCGCCGAAGGCTATCGCTGGTTCAACCTTGGCATGGCGCCTCTCTCCGGACTGCAGAATCGCCGCTCGGCGCCGTTGTGGAGCCGTTTCGGCGCCATGATCTTCGGACGCGGCGAGCGCTTCTACAATTTCCGCGGCCTGCACCGGTACAAGGACAAGTTCGATCCCGAATGGGAGCCGCGATATATCGCGGTGCCGGGCGGTATCGCGCTGCCCCTGGCCCTGGCCAATGTAGCCAGCCTGATCTCGGGCGGACTCAGCGGCGTGGTGCGCCGATGAAAAAGATCCTGCGGTATAGCCTGCTGACGCTGGGCATCGCGATCGCCGCCCTGGTGCTTGTCTGGCATCCATGGGTACGCATACCGATCGAGAAGGCGACGGTCGAGCTGGGTGCCCACGCCACGCCTCCCGCCGGGCAGGAAGATCTGCTGGCCATTATTTATTCGGGCGACGGCGGCTGGGCCGATCTGGATCAGCGGCTGGGCAACGTTTTCGCCAATCGGGGCATTCCCGTGGTCGGCGTGAGCGCGATGAGGTACTTCTGGCGCGAACGCCTGCCGCAGGAGGCCGCGCACGATCTGGACACGCTGCTGGACACGTATACCGTCCGCTGGGGCAAGCGCCGCGTCCTGCTGGTCGGCTATTCGTTCGGCGCGGATGTACTGCCCTCGATCCTTGCCTATATCCGCCCGGACAACCGTGCCAAGATCGAACAGCTCGTCTTGCTGTCGGCCAGTCGCGACGTCAACTTCGAGATCGAACTCGAAGGCTATATGCATAAGAACCTGTGGACGACGACCACGCAGAACTTCCTGCAGTGGCTGAATCCCGTGCACCACTACGACGCGATGCCACCGATCCGTGCCCTGAACGGCAAACCGCCGATCGCCTGCTACTACGGCGTCGACGATGCGGACGACAGCGGCTGCACCGATCCGGGTCTGCCAGCGTTCGTCACGGTGTACCGCAAGCCGGGCGACCACCATTTCGACTACGACTACGAAAAGCTTGCGACCGAACTGATCGAACGCATGCCTCCGTCTGCCGGAACGACCTCCACGCCGCCTTAACGCGGCGAAGCCGTTGCGAGACGGCTTGGGATGTCACGAAATCTTCACCGGCACGCCACCGAAATTTCCTCTCTTCCGGCCCAATCTCGATAACGAGGAGGACCGGCAGGAGACGAATATGCAGCGATCACAGCAAAAAAGGGACTACGGCACGTCCGATCCGGCGATGCTGCGCAGTCTTGCGAGCAAGGGTGTACCCATGCCCGAGATGACCCGGCCTGCGCCGCCGCCGACACAGCGCAGCGCGAAATCCGTCAAGCACAAAATCGTCCATCGCTACGACGAAGGCAGTGTCTGACCCGACGGACTTTCCCTCGGCCACTCCGCGATCAGAACGCCGGTCAGGATAAGTACTGCGCCACCGATATCGTGCAGGCCCAACGATTCCCCGGCGAGCCAGCCAACCACACCGGCCCATACAGGTTCGAGCGCAAAGATGACCGTCGTGCGTGTTGGCGAAACGGTGCGCTGCGCCCAGTTCATACCGAGCTGGATAAAAGCCGTTGCAACGCCGAGTGCTATACCGCACCCCCAGAAAGACAGGTTGCCCGTGGGAACCGATTCCCGGCTCGCTATCGCCAGAGCGATACATGGCACCGCGGCCATCCCGACCTGGAGAATGGCAAGACGACGCGGATTGCCCCTGCCTGCGGCACGTCCGATCAGAATAATCTGAAAGGCGACAGCCAGCGCGGCGGCAATCACCAGAACTTCGCCCGTGTCGAATGCCAGTGAGGATGCGCCGCGCGACGAAATAGTAAGAAGACCCGCGACGGCAATACCTGTGCCTGTCCAGGCGAACAGATTCGGAACGATGCGCCAGATGGCCCATTGCAACAAAGGCACCATCGGGACGTACAACGCAAAAAGGAACGCGGACGTCGCACTGGAGATGTGCCGCATGCCCTCTGCAAGCAGTACGCAGGTGGCCACAAGCGTGAGACCGACGGGTACCGCCGCGCGAATTTCCGCGCGAGTGAAGCTTCCGAGACCGCGACAGGAAAAAAGCAGCAGAACGACCGTTGCCGAGGCGAATCTGAGGCCAACGAAACCGAACGAACCTGCGTCGCCTACTCCGACTTTCGTTGCAAGAAACGTACAGCCCCAGATGACCGTGATACCGATCAGCACCAGCTCGGGCATGCGTTGCCTCACGGCAATACGAGTGCGACGCAACATGAAATCCTCCTTGATTATTTCTTCGGCACGCGAGCCCTTCGCGGCGGGCCTGAGCCTATCACACGCCTCCATTCGCATGACCGTACGCGTATGTACGGCAATATCCGTCAGAAAATTAAGAATCTTCCTATTCCGATAGAGGTTCCACCTACGCAAGATGCAGGTGTGCCCGAAGCTAGTTGCAAGGGCTACTGAATTGTCGATGACCGATCTCGGTGGCAGGATGCCATCGGCCCCGCTTGCGGAAAGATCGATCCCCCCTTCATCGGCAATGGCGCCGCGTCGACTCGTGTCGGGCCGCGCATGACGGGTTCCCTGTCCCGTCCGATCCATGGAAGGCAGGCATGGTCCTACGCGTGAGCGTGAGGACCATGTTTTTTCTGTCGTATCCTCGGTCCATGGGCTGCTTACCACTTCCGCTATTTCTGCTGCTGGGTTTCGGTATCGGCTATCTCGTCGATGGCCGCTCCGGATCCGTATGGGGCGGAGGCATCGGGCTGCTGGTCGGGCTACTGCTTACCGGATGGCTGCTACGCAAGATGCGCCGCGCGAACCGGCAATAAGAGCACGCTATACGTCCTCAGCGCCGATCGAAGAAAATCGATATACCCAGCCCCGCAATGACCGATGGACCATGCGTTCCGATGCGATGCAACGCGTATGCGTCGAGCTGCACGTGATCGGTCACGTTCAGCGCCGCGCCGCCGCCCGCCTGGAATGCGTTGCCGTACTGCGCGCTGTGGATGGCATCGAACTCTCCGTAGATCATCCAGTTTCGCGCAATATTCACGCCGAACGTCGGCGCCAGCGTCCATGTATTCCGGCCGCGAAGACGGTCCACGTTGGCATACAGGGTGGTCACATAGCGTTCGTCGGTGGCCCATTGCGCGGTGGCGCCGAGCGTGTACTGACGTGCGCCGTTGCTGAAATCCCGATCGCCGTTCGCGAACGTGACCACCCCGAGGGCGGACCAGGAAAAATCCCCGGACAACGTGGGAGCGAGTTTCAGCCCAAGACTGCTGTCGCCGTGACCTACCGAATAGCGGCGCACGCCCTGGCCGCGTTCTTCCAGTCGATTCCACGCGGAGCCGCCGATCTGCAGCTCGGCCGGACCACCCAGGCCGATCCGGATCAGACTATTGGCCGAGTACTGACGATCCAGCAGACCGCCACTGCTCTGACGCGTATAGGTAGGAAGGCCCTGTTCGAGCGCCAGCGTGCCGAAGGGCAGCACGCTGGTGGCAAAGCCCGCGCCGGGCTGGTCGAAATCCGGCGGATCGGCGCGGGCTGTGGTGGTCAGAGCGAGAGCGAAAAGTCCGAAGAAGAAGCCGGTACGCATGCGATTCATCCCTGGTGCGTGGGTAGGCTACGGATGGCCCATTGTGATCATTCCACGTCACGGTACCGTCATAGCTCAGGGAAGCACGGACTCCGGAATCGTTACCGTGGCCTGTCCTTCGCTCTTCGTCGCCGACGAACCGACGCGTACCGAGTACGCGCCCGCCGCTACGCGCCAGCGATTTCCCTTCGTATCGAAACGGGCCAGCGCGAGCGGATCGGCGGCGATCTCGACGCGCTGGCTTTCACCGGGCTTCAGCCAGACCTTGCGCCAGCCCGCCAACCGCGCCGTGGCACCGGGTGCCGTGACATAGAGCTGCGGCACATCGGCGCCGGCCGTCGTGCCCGTATTGCGCAGCGTGAAGCGCGCTACCGGCTTGCCGGACGCATCGACCGAGGTCTCGAAGTCCGAGTAGGCGAACGTCGTGTAACTCAGGCCAAAACCGAACGGGAACAGCGGCTCGCGCTTCGTCTTTTCGAACCAGCGATAGCCCACGTCGGCGCCTTCGATGGTGTAGTCCACGCGATCGGCAGGCGCCGCCTTGGAACCCAGACCCGCGCCCTGAACCTTCGTCCGTGGTAGCTGGGACTCGTCCTTCGGCCAGCTCATCGGGAGACGCCCCGAAGGCGCGACCTCGCCGAACAGCAACCGGCCGATAGCCGCACCACCGCCGGAACCCGGATACCAGGCCTCCATCACGGCACCCACGTCGTTGAGCCAGGGCATGCGCACAGCGCCATTGGTTTCGAGGACGACGACCGTACGAGGGTTGGCCTTCGCGACCGCCGCGATGAGGGCGTCCTGATTGCCGTCGAGTGCCATGTCGGCATGATCGAACGACTCGGCTGCCCACTGCGTGACGAAAACCACCGCCACGTCGGCGCCGGCGGCCGCTTTCGCCGCCGCCGCGATATCGGTGCCCGGGTCGTAGCTGACCTTGCCCTTCGCCAGTGCCTTGATCGTCGTCAGCGGCGCCGAGGGATGAAAGCGCATCGGTCCGGGCCAGCCCTGCGGCATGAGTCCTTCGACCGGACTGCCGTCGACATCCAGCACGGCGGACGAACCGCCGCCCGAGAGCACGCCCTTATCCGCATGACCGCCAATCACGGCGACGGATTGCACGCTGCGGGCAATCGGCAGCAAGGCCTTCTCGTTCTTCAGCAGCACGGCCCCCGCTTCGGCGGCCTTCTGCGCGACGAGGCGATCCTCCGCATAACGGGCCTTGCGCGGCACGACGGGATCGTCGATCACCCCCTTGGCAAACATCGTGCGCAGGATGCGATGCGCCATGTTGTCCAGACGCGACTGCGGCACCTCGCCCTTCTTCACGGCCTCGCGCAGCGGGGCATCGAAGAACACCTGCTTGTCGAATACCTCGCCGGCCGATTCCTGATCGAGGCCCGCCAGAGCGGACGGCGCGGCGCTATGCACCGAGCCCCAGTCGGACATGACATAGCCCTTGAAACCCCACTCGCCCTTGAGCACGCCATTGAGCAGCCACTCGTCCTCGCAGGTGTACTTGCCGTTGACGCGGTTGTACGAACACATGACCGAACCGGGATCGCCCGTGCGCACGGCGATCTGGAAAGCGAGCAGATCCGATTCGCGCAGCGCGACGGGATCGATATCGGCACTCAATGTATTGCGGCCGCTTTCCAGATCGTTGAGTACGTAGTGCTTTACCGTGGACACGACTTTCTGGTCCTGTACGCCGCGCACGGTATAGCCGGCCATGGTCCCGGCCAGTAACGGGTCTTCGCCCGCGTATTCGAAGTTGCGGCCGTTGCGCGGATCGCGCACGAGGTTCACGCCACCCGCCAGCAAGACGTTGAAGCCCTTGGAACGTGCCTCGCCGCCGATCATCGCACCGCCGGCATAAGCAATAGCGGTATCGAAGCTCGCCGCGGTGGCCGTGCCGGCCGGAAGTCCGATCGCGCCGGTCTTGTCCGCACCCGGCCGGGTCACGCCCAGGCCCGCATCGGTTTCCTGAATCGCGGGAATGCCCAGGCGTTCGATGCCCGGCGTGTAACCCGCCGAACCCAATGCACCCACGGGCGCGGCGATACCGTCGTGCTCCTGGCCGAAATCGGCGCGGATGATCCGGAATTTTTCTTCCTGGGTCATCTGCCCCAGCACCAGGTCGGCGCGTTGGTCTGGAGTCAGGGACGTATTCATCCACGGCCGGGGCGGCGTGGCGGCCGAAGCCAGCACAGGCAACAGCAGGGAAGCGATGGAAATGGCCAGCAGCGAGCGGCGCGCGGATACAGTCATGAACGGTCTCTTTCATGCGCAGAGGGATAGGGCAGGGTGGGTGAGTAACGTTTTCATCGCAACCCGCGAGACCGTACAGGCGTACTCTCCCGCTTGAGCGCATGGACTCGCGGCCCCACTTAAGTAACTCAATGAGTTCACATTTGTCGATGCCACTGAAGGATTTCCATCCCGCCGTCGCCGCCTGGTTCGAGAGCGCGTTTCCCGCGCCTACGCCAGCGCAGGTCGCGGCGTGGCCGGTCATCCGTTCCGGCCAGCATACGCTGGTGGCCGCACCCACGGGCTCGGGTAAGACGCTCACGGCCTTTCTGTCCGCCATCGACACGCTGGTATGCGAAGGCGTGCGCGATGGCGTGCTGCCGGATCGCACCACGGTGCTTTACGTCTCGCCGCTGAAGGCGCTGTCGAACGACATCCGCATCAACCTGGAAACCCCGCTCGAAGGTATCCGCGCGGAACTTGGTAAACGTGGCCTGCCCGATATCGAAATCCGCACCGCCGTGCGCACGGGCGACACGCCTTCGGGCGAGCGCGAAAAGATGCGTCGCCGGCCGCCGCATATTCTCGTCACGACACCCGAGTCGCTATACGTGCTGCTGGGTTCCGAGTCCGGCCGCGCGATGCTGGGCGACGTACGCACCGTCATCGTCGATGAAATCCACGCGGTGGCGTCGAGCAAGCGCGGCAGCCATCTGGCGTTGTCGCTCGAACGGCTGGAATCGCTGTGCGGCCGCCGGCTCACGCGTATCGGCCTGTCGGCCACGCAAAAACCCATCGAGAAAGTCGCCGCGTTCCTGGGTGGAGGCAACGACTGCGCCATCATCGACATAGGCCACGCGCGCGAACGCGACCTGGCGATCGAAGTACCGCCCGTGCCGCTGGAAGCCGTGATGTCGAACGACGTGTGGGAGCTGGTCTACAACCGGCTCGCCCAACTGGTCGAACAACACAGCACGACGCTGATTTTCGTGAACACGCGCCGGATGGCCGAACGCGCGGCGCGCCACCTTTCCGAGCGGCTTGGCAAGGAAGCGGTCGCGGCGCATCACGGCAGTCTTTCGCGCGAACAGCGACTCGATGCCGAACAGCGACTGAAGCGTGGCGACCTTCGCGTGTTGGTCGCGACGGCATCGCTCGAACTCGGCATCGACATCGGCGACGTGGATCTGGTCTGCCAGCTTGCATCGCCACGCTCCATCGCCGCCTTCCTGCAGCGCGCGGGGCGCGCGGGACACGCGGTGGGCGGCATGCCGAAAGCGCGCCTGTTTCCCAGTTCCCGCGATGACCTGGTCGAATGCACGGCGCTGCTGGACTGCGTGCGTCGCGGCGAACTCGACGCGCTGATCATCCCGCGCCAACCCCTCGACGTGCTCGCGCAGCAGATCGTTGCGGAAGTCGCGTGCCAGGAATGGGACGAAGACGCGCTGTTCGATACGGTGCGCCGCGCATGGTCGTATTCCGAGCTGCCGCGCACGACCTTCGACGATGTGCTGCGCATGCTGGCCGACGGCTTCACGACACGCGTCGGTCCGCGCGGCGCCTATGTGCATCGCGATGCCGTCAATCGTCGCCTGCGGGCGCGACGCGGCGCACGACTTACCGCGGTCACCTCGGGCGGCACCATCCCCGATACCGGCGACTATTCGGTCGTGCTGGAGCCGCAGTCGCATATCGTCGGTACGGTCAACGAGGACTTCGCCGTCGAAAGTCTCGCGGGCGACGTGTTCCAGCTGGGCAACACGAGTTACCGCATCCTGCGCGTCGAACGCGATCGTCTGCGCGTGGAGGATGCGCATGGCATGCCGCCGAATATTCCGTTCTGGCTGGGCGAAGCGCCCGGTCGAAGCGACGAGCTGTCCACCGGTGTCGCGCGGCTTCGCGCCACGATCTCCCAACGTCTGGACGAAGGCGGGAAGGGCGCGGCACTAAGCTGGCTGATGGCCGACATAGGTCTTTCCACGGCGGCCGCGGAACAGCTGGTCGACTATCTCGCTCGTGCGAAGACCGCCCTCGGTGCGCTGCCGACGCAGGACACGCTGATCATGGAGCGTTTCTTCGACGAGTCCGGCGGCACCCAGCTCATCATCCATACCCCGTTCGGCAGCCGTGTGAATCGCGCCTGGGGACTGGCGCTGCGCAAACGCTTCTGTCGCAAGTTCAACTTCGAACTGCAGGCCGCGGCGACCGAAGATGCCATCGTGCTATCGCTTTCCACCAGCCACAGCTTCCCGCTGGACGAAGTCGCACGCTACCTGCATTCCGCTTCGGCGGAGCACGTGCTGATCCAGGCGCTGCTGGATGCGCCGCTGTTCGGCGCACGCTGGCGCTGGAACGCCACGACGGCGCTTGCGCTGCCGCGCTTCGTCAGCGGACGTAAAGTGCCGCCGCCACTGCAACGCATGAAGAGCGAGGACTTGCTCGCCACCGTATTTCCCGATCAGGTGGCCTGCGCGGAAAATCTCGTCGGCGAACGCGAGGTACCCGATCACCCGCTGGTCGCGCAAACGTTGCATGACTGCCTGCACGAAGCCATGGACAGCGACGGTCTTCTGACGGTGTTGCGCGGGCTCGAATCGGGCACCATCCAGATGATCGCACGCGATCTCGCCACCCCTTCGCCGCTGGCGGCGGAAATCCTGAACGCGGCGCCGTATGCCTTTCTGGACGACGCCCCGCTGGAAGAGCGCCGTACGCAGGCGGTGCAATCCCGGCGCTGGAACGATGCCGAAAGCGCGGACGACCTGGGTCGTCTGGACCTGGGCGCTATCGATTCGGTTCGCGAGGAAGCGTGGCCGGAAGCGCGCAACGCGGACGAAATGCATGAAGCGCTGATGCTGCTGGGCGGCGTCACCGATGCGGAGGCTAACGATCGCTGGGCCCAATTCCTTCGCACGCTGGCGACCGACGCGCGGGCCACGCGACTGACCGATGGAATGCATGCGATCTGGATCGCGACAGAGAAACTTCCCACGTGGCGCGCACTGCATCCGGAAGCGGCCATGCGGCCGGCGGTCGCGGCGCCCGCCGAATTCGCCGCGCAGGCGTGGACACGCGAGTCCGCGCTTGTCGATCTCGTGCGCGGGCGATTGGCGGCCCTGGGCCCTGTGCCCGTCGGCGTACTCGCCACGACATTGGGCGTGCTAGCCACCGAGATCGATCTGGCCCTGACCTCGCTGGAAACCGAAGGCTATGTCATGCGTGGCATGTTTTCACCGGGTGCGACGGAAACCGAATGGTGCGAGCGCCACCTGCTGGCGCGTATTCACCGCTATACCATCGGTCGGTTGCGTCGCGAGATCGAACCGGTCGCGCCGCGCGATTTCATGCGTTTTCTCATGGACTGGCAACACGTCGCGCGCGGCACGCAGGTCAGTGGACCGGACGCGCTGGCCGGCGTCGTCGGCCAACTCGAAGGCTTCGAGGCCGCGGCAGCGTCGTGGGAATCGGAGCTGTTGCCTGCCCGCGTCAACGACTACAGCATCGGCTGGCTAGATGATCTGTGCCGCGCGGGTCGTGTCATATGGAGCCGGATACGCCAGGGCACCGGAACAGCCGGTCCCGTACGCGGCACGCCGATCGTCCTGCTGCCGCGTCGACAGCTCGCGCTCTGGTCCTCGCTTGCGCCCGAGACCGGAGAAACCGTGGCGCTGTCCTCCCGTGCACAGGCTGTCGCCGACGCATTGCGCGACGAAGGCGCGCTGTTCTTCGATGAAATCGCCACGACGACCCATCTGTTGCGCACAGAACTCGAGGATGCGCTCAGCGAACTCGTCGCTGCCGGCCGCGCCACAGCCGACAGCTTCGCCGGCCTGCGTGCCTTGCTGCTTCCTTCCGCGAAACGAAACGACAATCGGCATCGTCGCGTACGCCGGCACATGCTGAACGGCATCGAGGACGCGGGACGCTGGTCGCTCGCGCGCCGCGGAACCGACAAGCGCGACGCTGCGGATACGCTTGAACATGTCGCGCGCACGCTACTGCGCCGTTACGGCGTCGTCAGCTGGCGGATACTGGAACGTGAGGCGGCATGGCTGCCGAGCTGGCGCGAGCTTCGCCGCGTTTATCACCGGCTGGAAGCACGCGGCGAAATTCGCGGCGGACGTTTCGTCGAAGGACTCGTCGGCGAACAGTTCGCGCTGCCCGAAGCGCTCGCACAGTTACGGCAGATCAGGCATCGCCCGCACGACGGCGAAATCGTATGCATCGCGGGCAACGATCCCCTGAACCTGGTCGGCACGATACTCGCCGGCACGAAGGTGCCTTCGATCGTCGGTACGCGGATCGCCATCCGCGACGGCGTACCGCTGGCGGCGCTGGTCGGCGGCAAGGTCGTTGCGATGACGCCGCTTGAAGGCGATGACGAGCGAGATGCGAGGATGGCGTTGCAGCGGCGGACTGTGCGGGCAGCTTCGATCACCTGAGTCGCGACAACCGATCGTGTCGCGGCGGCTTTCGCTTGTCGCCGCGCTACCCCACCTTCGACAAACTCACCGGCGGCGTCTCGGCCAACAGCGTCCGCACACCTCCCAGCAACGCTTCGACATTCATCCGCCCCATGAACATGCTGTAGGTCAGCAAAGCGAACAGGGTGCGCGGATCGGTCGCCCACGGCGGCATGAACCGCGGCGCGCGAACCAGCCCCAGCGCGGCCAGTTCCGCCAGCGCCGGAATATCCGAAATGTCGAGCTTGCCGCAGAACAGAAGAGGCAGCACATCCGGCCGCCCCGACGCGAACAACGCGCGAAACGTATTGCTTACCTGAAGCAGACCGAACAGGTAGACGAGGTCTTTCGCGAACGGCGCCCCGCCCGTGATGACCCCGCCGCGAAACACACGCCGCGCACGCTCGAACGACTGTGCCGGCTGATCGCTTTCTTCCAGGAAGTGACGATAAACCTCGATGAAGTTGGCGCCTTCCACGGCCATATGGATCGCGAACACCCGATCGGCGAGACGCTGTAGCCGATCCATCTCCATGGCACCGCTGACCATTTCCGCGAACACCGCCAGGCCTTCCTGCGTGCGCGCATCGTAAGGATGCGCGCAGCCGAGAATCGGAAGATCGGTCTGCAACCGGCCGTTCAGCGATGTAGCCACGTGAACGAAGGCCTCGTGCTGCAGCAACTGGCGGGCGTCATAGTCCGTGAAACGTGCATCGCGCTTCAGGCGGACCACTTTAGAACTTGCCAGCGCGTTGGCCGATAACGTGTCCACGATCTCGATGCGTGGCGCCTCGTTACCGAAATGCCGCGTGATCCCCACGCGTAGTTCGTCCGCGACCTCCCCGGCGGTGTAGTAACGGGATGGAGCGAGCTTCACGTGGAGCAATCCCAACTGCGCGGTAACTTCGCGCACGCGCTTCGCCAGATCGAGCGGCGTTTCGGGAAAGAACCGCAGCGGCGTGGTCGGCGTGCCGTAAAGACGGCCACCGTAAAGATAAAAATCGGGCGTTCCGACACCGGCCATCATCATGGCCGCATTACCGATGGCTTCCGCCTGGCGTTCGACCCAGGCGGCGATCACCGGATGACCGATCTTCACAGAACGCAGTTCGGCGAGCGCCGCCTGGGACGGCCCCGGATCGCAGGGGGTATACGCCGGACGAGGCAGCTCGTGGGCGCCGGATGCGAAGAAGCGTTCGGCGATGTCCGGACACCAGTCGATCGCCTTCAATACCTTGATATGCGAGGCCGCCTTGTGCAGCAGCTTCGCCGCAAGACGGATCGCATCGCGTTCGGTTTCGATGCTCATGGGGGAAGCGTGAGCTTCCTCCGGAACTGGCGCCAGCGAAAATTTACCTAGATCTGGCCCGACTATCGACCTGATTGCGGGCTTGTGCCAAGCAAAAGATCAATGACGGTGCGAAAGCCGACGGAGCGAAGAGGCCATGCGTTGCAACGCCAGCCCGCGGATCGGGGGTGAACACCCGTTTCTACGCTCCGTCGGCTATCGCGCTCGAGAGCGCTCCTACAACAGCAGTTGCGGTTGCGGCGGCCGGTTGGCAATCAGCGGAACTGGATGTCTCCCAGCACGCGGAACGTCTTCTCGGGTTTCCCCGTGAAGAACAGGCACAGGTCGTGCGTACCGGAAACCGGCGGCAACTTCGCATGCAGCGTGGCGCGGTTGTCGCGCGGAAGCGGCAGCGTCGCGAGGCGTTCGCCGTCGCAGCTGTCCTTGCGGATTTCGAATTCGCCGTTACGGGTCGACGTCTTGCGGCCGACCACACCCGCCGCATCCTTCCACAGCTGGTAGTTGTACGGAAGACGGTCGATCGTGACATCGACGGCGGTCTTCCCGTCGAGTACCGCACCCTTCCACTGCCAGCACGTATTCATGATGTCGACCTTGTAGATCGCATGCGGACTATCCGGCGACACGGGGCCCAGACGCAGGGTGAGTTTATTGCCGCACGTATCGAGTTCGTCGCTGGTGCGACGCGCCAGCGATGCCGCATCGATCGCACGATCGCGCGGACCGGCCAGCCCGAAGCCATTGGCGAATGCGTTCGCGCGCACGGTCACAGGGATAGCGACCTCGAACGGGCCTTCATAGCCCGTCGACTGAGGCATGGGTGCGCTGCCATCGATCGTGTAGCGGATCGTGCCGTAGCCGCTCTGGTTGGCCAGCGTGACGCGAGCCTTGCCCGGCACCGTGGGAGCGACATCGATGCGCACGGCATAAGCGCTGTCCGCAGGCATGATGCCGGCCTCGCGATAGCGGTCGAACTGCGCGGGCAGTCGCGCGATGAAACTGTTCCAGTCGCCCTTCGGCGACCACGTGAGCTCGGCGAGGGCGGCAACGCGCGGGAAAATCGCGTGCTGGGTCCGCTGCCAGGTAGGCAGGTATTCCGAGAAGACCGTGACCTGGGCGCCGAGTACGTGACCTGCCTTGTCGGCCGCGATGTCGGCGGGAACGGGCTCGAAGTCGTATACCGAACGCAATGTCTGGATCTGCGGCCGGCCGGGCTGTTCGCTCGGGAGGTCGCTCTGGAGATAGTCCGTATAAAGCGTGGGCGACGGCGCCAGTACGACGTCATGCCCCTGATTAGCTGCCTTGATGGCACCTTTTACGCCGCGCCACGACATGACGGTCGCCGAAGCGGGCACGTCGCCGTCGAGGATCTCGTCCCAGCCAATCAGGCGCCGGTGGTGCTGGTCCAGATAGGTACCGATGCGTGCGATGAACCAGCCTTGCAGCTTTTCATAGTCGTCGATACCGAGCTTGCGCATCTGTGCCTGCACCGCTTTGGAGTGTTCCCACTGATCCTTGGCCGCCTCGTCGCCGCCCACATGGATATAGGTGGACGGGAAGACATCCATTACTTCGTCCATCACGTTCTGGAGGAAGGCGATGGTCTTTTCGTCGGGGCTGTACAGCCAGGTATTGACGCCCCAGTCCGTCGACACATTCGGCTTCTTACCGGTGACGCCGAGTTCGGGATAGGCGGCAATAGCCGCCTGCGCGTGCCCGGGCATTTCGATTTCGGGAACCACGACGATATGGCGGTCGGCGGCATAAGCGACGATGTCGCGCGCCTGTGCCTGCGTATAGAACCCGCAGTAAGGCTTGTCGCTACCACCCGTCAGCTGGGCATCGGGACCGACCGCCGCGCGACAACCGCCCACCGACGTCAGCTTCGGATAGCGCTTAATCTCCAGCCTCCAGCCCTGGTCGTCGGTCAGGTGCCAGTGAAAGGTGTTGAGCTTGTGCAATGCCATCTGGTCGAGCAGGTGCTTGATGTCGTCGACCGACTGGAAATGCCGCCCCGAATCGAGCATCAGGCCGCGCCATGCGAAGCGCGGTGCATCGACGATACGAACGGCGGGAACGCCATCGCGCGCCGAAGGATCGGTGGCCAGCTGCCATAGCGTCACGGCACCGTAGTACATGCCGTGCATATCGCTGGCGGCGATGCGCACGTGAGCACCGTCGACATCGAGCGTGTACGCCTCTTCGCCCTTGACCGACGGGTCGACAATCAACGAAATGGCGCCGGTGTCCGGGCCGCCTTCGACGATCGCGAGATCGAAACCGCGCGCGCTCTTGATCAGGCGCGCAAGTTGTTCGGCGACATGCCGGACGTCGGCACGTCCCGCGGGAATGAGAATGTGCGTGTTGGCGCCAAGCGGAAACCGACCCGCCAGGCGATCGAGATGGGCCGGCTGCGGAAGCAGCGACAGAGGAGTCTGTTCGGAAGCGACGGGTCGCAACGACGCCGGCTTCGGTTGGCTCGCGCACGCTCCGAGGACCGCGGTCAGGGCGAGCAAGGCGAATCGGACGGACGATCTGTGGCGCATGCGTGCACTCCGGCTTGGCGCCGCATGGTGTCACGAAAGGCGCCATGGATAAAAAAGCGGGCCCGACAGAGAGAAGTTCGGGCCCGAGGGGAATGGTGAAACCTTGAGGTTGCGGCCGTCCATGGCCGCCAATCCGTTGAAACGTATAGCGAGTTACAGGGCGAAGTGCACCGCTGCCATGTAACGACGGCCCGTCGTGTACTTGGCGACCGGGAGGTCCTTCGTCTGCAGGTACTGGAAGTACGTTTCGTTGGTCAGGTTCATGCCCGAGAGCGTGAACGAGATGGCATCGTTGAGCTTGTAGCCGAGCGTGGCGCCCAGATCGGCGTACGCATCGGTGGTGGCCGGCGGCGCACCGGAGATGTAACCGCCGGAGAGGTACGCGCTACGCCAGTTGTACGAGATGCGGGCGCTGAACGGGCCCATTTCGTAGTACGGGCTGATCGAGTACGAGTTCTTCGAGTTGTACGGAAGCGCACCACCCGAATCCAGCGTGCCCTTGGCATAGGTGTAGCTCGCCGTGACACCGAAGCCGGTATCCCAGAACGACTGCTGATAGCTCAGGCTGCCGCCTCGCACCTTGCCCGACCCCGTGTCGCGCGGACGGCTGATGCTGTACGTGCAGAAGCCATCGGGCGTGCACAGACCCTGCGCCACCTGACGCGCGAACGTCTCCTTGTCGTTGAAGATGCCGGAGTTGAACTGACGCTCGGGAGCCGAATCGACGAAGGTGTAGTTGTCGATCTTCTTGTAGAAGCCGGTCAACGCCAGGTACGACTGCGGAGCGAAGTACCACTCGCCTGCGAGCGAGAAGTTCTTCGACTTGTACGGGTTGAGGTTGGGGTTGCCACCGCTGCCCGTGAGTACCGAGTCGTTGAGGAACAGGTTGTTGACCTGCATGTTGTACGGCGGACGGGCAATGACCTTGGCCGCCGCGAAACGCAGGATCACGTCTTCGGTCAGGTCGTACGCCACGTTCAACGACGGCAGCCAGTTCTTCTGCGTGGTCGAGCTGGTCTGCCACGAGCCTGCCGGAGCCGGCAGCACGGGAGCGCCGCTGTAGTTGAAGCCGCTGCCGTCGGTGACGGTATGCACGTAACGGATACCCACGTTGCCGTGGAAGCCGCCGCCGGCGAAGTTGGCCTGCGCATACGCGGCGTTGGTCTTCTCGACCAGCTTGTACGTGCCGTTGAGGTACGTACCCGCGTCTTCGTTACCGCCGTTGGTAGCGCGAACCCAGGCGTACTGGGCGTCCCTGTCCGGCATGACGTGGCTGGCCGAACCCGGCAGCGAGTCGAAGGCACCCAGCGTATCGGTGTAACCGCCGAAGCCGAGCGCTGCGATGTTCGTCGGCGCGTTGCCGCCATAGACATGCGCCTGCATGCCTTCTTCGTGGCGGTTGAAGCGGTAGCCGACGAGCACCTGGTTCACGAAGGAGTCGAAGTCCTTGGTGAAGTCGAGCTGTGCATACGTGTCGCGAGCCTTGGCGGAGTAGTTGCCATAGTTGCCGGGCCAACCACCGAGGCCGGGGACGTCACCCATGTGCCAATTGGCCGGATCGCGGGCCGCCGACGGATTGTCGAACGCGAAACCGCGGTTGATATCCCAGGTGTAACCACCCGCGTAGACGGGCTCCATCACGGCCTGCGAGATGCTGTTGTTCACAGCCTTGCTGTAACCGGCGGCACCGCCGAGACTCCAGCCTTCGCCGCGATAAGTCGTCTTCAGATCGAACGCCGACGTGCGGACCACCGACTTGCGGATGTTGCTGTCGAAGGTGTTCTGCGCGATGGCCGGGCAATTGGCCGAGTCGTTGCCACAGACGTGACCGCCAGTGATGACGCCATTGGGACCCGGGGTGAAGCTGGTGACGTTACCCGGTGTCGCGCCGGTGAACGGATACAGCGACTGGTTCCAGTTGTCGAAGTTCTCGCGAACGAACAGGCTGTTGACGTCGATGTCCCAGTTGCTGGTCGGACGCAGCTGGATGCCCAGCGTGGCACTGTCGCGCTTACGCTTCTGCTGGAACCAGGCCGAGTTGACCTCGTCGGGCACTTTGTCGTTCGGGTTCAGCGTGCCATTGGCGATGCCAGCGGCGACGGCCGGGCTGGAAGCCCACTTCGAAACCGGGCTGTAGCTGAAGATTTCGAAGCCCTGGCGATCGATCTTCTCTTCGAAATGCTGCGCGGAACCGATGATGCCGAAGGTGTTGTCGGCGTTCTTCCAGCTATACAGCACCGAGCCGTTCGGACGCGAACCGGCCGACGCCTGATCGTTGTACGACAGACCGAACGAGCCACGGATCGTATTGGCCGGCAGGTCGAGCGGCTGCAGCGTGTGCAGAAGGATCGTGCCGCCCAGGCTGCCTTCCGGCAAACGGGCTTCGGGCGACTTGTAGATTTCCATGCGGCCGACGATTTCCGGCGCGAGCATGGTGAAGTCGAAGCCACGATTCGGCTGCGCGCCGTACTGCCACGGCGTCTGCGAAATCGGCTGGCCATTGAGGAACGTCAGGTTCAGGCTGGGATCGGTGCCGTCGATACTGACACGGTCGCCCTGGCCGAACGCGCGATCGATCGTGACGCCAGGAACCTGGGTCATCGCTTCGGCGACGTTGGTATTCGGGAACTTGCCGATGTCTTCGGCCGTGACGGCCTCGACGACGGCATCGGCATTGCGCTTCGTATCGAGAGACTTCTCGAGACTTGCGCGGATACCGGTAACGGTAATGCCTTCGAGCTGAGCGGCCTTAGCGGCGTCGGCCTTTTCCTGAGTGGTCTGCGGCTTAGCCGGAGCCGGTGCCGCATCCTGAGCGAGCACGTTTCCGGTGAAACAACAGAGTCCGGCGATGATGCTCGCCGCCAGCAGAGTTCTACGATGCGACATGGTGTCCTCCCCTCAGAGGATGTCAGCAACGAGTGGTTTCGCTACCACGCGCGCTGTGTTGCGATCTGGGCGGATGCCCGGCTTTTGTTGCAAAGGTCTACGCGTCCTTCCTTCCCGCTCTTCACTGAGCATTCGGGCCATGCATGTAGAGACCGGCAGCGCCGATCACGCCAAGCTGGCCGTGGTCCATGAGTCGTACGGGTACTTGCTGGAGAAAGGCGCGCATGACGCCCTTGTTGAAAAACCTTGTCGAAAAAGTGCTGGCAAGCAACACGTCGCGTACCTGGGGCAGGATGCCGCCGGCCAGGTACACGCCACCGCGCGCGCCGTAAAGAAGTGCAAGGTCGCCGACGAAACTGCCGAGCAGACCGCAGAAAACATCCAGTGCCTCGACCGCGGCCTCGTCGCTACGCGCGAGCGCGGCACGGGTAACGTCGGCGGGTTCGACCATCGGCGCGGATGTACCGCGCAAGGTGCTGATGGCCTGGTAGAGATTGACGAGACCCGGGCCCGAAAGCGCGGTCTCGTAGGAAACGTAGTCGCGGTTCTTCGCGAGCAGACGCAGTATGTCGACCTCGCGCTCGTTGCCCGGAGCAAGCGAAATCTGACCCGCCTCGGTCGGCAGCACGGTCGCGTGCGGCTTGCCGGGAAGGAGTACGGCGGAACCCAGGCCAGTGCCCGGACCCATGACCAGGACGGGCCCGACCGCCGGCTCGGCGCCGGTTTCGATGACCGGCGTCGTATCGGCCGTTGCAAGGAATTGCGTGGCGTAGGCCACCGCTTCGAAATCGTTGACGACCGCCAGACCGGTAAGACCGAGCGTGCGGCGGATGTCGCCGATCGACACGGGCCAGGGCAGATTCTCGTTGACGATCGCGTCGCCGAGGACATAACCGGCGCTGGCAACGGCGCAATGCTCGACGTGGACGGCCACATCCAGACGGCTGACGAAGTCCTGAAGTACGGCGGTCAGGCTGGGCCATTCGGCGCAGGCGTAACGCTCGTAGCGAAGCACGGTGATCGGTGCGGCGTCGCTGCCGCGGCGAACCAGACCGATGCGCGCATGCGTTCCGCCGACATCGGCCGCGAGAAACGCGCCGGGAGCCGACATTGCATGCAACACATCCTGCTGTTTAGCCGACTCGCCCACACCTTTCCCCTTAATCCCATTGCCGTCACATGAAATGTTTGTGACGCCCCAACTTGAACGGAGTCTGGGAAGGCATGACAACGTTGTCAACAGGACAAATTTCCTAGACAAGCCGCGATCCATAGCGCAGCGCAACATGGCATGCTGGCCGGCTCCGAGCCCGAATGTCCCGCGTGGACAAAATCACGGCGTTTGTCGCGATTTAAATTGAAATTACTCATTCAATCAGAAGCATGATGCGTCGCCACATCGAAAGTACGAACTCGACGCAAACCGCCATTGACCCGCATTGACGCGAATTGACAACGTTACGCTTACGAGTCAATAAAGGGACATTCGGGGCGTATCCGCAGTACGCGGATACCGACAAAAGAAGCACGAGCACGGGGAGTCACCTAATGTCCGCCACACCTGTCACCGCCGAGGAAACCCGGCATTCGAGCCTGCTGCCGATGATCATCATCGGCGTGCTGTTCTTTATCTTCGGGTTCGTGACGTGGCTCAATGGCCCGCTCATCACCTTCGTCAAACTCGCCTTCGACCTGGACGACGTCAACGCGTTCCTCGTACCGATGGCCTTCTATCTTTCTTATTTCTTCCTTGCCCTGCCCGCCTCGGCGGTACTCAAGCGCACGGGAATGAAGAAGGGCATGGGTCTGGGCCTCTTCATCATGGCCATCGGTGCCGTGCTGTTCGGACAGTTCGTCACCATGCGCGTTTACCCCGGCGCATTGACCGGCCTGTTCGTGATCGGCGCCGGCCTTTCCCTGCTGCAGACCGCGTCCAATCCGTATATCTCGATCCTCGGCCCGATCGACAGCGCCGCGCAGCGCATTGCCTTCATGGGCATCTGCAACAAAGTCGCCGGCGCGCTGGCACCCTTCGTGTTCGGCGCGCTGGTGATGAGCAACATCGGTGAGTTCGACAAGCAGATCGCCGCCGCGGCCTCGCCGGTCGAACGCGACGCACTACTGAATGCGTTCGCCGCCAAGGTGCACATGCCTTACATGATCATGGCCGGCCTGCTGGTACTGCTGGCGATCTGGGTCGTGCGCTCCTCGCTACCCGAAATCAAACCGTCGGGCGCCAACAGCGAACGCGAGATCGGTCATGCGAAGGGCGGCATCTTCAGCTTCCCGCACCTATGGCTCGGCGTGCTCTGCCTGTTCCTGTACGTCGGCGTGGAAGTCATGGCAGGCGATGCCATCGGCACCTACGGCCAGGGTTTCGGCATGACGCCGGAAGCCACCAAGCACTTCACGTCCTATACGCTGTTCGCCATGCTGATCGGCTATATCGCCGGCCTGCTGCTCATTCCGCGTTTCGTGTCGCAGCAGCGCTATCTCGCCATCTCGGCGGTACTCGGCGTGATCTTCTCGATCGGCAGCTACCTGACCACCGGTTACGCCTCGGTGGGTTTCGTCGCCGCGCTGGGCTTCGCCAACGCCATGATGTGGCCGGCGATCTTCCCGCTGGCGATCAAGGGGCTGGGTTCGCTGACCGAACGTGGCTCGGCATTCCTCATCATGGGCATCGCCGGTGGCGCGATCGTGCCGCAGATATTTGCGCACCTGAAGCAGCACTTCGATTTCCAGGCCGTCTTCCTCTGCCTGATGATCCCCTGCTACCTGTACATCCTGTATTACGGCTACGCTGGCCACCAGGTGGGGCAGCGTCGCGCCCAGGGCTGATACCAACGGATGGGCCGGCCTGAAACCGGCCCTTCGCTTGTGTCATGGACGTCCGGTAGGATGGGCAGCTAACCGAGTCGAGGCCATCGTTTGCGTAGTCCCACGATCAAGGATGTTGCCGAACGGGCGGGCGTGTCGCTGAAGACCGTTTCGCGCGTCATCAACCACGAACCCTCGGTCCACGCACGCACCCTCGACAAGGTGCAGCGTGCCATCGAGGCGCTGGACTACCAGCCCGATCAGGCCGCGCGCAGCCTGCGCAGCTCGCGCACGTTCGCGCTTGGCCTCGTCTACGACAATCCGAACGCCCACTACGTCATTGCGATGCAGAACGGCGTGCTGTCGGTCTGCCGCGAACGCGGCTTCGGTCTGCAGATCCATCCCTGCGACTCGTCGGCACCGCGCCTGGCCGAGCAGCTGTGCGACCTGGTCCGCCGGTCGCGCCTCGCCGGCCTGGTCCTGGCGCCGCCCATGTCCGAACAACCGGAGCTGATCCGCATCCTGGCGGAACAGAAAATTCCGTTCGTGCGCATCATCTCGGCGCGATACGATCCGAAGGACGGCTATCCCTGCGTCTTCGTCGACGATCGCGACGCCGCTTATGCGATCACCGAACATCTGATCCAGCTCGGTCATCACCGTATCGGTTTCCTGTGGGGCGGCAAGGAACATCGTTCCAGTCCCGAGCGCTACCGGGGCTACGAAGATGCGCTGCGCGAGTACGGTCTTCCGCTCGACAAAAAGCTGGTGGTCGAAGGCGATTACTCCTTCGACGACGGTTTCCGCGGCGCACGCAAGCTGCTTGCACTGAAGGAACCACCCACCGCCATCTTCGGCAGCAACGACGAAATCGCCGCGGGCGTGCTCGCCGCCGCACGATCCGGCGGCATCGACGTGCCGTGGGGACTGTCGATCGCCGGCTTCGAGGACAGTCCGTTCTCCAAGCAGTCGTGGCCAGCGCTCACCACCGCGCGACAGGCCACCGAGGAAATCGGCCGCCATGCCGCGCAACGACTCATCGCAGAGCTTCAGCGCGAAGTGGACGGCACCGTCGAGCCCATCGCGAACGAAGGTTTCAGTCCCGAGCTGGTAGTGCGCGGTTCGACGGCGCCGCGTCGGCTGTAGCTTGCGCGGAATGCCGCAACATCCGCGTAGGAGCCCTCTTGCGGACTCCGCGACTAGGCCGTCGCAATAATCACGATTGCCGCAAGCGCAAGAACGATACCCGCCACGTTGACGCGATTCAGCCGCTCGCGAAACGCGAGCGTGCCGACCAGCGTGCCCAGCACCACCACGCCGACATTCATCGCCGAAAACACCAGTGAAGGCTGGTCCGGCACCGCCTGGTGACCACGCACATAGAACAGGATGTTGGCGAAGTTCGCCACGCCCAGTGCCACACCGAAACCGATGCTACGCCATGAAAACGGGGCAATCCGCGCGAGCGCCCGATACGTCACGGCGATCCAGCAAAGCACGGCGGCAAGCAGGAACGATGCGAGTAATGCGCTGGCAAACGGCGCGCCGGCCAACGCCACGCGCTTGAACAGAATATCGATGACACCGAAACCCACGAACACGGCCAGAGGCAGCAACCAGGCTCCCATGCCGTTATCCGAACGCGGCGCTCCCCGCTTCCAGAGAATGCAGACCACCGCGACGACACCCAGCGCGATACCGGCGCCCTTATGCGCCGACAAAACGTCTCCGAAAATAACGAACGCGGCGATCAGCGGAAGAAATAGCGAAAGCCGCTGCGCGACGTCGGTACGCACGATGCCAGCGCGCTGCACGGACCAGGCGAGGATCACGAACACTGCCGGGAGCAGTACGCCAAGCAGGGTGAGCGGTACGAGCGGAGCGCCCGGTGCCTGTAACGCAGGAAGCGATGGCGCGAGCAGGGCGAACGAGAGCGCGGCGGCGACGATGTAATTCGTCGCGATAGCCTGCACGACATCGACGGAAGCCCGGCGGGCCAGCTTCAGGAGAACGGAAACCGTGACGCTGAAGGCGACGGCCAGGGCGATGTAGAACATAGGAGAGGCTGAGAATCCGAAGAGGTTGCACGCATGGTAACGCGGCGCGACACCGCAGATCTTTAGCAGGAACGCGCTTGAGCGCGATGTCCTCGAGGCCGCGGGAAGAGCTGACCCAACGTGCTCGCGATAGCCCACTGCACCGCACCAGGTTCCTGCCTGCGCAGGAACGACGATGGGTGGTGAGGCAAACGCCGTAGCTCTCGGCGTCTCCGGTTTCGACGGAATACCGATCCCTCACAGTCGCCCCTGCGCAGGCAGGGGCCCAGGGCGACCACGACCGGTAGGCGATGTCGCCGCACGGTTTCGCCGTTAAGAGCTGAACGACTGCTTCGCGAAAACCCATCGCTCCCGCTCAAACGCGCTCCTACAGACGAGCCAGCGCGCCAGCTTCGCGCGCCAGTGCTTCGATGCCGGCGAAGTCGCCAGACTTCAGCATGTCGGCAGGGGTAAGCCACGACCCACCAACGCAAACCACGTTGGACAACCCAAGAAAATCGCGCGCATTGGCAAGACTGATTCCACCTGTCGGACAGAACTGGATCTGCGGCAACGGACTGGCCCATGCGCCGATCAACTTCGCGCCACCGGCAGGGACGGCCGGGAAAAACTTCTGGAAGCGATAACCGCGCTCGAGCAGGTTCATCGCCTCGCTGGACGTCGCGGCGCCCGGCAACAACGCCAGCTCGGAATCGTCGGCCGCATCCAGCAAGCGTGGCGCACTGCCCGGCGACACGGCGAACTTCGCACCCGCCTTGAACGCATTCTCGAGATCGCGCGCGGTAAGCACCGTACCCACGCCCACTACCGCACCTTCCACTTCCGCCGCGATTGCACGCACGGCGTCGAGCGCGGCGGCGGTACGCAACGTGATCTCGATCGCGGGAATACCGCCCGCGACGAGTGCGCGCGCCATGCCCACAGCACTGGCCGCATCGTCGATGATGACGACGGGAACCACCGGCGCCAGGCGCAGGGTGGCTTCGACCAGCTTTTGTTTCGCTTCGGTACTCATCGGATCGCTCCAGTCATCAGAAAACGCCCGCACCGAGGTCGGCCGTAACGGCGGACTGACGGAACATGGCGAAAAGTTCGCGGCCCATGCCGGTGTGGTGCACGGACAGATCGACGCTCGCGCATTCGCGCGCCGCCCATTCGTCGGCGGGCACCAGCACTTCGACCGTGCCCGCATGCGCATCCAGCCGCACGAGATCGCCTGTGCGGATGCGACCGATGGGACCGCCGGCCTCGGCTTCCGGCGTGACATGAATCGCGGCCGGCACGCGACCGGACGCACCCGACATGCGCCCGTCGGTCAGCAATGCCACGCGCCGCCCGCGATCCTGCAGGATGCTGAGCGTCGGCGTGAGCTTGTGCAGTTCGGGCATGCCGCGCGCACGCGGCCCCTGGAAACGCACGACGGCGACGAAGTCGCGATCGAGTTCGCCACGGTCGAACGCCGCTTTCACGTCGTCCTGCTCGTCGAAGACGATCGCCGGTGCCTCGATGACCATGCGGTCTTCGGGAACCGACGAAATCTTGATGACACCGCGCCCGACGTTGCCCGAAAGCATGCGCAGGCCACCATCGTGACGGAACGGCTCGCTGGCTGCGCGCAGCACGCCGCGATTGCCGCTTTCTTTCGAAACGGGCGTCCAGACGAGCTCGCCGTCCTTCAGCTCCGGCACGTTCCGGTAATGGAGCATTCCCGGTCCCATGACGGTGTTGACGTTCCCGTGGAGCAGGCCGGCATCGAGCAACTGATCGATCAGGAAGGTCATGCCGCCCGCATCGTGGAAATGGTTCACGTCGGCATAGCCATTCGGATACACGCGCGCCAGCAGCGGCACCACCGCCGAAAGCGCATCGAAATCGTCCCAGCGAAGTTCGACGCCCGCCGCCCGCGCGATCGCGACCAGATGCAGAAGATGATTGGTCGAACCACCCGTCGCATGCAGACCGATCACGCCGTTGACCACGGCACGCTCGTCCACGATATGTCCGACTGGCATGTAGTGCTCGCCAAGGCAGCTGATGTCGATCATGCGCTTGACGGTGGCGGCGGTGAGCGCGTCGCGCAGCGGCGTATCCGGCGGTACGAAGCTCGCGCCCGGCATGTGCAGGCCCATGATTTCCATGAGCATCTGGTTGGAATTGGCGGTACCGTAGAACGTACAGGTGCCGGCGCTATGGTACGAGCGCGCTTCGGCTTCCAGCAGTTCCGCACGCGTGGCCTTGCCTTCCGCGTATGCCTGACGGACTTTGGATTTTTCTTCGTTCGGGATACCCGACGGCATCGGACCGGAAGGCACGAACGCGCTGGCGAGATGGCCAAAGCTCAGTGCGCCGATCAGCAGGCCGGGCACGATCTTGTCGCAGATACCGAGATAAAGCGCCGCTTCGTACATGTCGTGCGATAGCGAAACGGCCGTGGCCATCGCAATGAGATCGCGCGAGAAGAGCGAAAGCTCCATGCCCGGACGACCCTGCGTCACGCCGTCGCACATGGCCGGCACACCACCCGCGACCTGCGCCGTGGCACCGAGCGAACGTGCAACGTTACGGATGACTTCCGGATAACGCTCGTACGGCTGATGCGCGGAAAGCATGTCGTTGTACGAGGTGACGATCGCGATATTCGCCGCGTGGCCGTTACGAAGCGCGTCCTTGTCGTCCGTGCACGCGGCGAAGGCGTGCGCGAGATTGCCGCAGGACAGATGGTGCCGCTTCGTGCCGTGACTGCGCGCGGCGTCGATCTTCGCAAGATACGCGGCGCGCGATGTGCGACTGCGCTCGACGATGCGCTCGGTGACCTCGGCGATCACGGGATGGATGGTCATGGCGAACTCCTGAGCTTTGACCGGTGCGATGCGCGCGACCCCCGCGCGCAGCTACCGAAAGGCATCGCGACGTGCCGATGCCTGCATCCCGCGCATAGCACGGAACGACTGTTCTGGGATGGCGACGGCCTCACGGACTCCAGTAGACGTCCAGCGGCGTACGCGTTTGTTTAAGCACCGAAGCGATCGGATAATCCCTGGCGATGGCATCGTCCAGGACCTGTTTCTTGTCATCGCCTTCGATATGCAGATAAAGCGCATGCGTTTCCAGGATACGAGGCAGGCTCAGCGTGATACGCGGCTCGCCCGCGCCTTCGGCGCGCATGGAAAGCACACTGCGCGTGCCATCCAGCGCAAGGGCCTGCGCAAGATGGTCGCCGCCGGGAAAGAACGATGCCGTATGGCCGTCCGGACCCATACCGAGAAGCACGACGTCGAACGGCTGCGGCAACTTGTCGATACGAGCATTGACGTTGTCCAGCGCGTCGTCCGGCGTCGGTGCGTTTTCGTACAAAGGAACGAAGGTGGCCTGTTCCGCGTTCTGCTTCAGGAGCAAGTCGCGAACCATGCGTGCGTTCGAGCGTTCGTTGTCTTCGCCGACCCAGCGTTCGTCGACCAGCGTGACGGTCACTTTCGACCAGTCGAGTACGGAGCGCGCCAACACCGCGAAGAATACCTTGGGCGTGCCGCCGCCGGAAACGGCGAGCGTGGCGTGACCGCGCGAGGCGATCGCCTCGCGCAATTTTTCCGCTACCTCGTGGGCAAGCTTGTCGGCGAGGGTGAGACGGTCTGCGAAATCGTGGCGGCGTACGGTAGCGTTCATCAGCTTGCGTCCTCGGCCCAGGTACGGCCATCGCGTTCGATGAGCGCCACGGCGGCGCTCGGACCCCATGTACCGGCAGTGTAGGGTTTGGGCGTCTCACCGCTGGCTTCCCACGCCTCGAGGATGGGACCTGCCCAGTTCCATGCCGCCTCGACTTCGTCGCGGCGCATGAACAGCGTGGGATTGCCGCGCACCACGTCCAGGATCAGGCGCTCGTAGGCGTCGGGCTGCTGCACGCCGAAAGCCGTGGCGAAGCTCATATCCAGCGGCACATGACGCAGGCGCAGACCGCCCGGACCCGGATGCTTGATCGTCAGCCAGAGCTTCACGCCCTCGTCCGGCTGCAGGCGCAGCGTCAGACGGTTGGGCAGCAACGGACCGCTGGCCGGATCGAAGATCGAATGCGGCAACTGACGGAACGTCACCACGATCTCCGAAACACGCGTCGGAAGGCGCTTGCCGGTGCGCAGATAGAAAGGCACGCCGGCCCAGCGCCAGTTACCGATCTCCGCCTTGAGGGCGACGAAGGTTTCGGTTTTCGACTGGTCGCTGCCGAGTTCGTCGAAGTAACCCGGGACGCCCTGACCTTCGGCCGCGCCGGCGCGGTACTGACCGCGCACGGTGAACTGGCCGGCGTTGCTGCCGTTGATCGGGCGCAGCGAACGCAGCACTTTGAGTTTTTCGTCGCGCACCGCATCGGGCGACAGCGACGAAGGTGGCTCCATCGCCACCATGCAGACCAGCTGCAGGATGTGGTTCTGGACCATGTCGCGCAGCGCGCCGGCACGGTCGTAATAGCCGGCGCGATGGCCGACACCCACCGTTTCGGCCACGGTGATCTGCACGTGGTCGATATGCGAGGAATTCCACAGCGGTTCGAACAGGGCATTGCCGAAGCGCAGCGCCAGCAGGTTCTGCACCGTTTCCTTACCGAGGTAATGGTCGATGCGGTAGGTCTGCGATTCGTCGAAGACACGGGCGACGGCATCGTTGATCGCGTTGGCGCTGGCCAGGTCGCGGCCGATCGGCTTTTCGAGCACCACACGCGAACGCGGGCCGTTGAGACCGAAGCTGCCCAGACGTTCGCAGATATCGACGAACAGTTCGGGAGACGTCGACAGATAGAACACCCGAATGTGATCCGGCTGCTCGCCGACCATCGCCGCGAACTCTTCCCAGCCGTCGGCCTTGCGGGCATCCAGCGAGCGGTAACCGATCATGCCGATAAACGCGTCGAGCGTCGTTGCAACGGTTTGGGGCACGGATGCTTCGACGGCGTCGCGCACCTGGGCGCGGTAACCGGCGTCGTCCAGACCTTCGCGCGCCACGCCGACAATGCGGCTGCTGGCGGGAATCTGGCCATCGACGAAACGGTGGTAAAGCGCTGGCAGCAGCTTGCGTACCGCGAGGTCGCCGGTGCCGCCGAAGATCACCAGATCGAAAGGCTCGGTCGGCAGGAGAGAAGCAGTCACGGTGGTCACCTCAATAGATCCGGGAGGGGGGAGTGGGACGCACGGTCGATCATACCAGTGACATACCAGGGCGGACCAGCCCCGTACCAGTGAGATCTGTCGCTTTGCGATTTTTGCCGGAATGATTACGAATGTAACCGTTTACTGACGCCATTTAAATCGTGCGAACGACCGTTTGAAATAAATGTAGCGCTTCGGCATGTCGTCGCCGCTTGCTCCAGTGGTCGTCAATTGGTATCTTCTCTGGTATGGAAAGCGCACTCGTCGCCGAATACCAACGTCTGCAGCACGACCCGTCCGCACGCCTGCCGCTGGCGTACATGCGGCTGCGTCGCGCTATCCGGAATGTGATCGAGAACGGCGAAGTGCAGGTCGGTAACGCGCTGCCGAGCGAACGTGACCTGGCCCGCGCCCTCACGCTGTCCAGGGTCACGGTTCGCAAGGCCATCGGCGGTCTGGTAGAGGATGGCCTGCTCACCCAGCGCCATGGCGCCGGAACGTTCGTGTCCGAGCGCATCGTCAAGCCGCTGTCGCGGATGACCAGCTTTACCGAAGACCTGCGTGCCCGCGGACTCAATCCGCGCTCGGAATTCTTCGAACGAGCCATCGGCGAAGTCACGCCCGAGGAAGCCATGGCGATGAACCTCTCGCCCGGCACCCAGGTCGTTCGCCTGCATCGTCTGCGCTATGCCGGCGACGAACCGCTGGCCATCGAGCGCAGCGCGGTGCCTCTCTCGCTGCTGCCCGATCCGTCGTTGGTGGAAGACTCCCTTTACGAAGCGCTCGACAAACTCGGCTGCCGTCCGCGCCGGGCGTTGCAGCGCCTGCGTGCCGTGGTGCTCGGTCCCGCGCAGACGCGGCTGCTGCGGCTCAGTGCCGGCAGCGCCGGCCTGAATATCGAGCGGCGCAGCTTCCTCGACGACGGACGCATCGTCGAATTCACCTGTTCCTGGTATCGCGGCGATATCTACGATTTCGTCGCCGAACTGCAAAGCGAATGAGACCCCCCATCACCATGACGATCCAGCCGCACGACACCCTCATGTTCCGCGAGGCGCACGAGACCGCCGACGTGATCGAGCGCCAGCTCGCCGCGAACGAAGCGGTAGTGAGCGAACTCGCCGCCCATCTGCGCGCGCATACGCCACGCATGATCATCACCTGCGCCCGGGGCAGCTCCGATCACGCGGCGATGTATGCCAAGTACGTCTTCGAAACCCAGCTTGGCGTGGTCGTCGCGTCGGCATCGCCATCGGTCACGTCGATCTACCGCGCGCCGCAGCAACTCGAAGACGCCCTGTACATCGCCGTTTCGCAGTCGGGCAAAAGCCCCGACCTGGTACGCAACGCACAGGCGGCGAAAGAAGCCGGTGCGTACGTCGTGGCCATGGTCAATGTCGTCGATTCGCCGCTGGCCGAAGCCGCCGATGTCGTGATTCCCCTGCACGCGGGTCCTGAAAAGAGCGTTGCGGCGACGAAGAGCTACCTCGGCGCGCTGTTCGCGATCCTGCACCTTGCCGCACGCTGGAGCGAGGACCCCGAAGCCAATCAGGCGCTGATCGACCTGCCCGCCCAACTGCGTGCCGGCTGGGACGCCGACTGGAGCGCGCTGACCGACGGACTCGTCGATGCGCGCAATCTCTTCGTTGTCGGCCGCGGTTTCGGTTTCGCCGGCGCGCTGGAAGCGGCACTGAAGTTCAAGGAAACCTGCGGCCTGCACGCCGAGGCATTCAGCGCGGCCGAAGTGAAACACGGTCCGATGGCGCTG
The DNA here is from genome assembly GCF_057834065.1 of Luteibacter sp. GL_149. Classification (NCBI taxonomy): domain Bacteria; kingdom Pseudomonadati; phylum Pseudomonadota; class Gammaproteobacteria; order Lysobacterales; family Rhodanobacteraceae; genus Luteibacter; species Luteibacter sp. GL_149. Next base: position 4,620,694 of record NZ_CM174395.1, read on the forward strand.
GTGGGTCCGGAATTCCCCGTGCTGTTCTTCGCGCAGAACGACGACACGCTGCCCAGCGTCCTGGATGTCGCGGCGGAATTCCGCAAGCGCGGCGCGAAAGTATGGGTCGCGGCACCCGGCGCCGTCGGCGAAGACATCCTGCCGCTGACCGCCACGGCGCCTATCGCCGCGCCGCTTGTCACCGTCCAGAGTTTCTATCGCGCCACCGCGGCGCTGGCGCTGCGCCGCGGGTTCAATCCCGACGTGCCGCCGCACCTCAACAAGGTCACCGAGACCGTCTGATCCGGAGCAACCCATGACTATCGCCCTCGTCAACGGTCGCGTACTTACCGACCACGGTTTCCAGAGCGGTTTCGCCGTCCTCATCGAGGATGAAAAAATCGTCGGCCTTGCGTTGCCATCCGATCCACGCGTACGCGCCGCGGAACGGCACGATCTGGGCGGCCATATCCTGCTGCCCGGCTTCATCGACTGCCAGGTCAATGGCGGTGGCGGCGTGCTGTTCAATGACGCACCGACCGTCGATACGATTCGCCGCATCGGCGAGGCCCACCGCAAGTTCGGCACCACCGGCTTCCTGCCCACGCTTATCAGCGACGATGCGGACGTAATGGAACGCGCGATCAACGCGGTGAACGAGGCCGTGGAACAGGGCGTACCGGGCGTGCTTGGCATTCATCTGGAAGGCCCGTTCATCGCACCGGAGCGCAAGGGCGTTCACGATTCCGCTAAATTCCGCGTGGCCGGAGCCGACGATGTCGCACTGCTCGCCCGCCGCCACGGCGGCGTCACGCTGCTCACCCTGGCGCCGGAACGTACGACGAACGACGTACTCAGCCAGCTCGTCGCCAACGGCGTCGTCGTCGCGGCCGGACACACCGCCGCCGACTACGACACGACGCGCGCCGCACTGGTCGCGGGCGTGCGTGGTTTCACCCACCTGTTCAACGCCATGACGCCGTTCACCAGCCGCGAACCCGGCGTGGTCGGTGCCGCGCTGGAAGATCACGACAGCTGGTGCGGCCTGATCGTCGACGGCCATCACGTGCATCCGGCCTCTTTACGCGTTGCCATTGCCGCCAAGGCGAGAGAACGCATGATGCTCGTCACCGACGCGATGCCGCCGGTGGGCTCGGACAATCCGGACTTCGTACTCAAAGGCGAAACGATCACCATGCGCGACGGCGTCTGCCAGACCGCCGACGGCACGCTCGCCGGCTCCGCGCTGGACATGGCCACGGCCGTGCGCAACACGGTCGAAATGGTCGGCGTACCGATCGACGAGGCAGCGCGCATGGCATCGACCTATCCCGCCGCATTCCTCGGCCTGGAAAAAACCCACGGCCACATCGCGGCGGGCTATCGCGCCGACTTCGTGGTGATGGACGATAACTTCAACGTGGTGGAAACCTGGATCAGCGGCAGCCGGTCGTAGTAGCACCTGGCGCTGCGGGGACGACCCCACGCGTCTCGTCGGGACAGCCGCCTCACGCTCGTGCGTTTGCGAGGCCGCGACCGGATACGCTCACCACCGGTCATGCGTCACGCGCTGCTTTCCCCCACGTCACCGCAACCTCCGGAAGAGCCGTCGGCCACCGCCCTCGACGCGACTTGCGGAACCGAGCGCGGCGGGCGGAAAAGGCCCGAAGGGGGCGGACCAGGACGGTCCGCCGTTTTCGCTGAGGCAGGAGCCGAATCGAAAACCCCCGCCCGCCGCGCGGGCGCGACGGGGCGCAGCCATAGAACACCAGCCGCGCAGCGGCTATCCCTTCCCGAGCGACGGTGGAGACGGAGCGTCGAGGGCGGTGGCCGACGGCTCTCCTCGAAGCGTCCCAGCACTACGGCAATAGCGATGGCAAAGCCGAGCCCTCCCCGACCATGCGAAAAGAACCATAAAAAAGGCCGACGATCCGGCGCCGGCCAACGACAGGGGAGTCGAGTGCGCGCCCGGGTACATTGCCCGGGCGCGCTGGTGTTCGCTCTTAGAGCGAGAAGTCGTAACGAACGCCGAAGCGGAAATAACGCGGCGTCTGGAACGCGATTGCACGACGGTAATCGTCGCTTGGACCGCCCGTGTTGACTTCGCCGACGTCGACCTGCGCCACCGGACGCTGGCTACCGGCCACATTGAACACCGCCGCGGTGAATGCGAGCGGCTGCTGTGCGCCGGCCCAGAGCGGACGGTATTCGGTATTCAGGTCGAGCTGCCAGGTATATGGCAGACGACCCTGCGAACCGCGCGGTGCGGGTTTGCCGCCGCATTCGAAGTACGAGGCGCCGTACTGGATCGCATCGACCGGGTCCAGGCCGATGCAGTTCCTCGGACGACCCGACGCGATGGCGATGTTCGCACCGAACAACCACTCCTGTGTCGCCTGGAAGTAGCCATAGGCCTTCAGTGCATGCGTGCGATCGTTCGGCAGCGGACCGTTCGTGTACTGCATGATTTCCGGAGCATCCCAGTCCTGCGTCACCGACGGATCGAGCTGGCCGATGTCGGACTTCAGCTGGCCTTCGGAGTTACCGTAGCTACGCGAGAACGTGTAATCGACGCGACCGTACCAGCGCGAATCGAAGTGGTGTTCCAGGTACAGGTCGAGCGAGTAGTAGCTGCGCTTCAGATCCGGGAAGCCTACGCCTGCATCCGTGATGAAATCTTGCTTGGTCAGCTCGAACGGAACCAGCGTGCCTTTGCCATCGATATCCACCTGGAAGGTGCCGCCCTTGCCGGGATTGAACAGATAGCAGCCCGGGATGCTGGCGTTGCTGATGTCGATGCCCTTGCGCGTGGCGTACTTCTCGAACGGACGCGAATCGCAGAAGTCGTCGATCGAACTCTTCAGCTTGCGATAGGTGACCTTGGCGCCGTAGCTCCAGTCCGCATTGATCGCTTTATCGAAGCCCAGGATGTATTCGTCCTGGTAATAAGCATCGATGCCCTGCGCGGCAACGGTCTTCGGGTTCGGCGTATGGCCGTCCTCGCCGTTGAGGTAAGCGCGATTGCCGAGCTGGGTCAGACCCGTGGGTTCGCCGTTCGGACCCACGCCCGAATAGGTGTAGTACTCGCTGTAATACATCGATGCCGAGGCACCACGGATAGCCACGTTCGACGGAATCGCCAGATGGTAGCGACCGGCGTTCGCATACACCTTGAAGGTCGAATCGCCGAACACGTCCCACGTCACGCCAAGACGCGGCGCAAGCTGATGACGCTGCTTGACGTAAGTTTCGCCGGCACCATTGAGGTTTTTGAACTGCTCGTTACGCAGGCCGATGTACGCCATCCAGCGATCGGTGACCTGCCACTTGTCTTCGATGAACTGCGCTTCCTGCTCGACCTTGACCGAGGCGCCGGTCTGGAAGAGACGCTTTTCGGCGACGTACTGCGTACCCGGCGGCGGAACGATGTCCGGACGGCCGGTGACTTTACCGGCGTTGCGGTAGACCCAGCGATAGCCGCCTTCGTAGACATTGCCGGCGCTCGATTCCAGCGTCTGGTTATCCACGCCCGCACGCAGGTCGTGATCGCCGATGCGGTATTCGACGTCCAGTCGGTAGCCGTGGGTCTTGTCCTTCGCACCCGCACCAAGCACCGTGCCGTTGACCAGGCCGCAACCGACGATCGGGCTGGAGATGCCGCGGCGGCTGTCCGTGATCCACGGGCAATTCGGCGAACCGGCATAGTTCAGATCGCGAACATGGTTGGTGGTGGAGTGACCGTACAACGCGTTGATCGTGAGGTTGTCGGTGATGTAACCGGTGTATTTGCCGATATACACATCGCCGCCAGGCGCCGAACCAGCGCCCGCGTCGAAGTTCTTCAGCTTATCGGTACCGATGAAAGCACCCTGGGTACCGGTCGCGTAGTTGTACTTGTAAACGCTGCGATCGACGTTGGTCTTGTCGCCGATGCCGGTCAGTTCCAGCAGGTGGCTATCGGTGATATTCCAGTCGATCTTGGCCATCCACTTCGTGGCTTTGGACGTCTGATTGGTTTTCTGCGGCGCCAGGATGCTGCTGACATTCTTGCTATCGGACTTGGTGAAATCAGCCGCGGCGTACAGGAACAGCTTGTCCTTGATGAGTGGACCGCTGATGTAGCCGGTGTACTGCATGTCCGTGCTCTTGTTGTCGCCGCGGTACTGGAAGAGCTGACCGTTCGTACGATAAATGCTGCGCGGCGACTGACGGAAGTACTGCGGCGTGATGTACATGCCGACGCCAGCTTTCCACTCGTTACCGCCGCGCTTGGTGACGACGTTGATCACGCCACCGGTCGAACGGCCGTATTCGGCGCCGTAGCCGCCGGTGAAGATCTGCTGCTGGTCGATGGCGTCGAACGGCAGGCTGGTGAAGCCAAGACCGGTCAGCGCATTGGTTACCGCATAACCGTTGATGTAGTACTGGTTTTCCGACGCGGACGAACCACCGAAGGACGCCACGTTGCCGTAACGGCTATCGCCTGCGACAACGCCTGGCGCGAGAAGCGCGGCGGCGGTGACGTCGCGGGCCAGCGGAAGCTTCTGCAACTGCTGGGACGTGAGGACGGTGCGCGAGTCGACGGACGAAACGTCGATCGCAGGCAGGACGTTGCCGGTGACCTGCACGCCTTCGAGGGTCTGAGCCGATCCCGGCGCGGCTGAGCCAGCGAACGACACGTCGACACCGCCGCCAAGCGAGACCTGGACGTTATCGCGGGTTTCGACGGTCTGGCCGCCGCGTTCGACGGATACCTTGTAGCGGCCGACCGGCAGCGAGCTTGCGCGATAGCGGCCGTCGGCATCGACGCCGACGTCACGGGTCAGGCCCGTGTCCAGGTTCTGCAGATGGACGACGCTGCCTTCGGGCTGCGCGACGCGGCCGAAAACGACACCGGAAGCATTGGACTGTGCCAGGACCGCGCCGCTTGCCAGACTCAGGGCAAGCGCGGTGCACAAGACGGACCGACGCAGCACGGGGCTGCGGTTGATGGAGCGCTGCATTTTGTTTCTCCCCAGAAATTAACAGCAAATGAGACGGTCGCAAGCCGCAACCGAACTCTGTTCGAACCCAGACCATCCGCACTTTCGACGGCAGCGCCCCCCTCCGGACGGCTGTAACTGGCGGTAGTGCCCCTCTCGTCCAGGGATTTCCCCTGGACCGGACGCTGAGCTCACGCCGACCCTACTCGCAGGTTTTTGCGTCGGTCAAGTGCCGTTCTTACGATTTCGTGAAGAAATTCCGTAAACGAGTTCTTAACTTGCTGGTTTTGAAGCGCAACGCTAAAGTGGCGCGGTTCGGGTGTCCCGACGGCGTCCGCCGGAAGGATTAAACGGGAAGCCGGTGCGTCGCCCTTTTAAGGCGCGACAAGGCCGGCACTGCCCCCGCAACGGTAAGCGAGTGGAATACCGCGACGCGGTATTCCCGGATCGGCGAGACGCCACTGCGCCAAGCGCGGGAAGGCGCCGGTCCGGACGTGTGCAGACACGTCGTGCGCGAGTCCGGAGACCGGCCCGATAGCTCGTATGCGCTTCGAAGCGCGTACGCGGCGCTTTATTGGCTGGTTCGCGGAGGGCGAATCGGGGACCTTTGCGCGGCCTTCAGCGGCTGCGCGTCGCGTTCGCGATGTCTTCCCTTCCAGCCTCACGCTGGCTAACACCCGCGCTTCAACGCGGTAGAGGAAGAAACGTTCCATGAAGAAGACCCTGCTCGCGACCGCCCTGCTGTCGTGCATCGCCGCGGCCCATGCCGCCGACCAGAACACAGCGAACAAGCTCGATCCGGTTGTCGTGACGGCCACGCGCTCCGCCATGCCGCTCGACGAAACGCTCGCACCGGTCACCGTGATCACGCGCGACGATATCGAACGCCTGCAGCCCCAGTCGGTCGCGGAGTTGCTCACCGGCCTGCCGGGTATCTCGATCGCCAATTCGGGCGGCCTGGGTCAGCAAACCTCTCTCTTCATGCGCGGATCGAACTCCAGCCACACACTGGTCCTGGTCGATGGTGTGCGTATCGGCACCGTTGGCGCCGGCATTCCCGCTTACGAACAGCTGCCCGTGGAGCAGATCGACCACATCGAGATCGTGCGCGGTCCGCGCTCCAGCCTTTACGGTTCGGACGCCATCGGCGGCGTCATCCAGATTTTCACCCGCCACGGCCAGGCCGGTGAGGCACCGACGCCCTCGATCAGCATGACCGGCGGCAGCCACGGCCTGGTCGGCGGCCAGTTCGGCCTGTCCGGCGGCGACGGCCACGGCTGGTACAACGCCAGCCTCGGTGGCCAGTACACCACCGGCATCAATGCCTGCCGCGTCGGTGCCGCCAAGGCCTTCGCCGGCTGCTTCGTCGACGAGCCGGACAAGGATTCCTATCGCACCTATAACGGCGCGCTGAGCGGCGGCTACCGCTTCGACGACGGTACCGAGCTCGCGGCCAACTGGCTGCGCAGCAAGGGCGACATCGAATACGACGGCAGCTTCCAGAACTTCACCCGTCGCTCGCAGCAGATTGCTGGCGCAAAGCTCGCCTTCAGCCCGCTCGACATGTGGCGCATGACGTTCAACGTCGGCCAGAACATCGACCGCGCCGACAACTATCTCAACGGCGCCGAATACAACGCCAACATGAAGCGCACGGGTTACCTGTACTCGAAGCGCAACCAGGCTTCCTGGCAGAACGACTTCACCCTCGCCCCGGGCCAGATCCTGAGCGCCGGCGTCGACTACCAGAAGGAACACCTGGACAGCGACACGGGCTACGCACGCGACAACCGCAACAACACGGGCGTCTTCGCGCTGTACCAGGGCATCTTTGGCCCCCACGAGATCCAGCTGTCGGTGCGCCGCGACCATAACAGCCAGTTCGACAACCACACGACCGGCGCCGCCGCGTACGGTTTCCGGTTCGACAACGGCATGAAGGTCACGGCGTCGTACGGCACCTCGTTCCACGCGCCATCGTTCAACGACGTGTACTACCCGTATGGCGCACCGGTTGTCCTGAAGCCCGAAAAGGCGAAGACGGCGGAAATCGGCCTGTCCGGCACGCCGGGCATCTGGAACTGGGCGGTCAACGCCTACCAGACGAAGTTCGACGATCTCATCGGCTTCGACTCGAATTTCCTGCCGATCAATGTGGACAAGGCTCGCGTTCGCGGCGTGGAAGGTCAGCTCGGCGCCGATGTCGACGGCTGGCATGTGCGCACGTACCTGACCTGGCAGCAGCCGCGCAACCGCACGGAAGGCGACCAGTACAACAACAAACTGGCACGCCGCCCCGATCAGACCGGCCGCATCGATCTCGACCGCGATCTTGGCGACTTCACGATCGGTGGCACGCTGAACGCCGCGGGCAAGAGCTACGACAATGCGGCGAACACCCGTCGCCTGGGTGGCTACGCCACGACCGACCTGCGCGCCACCTGGCGCTTCCAGCCGGGCTGGAGCCTGCAGGGCCGCGTCGCGAACGTGTTCGATCACTCGTACGAGACGGTGGCTTTCTATAACCAGCTCGGCCGGACGTACTACGTGACCGTGCGGTATATGCCGGGGCTGTAAGAGCAAGAGCGTCCGATACGGCGCTTTCGTTCTTCCGGAGACCGGGGCGGGACGACGGTGAGGGGTAGTCGGGGTGCATCGTCGTGCTGGCGATGCGCTCCGTGAATGCCCCTCATCGTCGTTCGTCACCCCCTACGCAGGCAGGGGTCCAGTGCGGTGCAACCGGCCGCGCGACAAAGCTTATTCATGCTCCTCCCGACCCCTGCCTTCCGGCAGGGGAGCGACTTAAGGCACACGTAACTGCAACGAACGGCGGGCATAAAGTCCACTGTGCGCGGTTATGCTTGTCGCGCTACAGGGAGTGTTCGTGAATATCTTTGCCCCATTCATTCGCCGGCCCATCGGAACGTCGCTACTGGCGGCGGGATTGCTGATCGCCGGCTTCATCGCCTATCTGCTGCTCGGCGTCGCCGCGCTGCCGTCCGTCGACGTGCCCGCCGTTTTCGTGTCCGCGCAGATGCCGGGAGCCAACGCGCAGACGATGGCCTCGACCATCATCGCGCCGCTGGAACGCCACCTCGGGCAGATTCCCGGCGTCGACCGCATGTATTCGAGCAGCAACGAAGGCTCGGGCTTCGTGCAGGTCCGTTTCACCATGGATCGCAGTACGGACAAGGCGGCGCGCGACGTCCAGGCTGCCATCAACGCGGCGGCGAAAGATCTTCCGACCGGCATGCCGTCGCCCCCGCAGTACTTCAAGTTCGACACGGGCTCGATCCCCGTGCTGCTTGTATCGATCACCTCGAAAAGCCTTCCCCCGGACAGGCTCTACGACACGGTGGACACGCTGCTGGCGCCGGCCGTGGCACAGATTCCGGGCGTATCGCGCGTGCAGGTCTTCGGCGGTACCCCGCATGCGGTACGCGTCGAACTGGATACCAATGCCCTCTCGTCCAAGGGGCTGACCACCAACGACGTCTCGAACGCCCTGCACGCGGCTAACGTGAATTCGCCGCAGGGCACGATCAGCGACGGCACCACCCAGATGACCGTGCTGGCCAATGACGGTCTGCGCGAGCCAAAGGATTTCGCCGCCCTGTTGATCGCGGTACGCAATAACGTGCCGGTGCGCCTGGGCGATATCGCGAAGGTGCAGAGCGGTGCGCAGGACGAATACCAGGCCGCCTGGTTCCAGGGCGAGCGCGCCGTCAGCATGCAGATCAGCAAGCGCCCGAATGCCAACTCGATCGAAACGGCCGAAGCCATTCGCGCGGCGCTGCCCCGCTTTGCCCACTCGCTCCCCGCCGACGCCATCGTTACCCCCATCTTCGACCTGACCCAGACGACGCGTTCCGCGCTGCACGAGGTAAAGGTCGCGCTGCTCATCAGCATCGTGATGGTGGTGGCGGTGATGATGGTGTTCCTGCGCCGCATGGGTCCGACCATGATCGCGACGCTTTCGGTGCCGCTTTCGCTGGCCGGCGCATTCGTCATCATGTGGTCGCTGGGATATACGCTGAACACGCTGTCCCTGATGGCGCTGGTGCTATGCATCGGCTTCGTCGTCGACGATGCGATCGTGGTCATCGAGAACATCGTGCGGCACATGGAGAAGGGTGCGGGCCCGATGGAAGCCGCGCTCGAGGGCGTGCGCGAGATCGGCTTTACCGTCGTGTCCATCACGCTTTCGCTGGTCGCCGTCTTCGCGCCGCTGCTGTTCGGCAATAACCTGATCGTGAAACTGCTGCGCGAGTTCTCGGTCACGCTGGCGGCCGCTGTGCTGATTTCGGCCATCGTGTCGCTGACGCTGACGCCGGCGCTATGCGGCAGGTATCTGAAGCACGAAGGCGAAAACCGTAAAGTCTCGCGCTTCGAGCGCGCGCTCGAGCGCTTCGACAATGGACTGCAACGCATCTATGAACGCGCGCTCGACTGGGCGCTTCATCACCGCCGGATCATGCGCTGGCAGCCCATTTTCCTGCTGATCGCCACGATCGGTCTCGGTTGGGGCGTCGTCGCCACGGCCGGCGGCGGGTTCATGCCCGAGGAAGACACCGGCATGATGCAGGCCCAGGTCAGTGCCGATGCCAATATTTCGCCCGGCGAAATGGCGCGGCGACTGAAGCGCGTGGGCGACATCATGCAGCAGGACCCCGCCGTACTGGACGTCACCACGATCCTCGGCGGCGACAACGGCGGCGCGGTCGGCAGCAACGGCATGATGTTCGTGGATCTGAAGCCTTACGGCTCCGGTCCCGGCGAGCGCAGGGACAACATCAAGAAGGTGATGGAGCGGCTCGGCAAAACCTACGAGAAGATCTCGGACGTCCAGGTCTTCATGAGTCCCGTGCAGTTCCTCGGCGGCGGCGGCAATAACGGCAATCGCGGCGCGTATTCGTTCCAGCTGATCAGCACCAGCGGCGAACCGTTGCAGGACTGGGCGCTGAAAACTGTACGCAAGCTTCGCACGGTCAAGGAAATGCGCGATGTCGGCAGCGACTTCGACATCGTCGGCAAGCAACAGATGCTCAAGGTCGATCGCGACGCCGCGGGCCGGCTGAACGTCGGCATGGGCGATATCGACTCGGCGCTGTACAACGCGTTCGGCCAGCGCCAGGTATCGATCATCTACTCCGACATCAACCAGTACTGGGTCGTGCTGACCGCGGCTTCCGCGCAGACGCTGAGCCCGGGCGCGCTGCTCAATACCTATGTAAAGAGCTCGAAGGGCACGATGGTGCCGCTGTCCGCGGTGGCACACATCCAGCCGATAGCCACGCCCAGCGCCGTGACGCACCAGAACCAGTTCGAATCGGCGGATATCACGTACAACCTCGCGCCGGGCATTTCGCCGGACAAGGGCAATAAGCTGGTCGAGCAGGCCATCCTGGAGATGCAGTTGCCCGAAGGCATACGCATGGACTTCACCGGCACGAACCAGCGGCTGAAGGATGCCCAGTCGAACGGCATGGTGTTGCTTATCGGCGCGATTCTCGCCGTCTACATCGTGCTGGGCATTCTGTATGAAAGCCTGGGCCATCCGCTGACGATCATTTCCACGCTGCCAGCCGCGGGTGCGGGTGCTTTCCTTGCCATGCTGGTCACGCAGACCCAGCTCACGCTGATGGCGATCATCGCGGTGCTGTTGCTGATCGGCATCGTGAAGAAAAACGCGATCATGATGGTCGACTTCGCGCTGGTGGCCGAACGGGAACACGGCAGGACGCCTCTGGAAGCGATCAGGGAAGCCGCGCTGGTGCGCTTCCGCCCGATCACGATGACGACGCTTGTTGCGATGGGTGCCGCGTTCCCGCTGGCGATCGGCTTCGGTGTGGGTTCGGAAATGCGGCGGCCGCTGGGTATCGCGATCGTCGGCGGCCTGCTCGTGTCCCAGTTGCTTACGCTGCTGAGCACGCCCGCTATTTATCTGTGGAACCACGACCGCAAGGAACGCAAGGCGAAGCGGAAGCTTCGCCGGGAAGAACGGCGGCGGCTGAAAGCGGAAAAAGGAAGAGCGGGGGTTGGGGTTGGGTAGTGGGGGGCGCAATCCGTGGAACTGAGGGTACTGGCGGCGTCGAGCCTGCGTCGGCGCGGACGTGAAGTTCGCGCCGAATTTCAGTCATGCGCCCCCACTACCCACCCCCATCCCCCGTAACGGGAGCCGCAGCAGCCGGCGTCCCCGCTCCCGTCGTCGGAGCCTGCGTCGCCTCCGGCGTGCTCTGCGCAAGCATGCGGGCCTTGCGCCATCCGCCGTAGCGGTAATAGGTCATCGCCATCGTGACGGCCAGCAACGAACTCAGCGGGAAACTCCACCAGATGGCGTCGGCGCCGAAGCGCGGTTCCAGGAAGGCCGCGAACGGATAGCGCACGCCCCACATCGACACGGTCAGGATGACCAGCGGTGCCATGACCGCACCGGTCGCACGAACCACGCCGAAGATCACGAAGGTCACGCCGAAGAAAAGGAACGACCAGACCACGATCGCATTGAGGTGCTGCGCGATGGCGATGGCGTCTCCGTCACCGGGAAGGAACAGCCCGAGCGCGTACCGGTTGAACAAATAGATCAGTACCACTAGCGTGCCGGTCATCAGGAAATTGAAACCGACGCCCACGCGTCCGATCCGCGTCACGCGATCCCACAGTCGGGCGCCGACGTTCTGCGCCACCATCGACGACACCGCCGCACCGATAGCCAGCGCGGGCATCTGGATATACGTCCACAACTGCGCCGCCGCGCCATAGGCCGCCGTGGTCTGCGAACCGTGACGGTTCACCAGCGAGATCATGACGATGGCCGCCGACGAAATGACGATCATCTGCATACCCATCGGCAGGCCCTTCAGTACCAGCGAACGAAGCACGGCCGGATCGGGACGAAGCAGTCCCCATTCGTGACGCTGGATGCGCAGGAAATGTTTATGGCGATACAGGTGCGCAATCAGGCCGAACAGCGCCAGCGTCTGGGCGATGAGTGTCGCCACCGCCGAACCGGCGATACCCATGCGCGGCACCGGCCCCCAGCCGAAGATGAAAAGCGGATTCAGCGCCACGTCGAGTACGACGGAAACCAGCATGAAGACGAAAGGCGTACGCGAATCGCCGGCGCCGCGCAGCGTCATCATCAGGAAGTTGAAGAAGTACATCGCCGGCAGCGCGATGAAGATGATGCGCAGATAGGCGATGGCATAGGGTTGTGCGTCGATCGGTGTCCCCATCGCGCGCAGCAGGCCTGGCGTTCCGACGAAACCACCCAGCGCGACCAGCAGCGAAAGCACCACGAAAAACACCGTGCCCGTACCGACGACACGCTTGGCTTCGGCCAGATCGCCGGCACCGGTCGTCTGCCCGACCAGGATCGTCGTGGCCATGCTGATGCCGAACACGACGCCGAGCAGGAAGAACAGAATGAGGTTCGCGTTCGACGTGGCGGCAAAGGCGGATTCGCCGAGGAAATGCCCCACCCAGATCGCATTGACCGAGGCGTTCAGCGATTGCAGGACATTGCTTGCCAGGATCGGCAAAGCGAATAACAAAAGAGTGCTCGCGATGGGCCCTTGGGTAAGGGTTGCCGTGCGATGCGCGGGCGGGGCCATGGTGTGGGGCTTTCCTTTCAGTGCTGTGGACCGCGCGCCGCGGCGGCAAGTTTCCGGATATGGTCGCGCACATCGGCGGGCCATGGGTCGATGAGGTGATCGAAGCGAGCCTCATCCAGGCGATGGAATGCACGGGAGGCTTCTTCGTAACCGGGAAGATTACCCGCCAGCACGTACATAAAGCGGTCCACCGCTTCACGCGCCTCGCGCAGGCGATCCGCCGGCGCGGCTTCCCGGCTGGCGGCTTCGACAAGTCGGCGCAAAGCCACCGACGCGCCGCCTCGCTGATCGGCCAGCCAGGCCCAGTGACGGGGCAGCAACGTAATTTCGCGCGCCACGACGCCCAGTTTCGGACGCCCCGGGCCACGCTTCGCTGCGGCATCGGGTTCCGGCGTGGCGATCCGCGCAAGAACCTCGGGGATGTTGCCGCGATAGTCCACGTCGACGGGGCGACCGGTGGCCTCGTCGTAGACGATCGGCATGGACGAGGGATCGGCGTCGAGCAGGATCTTGCAGCGCTCGATCACGCTGGCAAGCGAACCCTCGGCGACCCGCCGCAGGCCGTCGAAGGCAATAAAAGAGGAGTCGGACATGGCGACAAACCGTTGCTGAAGGCGGATGCGCGCATATTACCCGGGCTAAATACAGATAACAATACACCCGGATGAAATTGATTTCGCAGGAGCCCTCCTACATCGCGTCGTCAGCGGGCAGTGGCCAGATCGGCCAGCCTCTCCAGCGGCACCGGCCGCGAAAACAGATAACCCTGCATCTGGTCGCACCCGGCGGCGCGCAGCCAGACGCGCTGGCCTTCCGTCTCCACGCCTTCGGCAATGATGCCAAGCCGCAGGCTTTGCGCGAGGAAGATGATCGAACGGCAGATCGAGGCATCGACATGATCGTGCAGCAGCGCGGACGTGAAGTGCCGGTCGATCTTGATCTTGTCCAGCGGCAGGCGGCTCAGATAGGTCAGGTTGGAATAGCCCGTACCGAAATCGTCCAGCGCGATCGACACGCCCATGGCCTTCAGTTCGCGCAGCGTGCGGATCGCGCGATCGGGATCGGTCATGAACGCGCTCTCGGTCAGTTCAAGCTCCAGACAATCCGCGCTCGCGCCGGTTTCGGTCAGCACCTGCGCCACCAGCGCGACCAGATCGGTATGAACCAGTTGCTGCGCGGAGATGTTCACGGCGACACGGCACGCATACCCGACGATATCGGCGATGGCCCGCTGCCGGCGACACGCCTCGCGCAGCACCCATTTGCCGATATGCACGATGGCGCCGGTTTCCTCCAGTAACGGAACCAGTTGATCGGCGCGGGACAACTCGCCAGGGCCGGACGGCCAGCGCAGCAACGCTTCGACGCCGATGATCCGGCCATCCGCACCGGCATGCTGCGTCTGGTAATGCAGCGAAAGCTCATGGTCCAGCGACACGCCGGACAATCGCGACAACACGGCGAGGCGAGCCATGGCGATGTCGTGCATCTCCGACGAATAACGCCTCCATGTATGCCGGCCCTTGCGTTTGGCGTCGTACATGGCGGTATCGGCGTTACGGATCAGCGTGTCGGCGTCGTTGCCGTCGCGCAAAGCGAACGCGACACCAATGCTGCATTTGAGGTGCTGCTCGGTCCCCGCGACGATAAGCGGGGCTTCGATGGCGCACTGGATCACCGGCAGCATGTCGAGCGCCCGGCCAGCCGACCCTTCGAAAGGAATGGCGGCGACGAATTCGTCGCCGCCGAAACGGCCGACATAACCGCGGTCGTCGATGGCGTCGCTCAGCCTCAGCGTGACGTCGCGCAGCACGTCGTCGCCCAGTATGTGACCGAGGGCGTCGTTGATGAATTTGAAATGATCCAGGTCGATAAAGAGCAGCATCAGACCGGTTTGCCGTGCCGCCGCTTCCACGATCATCTCGTCGAGACGGATCTGCAGGGCGCGGCGATTCGGCAATCCGGTGAGCTCGTCGTGCGTGGCCTGATGCGCCAGCCGTTCCTCGTAGCGCCGCTGATCGGTCAGGTCGCGCACGATGATCTGGGTGCCGCGGCCCTGCGCATCGCGATATTCCGATAACGCCATCTCCGCCTCGAACGGCGCGCCGATCTCGGGATTCAGCCAGGCACTGATGCGCGTACCGTCCACCTCATAGGTATCGGTGGCGGCCAGCGCGTCGCTGTCCATGAAGTCGGCGGCCGACCGGCCCACGAGCATGGCTCCCTCGTGGCCCAGACGGTCTTCGGCGAGACGGTTGGCAAACGCGATTTCACCGTTGCGCACGATAAGCAGCGGCAATGGCATCTGCTCCACCAGAAGGCGGAAACGCGCCTCGCTGGCGGCCAGTTCGCGATCGGCAACCACTTTCGTCGCCTGCAACCGGCTGTTCGCATCGTGCAACGCCGTTACGTCGATGACGGTGCCCGCGATGATGGCCGCACCGCTTTCGGCGCTCGTTCGCTCGCCGCGCAGACGTACGTAAGCCTGCGTACCGTCCGGCCGGCACAACCGATGCTCCAGCTCGAAGGGGCCTTTCGCGTGATCGAACAGCGCCAGCCAGTCGAGCAGCGGTTGCCGGTCCTCCGGAGGAACCAGCGTGAAGTAAGTCGCCAGTTCGCCGGCCAGGAGATGCTTTGCAACGCCGGTGATGTCGTGTACTTCGCCGGACCAAGTAATGACACCGGTCGCCAGGTTCATTTCCCACAGGCCGATATGGCCTATGCGCTGCACGTGTCCAAGATGACGGGCGCTTCGTTCCAGCGCCTGGGTCAGCTGGCCCTGACCGCGATAGGCGCGGCTCAGCCAGACGGTGAAGCCGATAAGCAGCAGGATCAGTGTCAATGCCGCGAGGACGGAAGGCAGCGCCTGGCGATACCACGCTCCCGCGATAGCCACGCGATCGACGCCAACCAGCACGACATAAGGATGGGTTCGCGATGCGGCATATGCATACAGCCGGCCATCGGCACCCAATGTGTCCCATGTACCGGTCGCGCCGGGTATCGACATGGAACGATCCCACGCATCGCGATCGTCGTCGCGATTGGCGACCAGCCGCCGGCCTTCGCGCGACAGCACCGTAATCGCCGCGTGCGGACCCAGCCCGGTGTGCGCAAGACTTTCGCGGACCCTGCTGGCGTCGATCTCGGTGCCGAAAGACGATGGCATGGGAATATTCGAATCCACGATCACGCGGATCGCGCGGGTCCCGTCTTCGCCGGCGGCGACCGCCACGCGCACGGGTACGCCGAGCATATTTCCGCGCGGCACGCGCAACGCCGGTCGCCAGTCGGTGGACGAACCGCCCGCCCGCGCGATGACCGTTCCTTCATCGTCCAGCGCCACGAAACCCGACAGCTCCGGGTGACGGGCCCAAACCTCGGTCAGCCGGGTGTGAAGCGTGTCCGCAGCCGGGCCGTCGATAGCGTTACGCAGCGCGATCAGTGGACCGAGCGTGGCATCGATCTGGATGTCGACGACCCGCACGACGCCTCCCGCGACACCCTCCGCCTGCCGGCGGGCCGAGGCGAGCATCGAACGATAGCTGTCGATCTGGACCGCGGCGACGAGCACGACCAGGCCAACCGAAATGATCGAAGCGACCGTCCACGTGGCATGCCGGAAACGACGCATGCGCGCGGCCGATGCCAGTCCGTCCTCCGCCCCTACCGCCACGTTTTTCTCCCCGCACGTCCCGAGGGACGCCATGTGCTTCGCCGGCCGCAAGGTCGCCGTCTAACCGTATCGGCCACGGGGTGTCCCCCTTGAGGCCGATGTCCTCCCCTTCGGGAATCCTCGCGGACAGAAATACGGCCCGGAGCACCCTTTCGGCAAGAAAAAAGGCCGATCGATGAAAAGTTTTTACGGTCGCGACCCTTTATTCACGGACATCAAACACCATTTACCGAACCATTCAGTTCATAAACGTCCCAAGTGAAGGAAATACGCTCCATGCACGTGTCCCGTATCGCCTGCGGCCTGGCTGCCGCGCTAGCCGTTACCGCCTTCTCCCTGCCCGCCGCGGCACAGACCCGCATCGAGGTACAGGGCGGGCGCAGTTACATGGATGACCACGGAACGAATGCGTTTTTCATCGAATCCGTCTTCAATCCCTACCCCCTGGGCAACACCCGCTTCACCTGGTCGCCCGACGTCTCGCTGGGCTACATCGAGGGTCGCAAGATCGGCCGGTTCGTCGGTTCGCATCCCGGCGTCACCGACAATGTCCTGCTCGCCGCGGCGGGTGCCCGATTCCACTATGGCAGCGCGGGCGACTGGTACCAGCCGTTCTTCTTCAGCTTCCAGGTGGCGGGTCAGACCGGCCGTACTCAGGCCCTCAGCACCGCTTACGAATTCGTGAGCACGCTCGGCTGGCAGTACCGGAACTTCAGCTTCCAGGTACGCCACATCTCGAACGGCGGTTTCACGAAACCGAACCGCGGCGAGACGATGGCGCTCGTGGGCGTCGGTTTCGATCTGTAAACCTCGCATCGATCATGCGAAGGGTGCGTCGCCCGGATCGGCCGATTTGATGAAGTCGATGAACGATCTCACTTTCGACGGAACGTGGCGCGTGTCCGGGTACAACGCATAAACCTCCTGCACCGGGAATCCGTACCCGGGCAGGAGATTGCACAACCGGCCCTCGTCAAGATCGGCCCGGATCAGCCACATCGGCAACATAGCGACACCCATACCTGCCAGCGCGAAAGCCCGAAGGGTCGCGGCGTTGTCCGTTGTGATCGTGGCTTCCCGCGCGGGCCGGCACAGGTCGCTTCCACCGTCGGGTGTCGTCACTTTCCAGGGCAACCATTCCGCAAGTCGGCTGTGCTCCAGCCAGGGAACGTCGCGAAGGCTGTCCAGCGTGGCGACCGTGCCTCCCGGCAAGCGCTTCAGAAGTGCGGGGGCGGCAACCGGACGTATCTCGAAACGAGCGATCCGTACGGCGCGATGCGTCGAGTCGTCGATGCGTCCCAGGCGAATGGCCACGTCGAACCGTTCCGAAATCAGGTCGGCATGGCGCGTCGACGTGGACAGATGGATGCGCAGGGCCGGATATAGCCGGCTGAAGGCATCCAGCAAGGGAACGACGCGCGCGACCCCGTATTCCGTGGTGGTGGTGATCCGCAGGGTGCCCTTGAGATCGTTGTGCTCCAGACGCGCGTCGTCGACGGCGAGTTGCGCGGCGTCCAGTACATCGAGGCAGCGCTGGTAGAAACGCTCGCCCGCCTGGGTCAGCGCCATCCTGCGCGTACTGCGCGTCAACAGCGATACCCCCAATTCCTCTTCCAGCCGCTTGATATTGAAGCTGACGACCGCCCGTGTCTGGCCCAGGGCATTCGCCGCGCCAGTGAGCGATCCCGCCTCGACCACGGCCCGGAAGATGTCGAAACGATCGAGGCTGATCATGTCGGAATCGCGCCATTGTCAAAATTTATCCGACAATATATCAGCCGCGCCGGGAATACCCTGCCGGGAGGCCCGGTCCTACGCTGCTCGCCTTCGCTTCGGAGGTACGCATGCGTCATCGATCCAGAATCGCGACGATTTATCTGCTCGGCTTCTTCATCGACCTGGTCAACATGTTCATCGCCAACGTGGCCTACCCGGACATCGGGCGCGCATTCGGTGCATCGGTCGCCGCACTGACCTGGGTCGGCAATGCCTACATGCTGGGGCTCACCATGATCATTCCGCTCAGCGTGTGGCTGGCCGGGCGATACGGCGAGCGGCGTCTTGTCCTGGTGTCTCTATCGGTCTTCGGGTCCGCCTCGCTGATGGCGGGCTTCGCCGGGTCCATCGGCACACTGATCGGCTGGCGCTTCGTGCAGGGACTGGCCGGCGGGTTGCTGATACCGATCGGCCAGGCGCTGGCGTACCGGCTCTATCCGCCAGCCGAACGCGCCCGGCTTACCTCGCTGGTGATGGCGGTCGCGTTGATCGTTCCCGCCGCATCGCCGGCACTCGGCGGACTGCTCGTCGACCACGTATCGTGGCGCTGGATATTCTTCGCCAATCTTCCGCTGGTGCTGCCGACGTTCTTTCTGGCCAGTGCCTGGCTCGGGAAAGATCCTCCACGCGGCGAAAAGACGCCGCTCGATGCGTTCGGTTTCGTTTCCGGCGCATCGGCGATCGTCGCGCTGCTCGTCGCGCTCACCTTGCTCGGCACCGCGGGCTCCGTGGCGACGGGCCTGGTCTGGCTGGTCGTCGCGACGGCACTAGTAATCGTTTATGCGCGGGACGCCCTGCGGAGAAAACATCCGCTGCTGGATATCCATCTCATCCGCGACAAACTGCTGCGTACGTCGATGCTGGTTTATCTGTTCGTCCCCGGCGTGTTCATGGGCACGAGCATGGCCGCGACGCTCCTCCTGCAAGGTCCTTTCGGCATGACGGCGACGCAGACCGGCGCATTGATGCTGCCCTGGGCGATGGCCTCGTTCGCGGCCATCGCCACGACACGCGCCGGGTTCAACCGTATCGGACCCAAGACATTGTTCTTCGCTGGCGTGCTGATGCAGAGTGCGGGAATCACGCTGATGTCGACGCTGACGCCCGGCGTTCACATCGCGTATCTCGTCGCTGCCTACGCATTGATGGGCTTTGGCGGAAGTCTGTGCAGCAGCACGGCGCAGAGCGCGGCATTCCTGGATATCGCGCCGGAAGACATGGCGCATGCAAGCGCCCTGTGGAACATCAACCGGCAGATCGGTTTCTGCCTCGGCGTCGCTGCCATCGGTATGCTTCTGAGCACTCTGCTCGGCATGTCCGATACGCCGCTCTCCGCGCATCGCACTTGCTTCATCGTTGCCGCGCTCCTTACGTTGCTTCCCTTACCTCTCGTGCGTCGCATCCGCACGGAAGATGTCATGCCCCTGCTGCATCCAACGCCATCGAGACAACACCATGACTGATCCCGCCATCTTCTTCGACGAAATCGTCGATGCCCATGTCGCCATCGAGAACTGGTTCGCCGGAAAAACGCATGGACAGACGCTCGAGTCGCTGATGTCCCGCTTCTCGTCCGACTTCTCTATGGTCGTACCCGCCGGCGACATCCTCGATCGCGCCGCTGTCCATGCGCTGTTCCTCCGCTTGGGCGGAGCGAGACCGGGGCTGGAAATCGTCATTTCCGATATGCGCGCCATCCACGTCGATGCGACTGGGGCCACGATCGGCTATCACGAACACCAGACGCTACCCTCCGGTCGGAACAGCCGTCGTTCGACGGCGGTGTTCGCGATAGATGCCGAAGGAAAGCCGCTCTGGCGGCACCTGCACGAGACGAAGTGCGCAGACTGATCTTTTCGCGTTGTCTGTAGGAGCCCGCTTGCGGGCGAAAGCCAACAGGGCGAAGAAGACGGATGCTCACATTCGCAAGCCCGACCTTCTGGCTGCGGATGTCACGCACATCTTCTCCGCTTCGTTGGCTTTCGCCCGCAAGCGGGCTCCTACAGGTGAATCGCTATGGGGTTTGCATTCCGCGCATCTTCTCGTTGCCTCCCGGGCTCATCACCCGATACATCTCGACGACCTCGTCGATCAGACCGCGCAAGACATACGCAGCCTGTGCCACCGAGCCTTGCTCGGCATCGATCATCGGTACGTCGATAAGAAGATCGGTCACGCCACGCATGCCCGACAAACGCTCGGTGATCGCTTCATGGATATCGCCCGGCTTCAGGGCGCGTCTGCCTTTGCAAAGCGGGCAGGGAATGGACAGGTCGTGGCCGGACGTCAGGACGTACGACTCGGACGCTGACGGTCCGTCTTGCTTGCTGCTCATGGCGGCATCCTCTCCGTGGATGTCCGCCACCCGCAGAGTGCGGGTGGCGGGCGTGCCAGGGTAGAAAACCGTGGACTGGAGCCCGGCCGGGCCGAAGCCCGCCCGGCACGCCCGCCGTAAAAGGCAGGCATAACGTAGCGCAACGCATGAAGACGTCGTTTGAGACGCCGTCTTCAGCGCCAGTCCTCGGGTTTCTACGCCCGGTCGCCGATATGCGGCGACCGAAGAAGCATCGCGGCCGTGCGCGCGCCCGTCAATCCATCGCGCTAAATAGACGCGATTTTTCAGACTAGTCTGAGAGAGCTGTTTGTCTCTCGCCGTGAGAATGACGGCAAGTACGCGGGGTTGCGTAGGGGAGATTCAAGGATGAGCAAGATCAAGGTCGGGCTGACGCTCGGAAGTCTGGCGTCGGTCCTGCTGGCAGGCATGTGTGCCTCGGGTTTCCTGATGCTGCTCCTGTTGAAGGCGAGCCACGTCCCCTGGACGTGGAACACGTACTGGCTGTACTTCCAGATACTGGATCGGCCCGATGTCGCACGCTACGCCGGCACCATCAAGGCATCGGGGTTCATAGGATTTGGCGTACCTCTGATCCTGTGGACGTTCCTGCTGACGAAGCTGTTCCGGCGAACTGCACAAACCACGCACGGCGACGCCCGTTTCGCCCGGCGCAGCGAGCTGTCCCGTCAAGGGCTGCTCAATCCCTCCGACAATGGCATCGTCATCGGCCAATCCGGAAATGACCTGCTTCGCCTGCACGGCACGCGGCATGCGTTGCTGGCCGCACCGACGCGCAGCGGCAAAGGCGTTGGCGCGGTGATCCCGAACCTGCTGACCTACGGCGATTCGGTGGTCATGCTTGATATCAAACAGGAGGCCTACGACCTGACCTCCGGCTGGCGCGCGACGCTCGGCCCGGTGTTCCTGTTCAATCCGTTCGCCGAAGACCTGCGCACGCATTGCTGGAACCCGATGACCTATGTGAGCGACGACCCCACCTTTCGCACGACCGATCTACAGGCTATCGCCGCGACCCTCTACGACGACGAGGCCGGTCGCGATCCCTTCTGGACAAACAACGCCCGTAATTGCTTCCTCGCGGCGAGCCTCTTTCTGTTCGAACAGTGGAAGGACGGTCAGAACGCAGGCGAAGCCCGCGCGCGTTATCCGACGCTTGGTCGCATCTATCGCTTATTCACAAGCAACGGCGGTGACCTCAAGACCCACGTGCAGAAGCTGGCCGACCAACCCTTTGTAAGCGCCGACACCCGCACGGCCTTCGCCAACCTGACCGCACTGGCCGACAAGACCTTCTCGTCGGTCATCGGCAGCTTTCAGGAGCCGCTGCACATCTTCCTCAACCCCGTTCTGGACAAAGCCACATCCAGCAATAGTTTCGACCTCCGGAATCTTCGGTGCCTATCCATGAGCATCTATGTCGGCATCTCGCCGCACAAGCTCGCCGAGTCGAGCAAGATCCTCAACCTGTTCTTCAGTCAGGCGATCAACCAGAACGTCAAGGAACTGCCGGAAAAGAATCCCGCATTGAAACACCAGTGCCTGATCCTGCTGGACGAGTTCACGGCGCTTGGCCGCGTCGACATCATCGCCAGGGCGATCAGCTACCTCGCTGGCTACAACCTGCGAATACTCACCGTCATCCAGTCGCTGTCACAGCTGGACGCGACGTACGGTCGCGATGTGGCACGCAGCATGGTGACGAACCTTGCCTGCCAGATCGTCTATACGCCACGCGAGCAGCGCGATGCCAACGACTATTCCGAGATGCTTGGCTACACCACCGTACGCAAACGCAACGAAACGCGGTCGAGGGGCCGCAACGGTAGCGTCTCCTACACCGACACAGAAGAACGCCGCGCGCTGATGCTTCCGCAGGAACTGAAGGCCATGAGCCCGGAAGAGCAGATTATCTTCGTCGAAGGCAGTCCGCATCCGATCAAGTGCACGAAAATTCGGTACTACAAGGATCGGTTCTTCAAGAAACGGCTGCTTCCGAAGGTCGATGTGCCGAAGTTGCAGTTGGGTCGATAGTGTCGGCATTTACGAGCAGGAGTTTGACTATGAATCGGATAACCCGTCGAAACGTGTTGATCCTGCGTATATCCATATTTGCGCTGGGCGCGATACTTGCGAACGAGATACATGCAAAACAAGTGAAAGATCATGCAGCAGCGAATGTTGAAGCCAAGAATATGCCGGAAGAAGTGAAGGACGGCATCCGTCCATCCTATTCCCTTTGCCTGAATGCCTCGGACGGTGTGACATCAAAAATTCAAGCGTGCGCAACCGTCGAGTACGCATATCAGGATGCTCGACTCAACAGTGTCTACAAAACACTGTTGCAGCGACTGGATAAAGACAAGCAGGTAAAGCTTCGAGCGGAGCAGAGGGCATGGATCGCGTATCGCGATACCCACTGCGAATCGTTCCCTGACGACGGAGAGGCGCAGATGCTTATGGCGCAAGATTGTGAGGTTCGGGAAGCGGCCAAACAGGCGGAATACCTTCAATTTCGTCTTGTTTGGGCACCGGAGAAATAGTTTCCACGCATTTTGATTTCATCAATGCGTACGATCAATCACTCAATGATATGAAAATATGACGAGCCAGATCGATGTGCCGAGGTTGATCTTGTGACAACAGTAACAATGCTGGCGAGAAGAGGTTCGGCTATGGCAATAACATTTGCACGGAATGCGTTGAATCTTCTCGCATACATGTTCGTGCTTGGCGCGATAGTCGCGAGCCCATCAATAGCGGAGCAATCACGACTCGATACAACGAGGGCAACAAAAGCAACGATCAGTATCGCGTCGGATCAGCATGAAGTATCGCCAAGCGAGGTATACGACGCGCGTGGAAATCGCGTCTCCTATATAAAATGCCTCGCCATCGCACCCTCTGCGGTACCCGCTTCGACGGAATGCGCTAAGAACGAACTGGCCTTTCAGGACAAACGTCTGAACAAGGTCTACAAGGCACTTCTTGGCCTTACCGACAAGACGCAACAAGCAAAACTGCGTGCCGAGCAGAGGCAATGGATAGCGTATCGCGACGTTCAATGCCCGCTGCGGCCTGATCCCAGGCCAGGGCAACGTCTCGCTGCCCTGCTTTGCCTCACGGAAAAAACGACGGATCAAGCGGTCTTCCTGGAGAGCGCGGTGCGTGCGGAACAGTTGAAACATCAGTCTTCCGAGGTGGTTACTCCCGCCCCGCCGTCGCCGACGAATACTGGTCACGAACCGAATAAGGATACCGCTGCGCCCGACAAACTTTTGCGTGATTTGCAGCCCAAGATGCCGATTCCGACTGAAGTTCAGTCCTTCATTGGTCCGAAAGATGACCTTATTGCGTACAAGCCTGTCGACCTCCTTGCAGATGGAACGATGGACGCAGTAATCATCGTTCGCCATGAGACCCCACCGGCCGACATGCAGTCGTTCGACAACAATCCTTGCGATCTATTGGTCCTTAAGCGGAGCGGTGGCGTGCTATCTACAGCTGTAAAGAATAGTCAGATAGTCGATTGCACGTACAACGACTTGGTCAGAGATAACGTCAACGACATCAACGACGATCTAGATGTGAAGTCCTTCAGGATAACTTACACAAACCAGAGGATACGTAACTACAGCCAGTACACCTTCAGATACTCGGCACCAAATGCGAACTGGTACTTGGATGAGGCGATCAATACTTATCAGCATCTAAGGAGCAAATCCGATGAGGTAGAGATGGTGAAAGAAGTGGCCGGCTATCCAAAGGATTTTCGTTGGACGCCTATGTCCTCATTCGACAGAAAAGAGATTGATCGCGTGCTCGTTAAGCACCCTGCAATCGTTCAGTAAACAAGGAGGTTAGATCATGTCCAAGCCAAACGAACTTTCTGCACTTCTTTTGAAGCGAGCCATTGAGGGCGGCATCGATTCACCAGCCGAACTTGCCAACTTAATGGGAAATGCTTCGGTAGAGACGAAATTTTTTTCCACGATGCACGAATTCTTGGGCTATAAAACGGTTGGCCGAGTAAAGGCAGCGGTTCAATCGTCAAGCACCAGATTTACCGAAAAACAGATACAGGCGGCAATTGACAGCGGCGATCCTCTTCAAGTGGCAACGATACTTTATGAAAATCACAAAGGCATTGGTAACACTGAGCCGGGTGACGGAGCCAAATATTATGGTCGAGGGTATTTGCAGTTCACCGGAAGATACAATTACACAAAATTTGGAAAGAAATTCGGTGTCGATTTGGTCAGCAATCCCGATCTTGCGGCCGATCCTGAGACATCAGCCAAACTCGCCATTGCCTATTGGAGCCATAAGGTTAAAGAACACCACAGAGAGGACGCAGGTGCCGCCGGAGTGGATATCAATGGTGGAACGAATGGCAACGATGAGCGGGTTATAGCAGGAAGTTTATGGTCGCAGACAATCACCGAAGAGTTGGTTCGCGACGTCAAGAGCGGGGTGATCACTTTCGAGCGGTTGGCAGAAATTACGGCACAACGAGTCGGCTCTCATAGCCATAGCGCGACGATTGCACACGCTGGTTTTTTAAGGATGGGCGCGCGAGGGGATATCGTCAGCAAGCTTCAAGGCGAGTTGACTGCACTCGGCTACACCGACAGTCGCGGGAAGTCGTTGTCGACCGACGGCGACTTCGGCCCGTCAACAAGGGATGCCGTTGTAGCATTTCAACGGAACTACGACCTTACGCCCGATGGCATTGCAGGCGCCAAGACGCTCTCTGCGATCCACGCATTGGCGCGACAGCACGAGCGGGCCTATGAAAACTCCGTCGTCGCCGCCATCGACAAGCCCCAACTGAATACCTTCGTTCATCCCGACTATCCGATGTACCAAGAGGCATTGGCTGCTGTGCATCAGCTTGATGCACAGCATCAACGCACACCCGACAGGCATAGCGACATGCTCGCGGCAGCGGTAGTCGTCGAGGCGCGTCGCAACGGATTGGAACGAATCGATACACTACACGTCGATTTTTCCACGCAGTCAGTCGTCGCTGTTCAGATGGGTCACACGCCTGATTCTGCCCGGCGCGCGAGTGTGGCGGTGGCGGGGGGGATGAATACCTCCATCGAGGACAGCAGCAAGGCATGGCAGCCTTCACCGACCAGGGCCGCGACTATCGAAGCACCCCAGCACGACTGGTCACCGCCGATGCGTATGCCGGAACGCACGCGGGCGTTCGATCCGCGCGACGTCAACCACCCCGATTACGAGATGAATCGCAGCGTGCGCGAGCAGATACAGAGCTTGTATGGAAAGCATGGCGTCCCACTCGATGACCAGAAGCTCGAATGCACCACGGCGGCGGTGATGGCGGATGCGCGGCGCTGCGGCATGACACGGGTGACTTGCCTTGAACTCAGCGTGGATCGCGCGACGGGCCAGCCCAACGTGAATGGCAATGTCTTTGCCTATGAGGGCGACCCCGATCTTGGCTGTACCTTGCGCAGCCATACGAGCGTGCAGCAGGCGGCGATCGCGCCTCCCGAGCAGTCCTATCAGACGTTTCAGGAAATAACGCAACTTCAGCATCAGCAGGATTTGCAGTTCCAGATGCAGCGGGAACTAACGAACTCGCAATCGCACCAGCCATCGCATCAACTCACGCCGGCTGGCCGATGAGCGTGTTCGGGTGGATGGCACAGCGCATCGTGGCGAAAGGTCTGGCCGATAACAATACCCCCGTAATGGATATGGAAGCATGGCTTCAGGAGCAGATGAACCCGGCGCTGTGCCAGATGGCCCGCATCGCCAGCCGTCTTCATGCCACGAATCAGATAGTGGATGCGCTGGTGTATACCCATCCGAGTCCCGGAGTACTTCTGGATGTGTGGCGTCAGATGCAGCCAAAGCTTGTCGATCTGTTGATCGACAAGCCACCGGAGCCTGAGCAGGAAGAGTTCAACAAGGAGCAGCTTGACGCATGGAAAGAAGTGATGGCGCGCTATACGGAAATACTGGAATTCGTGGCCGAAGGTAAGCGGCCGACGTAAATTCGGAAGCGCATTCTCCGCATGCGAAACCGGCGGAGAGTCTGCCGCATCGCCGACTTTGTCGGCTTTCGCGCGCAGGCACCCTCACAGAAATCGACATCGGGTTTCCAGTCCCGCTCGCCGATGTGCGGCGAACGGGAAAATGTCGATACCGCATATGAGCGCACCGCCTGTTCGCGCCGGGATCAATGTCCCGACGCGGCCGGTCCCGCCTTCGCGGCGAACGGTGGCTTGGCCAGCCAGACCACGAAGATCAGACCGACGAAGATCCAGCCCAGCACATGGAAGACCTCGTTGAACGAGATCTGGAATCCCTGCTGGGTGATCATCTGGTTGATCGACGCGGCCGCGAGCTGATTGTCGCCATGGCCTATCTGCGCGATGGCCGTCTGCGTTCCCGGATCGAATGCCGTGATGTGTTCGGTCAGTTGCGCATGGTGCACGACCGCACGGCGCTCCCACAGATACGTCGTCAGCGAGGCGGCGAAACTGCCGCCAAGCGTACGCAGAAACGTCGCCAGACCCGAACCCGCGGCGATTTCATTCGGTTTCAGATCCGACAGCAGGATGCTGAGCACCGGCATGAAGAACAACGCGACGCCAAGGCCCTGGATCAGCTGCACCATCGCGACATGATAGAAATCGATGTCGAGATAGAACTCCGAGCGCATGAAGCACGTCGCCCCCATGATGATGAAGGCGCCCGAAGCAAGCACGCGCAGATCGAACTTATGCGCGTAGCGGCCGACGAACGGGGTCAGTATCACGGGCAAGATGCCCAACGGCGCGGCGGCGAAACCCGCCCATGTCGATGTATATCCCACGTTGCGTTGCAACCACTGCGGTACCAGCAGGCCGATCGCGAAGAACGCCGCGTATGCAAGCACCAGCGCCAACGTGCCCATCGCGAAATTGCGATGACGGAACAGGCGCAGGTTCACGATCGGGTCCTTGTCGGTCAGTTCCCAGATCAGGAACACCAGCAGGCCGACGGCGGCGATGATGGCTGTGATCACGATGAACTGCGACGAGAACCAGTCTTCGTCGTTGCCCTTGTCGAGCACGATCTGCAACGCGCCGACGCCTATGACCAGCGTGATGAGGCCAACGTAATCGACCTTCGGCCGCTCCGTGACTTCCGGGCGTCCCTTCATCTGGTTCGCGACAACCATGCTGGCGAAGATGCCGATGGGCACGTTGATGAAGAAGATCCACGGCCACGAATAGTTATCGGTGATCAGACCGCCAAGGATCGGGCCCGCGATGGGCGCGACGACGGTGACCATCGCCAGCAGGGCAAGCGCCATGCCTCGTTTGGCTGGGGGATAAATCGAGATCAGCAGGCTCTGCGTGATCGGATACATGGGGCCCGCGACGGCACCCTGGATCGCGCGGAACAGGATCAGCATGCCCATGCTCTGCGCCATGCCGCACAGGAACGAGGCCAGCGAGAACAGCAGGGTCGCCCAGACGAAGAGTTTCACTTCGCCGAAGCGGCGCGTAAGAAAGCCGGTGAGCGGCAGCGCAATGGCGTTGCTCACGGCGAACGAGGTGATGACCCACGTGCTCTGGTTCGAGCTGACACCCAGGTTGCCCGCGATGGTGGGCAGCGAGACGTTGGCGATCGTGGTGTCCAGCACCTGCATGAACGTCGCCAGCGAAAGGCCGATCGTAGACAACGCAAGGTTGGGTGGACGGAACGTGGTACTCATCGGGTAGGCCTGATCCGGAAGGGGTTACCGGGATGACCGGCGGAGCGGCGCTTCATGCGCCACGCCGCCCGTCGCTCCCACGGCTGGGAGTTCTTCCGCTTGCTTACTTCGGCGCCTTCGTGTCGCCGGCCGCCACGTTCTCGTGGATGATCGACTCGATCTCGATATCGGCGCTCTTCAGCTGCTGGTCGTATACGGTGGTGCTGAAAGCCGGCTTGCCCGGCGCCTGCTGCGCGAGCAGCGGACCGTTCTGGTCGTGCAGGCCGACCGTTACCTTGGTCGACAGGCCGAGGCGCAGCGGGTTCTTGTCGAGCTGTTCGGGCTTGGTGAACACCACGCGGACCGGCACGCGCTGGACGATCTTGATCCAGTTACCCGTGGCGTTCTGCGCGGGCAGCAACGAGAACGCACTGCCGCTGCCGATGCCCAGGCTCTGTACCTTCGCGTCGTACTTCACGCCACTGCCGTACACATCGGCGGTGACTTCGACCGGCTGACCGATGCGCATATGGCCCAGCTGCGTTTCCTTGAAGTTGGCATCGATCCACACCTGGTGGAGCGGCACCACGGCCATCAGGGCGGCGCCCGTCTGGACGCGCTGGCCGACCTGCACGGAACGCTTGGCGACATAACCGTCGACCGGCGCCACGAGCGTGGCGCGGATGTCGTCGAGATACGCCGAACGCAGCTTCGCCGCGGCGGCGCGCACGTCCGGATGCGAAGCGACGACGGTGTCGTCGACCAACACCTTGCTGCTGTTGTACGACTGCTGCGCCGAGGAAAGCGAGCTTTCGGCGGAGGTCAGCGTATCCAGCGCGTGCGACAGTTCTTCGGCCGAGATCGCACCGGATTTCGCCAGGTCGCGACGACGGTTGTAGTCGGCGCGTGCCTTGTCGACGGCGGTCTTGCGCACGGCCATATCGGCCTGCGCGCTGGTCACGTTGTTGTACAGGCCGCGCACCTTGCGCACGGTGTTGGCGAGGTTGGCGCGGGCGCTTTCCAACGCGACATCGGCATCGCTCGGATCGAGCTTCACCAACACGTCGCCCTGGTGGACGAGGTCGCCGTCGTCGGCGCCGATGCTGATGACCGTACCCGGCACCTGCGGCGTGATCTGCACAACGTTGCCGTTGACGTAGGCATCGTCGGTATCTTCGTACCAGCGGCCGTCGACGAAATACCAGACGACCCATGCGGCGATCGCAAGCACGAGAATAACGACGAGCAGCTTAAGGAAGAACCCGCGACGGCTCTTCGGGGGCGGCGCAACGACGGCGCCGGCGGGGGCGGAAGTTTCAGTGGACATCGGAGCAGCCTCGGGACTTAGTTATTGACTGGCGCGACGGCGGCGACCGGCTGGTCGCCCGCCTCGGGGCGGAAACCGCCGCCGAGCGCCTGAATGAGTTGGACGGAAAGATCGACCTGCTGCGAACGCAATGCG
Source organism: Luteibacter sp. GL_149 (assembly GCF_057834065.1). NCBI lineage: Bacteria > Pseudomonadati > Pseudomonadota > Gammaproteobacteria > Lysobacterales > Rhodanobacteraceae > Luteibacter > Luteibacter sp. GL_149. Next base: position 4,650,255 of record NZ_CM174395.1, read on the forward strand.
GCCATGCGCTGCTCGGACTGGAGCAGTTGCTGGCGCACGATCAGCGATTCCAGATAGCTGCCGACACCGGCCTTGTAACGCTGCTGCGACAAGTCGTAAGCCTGTTGCGCGGCGTCCTGGGCGCGTTGCTGCGCGTCGATCTGCGTGGTCATCGAAGTCAGGCCCGACAGGTCGTCGGACACTTCGTTGAGCGCGCCGACCAGCGTCTTGTTGTACTGCGCGACCGCCAGGTCGTAATCGGCGTCCTTACCGGCGAGGTTCGCACGCAGGCGACCGCCGTCGAAGATCGGGAGGCTGACCGCCGGGGCGACCTGGTAGAAACGGTCGCGCGAACTGAACAGACCTCCCGACCCGCCGCTGACGAGAGCGCCGAGAGCGCTCAGGCTGACGTTGGGCAGGAACTGGGTTTTTGCCGAAGCGATGTCTTTCGACGTCGCTTCGACGCGCCAGCGTGCGGCGACGAGGTCGGCGCGACGGCCGACAAGCTCGGCGGGTAAGCTGGACGGAACGGCAACCGCCGCCGGATTCAGCGTCGCCGGACGGGCGATATCGAGACCGCGATCCGGCCCCTTGCCCAGCAGGACGGCCAACTGGATACGGGCGGAGTCGATGTCGCGTTCGGCGACCGCCACTTCGCGCTCGGCGCTGGCGACTTCGGTCTCGCCCTGCTTCAGCGTGATCTGGTTATCGACGCCGGCGGCAACGCGCTGACGGGTCAGGTCATAGGACGCTTTGCTGCGGTCGAGCTCGGCCTTGGCCACGTCGAGCTGCGCGAACGCATAACCGAGCTGCGAATAGGCGCGGGCAACGTTGGTCGACAATTCGATACGCGCTGCACGTGCATCGATTTCCTGCGCGTGGGCCGAGCCCACCGCCGCTTCCCATGCGGCGCGCTTGCCACCCCATACGTCGAGGTCCCAGCTGAAGCTGGCGTAGCCGTACTTCACCCATTCGAAGTGGCCGCCGATGGGCGAGGGGATCAGCGAGTTCGGCAGACGGGCACCCGCGAGGCTGGCGCCGGCGCTCAAGGTCGGTTTACGCGTGGCGTCGGCCGCACCGGCCTGCGCCTGCGCCTGACGCGCGCGGGCATCGGCCGAGGCGAGATCGGGGTTGTCCTTCAGCGCTTCTTCGATCAGTCCGTTGAGCTGGCTGTCGCCGAGTCCCGTCCACCAGTCGGCGGCCGGCCACGCGGCCGGCGACACGGCGACCTTCGACAGGCTGCGCTCGGCGTGAAGCGAATTGGGGTCGGTGAGGGTACCGTCCGGATGCAGGCCGCCGCTGCTTGCGCAGCCAGCAAGAACCAACGCCATTCCGGTGGCCGCCACGAGTGTGTGCAGACGCATAAGTAATTGCCTGGGCAGAGTTTCTAATTGCGAAGGGCGTTGAGAACGCGCTCTAGATAGTCGTGCAGACGATCGCGCTCTTCCTGATTCAGATCGCGCTGGGCGCATTCCAGCGTGGCGACGTTGCTCTCATGCATGTGTTTCCAGAGTGCTTCGCCGGCTTCCGTCAGTTCGATGCGCAGCGCACGGCGGTCCTGCTCGTGCGGTTGCCGGCGCAGATACCCTTTCTTTTCCAGCTGATCGAGCAGGCGCGTCATCGCGCCGCCGTCCAGATCGATGGCGCGGGCCAGCTCGGTGGCGGACATCGGGCCGCTGAAGGCCAGCCGCTTCAACACCAGGAACTGGGTGAAGCGAAGTCCAACCCCTTGCGCGGCCAGCTCGGTCTCAAGCCGACGGACGATCTCCGTGCGGACCTGGCCGACCAGGGCGCCGAGGCTGTCCCGGCCGTCGATCGGAAAGCAATAGGGGGTGTTCATGGCCGCGTATTCTATTGCTCACAATATAGTTGTCAAGGCAAATAACCCAATGACAGCTAAATTGAGTAATTTCTCAGTTCGCGGCGAGACTCATCCGAGCTCGTCCGCGATCAGGGCGGCCAGGTCCTCATCGCGAATCTGGAATAAATCGAACACGCCCAAGGCCTTGAGGGTCGGCAGCTGGGCCAGCAAGCGCGGCTCCAGGGTTCGCCGCAGCGCCTCGGGTGTCATCGGATCGAGCATTGCCAGAGCACAGGCAACGAAGGTGGTCAGGGCATCGGGCGCTTCGTTACCGCGCTCGACGACTTGCAAACGGGCATGACGGTGCATCGGAATCTCCCACGGGGATAGGGGGAACCGGCCTTCAGCTTGCGCGTGGGTTCGGTCGCCCAATAGGGCGAGCGAACATCCTAGGTGCGGAACGTGGCGTCCTGATATCGTTATCGGGTCAACTTATGTCGAGAATCGGCCAATGCTGCACGAACTGCTGATGCAGGCGCTGGAACGCGCCGACGGACCGCCGCTGATCGCCTACCGCGCGGAAGGAAACATCCCTCTAACCGAATCGGACTGGCACCGCCACGTGCGCGGCCAGTTCTTTTACGTAGAGGAGGGCCTGTTCATAACGCGTACCGAGAGCGGCTCGTGGCTGTTGCCGCCGCATCGCGCGGGCTGGTTGCCTCCGGGCGTGCTGCATACGGTCAGCATCGCCGGCCCCAGCCGTGGCTGGGGGGTCTTCATCGCCCCCGATGCCGCTGTCGGATTGCCGGATCACACCTGTGTCGTCGGCGCGAACGATTTGCTCCGTTCGCTGGTTGAGCGCGCAGCCAGCTGGACGTACACCGACGACCTCGTACCCGAGCAGGAACGCATCCTCTCGGTACTTCTGGACGAAATCCGCCGCGCGCCCGTCGAATCGCTGCATCTCCCCATGCCCATCGACCGTCGCCTGCGCCGCGTCGCCCTCGCGATGATGGAACACCCCGACGACACGCGCGGCATCGAGGACTGGGCAACGTGGGCAGGCATGTCGTCGCGCACGCTCAGCCGGCTGTTCCGTCAGGAAACCCAGTGCAGCGTCGCCCAATGGCGCCAGCAGGCACGCCTCACCCGCGCACTGGAACGCCTTGCGACAGGCGAGGCGGTAGCGACCGTCGCCGATGCGCTGGGCTATGCAACGCCCAGCGCATTCGTGGCGATGTTCCGCAAGGCATTCGGCGAATCGCCGGGACGGTATCTGGCCCGGCAGGCTGCTGGATGATGCCGCAAGCGAACTGTCGTTCGCCGTCGTCATGGCGCTATCCGGAGAGGCCGTTTCGAAGTGGTCACCTCTCCATCTGGCTCCCGTTCGCCATCGTGGCTTGTGTGGGCTTTTCGGCGGCCATTCGCGCGCAGGACAACTTTCGTCTCGCGCCTCTCCCGCTTTCGTCTTCAGCGGATGCGGCACGTAACCTGCGACTGGACGATGCATTCAGGCACCTCGATGAAGTGCAAAGTCGCCATCCGGTCGATAAGAGCCGCCCGCAGTGGCGGCCTGTGTCTGCCCGGGTCTATCTGCTCGATGCAACGAATAGCGCCGCCGTTTCCATGGCGGCGAGCATCGAGCGCGATGGCACGCGCGTCATTCTCGGCATCGTCCCAACGGAAAATCCGCGGAAGGCATGCGCATCCGGCAAGCATGCCGACTCTCTGTACAAGATCGGAGGCCGGGACATGCATTTTCAGGCAACGTGCCTCGATGGCGTCGCTGCTTACATTCCACGCACAGAGATGGATCGGGCGTTTCTGGCCTCGCTTGCCAGAAGCGGTCACGTGGACATAAGCGGAGCTGGCGTGACCCGCGCGACTTTCGACCTTGCCGATCTTGAACTTGTCGACGCCGCGCTTCGTGTCGTGGCGTTGCAGTACTGAATACCTTGTAGGAGCCCGCTTGCGGGCGAAGGCCAACGGAACGGTGAAGATGTGGGTTGCATCCGCAGCCCGGGTATCGGGCTTACGGATGTGAGCATCCGGCTTCCTCGCCCTGTCGGCTTTCGCCCGCAAGCGGGCTCCTACAGGAAGATGTAGCAGTCGTTACTGGCCCAGCTTTTCGCGGAACAGCTCGTCGATGCGGCGGTATTCGTCGTACCAGGAATCCGGGTGTACGAAGCCGTGCCGTTCCATCGGGTACAGCGACATCCAGAAGTTTTTCTTGTGCAGCTCGATAAAACGCTGGTACAGGCGGATCGAATCGCTGGCGAGTACGTTGTCGTCGATGAGGCCGTGCATGATCAGCAGCGGATCGGCGAGTTTGTCCGCGTATTCGATCGGCGAACTGGTGCGATAGGCCTCGGGGTCGATCTGCGGATCGTTGAGGATGTTCGACGTATATTCGTGGTTGTACGTCGTCCAGTCCGTGACCGGGCGCAGCGCGGCGCCGGCCGCGAATTCGCCCGGTGCGCGCAGCAGCGACATCAACGTCATGAAACCGCCGTAGCTGCCGCCGTACATGCCTACGCGCTTCGGATCGACGCCCTGGTTCTTCACCAACCACGCTTTGCCGTCGAGCAGATCGTCGAGTTCCGGGTGACCCATATTGCGGTAGATCGCGGTGCGCCACGCACGGCCGTAGCCTTCCGATGCGCGATAGTCCAGATCGAGAACGACGTAGCCGCGCTGCACGAGCAGGTTATGGAACATCTGCTCGCGGAAATACGCCGGGTAGGACAGGTGCACGTTCTGCAGATAGCCCGCGCCATGCACGAAGATCACGGCGGGACGGCCGCTTGCCCGCGCGGCATCCGCCGGTCCGTAGAACTTCGCCCAGATGGTACCGGCGCCATGCGCCGAGGGCACTTCGACGATCTTCGGCGCGATCCATTCGCGCGTTTTGAAATCCGCTTTACGCGTATCGGTCAACTCGCGGGGAGCCGCCCCTTCGACGCTCACCGCGGCAAGCTGCGAAGGCATGTACGACGTCGAGTGCAGCACGGCGAGATGCTGGCCATCCGGCGACAGGACGAAGTCGTCCATGCCTTCGTAATGCGTTACCCGCTGCATGTCGCCGCCGGTGGCCGCGACGCGGTAGATGTCGTAGCTATACGGCGCGGTCCGGTTGCCGCGCAGGTAGAACCAGCGGCCGTCGTCGGAAAGAACCGGGTGGCTCACTTCGAAACGTCCGGACGTCAACGCCTTCGCCGATGCACCGGCCTTGCGCGTATATAGCTGCGAATAGCCCGATTCCTCGCTGAGGTACCAGAGCGTGCCACTGTCTTTCAGCCAGCCGAAATCGTTGAAATTCCAGTTGATCCACGCCGTATCCGTCAGCCGGTGTTCGCTGACCAGCGTGTGATGCGCGAAATCGACGGACGCGATCCAGCGATCCTTGTTGTCGATGGCGCGCAGTTCCACCGCGACATGGCGACCGTCGTCGCTCCAGACGACGCCCGGACTGTAATCGGCGTTGACGATGACCGGCCGCACCGCGGGTGCCTTCAGTGCATCGGCTTCGTCGTTCTTGCCCGCCTTGCGCAACGCGGCGGCGCTCTGGGAACGCAGCGCGGCGAGCGGGTCCTGGCCGATACCCGGCAGTCCGTCGGTTTTCAGGGCATAACGCTGACGCGAACCCAGATCGAACAGCAGCAGCGACTGCGGCGCCGGGTCCTTGCGGCCGACGTACGGACGGACGTCCTCGTCCTCCGCATAGCCCGAATCGGTGACGTAGTGGGTGAGCTTGGGTGTCTTGCCCGCGTCGTGATCCTTCGGCTCGGTGATCACGAGCATCCAGCGGCCATCGGGCGACAGTTCGGTGTCGACGATTTTCAGATCCTTGCCGACGTACAGCGGACGCGGTGCGCGGCCCGGATCGGCGGCGGCGAGATCGCGTTCGGCGTCGCGCTTCGCATCCTTGTCGGCCTTCAGCTTGCGCAAGGTGCTGAAAAGCGCCTGCTGGCCGTCTTCGAGCGTATCGGTGGCTTTCTCGTCCGGGTCGTCGCCAGCCCGCAACACGACCGCGGGGGCCGCCACGGCGGCGGCGATGTCATAGGCGAACCAGTCGTTGCCGACGCGGTACTGAAGCGTGCGGCCATCGGCGGAGAACCGCGGCGCCGTTTCGTCGTCGCTGGTGCGCGTGACCTGGATGGTGCGCCCGCCTTCGCGAAGGAACACGTCGCCATGACGGATGAACGCGGCACGCCGATGCTCGCGGTCGAACACCGCCTGGCCATCGGCGGTCGCCACGGCGGCCGGGTCGAGGCGTTCGGGCGCGCCGCCCGAGGCGGATACCCGCCACAGATCGCGTACCGGACTGCCATCGCGCTTCAACGAGTAGTAGATGGTCTGCCCGTCGATGCCCCAGTACGGCTTTTCGACCGCCTGCCCGATCCAGTCGGGATTGGCCATGATCTTTTCCATGTCGAGCGGTTCGACAGTGGCGGCCATGGCGGAACCGGCGCCGAGAGCGGCGAGGAGGGCAACGACGAGGGAACGCATGCGGGACTTCCTGCGGGCAAATAGGTCAAAGCATAGCCGAGCGGCCGATGACCGCAACCGCCAGGGGTCCCGCTGACGGGAGGGCGGCACAGAGGTACCCTCGGTGTTTTCACCCCGTGGAAGACAGACATGCGGTCCACCGTCCCCTACCTTTTCGCGGCCGCGCTTGCGCTGGCCGGCACCGCGCACGCCGCGACGTCCCAGGCTCCGGCCACACCGAAGCGCGTGGTTTCCGAAATGCTGGCCGGCATGCCGGTCAACGACCCGTACCGCTGGCTGGAAGATGCGAATTCGCCGGAAGTGAAGACGTGGATCGAGGCGCAGAACGCGCACACGGAAGCGACGATCGCGGCGATGCCGCACGGCAAGGAACTATCGGCGCGTATCCGCGAACTGGCGATTACGTCCACCACACGATCGTCGCCGACACTCGCGGGCGGCACGTTGTTCTATATGCAGAACACGCCGCCGCAGCCGCAGCCCGTACTCGTCGCGCAGAAGTGGCCGGACGGCCAGCCGCGCACCCTGGTGGATCTCAATGCCAACGGCGGCGGCACGGCGATCACCGAATACTGGCCTTCGCCCAGCGGTCGTTACCTCGCGTACGGCACGGCTGAAGGCGGTAGCGAACTGACGACGATCCATGTACTCGACACGGAAACCGGCAAGGCGTTGAACGATTCGCTGCCCTACGCCGGCGGCGGCACGACGCCGCAGGGTCTGGCGTGGGACGCGGACGAAAAGGGCTTTACCTATGTGCGCTTCGACGCACCGAAGGCCGGCGCCGAGGTGAAGGAGTTCGACGCGACGCTCGCGCATCATCGCCTGGGCGATGCCGTCGCGCTGGATAAAACGGTGTTCGGCAAGGGCTATTCGAAAGTCGCCGAATACATCCTGCTCGAAGCGCCCGGTGGCAAGGACGTCGCCGTCCTCGCGAACGAAGGCGACGGCGGTCCGGCCGAGGTATATTTCCGTCGCGACGGCAAGCTCGAGCGAGTACTCGGCCGCGATGCCGACGTTCGTTCGGCCAGCTGGGTCAACGGCCGGTTGTTCGTGGTGGCCTTCGAAGGCGCACCGCGCGGCAAGATCGTCGCGATCGACGCTTCCGGCAAACACACCGATGTCGTGCCGCAGGGCGATACCGCCATCCAGCACGTGGCGCCCCTGGGCGATGGTTTCATCGTGACGCGCAGCGCCGGTCCCGACTGGTCGGCCGAGCAGTACGACGCCAGCGGAAAACTGGTGCGTCGCGTACCGCTGCCGGCCAGCGGCGTTTCGATCAACGGCATCGCGTCCGAATCGGGACAGGACAAGGCACTGATCACCTACGCCGGCTGGACGTCGCCGACTCGCTGGGCGGAATACGACGGCAAGAACGGTGCACTGAAAACCGTGTTCGAAGTGAAAGCCGCGGCCGACTATTCGAAGGTTCGCGTCACGCGCATCGATGGCGTATCGAAGGACGGCAGCAAAGTGCCGGTGACGATTATCGCGATGGACGGCGTGCAGGCGAACGGCAAGCGCCCGACCATTCTGTACAGCTACGGCGGCTTCGGCATTCCCGTCACGCCGGGCTTCGTCGGCGCGAACCTGGCATGGCTGGAACGCGGCGGCGTGCTTGCCTACGCGAATATCCGTGGCGGTAACGAGTTCGGCGAGGGCTGGCACGAGCAGGGCCAGAAGCTGCTGAAACAGAACGTCTTCGACGACTTCTACGCCGCCGCCCAGGCGTTGGTGAAGACCGGCTGGACCGACACGAAGCACCTCGGCATCCTCGGCGGCAGCAACGGCGGCCTGCTGATGGGGGCGTCGCTGGTCCAGCATCCGGAGCAGTACCGCGCGGTGGTCGGCAGCGTCGGTATCTATGACGTGCCGCGCCATGAGACGGCTTTCGCCAACGGTCCGTATAACGTCAGCGAGTACGGCACCGTGTCCGATCCGGCACAGGCAAAAGCCACGCTGGCGTATTCGCCTCTACACAACGTCAAAGCAGGCACCGCGTATCCGGCCGTCCTGCTCACGACGGGTGCGAACGATCCGCGCGTCGCGCCGTGGCAGTCGCGGAAATTCGCGGCGGCGCTGCAGGGCGCGACTACCTCGGGGCAACCCGTGTTGCTGCTGACCCGCATGAACGCGGGTCACGGCATCGGTGCGCCGTTCAGTCAGCGCGTAGGTAACGCTGCGTTGGCGATGACGTTCTTTGCGACGGAGTTGGGGTTGTAAAGTTCCTTCGCGAACGGAAGGACATGGCGCACGCGATCTCGCTTTAAGAGCGTGAACGGACCCGATCGCGAAAGCTCTTTGCATCGCACTGGGTCCCTGCCTGCGCAGGGACGACGAGGCATTGATGAGGCTGATCTGTAGTTCACAGCGTCCCCGGATTCGAAAACATACCTATCCTTCACCGTCGTCCCTGCGCAGGCAGGGACCCAGTGCGACAACTAACGGAAGCACGTGGCGCGCATGGCCTCGCTTTTAAGAGCAGGAACAAATCGGGACGAGGCCTGTCGAGTCGGCTGATACCATGCACAACCCGCACCAATCCGAGTCAACCCCCATGCCCCTGCCCACCGTCGAACAAGAAACCGGCGCCCAGCCGACGCATGCGATTCTCTGGCTGCACGGCCTCGGCGCGGACGGTAACGATTTCGCACCCATCGTGCCCGAGCTCGTCGACGATGCATGGCCGGCGCTGCGCTTCGTGTTTCCGCATGCACCGGTGCGGCCGGTCACGGTCAATAACGGCATGCCGATGCGTGCTTGGTACGACATCAAGGGACTCGCGCTGGCGGACAAGCAGGACGCCGAGGGTATCCGCGCATCGGTGGGCGAAGTCGAAGCGCTGATCGCCAGGGAGATCGAGCGTGGGATACCCGCATCGCGCATCGTGCTTGCGGGATTCTCGCAAGGCGGCGCGATCGCTCTGGCTGCCGGGCTTCGTCATACGGCCACCCTTGCCGGCATCGTGGCGCTGTCCACGTATGTGCCGATGCACGAGACGGTGGAAGCGGAACGCCACGGCGCCAACCACGAGACACCCATTTTCTGGGGCCACGGCACGGCCGATCCGATCGTTCCCATCGCGCTGGGGACCCTGTCGCGCGACACGCTCGTGGCCCTCGGCCATCGGGTCGACTGGCATACCTACCCGATGGGTCATCAGGTCAGCCTTCAGGAGATCGCCGACCTTCGCGCGTGGTTGGGCAAGCGCCTGACGAACGGGTGACGAAGCGCACGATGGCGCCGCGGCCCATCGTGCATACTCCGCGCCATGTCGACCAGCACGCCAACGCCCGAACGCACGCGCGCCGCATCGGCGGATCTTCCCGACTTCTGTAGCCTGCCGGTCCTGTTCGCGTTGCTGATCGTCGGTGCGCTGACCGTCTCCCTGATGTGGCTGGCGCCGGGCAACGATTCCACCCTGCGCGGCTACTGCGTGGCGATGCTGTTCGTGGTCTGGCTCGCCATGCTGCTGACGGTCGCGCTGTGCAAACTTCGACCGTGGATGCAGCGTCTGTCTGGCCTGTGGCCTTATGCGGCCGTCTGGTTGCTGCTGGTATCGACGGTGCTCGTATCCAGCACGGTGGTCGCATGGCTCGATCACGCCATCGGTACCGGTCTGACGCCTCCCTCGCTGTCCGGCTTCGTGCGCGACTGCGGTATGGCCACCGGACTGCTTGGCGCCGGACTGCTGCGTTATTTCTATGTCGTGGCGCAATGGCAGGCACGTCTTGCCGCCGCCGCGCATGCCCAGGTGGCCGCTTTGCAGGCGCGGATTCGGCCGCACTTCCTGTTCAACAGCATGAATACGGTCGCTGCGCTGGTGCGCGTCGACCCGGACGCCGCCGAGCGCACCGTGCTCAATCTCGCCGAACTGTTTCGCGCGGCGCTTGGCAGCGATACGTCGGCGGTGGGAACGCTTGGCGAGGAACTGCTGCTGGTCGATCGTTATCTGGAGATCGAATCGCTGCGCCTCGGCGGTCGTCTGCACGTGGAACGCGATGTCGATGTACCCGCTGGGTTGCCGCTCCCGTGCATGTTGCTGCAACCGCTGGTGGAGAACGCGATCCGTTACGGCATCCAGCCGCTACGCGAAGGCGGGACGATCCGGTTGACGGGACGGCGGGTGGATGGCGGCATCGAACTGGTCGTCGACAATCCGCTTCCCGAATTGCCCGCCGCGGGCGGTACCGGACACGGCCTGCGTAGCGTGCGCGAGCGTGTCGCCTATCATTTCGGTGCACGCTCCCGAGTAGACGTCGCGTCCGGAAACGGGCGTTTCGTCGTCACCATCCATTTGCCGGAGACCACGCCGCATGCGCGTCCTGATCGCCGATGACGAGCCGCTGGCGCGCGCACGGCTGGCGACGCTGCTCGCCGGTGCCTCCGATGTGGAAATCGTCGGCAGCGTCGCCGATGGCGAGGCCGTGCTGACGGCATGTGCCGACCGCCAGGTAGACCTGATCCTGCTCGATATCGAAATGCCCGGTATGACCGGCACCGCGCTCGCGCGGCGCATCGCTGGACTGGCGCAGGTACCGCAGATCGTGTTCTGCACCGCGTACGACCAGCACGCCGTGCATGCGTTCGATCTGGGCGCAACGGATTATCTGCTGAAGCCGGTGCGTCCCGAACGCCTGGCCGAAGCGCTCGATCGCGTCCGCGAGCGACGGACGGCGCGCCCGCCTGGCCAGGAATCGTGGCTACGCGCGCGCGCGGGCAGCGAGGAAGTCCGTGTCGCTCTTGCCGATATCCACTACCTGCTCGCGGACGAAAAGTACGTGGCCCTGCACCACGCCGGTGGCGCCTGGTTGATCGACGAGTCCCTACGCCAGCTAGAACAGGCGCATGGCAGCCGGCTGGTGCGGTTGCATCGCAACTGCCTTGTTCCCCGGCAGCGGCTGCTGGGCCTGAAAACCCTGGCCGATGGCCGGGTGCTGGCCCGGCTGGCTGGCACAGAGGTCATGCCCGAGGTCAGCCGGCGCAATCTTGCGACCGTGCGCCAGTTGCTGCGCGCACCGGGCGTGTGACGTCGGGCCGCGCTGCGCGGCCGGGTGAATTGCGGGACAATCCGCGCCTGCCCGTTCATACCCAGGACTCCGATGATTCAGCCGCTACGCATCGCCACCCGTAAGAGCGCGCTCGCGCTTTGGCAGGCAGAGCACGTGGCCGCGCTGCTGCGTCAGGCCCATCCCGGCCTGCAGGTCGAGCTGGTTCCCATGAGTACGCGGGGCGACGAAATCCTCGACCGTTCGCTGGCGACCATCGGCGGCAAGGGGCTGTTCCTCAAGGAACTGGAAGTCGCGATGCAGGAAGATCGGGCCGATCTTGCCGTGCATTCGCTGAAAGACGTTCCCTCCCAACTCGAACCGGGCTTCGTGCTGTCCGCGATCCTGCCGCGTGCGGATTCCGCCGATGCGTTCGTCAGCGTGCACTTCGCCAATCTCACCGAACTGCCGCATGGTGCGCGTGTCGGCACCTCGTCGTTACGGCGGCAGGCGCAACTTCGCGCGGTGCGGCCGGATCTGCAATTGCTGGATCTTCGCGGCAACGTGAATACGCGACTCGCGAAACTCGACGCCGGCCACTACGACGCCATCGTGCTTGCGTGCGCCGGACTCGAGCGGCTGGGGCTGGCCGATCGCATCAGCTCGCGCCTGATGGCCCCGGAATGGTTGCCGGCGCCGGGCCAGGCGGCTATCGCCGTCGAATCCCGCGCGGGCGACACGCGCGTCGCGGAACTGATGGCCGCACTGGACGATCCGGAAACCCGTCTGGCCGTCGATGCCGAGCGGGCGATGAACGAGGCGCTGGGCGGCAGCTGCGCGGTGTCCATCGGTGCGTGGTGCGTGGTGGCCGAATATGGCCTGACGCTCCACGGCCTGGTCGGCAATGCGCACACTGGCGAACTGCTGCACGCGCAAGCCGACAGCAACAACGATGCCCCCGTGGAACTGGGGCGTACGGTAGCGGCGATGCTGCTGGAACTGGGCGCCGACGAATTCCTGACGCCGCATCGGGCCTGAAACGACCGGCTCTTTGTAGGAGCCCGCTTGCGGGCGAAAGCCAGCAGGGCGAGGGAAACGGATGCCCACATCCGCGAGCCCGATCTATAGGCTGCGGATGTCACGCACATCTTCACCGCTCCGTTGGCCTTCGCCCGCAAGCGGGCTCCTACTCCCATAGCGGCACTTTCGATCAGAAGTTATAGACGAGGTTCGTCGTCATCAGCTTGTCCGTGGCGACCGTGCCCGGCTGCGTATTGCTGTTGTAGCGGATCTGGTAACCCACCTTCAGCGCCATCTTCTGCGTCATGCTGACCGACACACCGACGTCGTTCTGGTAGTACTGATTCTTGGAGCCCGCTTCGACCAGCAGCGTATCTTCCAGCGCCGTATTGTCCGTCAGACGGTATTTGGCGTTGATCAGGCCACGGCCGACGGCTTCGCTTTCGGCGTTCGGCTTATACGGTTCGCTGATGGTCGCACCCGGATTGGCGGGATCGGCAACTTCACGCGTGGTCTTGGCCGGCTGGTAGCGCTTGAAACCGGGACCGATTTCGAACGACAGCTCCGCCCGTTCGTTCTTGAGCGCGATGTAGCCGTAGCCGATCGAGACGATGCCCTGCCAGAGGTTCGCGCCGAAGTCGTCGTGCTCGTAACGGGCCGCGGTCACCACGTAGCTGCGCGGATCGAACTTGTAGCCCACCGATGCGCCGGTGTCGTAACGGTTCGCGGTGGTGCTGAATTTGTCGATGGTGTTGCCCGCGGCGTCCTGCACATCGACGTTGCCCTTCGAGCGCAGGCCGTTGAGGTAGAAGTTATTTTTCCAGACCTCGTTTTCCTGGCTAAGGCCCAGCTTGGCGTTGGCGTTTTCCGAACGCGAGTTGCCGCGAGCCGATGCGAAACCGAACTCGCCCGAACCCGACCAGCCGCCATTGTTGGCGGCATTGCCCGACGGCGCGGCCGGGGTCTGGAAATCGTCGGCCTGAGCGGCCAACGGCAACGCAACCAGGATGAGTGCGGCGAGAGTAAGTTTGTTCATCGTCTACCCGAGTATTTGAAAAGAAAGGTGAAGTTTTGCGCGGTCCATGGGGGAACATGGACCGCATTGGCCGCCTGGACGGCCATGTCTGAAGACTGAGCGTAGTGCGTAACGCGCGTTACGTCTTCGATCCGTCCAGCGCGAAGGCATAGGCGTAGCCATAAAGGCGTTGCTCGAGGCATTGACCGACAACGCAGCTTAACGCCGCCAGACCGGCGACACCGGCATGCATGCCCCCGCCGTGCACGACCAGCAGCAGACAGGGAAGTCCGACCGAGAGCGCCGCGGCCGCGAAACGTCGACCCAGCAACGATACAGGCGACACCCCGGGCTCCAGCCGGACGATGGCGCCACGCTCTTCGGCAAGGCGCCGCAACGCCTGCCAGCGCGTGCCTTCGACGACGCCAAGCACCAGGGCCACCGCCAGCAACGCCAGTCGCCACGGGCTGACCGGGTCGATCGGCACGTCGGTCTGAAGGTCAACGCACAACCAGAACCACAGGCCACCGGCGAAAACGGCGGACACCGTGCGACCCAGCGGAAGCACATTGGCCAACGACGCCACGCTTACCGACATCCGCCGCGACACGCCGCGCGCCGTGTAGATCAGGGTCGCCAGACTGCACAGCATCAGCGCCGCGCCAGCCAGACGGGTCGCCCAGAAATCGTTCTCGCCCCGCGCCAGACCCGCCAGCGCCAGCATCGGCAGGTAGTTGGCCATGGCCACCATACCCTCGCGGGTCGGCATCGTGCGCTTCAGGGGATTCCATCCATGCCACTCCGGCGCGAAGCGCAGATGCATGCAGGCGGCGATCAGACCCAGGCTGACCAGCACGAGACCGAGCGCCAGCGGCGCCAGGACTTCACCCCGTCCGTCGCTGTACAAACCCAGCGCCAGCGCGGTACCCAGGACCATCCACAGGCCGTAACCCGTCGCCGTCGCTACCTGGAGCAGGACGCCGGAGAACGAAAAGAGAGTCTCCATGCGGACAGCGTCGTCCGACCGGCCCGACGCGCCGGCGTCTGCATAAGACGCATCGTTATGTTCCGCCATGGTCGGGGAGACGCCCTTGTGGCGAACCGCAAAGCCTACATTTTTGCGCCGATCGGCATTCGACGCAACGCCGGGCCTTCCGGCGCTTGCGGTTCGCGAAGGCCAAGGCCATGCTTGGCGCCTCGCAGGGCACGAGACCGTAGATGCACACGTCACGCCCCCGCGGACACACTGCAGGGCCTCTTTCGCGTCACAGCCGGCGACTTCCATGGACCGCTACGAGCGCATTCTTACCCTCCACCGACTGCTGAAGTCCGCGCACTATCCGGTTCCGCTTTCGCGCCTGATGGACGAACTGGAATGCTCGCGCGCCACGCTCTACAGGGACGTAGCCTTCCTGCGCGACGGTCTGGGCGCCCCGGTACAGAGCGTTCCGGGCGAACAGGCGTCTTTCCGGTACGAAGCCGAGCAGGGCGACAGCTTCGAGCTTCCGGGCCTATGGCTGACCAGCGACGAGCTTGCCGCCCTGATGGCGCTGAACGAGCTGATCGGCCGTTCGGACCCGGGCGTACTCGCGGGCGCGCTCGCCCCCTTCAAGGCGCGCATCGAAAAACTGCTGTCGGATCACGGCAGCGGCAAGGCGCTGCCCGTCGATCGCATCCGCGTCATTTCGTGGGGCGCGCGCAAGATGGACCAGCAAGTGTTCCGCATCGTGGCGGGCGCGGTGCTGGAACGGCGCCAGCTACGCTTCCGCTATCGCGCACGCACCACCAATTCGGACAGCGGCCGCACGGTGTCGCCACAACGCCTGACGCATTACCGCGACAACTGGTATCTGGACGTATGGGACCACGACCGCGAAGCGCTGCGTAGTTTCGCCGTCGACCGTATCGTCGATCCACGGCCGCTGGACGCACCGGCACGCGACGTCGAGGACGGCGAACTGAACGATATGCTCGCATCCAGCTACGGCATTTTCGCCGGCAAGCCAAAGGCATGGGCCACCATCCGTTTTTCCGCGCACGCGGCGCGCTGGGTGGCCGACGAGCACTGGCATTCGCAGCAGCGCGGCGAATGGATGCCCGATGGCCGCTATGAACTGAAAGTGCCCTACTCCAATTCGCGCGAACTCCTGATGGACGTACTCAAATACGGGCCGGACGCCGAGATCGTGGCGCCCTTGCCGTTGCGCGAGGAAATGAAAATCCTGCTCCAGCTGGCCCTGACGGGTTACCAGCGCACCCATTGAGTCCACCTGCATGAGTGATACCGATATCGCCGCATCCGGTGCGGTTCCGGCCGTAAGCGGCGCCTCGCGACGTCCGCGCGTCGCCCTGGCGCTTGGCGCGGGCGGGGCGAAGGGGCTTGCCCACATCGGCGCGATAGAAGAGCTGGAAGCGCGCGGCTTCGAGATCGTCGCCATCTCGGGAACTTCGATGGGCGCCCTGATCGGCGGCATCTACGGCATGGGCAAGCTCGATATCTACCGGGACTGGGTCTCGACGCTGGCGCGTTTCGACGTGCTGAAGCTGGTCGACTGGAGTTTCTCCGGCGGCGGCTTCATCAAGGGCGACAAGATCATCGGCGCACTACGCGAGCTGATCGGCGAGGTGAATATCGAGGACCTGTCCATCGGCTATACGGCGGTGGCCACCGATATCGATCGCGAACGCGAGGTCTGGCTGACGCGCGGCCCGCTCTTCGACGCCATTCGCGCATCGATCGCCATTCCCACGATTTTTCGTCCGCACCTTGTCGGCGGACGCCGGTTGGTCGACGGCGCGCTGCTCAATCCGTTACCGGTGATGCCCCTGATGCGCGAGAACGCCGACTACGTGGTCGCCGTCAGTGTCGACGGTGCGGCGGAACTGCCGATACCGCCGGAACGCGATGCCTCGATCGCGGGCGACCAGAACAGCTACCGCCACAGGATCGGCGCGTTCCTCGGACGGGTCATTCCCCATGCCGATGCCAGGCCGAAGGATCCTGGCGCGTTCGATCTGATGACGCAGGCCATGGACCTGATGCAGTCGAACCTGTCGCGGATTCGTCTGGCCGCCTACCAGCCCGACCTGCTGATCGAAATTCCGCGCAACGTGTCGACGATGTATGAGTTCTACCGCGCCCGCGAACTGATCGAGCTGGGGCGCGAACGCACGCGCAAGTCGCTGGACGCATGGCAGCCGGCGATGGAGCTGGAGCTGGATCACCGGGCCTGACAGGCGCGCGATTGTGATCGCTGTGGGAGCAAATAGCCCGCGGCAAATCTTGCTGGTCCCGCTCAGAGCTCTTCGGTACGCGTGACCTTGCCCCGGCGCATCAGCCACGCCACGCCGCGCAGGTCGGCCAGGCCGACCCACAGACGATCGAGCATGCCGTACTTCGAGGTACCGGCCGTGCGCGGACGATGGCCGACCGGCACGCTGATATTGGCGAAGCCCGCGCGCTTGACGAGCGCCGGCAGGTAGCGGTGCATGTGGTCGAAGTAAGGCAGGCGCAGAAACACTTCGCGCTCGAACAGCTTCAGACCGCAGCCGGTGTCCGGCGTGTCGTCGCGCAGCATGCGCGAACGGACCGCGTTGGCGATCTTCGACGAGATGCGCTTGTTGAAGCTGTCGCGCCGGGTGACGCGCCAGCCGGCGAACAGACGCACGTCGGGGCTGGCGGTTTCGCGAGCCGCGATCAGCTTCGGGATATCCGCCGGATCGTTCTGACCGTCGCCGTCGAGCGTGGCGATCCACGGCGATCGCGCGGCGCGGACGCCGTTCCATACGGCCGTGCTCTGGCCGCTGCGGGTGATGTGACGGATAACCCGCAGTTCCGGGTAGTCGGCACGCGCGGCTTTAAGTACCGCGACGCTGTCGTCGGTGCTGTCGTCGTCGACGTAGATGATCTCGAAGTCGATCCGGCCGCGCAGGGCCGATGCGATCTCGGCGAGAAGCGGTGGGATGTTGTCGCGCTCGTTGAAGACGGGCACGACCACGGCGAGCTGAGTCATCGCTTGAGGATCCGGGAGGGGTCGGGGCGACATTATCCCTTATGGAGCGGGGGTTGGGGATGGGTACCCGAACGGCCCCCTCAGATCTGGGTCAATACCGGACCGCCCGCCCCGTCGATCGCCATCCGCCAGCCCGCCTCGGCAGCGTCCAGCGCACGCGGGTTCGCGTTCTGCGCCAGCACCACCAGGGTGCCGTTGTTCAGCGGAATCTCGCGCCCCGTCCAGCCGTCGCGACTGAAGTCGTCCGACTTGTCGATCATCTTGCCGGGCATGTACAGCGCGACCACGGGCTGGTCGTCCACCCGCGTCACCACATGCACGGCCTTGTACGGGCCTACCTGGCAGTCGTGCACATAGGTGACTCCCGCCGGCATCGGTCCGCGCATTTTCGTGCCGCGTTCGGCGAAGCCCTCGGCGACCATCGTCTCGCCGATGGGTTGGGTCAGGGCAAGCGCCGCACGCTCGATCGGCATATGCGCGACCGCCAGCGCCGGCAGCGAACCGGCCTGTGCCTGTTTCCACATGACGGTGCCGCCGCCCACGGCGATCAGCACGCTGGCCGCCAGGGCCATCCAGCCACGGCGGCTGACCATCTGCCGGCGGCGCACGCCGGTCGCCTGGGCGAGCAGGATGCGGTCGGCCAGACCGGCCGGCACCGGCACCGCCATGGCTTCGGCCAGTTCGTCCTCGAAACGCTGGGCACGCTGCCAGAAGGCCATGCATTGCGCGCATTCGTCGCGGTGAGCCAGTAGTTCCGGATCGTGCGAGTGCGGCTCGGCCGTGATGCGGCGACGGAATTCGAGGCAGTTCATGAAAGGCCTCCTTCGGCCGCGGCCCGTCCGCCGAGCAGCGACTTCAGTCGCTGGCGCGCACGGAACAGCTGGGTCATTACCGCGCCGGGCTGCTGCTCGGTGGCGACCGCGATCTCGTCGCAGCTCATCCCTCCAAGCACCTGCATCGCCAACGGCTCGCGATATTTCTGGGGCAATTTCATCATCGCGTCGCGCACGCCCGCGGCATCGCCGCTGCGTTCCGGGCTGGCCCACGCGGTGTCTTCGGGTACGGAGTCGTCCAGCTCCACGGTATCGAAACGTTTGCGCTCGTACAGACGGGCATGCTCGCGGCGCAGGATGGTGATGAGCCAGGGCTTGGCCAGTTCCGCGTCGCGCAGCGAATCGAGGTTTTTCCAGGCACGCAGAAAGGTTTCCTGCACGAGATCCTGAGCCAGGGTTTCGTTACGGCACAGCCAGAACGCGAACCGGTAAAGGTCCGCGGACCAGGCCCGCACCATGGCTTCGTATTGTCGCTGCTTCGGATTCACATCCTTATGGACCGGAGCCATGGCTATTTCCTTTCAGCGACGGGGTGGCTCTACCGAACCTTGCTCAGGATGCCATCGAGTTCGTCGAGGCTGTGGTAGTGGATGACCAGCTTGCCCTTACCGCCACGGCCCTGCGCTACTTCGACGCGGGTAGCGAAACGTTCGGCCAGTTCGCGCTCCAGATTGGCAACGTTCGGGTCCTGTGCGGCCGTCTTCGCCTTGCCCTTCGGCGCCACCTGGGCGCGACGGGCGGCTTCTTCCAGTTCGCGCACCGTCCAGCCGTTGCGCGCGGCTTCCAGAGCCAGCGGTTCGGCAATCGTGGCCGGCAGCGTCAGCAAGCAACGGGCGTGACCCATTTCCAGCTTCGATTCGTCGAGCAACTGCTTGATCGACGCCGGCAGTTCCATCAGGCGAAGCATGTTGGATACGGCGGCGCGCGAGCGACCGACGGCATCGGCGGCCTGCTGGTGGGTCAGATCGAATTCGTCGATCAGGCGCTTCAGTGCCTGGGCTTCTTCCAGCGGCGTCAGTTCCTGGCGCTGGATGTTTTCGATCAGCGCCATCGCCAGCACGGACTGCTCGGGTACGTCCTTCACCAGCGCGGGAATCTCGCTCATGGACGCGCGCTGCGCCGCGCGCCAGCGGCGCTCGCCGGCGATCAGCTCATAGCTGTTCTTGCCGATGGCCCGCACGACGACCGGCTGGATGAGACCCTGGGCCTTGATCGATGCCGCGAGCTCGTCGAGCGCTTCGTCGTTCCAGTGGCGACGCGGCTGGTACTTGCCGGGCTGGATCTGCTGGATAGGCAGCAGGCGCAGCTCGCCTTCCTGTTCGACCACGGACGGACCGCTGTCTCCACCGCCGAGCAAGGCGTCCAGACCGCGTCCGAGGCCACGTTTCTTCGCTGCTGCCATGAAAACTCCTAGTGGGTCGTCGGCGCGACGTCGGGCGCCGAACCGGCCGCGGCGTCTTCGGCTTCGCGCGCATCCTCGGCGGCCTGATTGCGTTCGCGACGGATAATTTCGCCGGCGAGGCCGATGTAGGCGATGGCGCCGCGCGAACCGCGGTCGTAAAGATGAATGGGCTGACCGTGGCTGGGCGCCTCGGCGAGGCGCACGTTGCGCGGAATGATCGAGCGCAGCACCTTGTCGCCGAAATGCTGGGTCAGCTGGGCGGAAACTTCATTGCCAAGGTTGTTGCGCACGTCGTACATGGTGCGCAACAGGCCTTCGACTTCCAGCGCCGGATTCAGGCGCTGGCGTACGGCCTTGATCGTATCGAGGAGGCTGGACAGTCCCTCCAGCGCGAAATATTCGCACTGCACCGGAATCAGCACGCCGTCGGCGGCCGTGAGCGCATTGAGCGTCAACAGGTGCAACGAAGGCGGGCAGTCGATAAGAATCGTCTGGTAGCGGTCCGCAACCTTGGCCAGCTGTTCCTTCAGGCGATGCTCGCGTGCGAGACCGTCCATCAGTTTCAGCTCGGCAGCCGTCAGATCGCCATTGCCCGGCATCAGGTCGAAGCCCGCTTCGGTGCGGACCAGCACGTCGTCGATCGAGACTTCGTCCAGCAGCACTTCGCAACCGTTGGGCTTGGCCTGGTGCTTGTCGACGCCCGACGCCATGGTGGCGTTGCCCTGGGGATCCAGGTCGACGAGCAGCACCTTGCGCTTCGCAGCGGCGAGCGCCGCCGCGAGGTTCACGGATGTGGTGGTCTTGCCGACGCCGCCTTTCTGATTGGCGACTGCGATGATGCGGGCCATGAAGTCGTCGATGCCGTGCGCGGAAAGGGCGCTAGCGTAACATCGACCGCCCATCGGACCCTAGGAGCGATCAGCCTTCGCGGCGGATCACGACCAGATGCCGCTCGGCATCCAGCCCGGGGACGCTCAGCAGATGGATGCCTTCCACGCGGAAACCGGGCGGCACGCCGTCCAGTTCCTCCGCCGGATGGCGGCCCTTCATGGCCAGCCATACGCCATGGCGCGCCAGCAGGTGACCGCCCCAGCCCAGCATGTCGGCGAGGCTGGCAAAAGCGCGGGCGGTGATGCAGTCGAAGCTGCCCTCGACGCCTTCCACACGGCTCTGGACGGCGTGGGCACGGGTGAGCTTCAGCGAACGGATGGCCTCGCGCAGGAAGCGAACCTTCTTGCCGTTGGAATCGACCATCGTCACCTCGCGCTCTGGCGCGGCGATGGAAAGCGGGATGCCCGGCAAACCCGGTCCGGTACCCAGGTCCGCCAGCGTCGCGCCTTCCACGAAGGGAGCGATCGCCAGCGAATCGAGCAGATGGCGCGTGACCATCTCGGCGGGATCGCGCACGGCGGTCAGGTTATAGGCCGAATTCCAGCGGTGCAGCAGCTCCTGGTAGTCGAGCAGGCGCGCAACGGCGCCGTCCGGCAAGGACGTACCGAGCGCGGCAATGCCACGTTCGAGCTGGGTTTGCAGAAGATCGCGCCCGGACATGCGGCTACCTGGAGGAACGGCGGGGCGGGAAGTATCGTGGGGTTGGCCGGCGTAAGCCAGCCGGAGATTACGCGGCGGCGTCGAGTTCGACGCGGGTAACCAGCATGCCGCTCTCGCGCAGCGAGCCGTTCATGGTTTGCTTGAGCAGGTTGCCCGCCATGCGACGGTCGGCGATTTCCATGGCGGCATCGTGCAGGGCATCGACGGCACGCTTGCGGATCATTTCGTCGGCCCGGTCGATGACCGCGTCGGCCCGCTCGGGCTCCAGCACCTGCCAGTACACGGTGCCGCCGTCGAAACGGAGCACCTGGCCGTTGAGGTCGATCTTGTGGGAAACCCGCTCGAACATGGGCATCACGACATGGGTACCGGCCGTCAGAAGAGCGACCTGGCCGCCCAGGCGACGCACGCTATAGACCTTGCCTTCCGGAATGCGCTTCACCGACAGCGCCGCGAGAGCGACGATGCAAAGGGCGAGGCTGGTGAGGATGGGAAGGTACATAGCGTTATAATTCAGTTAGTTACCAGTTATTCCTGTTCAGATGGTCGTCGTATGACGGGCATCTCGATGAATACGGCGTGGTTAATTCTAATTTAACGCGAGTGGTTAACGCTAGCTTTACATACCGCCCTATTCAGTTAGCGGTCGGTTTGGTCAAAACTTGAGCAGTTGGTGATCCGGCAATCCGCCCTGCTGTCGTCCCTGCGCAGGAGCGACGGTTCAGGAACCACGATTAGGGAATAGGCGCGTTGCGCGTCGATTACGTAGTCACCTTCGCCGCAGCAACTATGTCCGGCCGAAAAGTGCCCACGCCAGAATGACGGCGAGCAACGCCGACATCGCAATGGCGACGAATGGTTCCCACGTGACGTCGATGCCACGTCTGCGCTTCAGCGGAAGTACGCCCGCTTCCGCCGACGCCGCGCGTAATAGTCGTACGTCGATGCCGCCATTCGTCGCGGCCAGCACACCGTAGAGGCAACGATCCATCACCAGATGGATACGCCGCGGATTGCCGCGGCTGTCTTCGTACAGTGCTTTATGTGCGGCTGAGTCCAGTGATATCCGCCCTGCCGCACCCGCCGTGGCGAGGCGGTAGTCCACATAGCGCCGCGTCTGTTCCGCATCCAGCGGCTCAAGTACGACATGCTTCACGATGCGCGTCGTGAGCTGACGGATATCTTCCCGCGCCAACAAGGTCCGCAACTCCGGCTGGCCGCAAAGTACCACCTGGAGCAGCTTCTCCTGACCGGTTTCCAGATTGGACAGCAGACGCAGCAGCTCAAGGCTTTCGACCGCCAGGTTCTGTGCGTCGTCGATTACCAGCACACAGATCGCCATCTCATTCCAGCGCCGCACGAGGAAGCGATTCAACGTGTCGATATCCGTGGCCATATCGGCTGCGGACTCCAACCCGAAGTCGCGCAGGACGGCGGCAAGCAGGGCACTACCCTGCAGGAACGTATTGAACACGAGCGAGACGGTGACTCCGCCTCCTTCCAGGGTGTCGAGCAGATGCCGCACGAATGTGCTCTTGCCCATGCCGACCTCGCCCGTCAGCAGCACGAAACCTTTTCTCTCGCGCAGACAGTGGGTGACTTCCGCCAGTTCGCGTTCCAGCGCGGGCGTGTGGAAATAGCATTGCGCATCCGGCGTGGGCGGAAACGGCGGCCGGGTCAGGCCGAGCTGGGACAGGACGTTTCCGGCAAGCGGGTTCATGGCTGCATGACCTCTACTGTGCGCAGCGTGTTGTCGCCAATGAGCGAAACCGGCAAATTCATGCGTGCGCGGGCGAGCCGCTGACGCCTACCCGTCGCATCGCCACCAGCGGTTACTCGTGCCTGCGACGCAGGCACCGACAACGGTTGGACTTCGACAATGGCAATGTCGTTGCGCAGGACGAAGACCGCGCACGAAAAGGCGAACCCGGCCAGCGCAGCCAAGGGCATGCCAAACCACAGTCCGTGGCTCGGCCGGACGGCGCGGGTCAGGTCCACGGTAGGCAAGGGCATACCTGGAGCACGCGCGTTCTCCTCCGACTGCATCCGACGCAGTGCGCTGTACATCAGGCTCAATGGATCCCCCGGTTTACAGGCTCGCGACATGCGGGCTCTATAGAGGTATGCGCAGGCGTCGGCCAGAACCCGCCACACCGTCTTCACATTTGATGTACGCTGCGCGACGGAAGGGGCGGTGGCCCGGGACGGAGCGATCGACGCTCGCCCGCGATCGCTGTTCGGGGGGAAAACGCATAGTCACGTCTGGCCAGCCATCTGGCCGCATTCTGCGTGCGCTTGCGTCACCCGGGAGCTTGCATGACAACGGATTCCAACAGTCCAGCCGATATCGCGTCCGACGCTATAGCGCCGGTGAATCGCGACGAGATCACGCAGCTGCTCAACGCCGCGCGCCTGGGGCAGGACGACACCGCGATCGACGAAGTACTGAAGCGGATGTACAGCAGTCTTCACCGCGTGGCACAGTCCCAGCTCAAACGCGAGTTCGGCGACTGCACGCTCAGTGCGACGGAACTGGTCAACGAAGCGTTCCTGCGCATTTTTGCCGGTGCTTCGCTGCCACGCATGCAGGACCGCGGCCACCTCATAGGATTGGCCGCGCGCACCATGCGCCGCGTGCTCATCGACGCCGCGCGATATCGTCAGGCACAGAAACGTCCCAACTCCGCCGATCGGGTAGCGCTTACGGAGGTCGCGGGATCGCTTGGGCAAGAGGCCTCGCCGGACGATCTCGACGATGCGCTTCGTCGGCTGGAAGAAATGGACGAACGCCAGGCACGCATCGTCGAATTGCGCTTCTTCGTCGGTCTTACCGAACGCGACATCGCCACGGCGCTCGACATTTCCGAGCGAACGGTACAGCGCGAGTGGCGCATCGCGCGCGAATGGCTGAAGCGCGAACTCAGCGGGGAATAAGCGTCACATTGGGCACGCGTAGACGCTGCGCGTGGGCGATGGCATCGATCGCCGCGTCGCGGTTCGAGCGTGCGGAGGCATTCAGGTCGGCCGGATTCATCGCAATCAGGGGATCGAGATAGGTATCGCGAATATCGCGTGCCTTATCGTCTTCGCCGATCGCCATCAGAGCTGTGTAGTAACGCCCCGCGCTTTCCAGCGTGTGTCCATCCATCGGCCCATACAAACGAACGCGCCCATCCAGTGCCTCGCCGTGGGCGGCACTGGCGTTCTTCCAGTCGCCACCTGCCTGATAGATGCGTGCGATGAGGTCGAGCGTGGCGTAGGTAACGGGGTGGCTCGCGCCGAGTACGCGTCGTTGCCCCTCCAACACGTCCTGAGCTACGCGCAACGCTTCGGCATGCTGTCCTTCGATATTGAGAAAGGTGGCGAGGCCTCCACGCGCGAACAGCGTGTCGGGATGGTCCGGACCAAGCACTCGCGTTCGGCCTTCCACAATGGTTCGCTGCAGCTTGGCTGCCGCAACCATATCGCCGACCTTCGCCAGCAGCCACACCAGCTGGTTCATCGATCCCAGCGTTTCGGGATTGTCGGCGCCGAGAGAGTCGCGACGCGCGGCAATGACGTGCTCGAAGATACGTTTTCCTTCGTCGTATTGCCGCAGGCGCATCAGGTTCATCGCAATCATGTTTTCGTCGCGAAGCGTCGCGGGATGGTTGGCGCCGAAACGGCGCGTGCGGATAGCCGCGACCTCGCGAGCCAGCGTAAGCGAACGCTCGTATTCGTTCTGATTATTCAGCAAGTCGGCCAGTGTCGACATGGTGTCGAGCGCCGCGGGACTCTCGTTTTCGGTGCCGTTGCGATAGCGGCGGTCCAGGGACTCCAGTATCGCGCGGGCCTCGTCCCGTCGCCCGAGCTTGATGAGGATATCGGCTTCTTCGCGACGGGTTTGCAGCAAGAGCGGATCGTCGTCGGCAAGCCGGGCTGCCAGGAGCGTGGAAAGGCTTTGCTGCACGGCCAGGGCTTCGACCGGATGTCCTTGCTCGTACATCACTCGCGCCAGACCGGCGGTCGTGGCGATACGCAGCGGATCGGTCTCGGGAAGGTTCACGGTCTCCGTATTGGCATCGGTAAACACTTTCGCCGCATTGGGTAAATCATGGCGATTCAGCAGCGCCCTGCCGAGATCGACCTGCGCGGATAGCCGGGCTTCCTGGCTCGCGGGAAGCGCCTTGCGAACATCGATGACTTTGTTGAGTTCGCTTATGGCGTGATCGGTACTTCCGATGGTGATGAGCACACGGGCGAGCGACTGGCGAATATTGGCCGCAAGCAACGGATCGTCGATAAAACGCGCGTCCAGCGAGTCCAGCGCATGCGTCACGATGTGTTGGTCCAGCGCTTCGCGCGCGATGTCCGATGGCGTCAGTGCGTCCAGCGCCCGTTCCATCCGCGGATCCGTCTTGCCGTCGAGGATTTTGGCCATCGCACGGCGCAATCCGACCTCGATCGAATGGCCCATCGCATCGATGTCGGCCCCTTCGAGCAGCGATTGCTGGAAGTTCACGGCGCGCCGCAGTTCGGCCTGACGCAGTACGGCGAGCTGTTGCTGCTCCCTGGCGCTGGAGAGCGCCAGCAACGCGGCGATCAGTCCGCCAAAGATCGACGCCGACACCAGGGACGTACCGACGATCATCCAACGGTTGCGCTGTACGAAACGCCGCGCGCGATAACTGAGGCGCCCACGGTGGGCATACACCGGCCGAAGATCGAGGAACCGGCGCACGTCGGCGACGAATTCCGCCACCGACAGATAGCGATCGGTGGGCTTGCGACGCATCGCTTTGAGGACGATCGCATCGATATCGGTGGGCACCGTGTAAGGCGCCTTCGGCGCGCGGCGACCTTCTTCGTCCCTGGACTTCCGCATCTGCCGGCTTGGCGCGACGATATCGCCACCCATGATGGCGCTGTACAAAAGATGCGGCGTGACGATCTGCTGGAACGGACGAGCGCCGGTGACCAGTTGGTAAAGAACGACGCCCAGCGAGTAAACATCCGCGGCGGTCGTGAGTGCTCGTTTCTCGATCTGTTCCGGACTGGCATAGGCCAGCGTCAGCGCTTGCTGCGACGTTGCGGTCAGCTCCATGTCGCCCGTGGGGTCGATGAGGCGCGCGATACCGAAATCGAGCAACTTCGGCTGACCGTCGACCGTGACCAGGATATTCGCGGGCTTGATGTCGCGATGGATAATCAGGTGGCTGTGCGCGTACTCGACGGCGGCGCAGACCTTCAGGAACAGTTCGAGCCGTTCGCGCAGCGACAGCTTGTGTCGCTCGCACCAACTGTCGATGCGCTCGCCATCCACGTATTCCAGCGCAATGAAGGGACGGCCATCCGCGAAAACGCCGCCATCGAGAAGGCGGGCTATACCGGTGTGTTCCAGCCGCGCCAGCAACTGCCGTTCCTGCGCGAAACGGTCCAGTGCCACCGGCGAGGCTTCCGCGTACGCGTGCAGAAATTTCAGCGCGACCTGCTGGACGAACCCGGTATCGGTGCGCTCCGCCAGGTACACCACCCCCATGCCGCCTTCGCCCAGGCGCCGCCCGATACGGTAGTGGCGGGGCGTCGTGTTGGCGGCTTCGAGACCGTCGAGGTCGAGTGCGACGCGTGGGAGCTCAGGCA
This sequence comes from Luteibacter sp. GL_149, assembly GCF_057834065.1. Classification (NCBI taxonomy): domain Bacteria; kingdom Pseudomonadati; phylum Pseudomonadota; class Gammaproteobacteria; order Lysobacterales; family Rhodanobacteraceae; genus Luteibacter; species Luteibacter sp. GL_149. Next base: position 4,676,985 of record NZ_CM174395.1, read on the forward strand.
GATCGGTCGTATGGCTGACCTCGATCGCATCGAGCATCCACTGAACTTCGGCGCGCAGGTCGTCGTCGTCGCCGGTAGCGCACGCAAGGAATGCCGCTCGCTCGTGAACGGGTTGTTCCAGCGCTTCGTGTGCCAGGTCCTTCGCAATACGGTACCGGTCGCCATTACGAGCGTCGTTCATGGCCGGCCCCCCTCCGACGTTGTGACGCGGAGTATAGAGCCGCGTCGTTGCGTCGGTTTGACCCCCGGGTTCTAAATGATAATAATTATCAATTAGGAAACCACCCTTCGACCTCGGGCACTTATGACCCTCCTCGCGTGCGCCATGGCCTTCGTCGCCGTGACCCTTGTCTATCTGACTCTTCCGAGCCAGCGGCTGCTGAAGCGCGGCCTTGGCCGGAGCATGCGGCTGGTCGGCATGGTGCTATCCATCGGAGCCATCGCCCTCTGGGCATCGGTCGAGCGCGGCCTGCCGGGCTTCTTCGCGACGCTGACCGCCGCGATGCTCGGCGCTATCGCATTGCCCTATCTGGCATGGTGGCTGCGTCCCGTCGCCGCACGCCAACGGGAGCGCACCTGATGCTTGCCCGCTGCTTCGCCGGCATTTTGTTGGGGCTACCGCTGTCGATCGCGCTGATTGCCTGCGCGATCTGGGCATGGCCCGGGTCCAGCGAATCGGTGGTCATGCCTTTCCTGATCCTGTTTTTTCCCCTGTGGATCGGCGTGATGGCAGCCGCCTTCCTGTTCCGCAGCGGCGCGCGCGCCTGGGCGTGGCTGGCTGTTGCCGACGTCGGCGCGTTCGCCCTGCTGTGGGCGCTTAAGCACACCATGCCCGGCCTTTAGACAATGAAACCCGCCACGCTCCGCATCTTCACCGCCGTCCACACCTGGACCGGCCTGCTTGCCGGGTTCGCGCTGTTCATCGCGTTCTACGCCGGCGCACTCGCGGTATTCCACGACGAAATCGACACCTGGGCCGTGCCGAAAACGGCCGCGGTCGAAACCGACACCATGGACCGGGCGCAGCGCATGCTGGCCGACATCGTGGCCAGCCATCCGGCGGCGAAGGAACAGATCGGCCTGACCTACCCCGCCAATCATCCGTCGCACGAGGTCGCCGCCTACTGGTTCGACAAGGACGGCTGGAAGACGCAGACGCTTGCCGACAGTGGAGCGCGCGACTCGGAAGACCACGAACACGGCCTGGCCGACTTCGTCTACGAACTGCATTACACGTTGGGCGTACCTGTCGCCGGCATTTACCTGATGGGCGTCGTCAGCATCATCTACGGCCTGGCGCTCCTGACCGGTCTTCTGATCCATCTGCCCCATCTCGTGCGCGATCTGGCGGCGCTGCGTCCGGGGCATAACCTGAAGCGGCTCTGGCAGGATGCCCACAACGTCATCGGCATACTCAGCCTGCCTTTCCACATCGTCTTCGCCGTGACGGGCGCGTTGCTATGCCTTTCGCTGGTGACGATGATGGCTTTCGACTACGCCGCATTCGACGGCAAACTGGTACCCGCTTCGGAACGCATGACCAGCGCGATGCCCGCGACGCACACCACGGGCCGCGAGGCCACGATGCTGTCGCCGCGGGAGCTGGGAGGACGTGCGCGCCGTGCTGCGATGGCAGCGGGCGCGGCCGACTTCGAGCCCGACTACATGCGCTACATGCACTATGGCGATGCGGGCGCGGCCGCGGAGGTCCGCGGCACATCGACGAAGACGCTCGGCGAGTACGGCATGGTGTCGCTGGACGCGGTCGACGGCCATGTACTTGCCGTGCAGGTGGCGGGCGCGCGCGATGCAAATCATGCGACCTATTCCGCGATCTTCGGGCTGCATTTCGGCAGCTTCGGCAACCTGTCGGTGCGCTGGCTTTATTTCGTGCTGGGCCTGGCCGGCGCCTTCCTTTTCTATTCGGGCAACCTGCTCTATATCGAGACGCGCCGGAAACGGCGACAGGCCGATCAGCCGCTGAAAGTGCGGGCCATGGCGACAGCGACCGTCGGTGTCTGCATCGGTTCGTGCCTGGCGATTTCCGCCACGTTCGTGGCCAACGTGCTGGCCCCCGTTTTCGGCGGACGTCCCGAGGCTATCGTCCAACCGGTCTGCTTCGGCGTATTCGCGCTGGCCGTGACGTGGACCTTATGGCGACGTCCCGCCCGCGCGGCGGTCGAGCTGCTCTGGGCCACGGCAATCGCCAGCCTGTCCATTGCCCTGCTCGATGTGGCAATCAACGGCGAACGCCTCGCGCGATCGCTTTTGGAAGGACGCTGGGCGGTGGCGGGTGTCGATGCGGTGGCCATCGCCATGGGCGTCGGTTTCGGCTGGCTTGCCGTCGCTACCCGCCGACGCGTCGTCGAGGGTGATCCGAACAGTGTCTGGGCAGGCCATCGACGGGCTGGAACGACGCTGGCTCGGGACGTTGCCTGACACGACAGTCTTTCAGATGGTCGAGATTCGCAAGGTTCCGCATGCTGCGTCGCCGCATTTGGGAATCGAGTCGCAAGCTCTTGAGCCGACATGAATTCTTAACTATTCCGACACATTTCCCGCGACCCCCGGGCCAATCCTCCCGCAGTGCAGCAAGCGCTTGATTTAATAGGCTTTACAAGTTCACATGAAAACGTTTACGTTCCGCGCCGACAGCCCATCAGGGGCAGGGGCAAGGGTAGGCGAGACACTGTGAGCGTCACCATCAAAGACGTCGCAAAAATGGCCAACGTATCGGTGGCCTCGGTTTCGCGTGCCCTGAATGGCCACGGCGGCGTAACGCCGGAGACGCAGAAGCGCATCCGTGAAGTCGCCACGCGCCTGCGTTACGTACCCCATAGCGCCGCCCGCAGTCTGATCACCCGGCGGACGCAGACGATCGGCGCGCTGCTGCCCGACCTGCACGGCGCCTTCTTCTCCGAACTGATTCGCGGCATCGACATCGCCGCCCGCGCACGCGGCCTGTACCTGCTGGTCTCCAGCTCGCACGGCGATGCGGCCGAAGCGGCGGTTGCCCTGCGCGCCATGCAGGGACGTGTCGACGGTCTGCTGGTGATGTCGCCGCATGCCGACCAGGTATTCCTCGACGACAACCTTCCGGTCCTGCTGCCCACAGTGCTGATGAACAGCCACGTGACGTCGGACCGTCATGCCGTACTGGATGTCGACGACTACGGCGGCGCGCGGGCGATGGTCGAGCACTTGCTCGCTAGTGGCCGTCAGCGCATCGCGTTCATCGCGGGTCCCGAAGTTAATCACGACGTACAGGAACGCGCTCGCGGCTATCGCGATGCGCTGGAAGTCGCGGGCAAGGCCGACACGGCCTGCATTCTGCCCGGCGACTTCACCGAGGAATCCGGCTACCGCGCCGGCAAGCAGGTGCTGGAAATGTCGCCCCGTCCGGACGCGATCTTCGCAGCCAACGACATGATGGCCATCGGCTGCCTGTCCGCGCTGGAAGAAGCTGGAGTCTTCGTCCCCGAAGACATCGGCGTCGCCGGTTTCGACGACATCCCCATGGCGCGTTACGTCTCGCCGCCGTTGACCACGGTGCGCGTGCGGATCGCCGAACTCGGCGCCGCGGCGCTCGAACGCCTGGTCGGAATTATCGAAGCACCCGACGACGCACCGCCCCTACCTCGAGAGACCGTGAGCACCGAGCTGGTGATCCGGGCCTCCTGTGGCGGCGGCGAAACCGTACCCCGACGACTCTGATTCGCACGGCCGGGCATAACTTCGCCTCGCCATGGAAACGTTTACACAGGACGGCTTCAACACCAAGGACGCGCGACATCCGCTGACCCGGGCACGCGGGAAGGCATGAGACACGGACAACAAGCTCCAGACAAAGGGTGGCTGCGACCGCCCGAAACGACACAACGACGTCGGTATCCGTGCTCATGGCCAGTCGCGTCGAAACACTTAATTCAGCACCTTTTGGGAGGGGAATCATGAGAGCCTCGATGCAGTTCAAGAAGAAGTTACTCACCAGCGTCATCACCGCCAGCGTTGCCGCCGCTGCGGTCTCGCCGATGAGCGCTTATGCCCAGTCGGCCGATGCCAGCCTGCGCGGCAAGGCCACGCCTGCCGCCACCGTTACCGCCAAGAACATCGCCACGGGCACCACCCGTAGGACGACGGTCAGCGCGGACGGTAGCTACGGCCTCATCGGCCTGCCCCCCGGCACCTATCAGGTCGACGCCGGCCCGGGCACCCAGAAGACGGTGACGTTGACCGTGGCCTCGAACGCCACGCTGAACCTCTCCGCCGAAGCGGCTGCCGCCGCTACCACCACGGCTAATGCGGCCAACGCCGCGTCGCTCGAAGGTCTGACCGTCCAGGCGACAACGCTGACGGAAGTGAAGACGCCGGAAGTCGGCCAGACGATTTCGCTGCACCAGATCAGCACGATCCCGCAGGTGTCGCGCAACTTCCTCGAATTCGCCGATACCGTGCCGGGCATGGTCTTCAGCGTCGACGCGCAGGGTCATACCTCGCTGCGCGGTGGCGCCCAGAACAACAGCTCGACCAACGTCTACATCGACGGCGTGGGCCAGAAGAGCTACGTGAAGGAAGGCGGTATCTCGGGTCAGAACGCCAGCCAGGGCAATCCGTTCCCGCAGCTCGCCATCGGCGAATACAAGGTCATCACCTCGAACTACAAGGCCGAATACGACCAGGTGTCGAGCGCGGCCGTGACCGCCGAGACGAAGTCCGGCACGAACGAGTTCCACGGTGAGGTGTTCGGCACCTACACCAACGATGCCTTCCGCAACCGCACGGCGGCCGAAGAATATACCGGCAAGAAGTCGACGTCGGATTCGAAGGAATACGGCTTTGCAGTCGGCGGTCCGATCATCAAGGACAAGATGCATTTCTTCATCGCGTATGAAGAAAAGAAATTCAATTCGCCGATCTCCGTCGTCCCCGGCACTGTCAACTACTCCAACGTCCAGTCCCTGCTGCCGGCTTCCGCGCAGGCGGAACTCGGGCCGACGAACCTGCCGTTCAACGAGAAGTTGTACTTCGGCAAGATCGACTGGGAACTGACCGACCGCGACCGCATCGAAATCAGCACGCAGGTTCGCCGCGAAACGCAGCTGGACGGCGTGGGCTCGGGTCCGATCGCCGGCTCCGCGGGCTTCAACAACGTCAATCACGATACACGCGCCACCTTCAAGTGGCAGCACAGCGGCGAAAGCTGGTTCAACGAGTTGATGTTCACGTACGAAAACGCGTTCGTGAACCCGACACCAGTGAACGATGCCATCGGTTCGAACTACACGTTCAAGCCGCAGCAGGATGCACTGATCCTGCAGACCGGCTCGGCCTCGCCGCTGGCCACGCAGAAGAAGAGCCAGGAAGGTCCGTCGATCCAGGACACCTTCACGTTCAACGATCTGCAGTGGAAGGGCGACCACGTCGTCAAGTTCGGCTACAAGTTCAAGTCGGTCGAGCTGAAGGCTCAGGATGCCGCCGCGAACAATCCGCAGTTCTACTACGACGTCGATCCCGTTAACGGCACGGCCGCCACTCCCTGGAAAGCGTTCTTCGCGACGCCGATCCCGGGCCTTTCGGCTGTCTCGCAGACGACGTCGCGCCAGTACGGCATCTTCGCGCAGGACGACTGGGCGGTTAACGATCACCTGACCCTGAACCTCGGCGTTCGCTGGGATTACGAAGTCACACCGTCGTACACCAACTTCGTGACGCCGCAGAACGTGATCGACGCGCTGAACTCGCAGGACACGAACAAGGGTGCGCCGGTAGGCCAGACGTACGCACAGTCGCTCGCACTCAGCGGTCTCAACATCAACGACTACATCAGCACGGGCAAGAACCGTAAGGCGTACAAGGGCGAATGGCAGCCGCGTCTCGGCTTCTCGTACGACCTGTTCGCCGATGAAGCCCATGTGTTCCATGGCGGTGCCGGTCGTGCCTACGACCGCAACCTGTACGACTACCTGCAGCTCGAGCAGACCAAGTCGTCGCTGCCGCAGACCACGCTGTACTTCAATGGCGCTCCGGGCGGCCGCACCTGCGACCTCGCCGCATCCAACTGCGTGCAGTGGGATCCGCGCTTCCTGCAAGGTCAGGCGGCTCTTGCCGGTGCCGTTGGCGCGACCAACGCGGGTCAGGAAGTCGACATGCTCAACAACAAGCTGAAGGCTCCGTACTCGGACCAGTTCAGCTTCGGCATGTCCAACCGCATCGGTGAATGGCAGACCGACGCGACCGTCACCCGCGTACTGACGCACGACGGCTTCGTGTTCACGCTGGGCAATCGTTACCCGACCCCCGGCTTTTTCCAGAACAAGAGCCAGCCGTGGGGCAACCCAATCCCGGGCTTGGGCGGTCTGATCATCGGTAACAACGGCATCGCTACCCGTACCACGCAGGTTCTGTTGTCCGCACAGAAGCCGTATACGGTGGAATCGGGCTGGAGCGCGACCTTCGCGTACACCTTCACGCATGCCAAGCAGAACCGCGCCATCTCCGAGCACTATGCGTTCGACGAGGCGTCCATCAGCGACTATCCGTTCATCACGTCGGATGCCGCCGCGAAGCATCGCTTCGTTGCAACCGGTGCGCTCGATCTGCCCTGGGGCATCACGGGCTCCATCAAGATGACGCTAGCCACCCCGCTGCCGAAGAACGACATCGCCTGCTACGACGCCGTGTTCTCCAATGGCAGCGGTTGCCGCCCGGTCTCGGCCATTCCGCGCGGCTCGAAGTTCCTGGTCGGTGGCGACATCTGGGGCTACCGCGATATCGATCTTCAGCTGACCAAGGACTTCGTGATCAACGCAGACACGAAGGTCTATGCACGCTTCGATATTCTCAACGTCTTCAACTGGAAGAACTACAACGACTACCTGACGAACTGGGGCTCCAATGGCGTGTTCAACGCCAACGGCGCGCAGTACAACCCGAACGGCAACATCACGTTCGTGCCGCGTACAGCCCGCTTCACGGTCGGCCTGAAGTTCTGACGAACCGTGCGACGGGCTCCGGTACGGAACCCGTCGCACATCGTTATGGTATCGGGGCCCTTGGGCCCCTTTATTTGCCCTGACGACGTAAACGTTTACGTGCATGCCACGGCCGGCATGCATACTCTCCCACCTGGAGGCTCCACCGCCGGTTCCGCCCTTAGGAATCCGCCCCGTACCGTTTAAGGATCCGCGTCATGCAAGTGAACAAGATCAAGCGTCTTTCCCTCGCCCTCGGCGCGCTGCTAGCATGCGCCGCTCCGTTCGCGGCGACCGCCAAGGCACCGGTGAAGAAAGAGAAAGAAGTCGCAACGGCATCGGCACTGAAACAGGTGCATGCCGTTCCACCGATGATCGCCGATCTTGAGAAGCGGACGTTCCAGTGGTTCTGGGACAGCGCCAATCCGTCCAACGGACTTATTCCCGATCACTATCCGACCAACTCCTTCGCGTCGATCGCGTCGGTGGGTTTCGGGCTGACCGCTTATGGCGTCGGCGTCGAACGCGGCTACGTGACCCGTCAGCAGGCTATCGAACGTACGCTGACGACGCTGCGCTTCTTCAACGACTCGGCACAGAACGATTCGGAAGACGGTGCGACCGGCTTCCACGGTTTCTATTACCACTTCCTCGATATGCAGTCCGGCAAGCGCTTTGCGCGCTGGGTCGAAGTGTCGACGGTCGACACCACGCTGCTGCTCGGCGGCGTGCTGTTCGCGCAGAGTTACTACGACCGCGATACGCCCGAAGAGAAAGAAATCCGCCAGCTCGCCGACGACATCTACCGTCGCGTCGAGTGGACCTGGGCACAGCAGCGCAAGCCGTTGATCAGCATGGGCTGGACGCCGGGCGGCAAGTTCATTCCGCACGACTGGAAGGGTTACGACGAAGGCATGCTCGTCTATATCCTCGCACTGGGTTCGCCCACCCATCCGATCGGCGACGATGCATGGAGCGCGTGGTCGGCGACGTACGACAAGACCTGGGGCGAATTCTACGGTCAGACGCATCTCGGCTTCGCGCCGATGTTCGGTCACCAGTACAGTCATACGTGGGTCGATTTCCGCGGCATCCGCGATGCCTGGAGCCGCGACCACAACCTCGACTATTTCGAAAACAGCCGCCGCGCCACGTACTCGCAGCAGGCTTATGCGGTCGCCAATCCTGGCAAGTGGACCGGGTACGGCAAGAACGTCTGGGGTCTCACGGCCAGCAACGGCCCGGGCGGCCTGATCGTCAAGAACGGCGACACCGAGCGTACGTTCCACGGCTATACCGCGCGCGGTGCCGGCATCGACTACATCTCCGACGACGGCACCATCGTACCGACGGCAGCGGGCGGATCGATCGCGTTCGCGCCGGAGATCGTCATTCCCGCGCTTGAAGAAATGAAGAAGAAGTACGGTCAGTACGCCTATACGAAATACGGCTTCGTCGATGCGTTCAACCTCAGTTTCCATACGCAGACCGATATCCGCACGGGCCAACTCGTGCCGGACGTGGGCTGGTTCGATACCGTGCACCTGGGCATCGACCAGGGTCCGATCGTGCTGATGATCGAAAACCATCGCAGCGATTTCGTCTGGAACGTGATGAAGAAGAACCCATATATCCGCAAGGGTCTCGAGCGGGCGGGCTTCACTGGCGGCTGGCTCGAGCAGGGCGCCAAAGCCGAATGAGCAAACGCGGCATGCGACGTGGCGGGATCATGGCGCTGGCCCTCACCGGCGCCATGATCCTTGCCGGTTGTGCGAAAGAAGACGCGTCATCGCGCACACTCGATTTCTGGACCATCGGCCGCGAGGGACAGGCGGTCGAGAAATTGCTGCCGGAGTTCGAACGAGAACATCCCGGCTTGCACGTCAATGTGCAGCAGTTGCCGCTGACTGCCGCACACCAGAAACTATTGACGGCATTCGCGGGCAATTCGACACCGGACGTCACGCAGCTCGGCAATACCTGGGTGCCCGAAATGGCGGCGCTGGGCGCGCTGGAACCGCTGCAGTCGCGCGTCGATGCATCGAAGATCATCCGGACCGACGATTACTTCCCCAGCATCTGGGCAACCAACGTCATCGACGGCACGCTTTACGGCGTGCCCTGGTATGTGGACACGCGCCTGCTTTTCTATCGAAAGGACCTGCTGGCCAGGGCTGGCTTCGACCATCCGCCTCGCGACTGGATCGAATGGCGCGAGATGATGGCGAAGCTCAGTCAGCCGGTGGGTACGACGTACGGCATCCTGATGCCGACGAATGAATTCGAGCAGTTGCTGTCGCTGGTGCTGCAGCAGGACGATGCGCCGCTGCGCGATAACAATCGGTACGGCAATTTCCGTAGTGCGGGCTTCAAGCGCGCGCTGACGTTCTATGTCGATACGTTCAAGCTGAAGCAGGCGCCGTTGATCACGAACGTCGGCGTCGGCAATCCGTGGGCCGCCTTCGGCCAGGGGTATTACACCTTCTATCTTTCGGGTCCGTGGAATATCGGCGAGTTCCGCAAGCGGCTTCCCGAAGCGCAGCAGAAAGACTGGTCGACGGCCCCGCTGCCGGGTCCGGCCGGTCCGGGTGCATCGAATGCGGGCGGCTCCAGTCTGGTGGTCTTCCGCGCGTCGAAGCATAAGGACGACGCATGGGCGCTTATCGACTTCCTGTCGCGCCCCGATATACAGGCGCGCTTCTACGAGATTCTGGGCGACATGCCACCGCGTCGTTCGTCATGGGAAATGGACGCGCTGCGTAACGACCCGGAAGCCGCCGCGTTCCGCGATCAGCTGGAACGGGTGAAGCCGACGCCGCCCATTCCCGAATGGGAACGCATCGTGACCGAAATGCAGCTGCTCGCGGCGGAAGCCGCGAGTGGCAAGCGAACCGTGGACGACGCCGCAGCCGAACTCGACCGGCGTACCGATGCAATCCTGGAAAAGCGGCGCTGGATCCTCGACCATCCCCGGAGTGACGCCAAGTGAATACCTCGCGCGCCGCCTGGCTGTTCCTCGCTCCCGCGCTGATCGTGCTGGGCATGTTCTTCCTGTTGCCCGTACTCGCGGCCTTGATTCTCAGCCTGACGGACTACGATCTCTACGCGCTGGCGGATATCCGCAACCTGCGTTTCGTCGGTCTGGAGAACTACTGGACGCTGCTGCATCGTCCATTGTTCTGGTCCGCACTTGGACACACCGTGTATTTCGTGGCGGTAGGCGTGCCGCTTTCGCTTATCGCCTCGCTGGGTGCGGCCATGCTGCTGAACTCGCCGCTGGCGCGATGCAAGCCGTTCTTCCGTACCGCGTTGTTCGCGCCGGTCGTGACGACCGTGGTCGCCGTCGCGGTGATCTGGCGTTATCTGTTCAATACCAAGTACGGCCTGGTGAACTCGGTGCTCGACGGCATCGGCGTCGCACCCATCGACTGGCTGGGCGATCCGCACTGGTCGATGCCGACGATCATCCTGTTCGCCGTGTGGAAGAACTTCGGCTACAACATGATTATCTTCATGGCCGGTCTGCAAGCCATTCCCGCCGATCTCTACGAAGCCGCGCGCATCGACGGCGCCTCGGCGCTGCGCCAGTTCCGGCACATCACGCTGCCGATGCTCAAACCCACGATGGTGATGGTGAGCATTCTGACGGTGTCCGGCTACTTCCAGCTGTTCGCCGAACCGTATGTGATGACCGAAGGCGGACCGCTGCAAAGCACGACCAGCGTTCTGTACCTGATGTATGAGGAAGGCTTCAAATGGTGGAACCTCGGTTCCGCGTCGGCTGTTGCGTTCCTGCTCTTCATCATCATGTTCGCCGTCACGGCGGTCATGCTGCGACTGTCGCGCCGCGGAGGTGACGTATGAATCCGCGTATCGCCAAAGCGATCATCCATGGTTTGCTGATCGCAGGAGCCGTCGTCGCACTGCTTCCGCTGCTGTGGATGGTGTCCGTATCGTTCATGACGCAGGGCGAGGCCAGTTCGTTGCCCGCGCCGCTGTTCCCGAAACATGCGACCTGGGCCAACTACCGCGAACTGTTCGCCAACGCGGGCATGGGTCGCTACCTGCTCAACAGCCTGCTCGTTTCCACGGCGATCACCGCCGTCTCGCTCGCGTTCAATCTGATGGCCGGTTACGCGTTCGCCAAGTTACAGTTCGCCGGTCGCGAACGATTGTTTCAGGGCCTGCTCGGTGCGCTGGTCATTCCCGCGCAGGTGGCGATGCTGCCGCTGTTCCTGCTGCTGAAGTACCTGGGTCTGGTCAATACGTACGGCGCGGTCATCGTGCCGGCCATGGCCACCATTTTCGGTATCTTCCTCGTGCGTCAGTATGCACGCGGCATTCCTGACGATCTGATGGAAGCGGCGCGGATCGATGGCGCCGGCGAGATGCGTATCTTCGTCACCATCGTGATGCCGTTGCTGAAGCCGATCATGGTGACGCTGGCGATCTTTACCTTCCTCGCCGCATGGAACGACTTCATGTGGCCGCTGATCGCGCTGACCGGCCAGGAACATTACACGCTACCGATCGCGCTGGCGTCGCTGTCGCGCGAACACGTGCAGGACAGCGAACTGATGATGGCCGGTTCGGTGGTAACGATTCTCCCCGTACTGCTGCTCTTTCTCGCACTGCAGCGCTACTACCTCGAAGGTCTGCTGCTGGGCAGCGTCAAGGGATAAACACATGCTTCTTCGTTCGATCCTCGCCACAGCCGCGCTCACCGCCGGCTGTCTGCTGCCTTGCGCGTATGCGCAGACGGACGGCCGTCTTCTCGACGGTTTCGACCGTGCCGCGAACTGGACAGCCGGACACACGGACGATGTCAGCGCGACGCTGCGTCAGGACGGTGGTTCGCTGTGCCTGGATTTCGACTTCAACGGCGTGTCCGGTTCCGCGTCGCTGAAGCGCGAGCTACTTATCGACCATCCCGGCAACTTCGCGCTTTCGTTCGACGTGCGCGGATCGATGTCGCCGAATACCCTGCAGCTGAAACTCATCGACGACAGCGGCGACAATGTCTGGTGGTATCAGCGTCCCGCTTTCGTGCCCACGAAGAACTGGCGGCACATCGAAGCGCGCCGCGCGGATATCGAGTTCGCATGGGGTCCGACGAAGGACCGCGTGCTTACGAAAACCGCCGCCGTCGAATTCATGATTTACGCGGAGAAGGCCGGCAAGGGTCAGGTCTGCTTCGACAATCTCCGCCTTAAACCATTGCCGCCCGAGCCGGCGAATGCCGCTCCGCCCACGGCAGCCGCGATGCCACCCAATGTGTACTTCCAGGCGCAGGCGAAGAAAGTGCGGCGCGGACTCTATCCGCGCGGATTCTCCGGCGAGCAGTCTTACTGGACGCTGGTCGGCGTCGACGGCGGTAGCGCGGAGTCCGCGCTGATCTCCGAGGACGGCGCGATCGAAGTGAGTAAGGGCGGCTTTTCCATCGAGCCCTTCGTGCTGGACAACGGCAAGCTCGTTACCTGGGCGGACGTGCACACATCGCAGTCGCTGCTGGACGGTTATCTCCCGATACCGTCCGTTCAGTGGAAGACCGGCACGCTGGGTCTCGAGACGACGGTATTTGCCCAAGGCGAGGCGGGGCGCTCCGAGCTGGTTATGCGTTACCGCGTATCGAACGATGGCGATGCCGCGCGCGATGTCACGCTGGCCTTGATGGCACGCCCGTTCCAGGTCAACCCGCCCACGCAGTTCCTCAATTCGCCCGGTGGCATCAGCCCGATCCATGATTTCGCCTGGGACGGCAAGAAGCTCACCGTCAATGGCGCGCACGTCGTCGTTCCGCTGCAAAAGACGGATGACTTCGTTGCCGGCAGGAGTACCGATGGTTCGTTGCCCGAACGCATCGCGGCGGGCCAGCATCCTTCGGTTGCCACGCTGCACGACGACCTCGGCTTCGCCCAAGGCGCGTTTCTCTATCGCTTGCATGTACCTGCGAAAGGCCACGTCGATCTTGGGCTGGTCGTTCCTTCCGTTTCATCCGCGCATGTCGACGTGCCCGCGAACACGGTGACCTGGCTGGAAGATCGACTCAACGCCATCGCGTCCACATGGCGCGAAAAGCTCAACCGCGTCTCGATCGAAGCCCCCGCGACCGCGCAATCCGTGGTCGATACGATGCGCAGTGGCGTCGCGCAGATACTGATGTCGCGCAACGGTCCCGCGTTACAGCCCGGCACGCGTTCGTATGGACGTACCTGGGTACGCGATGGCGCGATGATGCTCGAAGGTTTGCTGCGCACCGGTCATGCCGACGTCGCGAGCGAGTTCGTCGACTGGTACGCGCCGCATCAGTTCAGCAACGGCAAGGTGCCGTGTTGCGTGGATGGTCGCGGTTCCGATCCGGTGCCGGAGAACGACAGCCACGGCGAACTGATCTTCAGCGTTGCCGAACTTTACCGCTATACGCACAATCGCGCGCAACTGATGGCACTGTGGCCGCACGTCGAACGCGCGGTTGCGTACATGGACAAGCTGCGGTTGAGCGAGCGCACCGACGCGCAGCGCAACGGCCCGCTGTATGGACTGATGCCCGCCTCGATCAGTCACGAAGGCTATTCGGCCAAACCGATGCATTCGTACTGGGACGATTTTTGGGCCATGAAGGGCTATGACGATGCTGTCGAGCTGGCCGCGACGCTCGGAAAGACGGACGACACGAAACGCATGGGCGAGTCGCGCGATGCGTTCCGTACCGATCTGCATGCATCGATCGCCGCCGCGGTGAAAGAGAAGGGCATCGATTTCATTCCCGGTTCGGCGGAACTCGGGGACTTCGATGCGACGTCGACGACGATCGCCATATCGCCCGGTGATGAGCAGACGCGGTTGGCCGCCGGCCTGGTGCAAGGCACCTTCGAACGCTACTGGCAGGGTTTCGTCGCGCGACGCGACGGCAAGACCGCGTGGGACGATTACACGCCGTACGAGCTGCGTACGGTAGCGACGTTCGTCCGGCTCGGCTGGCGGGATCGTGTGCAGGAGCTGCTTGCCTTCTTCTTCGCCGATCGCCGACCCGCCGCGTGGAACCAGTGGGCTGAAGTCGTGGGCCGCGATCCGCGCAAGCCGCGCTTCGTCGGCGACATGCCGCATGCGTGGATCGCTTCGGACTACGTGCGGTCAGCACTGGACCTGTTCGCCTATGAGCGCGCCAGCGATCACGCGATGGTGCTTGGCGCAGGCGTGCCGATGACGTGGCTGGATGGTAAAGGCATCGCGGTACGCGATATGCGTACGCCATACGGGAAGCTGGGTTACACGTTACGTCGCGAGGGTGGGAAGGTTGTGCTGACGATTACCGGCGATGCGAATCCGCCGGGAGGTTATGTGCTGGCGTTGCCGAAGGGTGAGGTGCGGGTGGCGAAATCCGCGACCCATCTCGACATTCGGCTGTAGTCGCGCTTTCTGTGGGAGCGCGCCTGCGCGCTCCCACAGTTCCTCGTCCTTCGTAGGTAGCTAAGGCTCAGTGAGTCGCCACGCGAGTCCGCAGCAGCGCATCCACCGCCTGCTGCCATTCCGTCGATCCGGACTTCTGCTGCGGCGCTTCCTCACCGAGTTTGGTCTGCACCGCCGAGTTCCACTCGGGCGTGCCGGGTGCTGGGCCGTGACCGTCGTCGCTGACGGCAAGGGTCCGGTCGACCCAGGCATACCAGTCCGGGGAGCCCAACGCGGGATTGGCGGGCGCGGTCTTACCCGGTGCGGGTTCCGTTGCCGGCGCGGAGGCGGACGAGGGTTCCCGGGAAGAGGGCGAGCACGCCGCGAGGATCGCGGCGAGGGTGAGTGGAGCGATAGTAAACAACAGACGCATAGGCGGGTCCTGCAGGGGAGCGGATACCCCAAGCCTAGCCACCCACGCGTCCGAAACGATTAACCCCGCTTAACATCAAGGTCTTACGACCCGTCACCGTTCAGCTACGAGCGGCAACTTCGTCGATATGAAGCAATAAGTCCGCAGGATCGGCGAAAACACGATATGCGCCCGCGCGCTCCAGTTCGTTCTCGCCATAGCCGCCCGACAGGAGGCCAATGCCCAGCGCCCGTGCCCGTTGAGCCGCGAGCATGTCCCAGATGCTGTCGCCCAGCACCAGCGCATCGCGGATGTCCGTGCCGAGGCGCTCCGCCGCGGTAACGAACAGGTCGGGATCGGGCTTGGCGTGACGCACCTGATCGCGCGTCACCACGGGCACCTTGTTCGGATCGACGCCAAGCGCCGCGATATTGTGCGCCGCGGTTTCCATGCGACCGCTGGTCGCTATCGCCCAGGGAATGCCCGCGTCGGTAAGCCAGGCCAGCAGTTCCCGCGCACCGGGCAGCGGACGAACGGCACCCGCTTCCGCCAGTCGTCCGTATGCCTTCGCATGATTGATGCGAAGGCGCTCGATGCGATCCGGGGTGATCTCGGTGCCGGTTTCGCGCAGGAGGATGTCGGTGAACAATCCCCCGCTCATGCCGATTTTCCGATGGATACGCCACACCGAAAGATCGATGCCTTCCATATCCAGCGATTCCTTCCACGCCAGAACATGCTGGTAGACGCTATCGACCAGCGTGCCGTCGAGATCGAAGAGAAACGCGTGCTTGGCTCTGGACATGGGGGCCACGGAAATGAGTCGGGGAACGCCGATCTTAAAACTTGCCGGCGCGGAAGTCCGCGATGGCTTCGTGGATCTCGGCCTGCGTGTTCATCACGAACGGACCATAGCGAGCCACCGGCTCTTTCAGCGGACGACCCGCGACGAAGAGCACGCGCGCGGCCCGATCGGCGGCGAACGTGACGCGATCACCCCTCGAAAGCACCGCCAGCTCGCTACGTTCCAGCGATTCGCCGGCTACCTCGGCCTTCGTTCCTTCGAACACATACGCGAATGCGCTGTGGCCTTCGGGCACACTGAGGTCGAAATGGGCGCCGGCTTCCAGCGCGATATCGAGATAGACCGGCTCCGTGGCAACGGCGTCCACGGGACCATGCACGCCGCCGATGTCGCCGGCAATGACACGCACGGTCACGCCCTCGGCCGGATGGGCCACGGGAATGCGCTCCGGAGCGATGTCCTGATAGCGCGGCGCGGTCATCTTGTCGCTGGCAGGCAGGTTCACCCACAGCTGAAAACCCCACATCAGGCCTTCTTCCTGCTGCGGCATTTCCGAGTGGAGGATGCCGCGCCCGGCCGTCATCCACTGGACGCTGCCAGCGGTAAGGTCGCCGCGATTGCCGTGGTTATCGCCATGGAGCATGCGACCGGCGAGCATGTAGGTCACCGTTTCGAACCCCCGATGCGGGTGCTCGGGAAAGCCCGCGATGTAATCGCCGGCCTGGTCGGAGCGGAATTCGTCCAGCAGCAGGAACGGGTCGAGCATGTCGAGCGCCGGCTGGCCGATGACGCGCTTGAGCTTCACGCCCGCGCCATCGGATGTGTCCATGCCGCGTACACGGCGGGAAATGCTGCGGTCGGTCATGGGGAGGTCCTCGTGTGAGAGACACCTACAATGCGGCTTGCAGGCACACGCGCCAAGCGTGCAACGGCGAACGGATTGTTTCCGCGTTGGCGGTCAATGCACCCAGTGACCGCTGCGCTGGCGCGGCGGGCCGTCTTCGCCTTCTTCGTTACGTGGCTTCAGCATGGCCTGAACTTCGGCTTCGGTCGGCTGGTGCGTATGCCAGTAATCGCCCACCGCGCCCAGGACGACCGGGACCTGCGCGAGGCAGTCGTCGTACTCGTCGTCGGTCAGCTTCTCGAATTCGGTATCGGCGGAGAGGATGCCCTCATCGACGGCCAGGGCCATGATCGGACCCAGCAGCTCCATCAGCGTCGGGTCTTCCGCGAGACGCGTTTCCCAGAGCACCGCGCGCATATCGATGCCGCGACTGAAACCCTCGCACCAGCCGGCGGCCGACAGCATGGGACCGCTTTCCGTATCGATCTCGCCAAGAATCGGCTCGTAAGCATCCACTTCGAGCTCAGCGCCGATGGAATCGTTGAGCTTGGCCAGCAGCGCCAGCACGCGATTGCCTTCGCCTTCGTCGGTGAAAGCGTCATGCAGCACTTCGGGCAGCCATTCGTCGGGCAACACCTCCAGCGGACCCACGGCGATGGCCGAGAGCATGCCGTGGACGCCGTCGAGCATCAGATCGCCTTCGCCCGCGTGCGCACGCAGGTAGCGGTCCAGTTCTTCCAGTTCCTTGTCGTCCAGCGAGCTGGGCCAATCGGACTTCGGGGTATTCATTACAGAGCTAGCTCCAGCGCCACCGGGGTGTGATCCGACGGCCGTTCCCAGGTCCTCGGCGTGCGATCGATAACGGACGATGTCGCGAGCGATTTAAGCGCATCGCTGATCAGAATAAGGTCGATCCGGAGACCCATGTTGCGCCGGAAGGCCGCCTGACGGTAGTCCCACCAGCTGAAATGGCCGGCCTCCGCTTCGAAGAGACGGAAGCTGTCGGCAAGGCCCAGCGCGGTGATGGCGGCAAGGCCGGCCCGCTCCGGAGGAGAACACAGGATGTCCTCACCCCAGGCCACGGGATCGTAAACGTCGCGATCGTCCGGACAGATATTGAAATCGCCCAGCACGACCAACTTCGGGTAACGGACGATTTCCTCGGCAAGGAAGTCGCGGACGCGAGCGAGCCAGTCGAGCTTGTAAGCGTACTTTTCGTCGCCCACGGCTTTGCCGTTGACCACATAGAGATTGACCACGCGAACGCCTCCCACGGTCCCGGCGAGAATCCGCCGTTGGGGATCGTCGAGACCCGGAATGTCGGTGACGACATCGGCGATCTCGTCGCGAGCGAGGATCGCCACGCCGTTATAAGTCTTCTGCCCGGAATAGACGCTGCGATAGCCAAGTGCCGCGATCTCGTCGACCGGGAACTTGCTGTCTTCGAGCTTGGTTTCCTGCAGGGCCACCACGTCCGGCGCGGCGTCGGCCAGCCACTGCTGCAGATGCGGCAGGCGGACCTTCAGCGAATTGACATTCCACGACGCGATTTTCATGGCGTCATTGTAAGGGAAAGGCGGCGCACCCCGGCTAGGGATGCTCTGAACAAGTTTACGTAAACTTGCTCAGAGCATCCTTAGGTGTATCTCCTTTCCCGGATCGCCACCTCGGGATCAGCCCAGCCCATAACTCTTCAGCAGGGCGTCCGGCCGCGGTTCGCGGCCGCGGAACGCCACGAACGATGCCAGCGCGGGACGCGTCGCGCCCACCGCCAGCACTTCACGGCGGAAAGCGTCGCCCGTCGCGCGGTCGAGCACCCCGGCGGCCTCGAATGGCTCGAATGCGTCGGCGGACAGGACCTCGGCCCACAGATAGCTGTAGTAACCCGCCCCGTAACCGCCGGCGAACACATGCGTGAAGGCATGCGGAAAGCGTTGCCACGCGGGCGGATGCATGACGGCAACCTCGCGGCGGACTTTCTCCAGTACATCCATGGGACACGCGCCACGCTCCGGGTCGTATTCCAGGTGCAGGCGGAAGTCGAACAGCGCGAACTCCAGTTGCCGCACCAGAAACAGGCCGGCATGAAAATGCCGGGCGGCCAGCATGCGTTCGTACAGATCGTCGGGCAGCAGTTCGCCGGTTTTGTAGTGCCGCGCGAACAGCGCCAGCGCCTGCCTGTCCCAGGCGAAGTTCTCCATGAACTGGCTGGGCAGTTCGACTGCGTCCCACTCGACACCGTCAACACCGCCCACCGAGGGAATATCGACCTCGGTCAGCATATGGTGCAGGCCGTGGCCGAATTCGTGGAACAGCGTCAGTACGTCGTCGTGAGTCAGCAAGGCTGGCGCACCCTCCGTGGGCGGCGCGAAGTTGCAGGTCAGGAAAGCCACGGGCAGTTGGACCTGGTCCCCGTCCCTGAACCGTGACGCGCATACGTCCATCCACGCGCCGCCACGTTTGCCGGAGCGGGCATACAGATCGATGTAGGCACCGGCGAAGATCCGGCCATCGGCATCCATGACGTCGTAATAGCTTACGTCCGGGTGCCAGGTGTCGACCTCCTCGCGCTTCTTCAGCGTGATGCCGTACAAGCGCTGGATCACGGTGAAAAGACCTTCGACGACAGCGGGAAGCGGGAAGTAGGGCTTCAGCTGCTCTTCGTCCAGTTGGTAGCGTTCCTGACGCAGGCGTTCCGACGCGAAGCCGACGTCCCAGGGTTCGAGGTTGTCCAGCTTTAACGTTTCGGTGGCGAAACGGCGCAGCTCGTCCAGTTCGCGACGGGCGACGGGACGCGCGCGACCGGCCAGATCGGCAAGGAAATCGAGGACGACCTGCGGAGAGGTCGCCATTTTCGTGGCCAGCGATTCCTCGGCGGCATTGGCGAAACCGAGCAGTTGCGCGGCTTCGTGACGCAACTTCACGATCCTTTCGAGCCGCGCGCTATTGTCGAACTTGCCCGCGTTCGGCCCCTGATCCGAGGCACGCGTCTGGTAGGCCCAGTAAACACGTTCGCGCAGTTCGCGGTTCTCGGCGTAGGTCAGCACCGCCTGCACGCTTGGCTGTTTCAACGTCACCAGGTAACCGTCGAGATCCAGTTCCTTCGCGTATTCGCGCAGGACAGCGCGACCGGATGGCGGAATGCCGGCGAGATCGCGTTCGTCCGTTACGTGCTGGTGCCAGGCTTCGGTGGCATCAAGTACGGCGTTCGAAAACTCGGTGCTCAACTTCGACAGCTCGACGCCAATTTCGCGAAACTGGGTGCGCGCCGGCTCTTCCAGTGCGACGCCGGAAAGCCGGAAATCGCGGAGCGCATGTTCTACGGACGCTTTCTCCGCGATGGGAAGCCTGGCGAAATCCGACCGGTCGGCGACCGCCTGGACCGCCGCGTACAGATCCCGGTTCTGTCCGACTTCGATACCGTGATCGGTGAGCTTTTCTTCCGCCGAACCATGCGCCTTGCGCAACGCCTCGGAATCGACCACCGAATGGAGGTGGCTGACGGGCGACCACGCACGGGAAAGCGTCTGGTCGAGCCGCTCCTGGGCGAGCATGACGTGGGCGAAATCGCGCGGCGCGTCGGGCGCGGCGATGGCGTCGATAGCGGCACGCTGTTCCGCGATCAGGGTGTCGATGGCCGGCTCGACATGCTCGGGCCGAATGGCCGAGAAAGCGGGCAAAGTATTTTCGGCAAGCAGCGGATTGCTATCCATGGTGGGTCTCCTTAGGCCGCAAGCGTGGTGCTAGGACGGTATCAAATCAAGCCGGGTGCGGCGGCCCGCCCCGTATTTGTCATGTTGGTCTGCGAGCCTCGTCCCCCATGCTGCTGCCACACGATGTCGACGCCCTGATCGAACGCTCCGGTACGTTCGGCCACCTGGGCGCGGGCGCACGGTCGGCGCTGGCCCGGCGACTGATCTGGCTGTCGTTGCCGGGCGGCGCCACGCTGTTCGTGCAGGGCGAACCGTCCGACGGCATGTACCTGTTGCGCAGCGGAAGCCTGGCGTCGTTCGCGCCGGACGGTTCGACGGATCATCTGATCGTAGCCGGCGGCATCGTGGGCGACGTCGGCCAGATCACGGGCGACTGTCGTCGACGTACCGTTCGCGCGCTGCGCGATTCGGAACTGTTGTGGCTTCCGTCCGCGGCCTTCGCAGACCTGGCTGCGGATCATGCGTCGGTGCTGCTGGCCACCGCGAGAACCGCCGTGCGCCGTCTGCGCGACTCGCTGGCGGATCAGCGTGCGGGTTCGCCCCGAACCTTCGCCGTGCTTGCCCACGACCCCGGCGTGCCCGCGCGCGCCTTCGCCACCCGGTTGGTCCAGGCACTCGCCGAACATGGCAGATCGGCATTGATCGGTCCGGAGCATGGGCTAGGGCGCAGTGGTGCCTGGTTCGCGGAACGCGAAGCCGAACTGGACTACACGGTCTACCTCGACACGGAGGGGCAAGGCCTGTGGCGGAATCGATGCCGTCGCCAGGCCGATGCACTTCTGCTGCCCGTTCTCGCCGCCCAGCAGCCGGCGGCATGGCCCGAGGACTGGACCCGGATGGCTCCGGACCACCGGCCCCATCACCTGGTGCTGATCCATCCCGGCCACGACGTGGCACACGGTGCGGCCGCCCGCTGGGCGGCGACGCTTTCCCCGGCGACGCGCCAGCACCATGTCCGCGCTGGCGCCGACATCGACCGTATCGCGAGGCTGGTATCCGGCAACGGACGCGGGCTGGTCCTCGCGGGCGGCGGCGCCCGCGGCATGGCGCACCTGGGTGCTCTGCGCGCGCTCGGCGAAGCGGGCCACACCTTCGACGCCGTGGGCGGAACCAGTATCGGGGCGATCATCGCCGCCGGCGTGGCCATGGGCTGGCCCGTCGAAAGAATGGCGGAAACCATGCGGGAGGCCTTTGTTTCGGGGCGCCCGTTGTCCGACTGGACGCTGCCGCTGGTTGCGCTTACCCGTGGCCACCGCGCCACGCGGATGCTTCGCCGGACATTCGGTGCGATCGACATCGAAGACTTGCCCATACCTTATTTCTGCGTATCCACCAGCCTGAGCGGCGAGGGCAAGTCAGTGCATCGCGCAGGGCCGTTGTGGCTATGGCTGCGCGCGACCAGCGCCATTCCCGGCGTGCTGCCTCCCGTCACGCACGGCGGAGGCGTGTTCGTCGACGGCGCGCTGGTCGACAATCTGCCGACCGACGTCATGCGCGACGACGGCATCGGTCACATCACGGCCGTGGATATCCGTGCGGGCACCTCGCTGACCGCCAGCATCGACGAGGCCATCAGTCCGAATCCCTGGCACGTATGGTTCCAGAGACGCCGGGGCATCGTGCGGCCGTCGCTGGTATCGACCCTGGTGCGCGCGGCCATGGTGAACGCGGAGGCGGCGAGCGCCGAGCGCCGCGCCCTGGCCGACCTGCTGCTGTCACCGCCGCTGGAGCACATCGGCATGCTGGACTGGGGAAACTGGCGGCGAGCGGTGGAGGCGGGGTATGCGTATACCGCCGAAGCACTCAATCGGCCGTTGTAGGAGCCCGCTTCGCGGGCGAAAGCCAACGGAGTGGTGAAGATGTGGGTTGCATCCGCAGCCAGGATATCGGGCTCGCGGAGGTAAGCATCCGTCTTCCTCGCCCTGTTGGCTTTCGCCCGCGAAGCGGGCTCCTACAAACGGCGTGGCGTTACCGCAGATAGTCGTCTTTCAGCTTCACGTAATTCGCCGCGGAATAATAAAGCTGCTCCACCTGTTTGTCGGTCAGCACACGCACCAGCCGCGCCGGATTGCCCAGCCACAACTCCCGCTCGCCCACAACTTTGCCGGGCGATACGACGGCACCCGCGCCAACGAAACCGTTCTTTTTCACGACGGCACCGTCGAGCACCGTCGCATGCATGCCGATAAGGCAACCATCCTCGATGGTGCACGCATGAATCACCGCGCCATGACCGATCGTCACGTCCTCGCCGATCAGCGTCGGAAAGCCGCCCGGCGAATACGGGCCGTCGTGGGTCACGTGGACGATGGCGCCATCCTGCAGGTTGCTACGCGCACCGATACGTATGTAGTGCACATCGCCACGCGCCACGGCGCCCGGCCAGATCGACACGTCGTCGCCCAGGACGACGTCGCCGATAAGCACGGCAGCGGGATCGACATAACAGCGCTCGCCAAGCTGCGGCATCACGCCTTTGAATGGACGAATGTGGCTCACATGAATTTCCCGCCGACGATGCGGCCCCCGGCATCCAGTTGTGCGAAATACCGGCTGTTGTCGTGACGCATCTCGCGTGTGGCCATCGTGCCGGGCGGCACCAGCGTCACGTCGGGATAGGTCGCCTTGAACTGCTCGATCGTCGGGTGCGTTGCGATAAAGGCATCGAACGCTTTCATGTCGGTCACGACACCGGCCACCGGCTTCGGCTGCGCGGCGACATTGCCCGTCTGGCAACCGGTAAGGGAAGCGCCCGCGAGCGCGACGGCGAGGATAGCCGCTGACATACGAAACATAGGGAGACTCCTTTCATCGATGTAACCGGATTATGCAGCGAAGCGCTTTTGTAGGAGCGCTCTCGAGCGCTCCTACAAGGGACAGATGCCGGACTTACTGGAACGAACCGCCCGTAATTTTTCCCTGCGCATCCAGCTTCGCCGAATAACGACTGTTGTTCATGCGCATTTCCATCGTCGTGATCATGCCGGGCAGCACCAGCTGCACATCGGGATAGGTGGCGCGGAATTGATCGGGCGTCGGATGCGTGGCGATGAAAGCGTCGAAGGCTTTCATGTCGGTGACGAAACCGGAAACCGGTTTGGGCTGCGCGACGACGTTGCCAGTCTGGCAGCCGGAGATGGCCATGGCCGAACAGGCGACGGCGAAAGCGATTGCGGGCAGGTAACGCATGGGGCACGCCTTTCGTGGAATGTCCCGCCGATTATGGACTCGCAATTACAGCTGGAACTGAATCCGGCGTCGTTGCGTACTGCGCACCGGCTGGCCATCGCGGGTCGCGGGCGTGAATTCCCAGCGTTTCACGGCGCCCAGGGCCGCCAGATCGAACACATTGCGCGGATCGGCGTCGGCGACGGCTGCCTGGCTTACCTTCCCGTCGGGCTCGATCGTGAAGCTGACCTCGACCCAGCCCTGCCGCTTCTGGCGCCGGGCATCGGCGGGATAGAACGGCGGGACCTCCCGGCGAAGCACCGGGGCGGTTTCGGTATGCGCGACGGGCACGGGCGCGGCGGCCTGCGGTTCGGCGACATGCGCCGCCGCCGCGGGGACCGTCTTCGCGACGGCGTGCTGTGCAGGCGGCGTGGGCGTCGGTGCTTCCGGCGTCCGCGCCGCGTGGGCGGCCGGAGCATCGACATTGCGCATGGCCGCCGCTTTCGCTTCGTCTTCCGCCGTGACGACGCGCTGTTGCGCATCGAGCTTGGCGCCAAGGATCACGAGCGTGTAATTGGTCGGATCGAAGTCGCGAAGCAAGGCGATTTCACGACGTGCTTCGTCGAGTTCGCGCTGGTTGATCTGTCGCTCGACCTCGGTCGAGGCAAAAGGCAGCGTTTCGCGCAACGCATCCAGCGCCACGGGATTCTCCGGCTGCAGCTGCACAACGCTGAGGTAGTACTCGTAAGCGTTATTGCCCTGCGGAGCGATCAGCCGGTTTTCCTTCATGGCGTCGCGCGCCAGACCGAGCAGGATGTCGACTTCGCTACCGCCTTCCGCTGGTGCGGCCGCGCTGGCGACCTCGCCCGGTCCGGTGGCCGTCTGGGCGGGGCTATCGTCGCGACCGCGCAAGACGAAGTACGCAGACGCGCCCACGACGGCGATTACCGCCGTCGCGATAAGCGCGCGCCGCACGAGTGCAGCAGGAATAAGAGAGGACATGACAGGTGACGCCAGGGGGAACCCGCATCCAGAACGTCCCCCTGTCGGACGTCCCCGGCGGGCGCGTCACGGTAACGGGATTGTGTTGCAACGATGTGGCGGGCCCGACCGGCGCAAGAACCGGATGGTTTGCTAAAAACGGACGCGCGATGCTGGACGCCACTTCCCAACACCGGCCACGTCGATGTCTTTCCTCATTTCCGGTCTCGACCCCACCCCGTTCCTGGCGCTGTACGGCTTGCCCGACGAGGAGCTGCGCGCGAAGGGCGTACGCCGCTACGTCGCCGATGCGCCCACGGGGTTTCCCGACCGCGTCGAGTTACGCGATGTAGACCCCGGCGAAACCCTGCTGCTGCTCAACTACACGCATCAACCGGCCGATACACCCTACCGCGCCAGCCACGCCATCTTCGTACGAGAAGGCGCGACCGAGGCATATCGCTGCGAAGATGTCGTACCGGCGGTCCTGAAACGTCGCCTGATCTCGCTCCGGGCGTTCGACGCCAACCACGACATGGTCGCCGCCGACGTGGTCGATGGGGAGAAACTCGGGGAAGCTATCGAAGCATTCTTCAAGCAACCGGACGTCGACTACATGCACGCGCATTACGCCAAGCGCGGTTGTTACGCCGCGCGCGTGGATCGGTCGCACGGTTAATAGCTGGTTCGCCGAACCTGCGGGTCAGGGCGACTTTGTTCTGAGCTCGTATGGCGTCGGAAGCGAATAGCCCCAAGGGATCACATCCGTAGAGCCTGCCGATGTGATCTCGGAAAGGCGTCCACCTGTACGAAAGGCGCCAAAACGGGAGACATCGCTGGCTATAGCGTCATATCTACCGACAACGACCACCATCTGGTGATCCGACTCAGCAAGCTTCTTGGCAAGAGCCGTCTTAGTGGGCATCTGGATGTCGACGCCATTTGCTGCGTCGGACACAAGAAACGCTTCTTTCGACACAAAGAGCATGGGTTGTTCGGCAGAAGCGAAGAACCCCTTAACCACCACGACTTTGCCGTCGAAGTCCTCCCCACGAGTAATTAACGTACTCAATGACACCGCACACGTATCCTCTGCATCGCCTCCACGTCGGAAACAACTCTTCTGGGGACCAAGCGCGGCGACGTTGGAGGAAATCAGAGCCAGCATGAGAAACAGTGCTCGTTTCACGTCGAAAACCTTATTAGTGGTTCGTACTTTGCCGTGTTCTCCGGCAAGTTCATGACCGTCACCATACGCGCGACGTGCCATAGGGATCAGGGCCAAAATAGCCCCAAGGCTTAAGCTCGGCGGATGACACGCCGACGATTCCCGATATAACGCCTCCGGTGCGGAAGCCACCGTATCCCGATACGTCGGCTGCAAGGGCGCTGTACTTGCCTTTGACGTAAACCGGCTGGTGATCGAAACCCAGCAAACGTTTCAGAAGTGCCGGATCGGCCGGCATTCTGATGAGCACACCGTCGGAGGAATCGGAGGAAAGAAGTGCCTCCCGCGACGAGAAGAGCATGGCTTGTTCGAAGTACGCGAACACCCCTTCAACGATCACGATCTTTCCGTCGAATTCCTCTCCGCGCGCGATCAACGTCCCGAGCGACACCGAGCATGTGTCCTGCGCCTCACCGGCGACTCGAAAACATACCTTCTCAGGCCCCAAAGCGGCTGCGTCGGTGCAGATCAGCGCTAAAGCGAGGAACAGCGCTCGTTTCATCTCAGTGTCCTTGCCCAATGATGCACTTATCGTTGTTACGGCTGTTTAGGCGCGCCGTAAACGGGAGGGCCAGAGTAACCCCAGGGAATGAGCCAAGGAGTTCCTACTTCAACGATCTCCGAAATCTGGCCTCCCGTGCGATAGGCACCATACTTTGTAACGTCGCCAGCAATAGCACGGTATCTGCCTGTGATGTATGTAGGGCGGCCATCGAAGTCGGCCAGGCGTTTGGCAAGCTGGACCTTAGCTGGCATGCTGATATCCACACCGTCTGCAGCGTCGGATAACAGGAACGCATCTTTCGATGTAAATAGCATGGGGCGCTCCGAGTAAACAAAAAACCCCTGCACGATAATCATCTTTCCGTCGAAGTCTTCTCCACGGGCAATCAACGTGCTCAGAGAAACCGCGCATATGTCTTCCGCCTCGCCGCCGCGTCTGAAACAGGTCTTGTCGGGGCCGAGAGCTGCCACGTCGGCCGACATCAGAGCCAGTGCCAGGAAAAACGCCTTCTTCATTTCGGAAACCTTTACAAGAATGAGCGACGCGACAAATCGTTTGTCGCCAGTACGACGGGATCGACCACATACCATTTCCGTCATGCGTGACTGTTTTACACAGTCAACCCAGGTGCTGGTATGTAACCACCAGTACAACCGTCAAGGCTTTTCAGTGCGCATTCCATAAGGAGGCGGGGTTTTGTAACCCCATGGCATGAGCGGGCGCGTGGACACGTCTACGATCTCCGAAAGGCGACCTCCGGTACGGTAGGCGCCATACTTCGTAACGTCGCCCGCGATAGCGTGGTATCTACCCTTGATGACCACGGACTGCGGGTCGAACCCAGCGAGTCGTTTCGCCAGCACAGTATCGGACGGCATTTTTACATCGATGCCATCCACCGTGTCGGAAAGGAGAAATGCCTCCTTTGATACGAAAAGCATCGGGCGCTCCGAGTAAACGAAAAACCCCCTCACAATCACCACCTTGCCATTAAAATCCTCGCCGCGAGCTATCAGCGTACTCAGCGAAACCGAGCACGTATCTTCCTCGTCTTTTCCCATGCGAAAGCACGCTTTTTCTGGACCGAGGGCCGCTGCATTGGCAGACATTAGAGCCAGCACCAGTAGAACAATAATTTTCATCTAAAGACCCCGTCGGATGGTCTGCACACTATTCCCCAACGTCTCCGGTCCACTCCTGTCGATACGGTTCTTTGTCGGCTTGTACTGCCAGCCATACACCGCTCCATTAGGAAGGGCCACGTAACCGTTAATTCCTTCCATAAAGTATCTTTGAAGATCTCCGCGCCCGTTCCTCGAGAATTTTTCCATTGGAATACCCAGAGCCGTCATCCCGGAAAAATTGTTGTTGTCCGGATGCGTGTGGATCTCTCCTGTCTTACTATCGGCACCGTGGGATATGGCTCGTAAGAAGTCCATATCGATGGTGTTCCTTTCTCCCGTGCTATATGCCGGCGACGATAAGTAACCCAGTCCCGTGCGGAACAACATATCCGAACCAATCTCAACCTGAAGCCTGGTTGCGACAGGAACAACTGCATCAGACCATGCGACGGCAAGTACAGCTTCCGAGTTGAAGCCCTTGCCCGCTACGCCAGCTTTCTCAAGAGCCGAATTGGCCATATTTGCAGCTCGAATGCCCATCTGAGCCCGCTCGGTATTTCCAGAGCCCGCATTCTCACAATGATAGACCTCACAAGCGATCTGGGAGGAACTCATTCCGGCAGCGTATAAGCCCGTAGGGTCCACAAGCGACGTGGGATTGTTCTCAACATAGGTAAACCTGTTGAAAGTAAAGCCGCTGCCTGCAGCGAGATCGAGTGGATCGGGGCTCATGAACCGACCAACATCCGGATCGTAGTAACGAGCCTGCATGTAAATCAGATTCGTATCCGCGTCACCGGTATGCCCGGTGAATCCCGGTCCATAGCGCTGAGAGCCAACGGCTTGCGCGCCGAATGGATGGTAATCGGATGTCGAGATGATCTGGCCGTTACCGTCAGTTGTTGCGAGGACGGTTTCCTGCGGATCAGTGAGGTAGTACGTAACTGTTTCAGTAGCTCTTGCGTCTGAGGATATTGCTATCCACCCGATCGTAAAAAACAAAATAGATTGCTTGGTCCGACGCCCCCTGTGAAAACCCATGCGTTTCCTTTGCCGGCGCAAGCTTGATCAAGCGACGCTTGCCATATCCTTTGATATCCCCATACGCCGTTTTTTCCGGCATTCGCGCACCGCGAGCCACTGAGCCTTGATGAAAAGCTGATAGGCAAACGGTGTGTTGAACTGGATATCCCCCACAAGGAATCTATTTCCCCTTGTCGAGGCTGTCAACGATTCGAGTCCGACTCGACTCGGCGGCAACAAATTGATCAGTCGACTGTAGCTACAGTCGCTCTTTCGAGATCGGCGAGATAGCGCATCGCCCACACGGCATCAGGCCCGCACATCGTCACCTCCGGCATCAGGCTGGAACACACGGCCGGCCTTTCCGGCCGGCCGAAGATCGCGCAGCGATTGTCGTCGGTGAGCTGGATGCAGCGGACGCCGGCGGGTTTGCCGTTGGGCATGCCCGGGATGGCGGAGCTGATCGACGGGGCGATGCAGCAGGCTCCGCAACCGGCGCGGCAGGTCAGGCTCATCGCTTAGCCGTAGCGCTCGCGCAGCCCGGCGTAGACCTGATCGGTGTCGGGACGCCGGCCATGCCAGCGTTCGAAGGCGTCCGCCGCCGTTTCGATCAGCATGCCCAGACCGTCGTGAATGTATTTCGCATGGGCGGCTTTTGCCCAGCCGACGAAACCGGATGCTGCCGCGCCGTAGCAAAGGTCATAACAGAGAGCGCGGTTGCCGACGAGGTGCGTCGGCAGGTCGAGCCCGCCACCGACTACGCCGGCCGAGGTGGCATTGACGATGAGGTCGAAGCTGCCGAGGGTCGCCAGGTCTTCCCAATAGCGCGTATGCGCGCGTTCCGGGTCGCCGATAGCGTCGGCGAGTTCGTCGGCCTTTTCGGGCGAACGGTTGACGATGGTGAGTGTGTCGACGCCGGCATCCATCAGTGCCCACGCCACGCCGCGTGCCGCGCCGCCGGCGCCGAGAAGGAGGGCGTTGTGGCCACGCAGGTCGAGTGAGTGGCGCTCGGTGATGTCGCGGACCATGCCGTCGCCGTCGGTGTTGTGCGCCTCGATGCGGCCGTCGACCAGCGGCGTCAGGACGTTGGCCGTGCCGCAGCGCCCGGCCATGGCAGTGTGTTGGTCGGCCAGCAGGCACGCGGCGCCTTTGTGCGGCAGGGTGACGTTCGCGCCGAGTCCACCTTCGGCGAAAAAGCGGCGTACCGCCTCGGGGAATTGCTCCGGCGTCGCGTCGATGGCTTCGTAGCTCAGGGCAATGCCGAACTGCGCGGCGAACGCCTGATGAATTTCGGGGGACAGCGTGTGCGCGATCGGATGACCGAAGACGGCAAAACGGTGCGCGACTGCGCTCATGCTTCTCTCCTGGGACGGAACACCGGCGAAGAGCCAGCTAGCGCCATTGTAACGGGCCGCACCGGTCCGGAGCAGTCCGGCTCCGGGGTCGCGATCCGTGAGACGGGCGCCGCCTAATCTCGGGTCCAGACCTGGGAGGAACCGCCATGATCGACCGCCACGAATCGCTCTCGCCCCGCCGTGTCCGCGCATTGATTGCCCTGGGCTGGCTCGCCGCCGGCACGACGCTGCTGGCGCTGACACCGTTGCCGATGCATAGCGAAAGCCTGGGCTGGACACCCGCGTTCTGGCTGGTGCTGGCGCCGGCGAGCCTGCTGGTGGCGCTGCGCCGCCGGGGCTGAAGTGCTCGCTGCTGTAGGAGCGCTCTGGAGCGCGATCCCTGTGCGTGAAGAGCCGACGATCAGGGCAGATGATCGTTGTCCACTCACGTCACCCGCTGGCCGGGCGATTCGCTTCGTGGGGATCGCGCTCCAGAGCGCTCCTACGGGAGGACCGCAGACACTTCGTCAGCGAGGAAGGCCCAGTCGCTTCAGTTCCAGCCGGCGCATGAACTCCTGCATGATCCGGATGTAGAGATCCTCGCCCAGATACGCATCCTCGACGCCCGCGTCGATGGACGGGTTGTCGTTGACCTCGATGACCACGGCGCGATCGCCGACCTGCTTCAGGTCGACGCCATAGATACCGTCGCCGATGGTCTGCGTGGCCTTCAGCGCCAGCTTCACGATTTCGCTGGGCGCTTCGCGCACGGGCACGGTCTTGAAGCCGCCGGATTTGGCGGTGCCTTTGGCGCCGTGGTTATAGATTTGCCAGTGGCCGCGCGACATGTAGTACTGACACGCGTAAAGCGGCTCGTGGTTGAGCACGCCGATGCGCCAATCGAAGTCCGTGGGCACATATTCCTGCGCAATCACCAGCGCGCTGTGACTGAAGAGTTCGGCCGCGGCTTTCTCCAGCGCTTCCTGGGTTTCGACCTTGACCACGCCTCGCGAGAAAGAGCCGTCGGGAATCTTCAGCACGATCGGCAGGCCCAGGCGCTCGGGCAGGTCGCGTACGCGCTTCGGATCGTCGCGGTAGAGGATCTCCGTCAGCGGCGTGGCGAGCTTGCGCGCCACCATCAGGTCGTTGAGGAAGATTTTGTTCGTGCAGCGCAAGATCGACGTCGGGTCGTCCATGACGACCATGCCTTCTTTTTCGGCCCGATGCGCGAAGCGATAGGTATGGTTGTTGCTGGCCGTGGTTTCGCGGATGAACAGGCCGTCGTATTCGGCCAGACGCTGGTAGTCGTTCTTGCCGATCGGATCGACTTCGATACCCAGATGCTTGCCCGCTTCGATGAACTGCTTCAGTGCCTTGCGGTTTGACGGCGGCATCGATTCGTTCGGATCGACGAGCATGGCGATGTCGTAACGGAAGCGCTTGCGCGCGCGCGGTTTGCGCCAGAGCTTCTTGGAGAATTTGTCGAGCGCCTGCGCGAACGCGTCTTCCTGCGCGTCGTCCAGCGTGTGCAGTCCGACCGGCTTGATGGCCGCGACCTGCCATACCCGGTCGCGCTCGAACTCGATGCGCATCAGCGGGCAGGGGAATGTTTCGAACACCTGCCTCGCAAGATCTTGCAGATCGGGGTAAGCCGTTTCGCCGAAATAGACGAGTACGCCGAAATCGGTCGTGTCGCGCCCGCCCGCAGGCAGGAAGTTGGCGAGCTTCTGGTTGAGGTCGTCGATATCCAGGCCATAGAGGGAACGTCGGCGCAGATCGTTGACCGAGCGTACGGACGGGATGACCCGGTGGCCACGCGCTTCGGCCAGAAGGGACACGTAATAGCCCGTACCCAGGTATTTATAGCTGCGGCAGAGGTTGATGACGTGCGTGCGCTCGTCGTCGTCCCCACCTACCGGCTCTCGCAGGTAATCCATTGCGGTAACGACGTCGACGGAAGGGTAGTACGAGCCCCAGTCGGAGGCTTTTTCCACGACGATGACGAGCCGACTCATGAGACCTCGAGATGTGGGCGAAGCACGCGACAGGCCCCTCATGGGCCCACGGTTCACCACGTGCGCAGTGTGGGGTTGACCATGCAACGGTACAAGGCCGCGCGCTGAAGCTGGCGTAAACGTCCGGCGAAGAAAACGATTGATAGACACCCACGCGAGGACTAGAGTGCCGCGCGTGTCGCTATCCTCCCCCGGCTCGTCGCCGCCCTACACCGCGCCGGAGTCCATCCGCATGCGTCCCCCCCCGGTTACCGTTCCGGTGCGAGTCCGTCGCGCCGAACTCAGCGATCTCGACGACCTCGTCGCCCTCGAGGAAAGCAGCTTTGCGCACGACCGGCTGAGTCGCGCGCAATACCGTCGACATCTGGATAGCGAATCGGCGCAGGTGCTGGTCGCCAGCGCCAACCATCGACGCTTTCTCGGTACCGCCGTGGTGTTCTTCCGCCGTGGCTCACAGGTCGCCCGTCTTTATTCCCTGGCGACGAAGCCGGAGGCACGGGGCAAGGGCGTGGGCTCGGCGCTGATCGAAGCCGCCGAAATCGCTGCCCGTGCGCACCGCTGCCGGTCGCTCCGTCTGGAAGTGCGTACGGATAATGTCGCCGCCATTGGCATCTACGAACGCCTGGGCTACACCCGCATCGGGACCTATCCGAAGTACTACCAGGACGGGGCGGACGCGCTACGCTTCGAAAAGCTCTTCGCCTAGGCCATACTCGGGCGCGTATTTAAGAGGATCCGAGCCATGCGTCGAACGATTCCACTTCTGGTGCTCCTGCTCGCCTGCATGGCGCTGGCCGGCTGCGGCAACAAGGGTCCGCTGGTTCCCGCACCGCCGAAGCCGAATGCGCCCGCCGTGAAGACGGTCGCGCCGACGACCATGGCGGCGCCGGCGCCCAGCACGACCGCGCCGCTGACGCCGTTCAGTAACCACATGGTGCAGTAGACCATCGTGAGCATGCGCTTTACCAAGATGCATGGCATCGGCAACGACTTCGTTGTCGTGGACTGGCGGGACGACGTCAGGTTGCCGCCCGCGGAACGCATTGCCGCGCTCGCCGACCGACACACCGGTATCGGTTTCGACCAGCTGCTCAGCGTGGAACCGGCGCGCGATCCGTCCTGCGACTGGTATTACGGCGTCTGGAATGCCGATGGTTCGCCGTCCGGGCAGTGCGGCAACGGCGTGCGCTGCGTGGCCGCATGGCTTTATCGCGAAGGCGTCATCGCCCGCGATACCGACGTGCGCCTGGAAAGTCCGTCGGGTCCGGTGACCGTCAGGGTGCTGGCGGCGGATCGCGTGACCGTCGATATGGGCGAGCCGGATTTCACACCGTCGCACCTCCCGTTCGATGCGCCGCAGGAAGCCAGCTCGTACATGCTCGATGTCGACGGAACGCCCGTCACGATCGGCGCCGTATCGATGGGCAACCCCCACGCCGTGCTGGAGGTGCCCGACCTTGGCGATCCGCATCTGGAAAACCTCGGTCCGGTCGTCACGGGCCATGCGCGCTTTGCGGATGGCGTAAACACCGGCTTCGCGCTGCGCGTGGACAGAAAGACGATCCGTCTGCGCGTGCACGAGCGCGGCAGCGGCTGGACCCGCGCGTGCGGCACCGGTGCATGCGCGGCCGCCGCCGTCCTCCAGCGTCGCGGCCTCGTCGATGCCGTGGTCGACGTCTCCCTGCCGGGCGGCACCCTGACCATCGAGTGGCACGGTCCCGGCCATACGCTGTGGATGACCGGCCCCGCCGCCTTCGTATTCGAAGGCGAGATCTGACGCGTCGCTGGCCCGCGACGCGTAAACGCAGCACACTCATCCCCAATGCCGCACCAGGACGTACCCATGACCGACACCGCGCTCGAAGGCGATCTGAAGCCAGCCACCGTGGCGTCGTACCTGCGTCGCCACCCCGAATTCCTTACCGACTACCCCGATCTGGCCACGCAGCTGGTTATGCCGCGGTCGAACGGCCCGGCGGCGTCGCTGTCGCTGTATCAGTTGCAGAACCTGCGGGAAAAGAACGCCGCGCTCGAAGCCCGGCTGGCCGAGCTGACGGACATCGCCGGCGACAACGAAAGCCTGATGCAGCGCGTGCACGCACTGATGCTGGCGCTGCTTCAGGCCGAGAGTGTCGAAGACACCGTACGCCGCGTCGTGACGCGGCTGGCCGACGATTTCCATTCCGAGCGCGTCCGCGTGCTGTTCTACGGCGACCTCAACGGTCTGCCCGACGAAAGCTGGCTGCTGCGCGAACCGCGCGGCGTGGCGGGTCTGCCCGAGTTCGAGAGCTTCCTCGCGCAGGGCGAATCGATGGCCGGCCGACTGGCGCAGCCCAAGCTCCAGCGCCTGTTCGGCGACGATGCCGGCGACGTGCGCTCCGCTGCGCTGATGCGTATAGGCGACGACGCGATGCTGGCCATCGGCAGCGCCGATCCGGACCGTTTTCAGCCGGGCATGGGCACGCTGTTCCTGAAGATGATCTCGACGACGGTCGGTTCGGCCATCGAGCGGGCGCGGAAAGTGGCGTGAGTCCGACCGAGGCCGTCGATGCCTTCCTCCGGCATTACGCCGCGGAGCGGGCACCGTCGGCCAACACGCTGGACGCCTACCGGCGCGACCTCGGCAAACTGCTTCGTTTCATGGAGGCCGAGGGCCTGTCCGACTTCGACAGTCTGGCGCCCGAACGGCTGCGCGGGATGATCGCCCGCGAACATCGCGGTGGCCTGGCGCCGAACAGCATCCAGCGACTTCTGTCCGCCTGTCGCACGCTGTTCCGCTATCTCACCCGCGAAGGCCACCTGGCGCACGATCCGGCCGCGGGCGTTCGCGGCCCCAAAGTCCGCCGCAAGTTGCCCCAGGTGCTGGATGCCGACGAAGCCAAGGAACTGGTGGAAACCGATGTCGGCGGATCGCTCGCGCCGCGCGACCGGGCGATGCTCGAACTCTTCTATTCCAGCGGTCTGCGTCTGTCCGAACTGATCGGCCTGCGCTGGGGCGACCTGGACCTGGACGACGGGCAGGTCAGGGTGCTGGGCAAGGGCAACAAGGCGCGCATCCTGCCGGTGGGCCGTTTCGCCATCGCCGCTTTGCGCGGACTGGCGGCGCTGGGCGGCATCGCGCCGGAAGCGCCCGTCTTCAAGGGACGTGGCGGCGCGCACATCAGCGCGCGGGCGGTGCAGCTACGTATGAAACACCTGGCGCTGGCCCAGGGCCTGGCCAAACGGATACATCCTCACTTGCTGCGGCATACCTTCGCCAGCCACATGCTGGAGTCGTCGGGCGACCTGCGTGCGGTGCAGGAACTGCTCGGCCACGCGGACATCGCGACGACGCAGATTTATACCCATCTGGACTTCCAGCACCTGGCCCGCGTCTACGATTCTTCTCATCCCCGGGCGAAGAAGAAAACGGCGCGCTAGCCCCGGAAACGGCGCCACTGCGTACGTTGAGGTTTCAGTAAGGCAGCGCGCGCTAGGTTCGCGCGTTTCGCTTGCGGTAAATCCGATGGTCACGTCGTTGTTTCTGGTATTCGGCGCCGCGGTAGCCGCGTTCGCTGTCAGCGCGATGAGCGGCGGCGGTGCCGGTCTGGTACTTCTGCCCGTCCTGCGGATGGTGCTGCCCGCCGCGATGGTGCCGGCCGCGTTGTCGATCGGCAGCACGATCAGTTCCGCGTCGCGAATTACCCTGTTCTTCAAACACATCCGTTGGCGGGTCGTGCGCTGGTTTGTCCCTGCCGCGCTGCCGTTCGTCTGGCTGGGCGCGTGGTTGCTGACGTACATCGACCCGGTTTACCTAGAGGCTGTTCTGGGCCTGTTCCTCCTCGCAAACCTTCCCATGCTGTTCCGGCGACAGGCCGAACCGTCCGACGAACGGCCAGGCCCTGTCTGGGCGCTTTGCATCGTGGGTGCGGCGGCAGGCTTCATTTCGGGTCTGACCGGCGCCGTGGGTCTGATCTTCAATCGTTTCTATCTGCGCTATGGCCTGTCCAAGGACGAAATCGTCGCGACGCGCGCGGCCAACGAGATCATCCTGCACCTGATCAAGCTCGTGCTTTACGGGTTGTTCGGGCTGCTTACGGGCGATGTCCTCACCGTGGGCGCGATCGTCGGCGCCGCCGCCTTGTCGGCGACGTGGCTGACCCGCCGGGTTTTGCCCTACCTGAGCGAAGCGATGTTCAAACGCATCGGATACGCCGCCATGGTGCTTTCCGGGGCGATCATGTCGACCAACGCGGGCGGGGCGATTGCCACCCGTCACGGGATCGGCCTCCAGGCAACCGGTACGAAGAACGGTTTCCACGGGTATCTCGACTGGGCGG
This sequence comes from Luteibacter sp. GL_149, assembly GCF_057834065.1. Taxonomy (NCBI): domain Bacteria; kingdom Pseudomonadati; phylum Pseudomonadota; class Gammaproteobacteria; order Lysobacterales; family Rhodanobacteraceae; genus Luteibacter; species Luteibacter sp. GL_149. The sequence goes on from NZ_CM174395.1 coordinate 4,712,816, forward strand.
ACAGTCGCGTGACCCTCGAATTCGCCTACGACGAGGGTTTCGAGATCGAAACCGTGATCGACTGGGACGATCTGCCCGACGACCGGAAAGCCGTGGCGGCCGGGCTGATCGAAGCGGCCGACCGGATCATGGTGGAGGAGGTCCGATCCATCGGCCGTCGCAGCTATGAGTTATACGTGTATCGCGGTGGGGTACTGAGCAAACACGAGCTTTGACCGGGGCTGGGCAAGGCGCTCGCCGACTCTTGGTCTGTCTCGCCCCCACCCCCACATCTCTCGTCTCCCCACCCAACGGACCCCACCCGATATGGAATCGATGCACGCCACGACCATCGTCTGTGTCCGCCTGAACGGCAAGGTCGTTATCGGTAGCGATGGCCAGGTGACGCTCGGCAACACCGTGATGAAGGCCAATGCCCGCAAGGTACGCCGCCTCGGCAAGGGCGACGTCCTCGCCGGATTCGCCGGTGCGACCGCCGACGCCTTCACGCTGTTCGAGCTGTTCGACGAAAAACTGATCAAGCACAGCGGCAACCTCACCCGCGCCGCGGTCGAGATGGCCAAGGAATGGCGTACGGACCGCCGTCTGGGTCGCCTGGAAGCCATGCTGGCCGTGGCCGACAAGGAAGCGTCCCTGCTGATTTCCGGCAATGGCGATGTCCTCGAACCCGAACATGGCCTGATCGCGATCGGCTCCGGCGGACCGTATGCCCAGTCGGCGGCGCTTGCGCTGATGGAAAACACCGACCTGGATGCGCGCACGATCGTCGAAAAAGCGCTCAAGATCGCCGGTGATATCTGCATTTACACCAATCACAACGTGTCGATCGAAGAGCTCTGAGCGCCACGCGCCGAGCTTCGATCGTCTCCCTAACGAATCCAAGAGCAGACCATGTCCGAACTCACGCCACGCGAGATCGTCAACGAACTCGACCGTTTCATCATCGGCCAACACGATGCCAAGCGTGCCGTGGCCATTGCCCTGCGCAACCGCTGGCGCCGCATGCAGCTCGATCCGACCATGCGCGACGAGGTTACGCCGAAGAACATTCTCATGATCGGACCGACCGGCGTGGGCAAGACCGAAATCGCGCGCCGCCTCGCCACGCTGGCGAACGCGCCTTTCGTGAAGGTCGAAGCGACCAAATTCACCGAAGTCGGTTACGTGGGCAAGGACGTGGAATCGATCATCCGCGACCTCGTCGACGTGTCCTACAAGCTCGTGCGCGACCAGGCCAAGGGCCGCGTGCAAAGCCAGGCCGAAGACGCGGCGGAAGACCGCCTGCTCGACGCCTTGCTACCCCGGCGTCAGCCCAGCGGCTGGGACGATTCGGCCGCGACGACACCTGCGATCGATAGCGATACCCGCCAGAAGCTGCGCAAACAGCTGCGGGAGGGCTCGCTGGACGACCGCGAGATCGAGCTCGATTTCGCCTCGAACATCGGCGTGGAAATCATGACCCCGCCGGGCATGGAAGAAATGAGCCAGCAGCTGGGCAAGATGTTCCAGAACCTGGGTGGCACCAAAACCCAGAAGCGCCGCATGACGATCCGCGCCGCCCGGCCACTTCTGGTCGAGGAAGAAGCGGGCAAGCTGGTGAACGACGAAGAGCTGCGCGCCCGGGCCGTCGAAGCGGCCGAGCAGAACGGCATCGTCTTCATCGACGAGATCGACAAAGTGGCCCAGCGTTCGGAATGGGGCGGGGCGGGCGTCAGCCGCGAAGGCGTGCAGCGCGACCTGCTGCCGCTGGTGGAAGGCTCGACGGTGTCCACCAAGTACGGCGCCATCAAGACCGACCACATCCTGTTCATCGCCTCGGGCGCGTTCTCGCTGGCCAAGCCGTCCGACCTGATTCCCGAGCTGCAGGGCCGTCTGCCGATCCGCGTGGAGCTATCGGCGCTGTCCGTGGACGACTTCAAGCGCATCCTGCGAGAACCGAATAATGCACTTACAAAACAATATGTTGCGCTTCTTCATACGGAGGGCGTGGCGCTGAACTTCACCGATTCGGGCATCGATCGCCTGGCCGAGGTGGCTTTCCAGGTGAACGAGCGCACCGAGAACATCGGCGCCCGCCGCCTGCATACGGTGATGGAGCGCCTGCTGGAGAAGATCTCCTTCGAAGCTGCCGATAAAAACGGCGAAAAATACGAAATCGACGCCGATTATGTCGATAAAAGCCTGGCCTCGCTGGTCAAGGACGAAGACCTCAGCCGTTACATCCTCTAAACATGGGAAGGCCCCCCTCCTGCTAAACTATTGACGTATATGGGCAAGATCATCCAACTGAAAACCAACGGACAGCGAGCGAGCCTGCGCGAAGCGCAGGAATCGAAGCAGCTGGTCCGTCTATGGCGCGGCGAACTCGAACACGGCAGCTTTTGTGGCTACGTCGGCGGGGTCGGCTGCGAATTTTTCCTGCTGTGGGTCATCGGCGACGGCATCAGCTATGACGGCATGTACATCATGCGTCATCGCGATATTTCCGAACTCGAGGTCCCGGACAAGCATTCGTCCTTCCTGGAGAAGGCGCTTGCGCTGAAAGGCATCGTGCCGACGCCGCCCGCGGACTTCCCGCTGGACGACATCGCGCAGGTGGTCGGCGCCGCATCGAAGCATGCGCCGGTCATCGGCGTGCATGTCGACAGCGAGGACGAGGCCGAGGTCTGCTACATCGGGCGCATGGTCAGCGTCGAGGAAGACGGCTTCAACATGCAGGAAATCACCCCGGATGCCGAATGGCTGACCGAGCCGTCGTTCTTCGCGTGGGATGAAGTCTCGACCGTGAGCCTCGAAGACGCGTACGCGCAGTCGCTGCTCGCCGTGGCCGGCGATCCGCCGCCACTGGAACAAGGCGATGCCGGCGGTGGCGTCGGACACGCCCATTGAGTTGGTGGGTTATCGAAATCCCGTTTTGCCTGCTTTAGGGGATTGGGGATGGGAAGTGGGGGCCTGTGTCCGGCGATCGCCTGAGGGAACAGGTATCGTCCGGCGGAAGCAGCGTCCGCTTGATGCTTGTCGTTCCCTCAGGCGATCGCCGGAACTACGCCCCCACTTCCCATCCCCAATCCCCAGCCGATCCCCACCGTGAAACCCCATCCCCTCGATATCGTGTTGCACGCCACTTCGCGCGTGCTCGAAGTGGCGTTCGACAACGGCGAACGTTTCCAGCTTCCCTGCGAATACCTGCGCGTGAATTCGCCCAGCGCCGAAGTGCAGGGGCATGGGCCCAGCCAGAAAGTGACCGTACCCGGCAAACGCAACGTGAATATCGCCGCCATCGAACCGGTCGGCCATTACGGCGTATTGCTGCGCTTCGACGACGGCCACGCCAGCGGCATCTTCGGCTGGGACACGCTTCTGGAACTTGGCCGTAGCTACGACACCGCATGGCCTGCGTACCTGGCGGAACTCGAAGCTAAGGGCTTGTCGCGCGGATGAAGCTACATGACGACAGCACATCCATGAAAGCCGGTCCGCGACGATGGGATTATGCTTGTCGGCGGCCTGACCGGATCGTGTGACAACGGACCGGTGTTCTCAAACGCTTCCGTGGAGCAGTACATGACGCGCATTGTCGTCATCGGCAGTATCAATATGGATCTGGTCACGCTCGCGCCGCGTTTCGTCGCGCCGGGCGAAACCTTGATCGGCGAACGCTTCCTTACCGTACCGGGCGGCAAGGGCGCCAATCAGGCGGTTGCCGCGGCCCGGCTGGGCGCGAAAGTCGCCATGGTCGGCGCGGTAGGCGACGACGCGTTCGGAACGCAGTTATATGACGGCCTGGTCGCCGAAGGCATCGACGTTGCGCATGTCTCGCGCATGGACGGTATCGGCAGCGGCACGGCGTCGATTACCGTGGCCGGCGGCGAAAACCAGATAGTCGTCGTGCCAGCGGCGAACGCGCGCGTGATGCCGGGATATGTCGAAGCCGCCTCGCGCGCGATCGAACAAGCCGATGTCGTGCTGGTACAGATGGAAATTCCGCTGGCTTCCGTGGAAGCCACGCTACGCATCGGCAAGCGCGCCGGCGTGCCCGTCATCCTCAATCCGGCGCCCGCGCAGCGTTTGCCGCTGGAATGGCTGTCGCAGGTGCGCTATCTGACGCCGAACCAGCACGAACTGGCGACCGTACTCGATGCGGACCCCTCGTCGGATTTCCGCGACCTGATGCGTCGCGCGCCCTGCCCGGTCGTGCTGACGCGCGGCGAAGAAGGCGCCTGGTATCGCGAAGATGGCGAGCCTGTGCATCAAACCGGATTCAAGGTCGACGCTGTGGACAGCACGGGCGCCGGCGATACCTTCAATGCCGCGCTCGCGGTGTATCTGTCCGAAGGGTTGCCGACCGCCGTACGCAAGGCGTGCGCGACCGCGGCGATCGCGGTATCCCGGCTGGGCGCGCAAGGCGGCATGCCGCGCGCCGATGAAGTCGAACGTTTTCTGGAACGGCACGCATGAAACGGAACGGTCTGTTGCACGCCGAACTCAATCGCATCGTTGCGGCGATGGGCCACACCGATACGCTGGTCATCGGCGATGTCGGACTGCCCGTGCCTCACGGCGTTCCCTGCATCGACCTTGCCGTGCTTCCCGGCACGCCATCGTTCCGGATCGTATTTGACGCCGTGTTCGCGGAACTGGCGGTAGAAAGCGTGACCTTTGCTCGCGAGATCCACGAACGCAATGCCGCGCTCGCCTCCCTCGCGGGCAAACTCAGCAACGAAGGCATGGCGGTCGACGAAGTGTCCCATGAAGAATTCAAGCGCTTATGCGCACGCGCGGTCGCGGTGGTCCGTACCGGCGAAACCTCGCCGTACGCCAATGTCATCCTTCATGCGGGTGTGACCTTCTGATGGACGCCCCTCTGATCCGGATGGAAGGTATCCATAAGGCCTTCGGGCCGGTGAAGGTACTGGAAGGCGTCGACTTCGAACTCCTGGCCGGCGAAGTGCACGCGCTGATGGGCGAGAACGGCGCCGGCAAATCCACGTTGATGAAAATCCTCACCGGCATCTACGCGCCGGACGAAGGCCGCATCCTCGTCGACGGCAAGCCCGTCACCATCGCCACACCCGCGGATGCCGAACGTTACGGCATCGCCATCATTCATCAGGAACTCAACCTGATTCCGTCGCTGACCATCGCGGACAATCTTTTCCTCGGCCGCGAGGTGCATCGCTTCGGTCTGCTGGATCGCAAGGCCATGCGCGAACGCGCGAAGGAATGGCTGGCGCGCATCGGTATGTCCGCGCTCGATCCGGACACGCGCATCGAAAAGCTTTCCGTCGGTCAGCAACAGATGGTCGAGATCGCACGGGCCATCGGCCAGAACGCGCGCGCCATCATCATGGACGAGCCGACCGCCGCGCTTACCGAACGCGAGACGACAACGTTGTTCGCGCTGATCCGCGACTTGCGCACGCAGGGGGCGGGTATCGTCTACGTCTCGCATCGTATGGAAGAAATCTTCGCGCTGTGCGATCGCATTTCCGTCCTTCGCGACGGCAAGTTCGTCGGCACCCGACCGGTACCCGGACTCGAGCTGGATGAAGTCGTGCGCATGATGGTCGGACGCACGCTCGAAGCGCGCTTCCCCAAGCGCACATCCACGCCCGGCGATGTACTGCTGAAGGTCGAAGGCATAGGCGATGGCGCCGTGCACGACGTCAGCTTCGATCTGCGCGCTGGCGAAGTGCTTGGCGTCGCGGGACTCATGGGTGCCGGACGCACCGAGCTGGCACGTCTGCTGTTCGGCATCGACAAGCCCACGCAGGGCCGCGTTCTGCTCGACGGCAAGCCACTTACCGCACGCTCGCCGAATGAAGCGATCCACGCCGGTTTCGGTTTCGTTACGGAAGATCGCAAGGCACTGGGTCTGGTGCTGGACATGAGCCTTCGCGAAAACGTAAGCCTGCCGAAGGTGCCCGCGCATGCGGGTCTCGTGGATCGCGGCAGCGAGAAGAAACAGACCCGCGGACTGATCGACCAGCTGAAGATACGTACGCGGGACATGGAACTGGACGTGCGTGCGCTGTCCGGCGGCAATCAGCAGAAAGTGGTACTGGCCAAGTGGCTAGCACTGAAACCGCGCGTACTGATCCTCGACGAACCGACGCGTGGCGTCGACGTCGGCGGCAAGGCCGAGATCTATCACATCATCAATCAACTCGCGGAGCAGGGCGTGGCCATTCTCATGATTTCCTCGGAACTCCCGGAAGTGCTCGCGATGAGCGACCGCATCCTGGTGATGCACGAAGGACACGCCACGGCGCTACTCGATGCGGCGACGGCTACGCAGGAAAGCATCATGCGCGCCGCGACGGGAGGAAAGTGATATGACGACGCACTTTTCCTGGAATGGTTCGCTGGCCCTGATACAGCGTCTGGGTTCGGTCATCGGCCTGATGCTGCTGTTCATCGTATTGTCGATCATGAGCCCGGAATTCCTGACCACCGGCAACCTGCTCACCGTGCTCCGCCAGGTCTCGATCAATGCACTGATCGCTTTCGGCATGACCTTCGTGATTCTTTCCGGCGGCATCGATCTTTCGGTCGGTGCGATCCTCGCGCTGTCCGGCGCCGTCACCGCCGGTCTGATGGCCGCAGGCCACGGCGTGGTTCTGGCCGTTGTCGCCGGTCTTGGCCTGGGTGCTTTGCTCGGCGTCATCAATGGCGCGCTGGTGTCGTGGGGCCGCGTGGCGCCGTTCATCGCGACGCTGGGCACGATGACGCTGATTCGCGGCCTGACGCTCTCGTATACCGAAGGACGTCCGATTCCCGTCACCAACAACGATTTCGCCTTGCTTGGCGGTGGCTATGTCGGGCAGCTGATACCCATTCCCGTCGTGTTGATGTTCGTGGTGTTCGCGGTTTGCGGTTTCCTGCTTCGCGGCACGGTATTCGGCCGGCATGTTGTTGCCATCGGCGGCAACGAAGAAGCGTCGCGGCTTTCCGGCGTACGCATCAGCCCGATGAAACTCGCGATCTATGGACTCTCGGGTCTGTTGTCCGCCTTCGCCGGCGTCGTGCTCACGTCGCGTCTTTATTCGGCGCAAGCGACCGCGGGCGCGGGCTATGAACTCGATGCCATTGCCGCCGTGGTACTTGGCGGCACCAGCCTGTCGGGCGGTCGCGGCTGGCTCTTCGGTACGCTGATCGGCGCGTTGCTGATCGGCTTCCTCAACAACGGTCTGAATCTTCTGGGCGTGTCCTCGTTCTACCAGCAGGTGGTCAAGGGCATCGTCATCCTCATCGCCGTACTGCTCGACCGGCGGTAACGAACCGTCGCACCTCTGGGAGAACGTCCATGCGTAAACTTGCCTACCTCGCCGCAGCCGCGGCCACGCTCCTCGCCGCCTGCAGCCAGCAGGGCCCGGGGGAATCGTCCACCGCGCCGGCATCGACCGCGGGCGCCGCACCGGCCAGCGGCACGCCGACCATCGGTCTCGCCTTGTCGACCCAGAACAATCCGTTCTTCGTCGAACTGAAGGATGGCGCGCAGAAAGCCGCCAAGGACGCGAATGTTTCGCTCGTCGTCGTCGATGCGCAGGACGATCCCGCGCGTCAGATCTCCAGCGTGGAAGATCTGATCCAGAAGCGCGTCTCGGTCATCCTGCTCAATCCGACCGATTCGTCCGCGCTCGCGGGCGCCGTGCAGTCGGCCAATCGCGCGAACATTCCCGTCGTTACACTCGACCGGGCGGTAGACGGCGCGGAGGTCGCTTCGCATATCGCGTCGGACAACATCGCCGGCGGCAAGATGGCGGCCGATTACCTGGCAAAGCAGCTTAACGGCAAGGGCAAGATCATCGAGCTGCAAGGTGTTGCCGGCACGTCGGCGGCACGCGATCGCGGCAAGGGTTTCGACGACGAAATCGCACAGACGCCGGGCCTGAAGGTCGTTGCCCAGCAGCCTGCGAATTTCGATCGTGCGCAGGGTATGTCGGTCAGCGAGAACCTGTTGCAGGCCAATAGCGATGTACAAGCCATCTTCGCGCAGAACGACGAAATGGCCCTGGGTGCGGTGCGCGCGCTCGACGGCGCCAAGCGCAACAATGTTGCTGTCGTCGGCTTCGACGGAACGCCCGATGGCAAGCAGGCGGTGAAAGACGGCAAGATGGCCGCGACCGTGGCGCAGCAGCCGGCGGAAATCGGCCGTCTCGGTGTCGAAACCGCAAAGAAGCTCATCGACAAGCAGCCGGTGGACAAGACGATCGCCGTACCGCTGAAGCTCCTGACAAAAGACACGCCGTAAAAGCAGTTCTTGTGTAGGAGCGCTCGAGAGCGCTCCTACAGTCGTTTTATCGGAACGACTTCGACTAGTCCGTCGGCCCCGGTGCGAGCACCTCGCGCTGACCGTTGATACCCATCGACGATACGAGCCCCGCCGCTTCCATCGCTTCGACCAGACGCGCCGCGCGGTTGTAGCCGATACGGAACTGCCTCTGCACGAACGAGATCGACGCGCGACGCGAGCGAAGTACGAACGCCGCCGCTTCGTCATAAAGCGGATCGAGTTCGGCATCCGCATTGTCCTCGCCGAACATATCGCTCGAACCTTCCGCTGGCGGTCCGGCAAGGATCTCGTCCTTGTAGTCGGGTTCGCCGAACTGCTTCAGCCATGCGACGACGCGATGCACTTCTTCGTCCGCCACGAACGCACCGTGGATGCGCTGCGGATAACCGGTGCCCGGTGGAAGGAACAGCATATCTCCCTGGCCGAGCAGGCTTTCGGCACCCATCTGGTCGAGGATGGTTCGCGAATCGATCTTCGACGATACCTGGAACGCAACGCGCGTCGGAATGTTCGCCTTGATAAGACCGGTGATGACGTCGACCGACGGACGCTGTGTGGCAAGGATCAGATGAATACCGGCCGCACGCGCCTTCTGGGCGAGTCGCGCGATCAATTCTTCGATTTTTTTCCCGGCGACCATCATCAGGTCCGCCAGCTCGTCGATGATGACGACGATCATCGGTAATGTGTCGAGATGCTCGGGTACTTCCGGATGCGCAGGGAAGGGATTGAACAACGGGCGACCCACGGCGCGTGCCTCGCGAACCTTCTGGTTGTACCCGGCGAGATTGCGTACGCGCAGATCCGACATCACGCGATAGCGATTCTCCATTTCCGCCACGCACCAGTTGAGCGCGTTCGCGGCGAGCTTCATGTCGGTGACGACCGGTGCCAGAAGATGCGGAATCCCTTCGTATACCGAAAGCTCCAGCATCTTCGGATCGATCATGATCATGCGCACGTCGTCGGGCGTTGCTTTGTACAGCATCGACAGGATCATCGCGTTCACGGCGACGGACTTGCCGGAACCCGTGGTACCGGCAACGAGCATATGCGGCGCTTTCGCAAGATCGGCTACCACGGGTTCTCCCGTGATGCCCTTGCCCATGGCCAGCGTCAGCAGCGAGTCGGAATCGCGGTATTCGCCAGAGTCGAGAATTTCGGAAAGCGCGATCATCTGGCGCTGTTCGTTCGGCAGCTCCAGGCCCATGCACGTCTTGCCGGGGATCGTTTCGACCACGCGGATAGACGTCCGTCCGAGACCTCGCGCCAGATCTTTCATCAGCGCGACGATCTGATTGCCGCGCACGCCGACCGCGGGCTCCACTTCGAAGCGCGTGATCACGGGACCGGCCGAAGCACCGACTACGGTGACGGGCACTTTGAACTCGCGCAGACGTTGTTCGATCAGTTCGCCCGTTTCCACAAGCTGGGCTTCGTCGAGCGATGTGGCCGGCTCGTGTGCCGATGCGGACAGAAGCGAAAGCGGCGGTACGCCGACGGGCGAGGGTGTGCGCGAAACGACGGGCGTCGCAGCCGGCGTAACCGTTACGGCGGAAACGTCGGCAATACTTTCTTCGTTTGCCGCTTTCCATCTCGCCGGTACGGCGGTGACAGGCGCGGCACGTATCAAGCCAGCCGTTGGATCGAATGCTTCAGCGTGCGGTGCCGGTGCCGGTGCAACGACGATCGGTTTCACCACGGGCTCAGGCGCAACGGGCACTACGTTCAATTCGGAAACAGGCATCGTCGCAAGCGATTCGTATCGTTCCGGCGCGCGAGGGGCGGGCGTTGGCGCGGCGGCCATCATCGGCATTGATGCGGGCGTTATGCGCGGAAGCTGCTCCGGCGGTGCCGACGCGTTCCTCGGCGCAAGCCAGGGTTCCCGAATCACCGTTTCGCGCATCGGCGTGTGTCGACGAGCGGGTGGTGCGGAAACGGGACCGGTGCGTGTCGGCAGGGTGACCGCTGCTTCCACCGTTGTCTTTTCGCGGCGCACGGCCGGCGGCGCCGACCGTCTACGCGCTGCCGGTCGATCGGCACGACGTACCGCGCCACCGGAACGACCGCCGCGGCCCCGCGCATTCAGGCGAGCGAATGTCTGCCGGGTGCCTTCGATCGCCAATGCGCCGAGCGGCTCGAGCGCCCGCGTCGCGCCGGTGAAAGCGCCGCGCCACGAGACGCCGAGATACCAGGGCAACGCGGCGCCGAGCGCGGCAAGCATCAGCAACGAGGTAAGGAATCCGCCGAGCGATTCGCCAAACGCATGGCCCAGAACGCGACACAGATAACCGCCCATGGCGGGATCGTCGGTGTAATGCGCGATGACGAGGCCCTCGAGCGTCATGCTCGCGACAAGCACGACCAGCGCACCGGCCCAGAATCGTATGGCGCCCTGCCCACGAAGAACGTCGGGACCGCGCCGCAGCAGCCCGCGCGCGACACGCCAGATAAGAGGAATCAGCCAGAGAACGGAAACGCCGAGGCCGCCGAAGACAAAATTGAGCATGCGTGGAATCGACTGTCGTGAGCGCACGGACAGAGGGACATCCGTGCAAAGTCAGACAGTTTAACGCAGTTGCTCACGTTCGATATGGGGTTGTCATGCAACCGTTTGACGTTGTTGATGTTTGCTTCAGGCATATCGAGCGCCGCCGTATAGCGTGCGCTCGACGAAGCTCACCGTCATGCCATGCTCGGGACCTTCCTAAACAGGACACGCAGCGCGCCTCCCGAAGGAAGGGACATCGTCCGGAGCCGGCTATGTCCGGTGCGGCGCCTATACTTCGATGCCTGGCCGCGCAAAAAGGGGATACCTTGATATACACGCTTCAGTATCTGCGGGCGATGGCGGCCATCATGGTCGTGATGTCCCACATCGCCTTCAAAAGCAAGGTGGCGGGTGCCGACGTCTTCGGTGGATTCCGCATCGGCGCAAGCGGCGTCGATGTGTTCTTCGTCATCTCGGGATTCGTTATGGCGATGATCTACTGGCGGACACCCCATGGGATTCCGTCTGCCGGAGACTTCTGGCTCAAGCGTTTCGTGCGCATCTTCCCGATGTACTGGCTGGTAACGACCGCCGCCCTTGCGCTGTATCTGCTGAGTCCTTCGCTGGTAAACGCCAACAGCGGCCCAACCAGCATCTGGCGCTCTTACACCTTGATTCCTACTCTTCAACAGAGCGATATCACCTTCCTCATCGGACCAGGCTGGAGTCTTAGTTTCGAGCTCTACTTCTATACGATCTTCACTCTCATTTTTCTGATCCCTGCGCGCCGCGCGGGATTGACGACGGCGCTGGCAATCGTCCTGTTTCTGGCTTGCGGGTCGTTGTCCGGTATGTTCGCTACCTATCTGTTTACGAGTCCGCTCCTGCTGGAATTCGCATTCGGCATGCTGATCTTCGCGTGGTTCGCGAAAGCCCGGGAGCGACTGCCCGTCCTGGCTGGACTGGCCTGCCTGGCCAGCGGGATCGGTGGGTTCGCGCTGCTCAATATGCCCGGCGCGCTCGTACTGTCCGAGCGGTGGTGGCAGGCCGGTATTCCCGCCGCGCTCCTGGTCGTTGGCGCACTGTCGCTGGAGCCGTGGGCCATGGCGAGGCCGTCGCGATTGTGGTTGCTGTTGGGCGACGCGTCGTATTCGTTGTATCTGATTCACGTTTTCGTACTGGGCGCCGCGTCCCGTGCATTCGGACTGCTTCAACTCGGGAACTACGGGCCTGGCCTGGAGATCGCTTTCTGGTGCGCCACGCTTCTGGCGACGATTGCGGCCGGCTGCATCGCACATCGTTTTATCGAACGTCCGATGACGAGGTGGATCGCGTCGCGTGTCCGTTCATGGGTAGCGTCGTCGTGGAAGTTCGCGGATCGTGCACCCGCCTGATGGCCGGCCGAGTGGCGCTCTACTTCCCGATACAGAACGAACCGAAGATCGCCCCGAGGAGATCGTCGGACGTGTAGGTGCCGGTGATTTCGCCGAGCTCGTGCTGCGCGTGGCGTAGTTCTTCCGCGGCAAGTTCGCCGGAGCGGGTTTCGGCCAGCACGATCGCTGTGCGTGCAAGGTGGGCGGCGACGTGTTCGAGTGCGACGACGTGGCGGCGGCGCGCGCTGAACGCGCCTTCGCCCGCTCCGGCGGTGGCCAGGGTCTTCAGTGTCGTGCGAAGCGCATCGAGGCCGCTACCGCTTTTCGCGGATAGCCACAGCCATGTCGCGCCGGCGCGTTGCTCGGTATGTGCGCTGTCGCCGGCGATGTCGATCTTGTTGACGACGACGATGCGTTCCGCGCTATCGGGAAGGTTTGCGAAGAACGTCAGATCGTTGTCCGCATGCGATGCTTCCGTGACAAGCAGCGCGACGTCGCAGCGCTCCAGTTGCGCGCGCGCTCTGCGCACGCCTTCCTGTTCGACGATGTCGTCCGATTCGCGAAGACCGGCGGTGTCGGCGAGTTCGAACGACACGCCGTCGATCGCGACCGATTCGCGCAGTACATCGCGCGTCGTACCGGGAATGTCGGTGACGATGGCGCGTTCGCTGCCCGCAAGCGCGTTCATCAGACTCGATTTTCCCGCGTTCGGACGTCCGACGATGGCGACCGCGATGCCGTCGTTGAGACGAACGCCGCGTCGCGCTTCGACGAGAAGATCGGCAAGACGTACGCGCAATGACGTGAGCTGCTTCTCTATCGCCGGATCGGCGAGGAAGTCGATTTCTTCCTCGGGGAAGTCGATCGCCGCTTCGACGTGGACGCGCAGCGCGACAAGATCGGCCAGCAGGTCGTCGACTTTCGCGGAGAACACGCCTTCCATGGAACGAAGCGCGGCGCGCGCACCGGCTTCCGATCGCGCGGCAACGAGGTCGGCGACGGCTTCGGCCTGGGCAAGATCCAGCTTGCCGTTGAGGAATGCGCGTTCGGTGAATTCGCCGGGGCGCGCAAGGCGTGCACCGAGTTCGATGACGCGACGAAGCAGGGCGTCGAGAAGAACGACGCTGCCGTGCCCCTGGAGTTCGAGTGTGTGCTCACCGGTATAGGAAGCAGGACCGGGAAAGAACAGCAGCAATCCGCGATCGACGAGTTCAGCGGACGCGTCGCGGAATGCGGCGAAGTGGGCGTGACGCGGACGAGGTTCGCGACCGAGCAGGGTGGCGGCGATGAAGGGAACGCCCGGACCCGATACGCGCACCACGCCGACGCCCGCGGCGCCCGCACCCGTGGCGATGGCGGCAATGGTGTCGTCGTGTTGGGTCACTTCGCAAGCCTCATAGCGAAGCGGCGCGTCTTTCGACGCGCCGCTTCGGGTTATCAGGACGTCCGGGCCTTGAGCTCGGCGCGGTCGACACTTCGTGTGATCCACCACTGCTGAAGCAGGCTGGTGGCACCGTTAACGGTCCAGTACAGCACCAGACCGGACGGGAAGAAGGCGAAGAAGACGCCGAACAGCAGCGGCATCACCTTCATCATCTTGGCCTGGGTCGGGTCCATGCCGGTCATCGGCGTCAGACGCTGGGTGGCCAGCGTCACCATCATGTACAGCACCGGCAGTACGTAATACGGATCGGATGCCGACAGATCGTGGATCCAGCCGAAAAACGGCGCGTGACGCAGTTCGATGCTTTCGGACAGAACGCGGAGCAGACCGATGAAGATGGGGAAGGTGATCAGGATGGGCAGGCAGCCCGCCATCGGATTGACCTTCTCCTTCTTGTACAGCTCCATCATGGCCTGCTGCATCTTGACCTTGTCGTCGCCGTAACGCTCCTTGAGCGCCTGGACGCGAGGCTGCAATTTGCGCATGCGTGCACCCGAACGGAACTGCGCGTCGGTCAGCTTGTACAGCGCGGCCTTGATCAGCAGCACGAGCAGGATGATTGCCAGACCCCAGTTGCCGCTGATCGCGTGCAACTGCGAGAGCAACCAGTGCAGTGGCTGCGCGATGATCGTCAGCCAGCCGTAGTTGCTGGTCAGTTCCAGACCCGGCGCGATCGCGTCCAGCGTGCCCTGCAGTTTCGGACCGATGTACAGACGAGCGACGCTGTCGACGCTCTGACCCGGCGCGGCCTGCAACGACGGACCGAATGCGCGGACGAGATAGCGAGGATTCGCGGTATCCGGATTGACGGTGGTCGTCGTGTACGTGACGGCCTGGTCCGCCGGCGGAATCCACGCAACGAAGAAGTAATGCTGGAGCATGCTGATCCAGCCACCGGTGATCTGGCGGTTCAGCGGCTTCTTGGCGAAGTCGTTGAAGAGCAGCTGGTCGAACTTGGTTTCCGGGCTGTACCACGCGGCACCGAAAAAGCTGTGCTGCGCCGGATCGGTATAGGCCTTGAACCAGTTGACCTTGGCGGCCGGTACGCGCTGCAGCTGCTGGTAGGCGTTACCCGTCCAGGCCGTGGCGCTGCCGTTTTCGATGCGCTGATCGAGGTCGACGACATAGTCGTTGCGCTTCAGCGTATAGCGCTTGACGACCTTGATGCCCGACGGATCGGTCCAGGTCAGGTCGACGCTGACGCTCTTTTCGCCGTCGGCGAGCGTGTACTCGGTTTTCTCGGCGTGGAAGAGGGCGTTGTGATCGGGTGCCGCGCCGGCGCTGCTGACCAGACCGTCCTGTGCCGCGAAGAACTGCGCGTCTTCGTCGTCGAGCAGACGGACGGGCGGCGAATCCGGATTCTTCTTGGTACGCGGCTCGCTGGGATAAGCCAGCAATTCGGAGCGAACGACGCTGCCACCACGCGTATTGATCGTCAGACGCAGAACGTCGGTCGTAACGGTGACGAGTTGCGCCGGGCCGGTGGCGTTAGCCGATTCGGAGGGAACGCCAGCGGGAGCGGCGGCACCTGGAATGCTGGAGTCGCCGGCAGCGGCCTGCCCGGTGGTCTGCGCGGCGGGCGTCGGTGCAGGAGGCGGAGTGACATAGTCTTTCTCCCATTCCATCCAAAGCATGTACGCCACAAACATGAGCGCGAAGAAGAGGAACGTGCGCGTTTGATTCATTGCAGGGCCAAATCCGAAGGGCGCCGCGGTATACGACCGCGGAAGGACGGTGGG
This sequence comes from Luteibacter sp. GL_149, assembly GCF_057834065.1. Lineage (NCBI taxonomy): Bacteria > Pseudomonadati > Pseudomonadota > Gammaproteobacteria > Lysobacterales > Rhodanobacteraceae > Luteibacter > Luteibacter sp. GL_149. The sequence goes on from NZ_CM174395.1 coordinate 4,728,159, forward strand.
GACAGGAAGGTCAACGCGCGATTGTGACGCTCGACTGCTCCGGCTTCAACGGCCGCAACTTCTTCCACAGGGCATCGAGTTCGGCCAGGAGCACGGCGCCGGATTCGGCGACCGCGATGTCGCGGGCGGTCACCAGGACGTCTACCGTGGGAAGACCGGGCCGGGCGCGACGGAAAGATTCGCGCACGAGGCGCTTGATGCGGTTGCGATCAACCGCGCGCTTGGAACAACGCTTCGAGATGGCAAGGCCAAGACGGGCCGTGTCGGTCTCGTTGTTTCCGAAACGCAAAAGAAAGCAGCGGCCGCCGAGGCGGCCGCTGACAGTACGCAGGGCGGCGAAATCGGCGGCGCGGCGGAGCCGCGCTTCGCGCGGCATGGCAGCGGCACGCACGACGGCGAACCGCTTACGGGATCAGGCGCTTACGACCCTTCGCGCGACGCGCGTTGAGGATCTTGCGACCGTCCGCGGTCTTCATGCGAGCACGAAAGCCGTGGGTGCGGGCGCGCTTGAGCTTGCTTGGCTGGAAAGTCCGCTTCATGGCTCTTACATCCGGGTGAAGATTAAAAAAGGCTAGAAAGTATGCGGGGTTATTACGGGAGTGTCAAACGGGGGTGACGGACCCGATCCCTGCGCCGACCTCTGGGAGAGGGTCAAGACTGGTAGACTTTGCCGTCCACCCCGCGCGCAAGCGCCTCTTCTGTGGCAAGCATACCTA